>JBEKRX010000083.1:0-22136 GCA_049518415.1 Verrucomicrobiota bacterium
GCCTGCAATGGAAACAACCAACTTCACATTTGGTCCGCCCCGTCCGCCGCCGAAATCCAGAGAGCCGAGGCCACTCGCATCAGGCCGGATTGAACTGACGCCAGTTGCCGCTGGCCGGATGGGGGACCGTCTGATCTGCCCGACGGATGCGTTAGCCAGGCGCAAGCCTTATCACCGAGGGACCGATGGCCTGCGCAGAACAGTACCGCCCCGAGGTGCGCGCGGGCGCGTGTCGGTAGTGCCGCCAGCGGTCTCCCGGCAGCCTTCCCACGTCCCTGTCAACGCGGAGCCGCGCCCTGAGAGCAGCCATTGGTCCCAGTCCACGCAGCCCGCTATCTCGCAACGGGCGAGCCTTAGCGCCCGTCCAAAAACAAATTCCGATTTTCTCCAACCCGGAGGGTTGGTAGAAAGTAGCCGGTGGTCGTTCAGGGTAAAGGGGGAACGACCACCGGGCACGGCGCCCTCTGGCGGTCGCACCCCGGAGGGGTGCCAGAGAATAATGTTGGAATTACGCCTCGCCTTCGGAACTTGTTTTTGCATGGACCCTTAGCTCGGAGTTCCCGGCGAAGGGCAACTCCCCCATTGGCTCCATTGGCTCTATTGGCTCTATTGGGAATTTTTGTCCAAAATCCAGGGCCCAAAGTCGGGGCCGGGCCGCCGTTCCGACCGGCCAACAGCTTGGCGCTCCGCCCGGCGCGGCGGCAGCCGAAGGTGCGTCCCGAGGCGAGCGCGATCCGCGTGCGTATTGCGTTTCAGTTGCACCGCGCGGACGAGGCCTGCGCGCTCCTCAGGGGAGCTGCGCCACCTTGAGCGAGTCCAGGTCGAACCAGGCCACTCCGGCGCTGGCGCGCAGTTCGCAGATGAACTCGACCTCCTGGGTGGGTGTCTCGACCTGGAACTGGGCTGTCAGCGGCTGCCAGGCGGAGTCGCCGGTCAAATTGCCCGCCTGGCGGACGCCGCCGCCAATCCGCAGGCCGGCGCCCTGGTGAATGCCGTAAGGCAGGGGCTTGACGCCGGCGACCCGCGCCCGGCCTTCAAAGCGGTAACGCCCGCGCCCGAGCAGCGCTCTTGCCCGCCAGGAGGCCAGGGTCTGGCCCCCGGCCACGATGCGCAGGGCCGGCACCCCGCCGGGTCCCAGGGCGCGGTCCATCTTTCCGCCCGCCGGCGAGTCGGCCGCCACCCACTGGTCGAGGCGGCCAAGGCCGGCCTGGAACTGCATGAGCTTGAGTTGGGGTTGGCTGAACTGCGCCTGCAGGCAGCGGTGTCGCTGCACGATGCGTTCCTGGACGAGGGCGGTTTCCTTTTGGAGGGCGGCGAATTGGGCGCCGCTCAGGAATGGGCGGAGTTCCAGCGCCAGCTCATCGACGCGTTTGGTCAGGACCTCGCTCTGGAAGAGATTGGTAAACAGGGAACGGAAACAGGCGTCGTAGCGCGCCTTGCCTTCGGGCGTGTCCATCACGGCCCGCGCCACCAGGCCGGCCATGAAGGGGTGCCAGGGGAGGTCCGCCTGACCCAGGAGTTGGTCCAGGCCGTGGGGGAAGAAAACGATCTTGCCCGTATCGAGGTCGTGATAAACCCTGAAATTATTCCGCGCCAGGCAATAGCCGTCGCGGTGGCCGAGCATGACTTCCAGGGCCATGAAGGGGAGGAATCGCTGCATCTCGAGGGCCTGTTCCAGGCGCGGCCAGCGGCGGGCGGGGTCGGGTTCGAGGGCGGCGGCGGCCAGGGCTTTGAGGGCGGCCCGGTTGCCGGCCGGGGCCTCGAGGGCATTGCGCTTGAGGTGCTGGTCGATGTCGTGGCCGCCTTCCGGTTCAAAGAGGTCGCCGCCGACCTGCTTGAAATGACAGGCCAGGAAATCCTCCGTGAATCCCTCTATGAGGACATAGAGGCCCAGGGTGCGTCCGTTGAGCGCCACCAGGGCGCGGGTGACTCGCGGGGCGGGCACCCCCGCGGCCCGGAACAGCTCGCTGCCGAGCTTTTCGTTGACGCAACTGGGGTCCTCGACGGAGTTGTTCAGGTGGATGCGGCGCAAGCCATGGAATTTCCGGCCGGCCTGGAAGCGGCAGAAATCCAGGGTCAAGGCGGGTTTGTCGTCGAGGGGGCGGAAACTGCCGACCGAGCCTTTGAGATGGAGGGCGACGTTGGGATAGGCGGTTGAGCCTTCGGACACCGTTGCGGGAACGAACTCGCGCGCCTGGCGGCGCAGACTCTCCATGTCCTGCGCTTTGAGGTCGAGGCGAATCCGGAGGATGGCGCCGTTGGTGAAGAGGTCAGCGCCGGGCAGTGCCTCCGGTTGGCGTGTCTCCGGCGCCCGGCCAAGCACGGTCGCTGCCAGCCATAAAGCGCAGCCCAGGGCCAGGCAGGCGGTCGCGCGGCCGTTCAGGTGGCGGCGTTTTTGGAGCATAGCCAGGCTCAGCAGTTCGACAATGTTGCGCACCGAAAAGAGACCGAAAGCCGGATGGTCGAGGGTGTTTCGCGACGCGTCAGGACCCAACCCGGCACGCGGGCGGCGTGGGCTGCGCAGGTCACTTGGGCTGGGAATCGGACTTTTTCCTCAGTAGCACCAGGGCGTTGCAGGCCGGCCGTTCCTCGCCTTCGCTGGGGCTGTTTTTCACGCTGCCGAAGGCCCAGAGGGTGGCGGAACCGCCGCCGTCAAGATTCATGGCCTGTTGGCAACCGAGCTGGAGCATGTATTGGGCCAGTTCGGGCAGCGTCATGCCAAGGGAGACCTCGAGCTGCCGGCCATCCACCACCACCAGGAAGATGTAATCGTTGTTCCAGCCAATTGCCGTGCGGGGGTGGCGGACGTGGACGAGGCCCTTCCATTGCATGAGCTTGCCGTCCTGCACGAGTGCCGGCCCGCCGCCCATGGCCACATCAACCCCCGAGAGGTCCGGCACCGTTTCCGTGATGAGCTTCACGGTGGCCCCCGCTGGCCAGGCGCCCAGGCTGGGAACCAGCTTGGGGCCAATAGACAAGACCATCGTCTCCTGCCCCAGCGGGGTGTTTCCCGCCTTGCGGACTTGGCGCACGCGGGCCTCATAGACCTGGCCGATGCGCAAGGGCAGCCAGGGGCCGTTGGCGGCGGCGCGTTCGAGGACGTATTCCACCCCGCCCCGCGTGCGCGTGGATATGCCCACCGCTGTGGTGTAAAGGACCACGGCATTATTGGTCCGATATTCGTTGAGCCCCATGGGCGTGGTCTTTCCGTCGGGCCAGACCGCTCGGAAGCGGGACCAGACGTTGCTCATTTGCGGTTGGCCCCGGGTATCCATCCAGAAAGAGGTATGGCCGGAGGGACTGCTGAGCACCTCGCCCCGGCGGATTTGCACGTCTCGCGGGCGCCCTTCGTATTCCTTGATCTTGTGGTAGAAGTCTCCGTTGATGGCGGCGACCACCTGGCCGAGTTGCGGGGGCAAGGTCTTGAGCTGTTCGGAGACGGTGTCCATGCCCAGGGCGTCGCCCTTGCCGAAGGTGGTGCAAAACCGCAGGTCGGCAGCCGAGCGGTCGATGCGGATGATGTGGGCGGACATCGGCGTCTTAGGGTCGACGTCGTTGGTGTAGAAGACGGAAGGGTCCTGGGGGGAAGGCGTGTTGGCGGCGCCAGGGGCAATCCCGGCCGCCTGGAGCATCGCCGCCCCGACGAGCGGAACGATGAACCAGCCAGGGAAGAAAGGCGGATGGATTCTCACACTATTTGGGGATGTGGGCCTTGGCTTGGCCATCATACTTGACTGCTTTTCTCACGACGACCAGGCAATTGGCGATGGGCCGCTCGTAACCGTCGCAGGGGCTGTTGCGCACCTCACCCTCGCACCAGAGGGTGGCCGAGCCGCCCCCGTCCAGGTTCAGGACTTCCTGACAACCGAGCTTGAGCAGGTGGTTGGAGAGCTCTTCCAGGGTCATCCCGACGGACAGGTCCCTTTGGCGGCCATCCACTTCGAGGAGGAAGAATGATTGTTTGTTCCAGCCAATCGCCGAACGGGGATGCCGCTCGACCATGGAGGCGAGTTCGTAAGAGTCGGTGGGGGAGGCTCGGATCTTTTGCCGCTTGCCGTCGCGCACCAGCACCGGGCCGCCGCTCAGGGCAGTCCGAGCGCCGAGCAAAGCCGGCACCGAGGCGGTCGAGAGCTGCAACACGGCGCCGGTGTTGACGTTGAGGAATCTGCCCATGATGGCCGGGCCCAGGGACAGCACGAGGATGTCCGGGGCCAGCGGGGTGTTGCCGCCGGAGCGAATTTCGCGGACGCGGGCGACGTAAGTATGGCCGATGCGCAAGGGCAGCCAGAGGTGGCCCGGCTGCCTTTCCAGCACCAGTTCCCGCCCGCCGACGGTATGGGTCGAGGCCCCCGCCGCCGAGGTGTAGAGTTCGACGCCGTTGGTTTTGCGCTCCCCGTTCAACCTGAAGGGCGTGGGCGTCCCATCGGGCCAGGTGACTTGGAAGCGCGAGACCACGTTGGTCACGTGGGGTTCGCCCAAGACATCGAGCCAAAAACAGGGCCCGCCTGAGGGCGCGCTCAGCACCTCGCCTTCCATAATTTGCAGGCCGCGCGGGGCGCCCGCGTAAGCCTTGTCCCTTACGTAAAAGTCGCCGTTGAGAGCGGCAGCCGGCTTGCCCAGGGCCGGCTTTAAGAGGGCAACCTGGGCGCTGAGCGGCTCCAGGCCCAGGGCGCGGCCGCGGGCGTGCAGGGAGTGAAGCTCGTAGAGTGAATTTGAGCGGGGCACTTGCACCAGGTGGATCGACCAGGGCGGCTCACCAACCCGCTCATTGGTGTAAAGCAGGCCCGCGGCCACCAGGGCGGCACCCGGTGCGGCGCACAAGCGGGCGGCGGCGACAAAGAGGGCGAGGAGCAGGCACGGCAGGACTCTGGGCGCCGGGAGCTTTTGCGGCCGCGCGGGCGCGGGCGCGGGGCTTGGGGATACCTGGGCCAGGACTTCATTGCGCGCGGGCCAAGCCGGCGCGTGAGGGCCGGCCATCCCACACGGTCCCCGGAATACAACTGCCAACATGGCCCGTGGTATTATCACGCAGCCCGCGCACTTTCAATCACAAACTCCGCCAGGCCTGGTCGGGCGCAACTCCGAGTGAGGGCGGTTTCCGGAGTACGCCGGGCACGCTTTGGAGTGCGGCGACCTGGCGCCGCTTTGCAAGTGCGCCCGCAACGTTGAGTTCGCTCGAGCAAACCAAAGCCAGCCGCCTTGAAAAGCGCCGGCAAGAGAGCGCACTCCATAACAGGCGTCGTCATTCGGAAATGTGCCCGCTATTGTCCCACGTCCTGTTTTGCGCTGGACAGGCCTGAATGCAAAACGGACATTGCCCCGGCGGCGCGGACGAACGATGATTGCGCGCGTTACTTTGGAACTGGCCCTCCGCAAGGAGTTCGATTACCTGGTTCCGCCCGAACTGGCGGAGCAGGTGGAGGTGGGCAGCCGTGTCCAGGTCCCGTTGGGCCCGCGGAAGGTGCTGGGGTGCGTCACCGCCCTGGCCGAGGAGTCGGACCGGGCGAAGCTCAGGCCGATCCTGAAAGTTATCGGCGCCCAGGCACTGGTGACGCCCAAGGTCCTGAAGCTGGCCCGGTGGATCGGCGAGTATTATTGTTGCGCGCCGGAAATCGCTCTCAAATGCGTGCTGCCGGAGGCGGTCCGCCACGAGCAGGCGGGCTGGCGCGAACGGCTTTATGTGCGCGCCGTGCCGTTGGCGGGCGAAGTGCCCAAACTCTCGAAGCGCCAAAAGGAGGTCTGGCACATCGTGCAAGAGCGCCGCGAGCTGGCGCTCAAGGGATTGCTCGAACTGGCTGAAACGACGGCGGCCACCGTCCGGCGCCTGGAGGACAAGGGCCTGGTGGCCATCTCCGCCCAGGTCTCCGAGCGCGACCCTTATGCGTCCGAGCAAATCGTGCCGAGCCAGCCGCTGTCGCTCAACCCCGCGCAGGCCAAGGCCCTGGCCGCGATCACCGCGGCCCTGGATGCGGGCGGACAGGAGCCGGAAGCCGGGAAGCGGGAGGCAGGAGCCGAGAGTCAGGGCAGTTTGCTGCTGGGCGCTGCCGCCCCGAGAGCAGGGGAGGGGATGAAGGGGACTGATGCCGCGCGCGGCGCGGCGCCCGGCTCGGTTAGGCAATCACCCGCCCAGCCCCCTGCTGGCGGAGGTTCCCACACTTTTCTGCTGCACGGCGTGACCGGGAGCGGCAAGACGGAAGTCTATTTGCAGGCCCTGGCGCACGCCCTGAAGCAGGGCCAGGGGGCCATCGTGCTGGTGCCCGAGATTTCGCTCACCCCGCAAACGGTCGAGCGGTTCAAGGCGCGTTTCAGTTCCGGCCCGCTGCGGACCCTGGTGGCGGTGTTGCACAGCCATTTGTCGGCGGGCGAGCGGCACGATGAATGGCACAAAATCCGCCAGGGCCGCGCCCGAATCGTCATCGGCGCCCGCTCCGCCATCTTCGCGCCGGTCGAGGCCTTGGGGCTGATCGTGGTGGACGAAGAGCACGAGCATACCTACAAGCAGGAGGAGGCGCCGCGTTATCATGCCCGGGACGTGGCCATCGTGCGCGGGCGGATGGAAGGGGCGGTGGTGGTCCTCGGCTCGGCGACGCCGTCGCTGGAGAGTTTCTACAACTGCACCACGGGCAAGTACAAGCTGCTGCAGTTGCTGGAGCGGGCGGACGACAAGAAGATGCCGGTGGTGCGCGTGGTGGACATGCGCCAGACGCTGCGCAAGGGCAAGGTGATTCCGATCTTCTCGCCGCAGCTCAAGGAGGCCATCGCCCAGCGGCTGGAACGGAAGGAGCAGGTCATCCTTTTCCTGAACCGGCGCGGCTACTCGACCTCGCTGCAATGCCCGCGGTGCGGCTACGTAGCCGGCTGCCCAAACTGCAGCATCTCACTCACCTACCATCGCCAGGAGGCGAAACTGACCTGCCACGTCTGCGGGCACACCGAGCCGGTGCCGGCCGTTTGCCCGAACGAGCGCTGCCGCAACCCGGCAATTCGCTTTGCCGGCATGGGGACGCAAAAAGTCGAAGCCACCCTGGCCAAATTGTTCCCCCAAGCGCGCATCGTGCGGATGGATTCCGATGCCCTCAAGCGCAAGGAGGATTATCGCCGGATTCTGGGCAATTTTCGCGCCGGCAAGATTGACGTGTTGGTCGGCACGCAGATGATCGCCAAGGGCCTCCACTTCCCCAACGTCACGCTGGTCGGCATCATCTACGCCGACCTGGCCCTGCACCAGCCCGATTTCCGCGCCAGCGAGCGGACTTTTCAATTGCTCACGCAAGTGGCCGGCCGGGCCGGGCGCGGCGAGGTGGAAGGCGAGGTCTTCGTCCAGGCCTTCACCCCCTTCCACCCTGCCATTCAATGCGCCCGCCGCCACGACGTTGCCGGCTTTTACGAGCAGGAGCTCGAGTTTCGCGCGCAACTGAAATATCCCCCGCTCAGCCGCATCGCCCTGCTCACCCTCAAAGGTCGGAACGAAGAGAAAGTCAAATTCACCGCCGACCATCTCAAACGGGAGTTGGACAAGTTGCTGGCCGACTTCAAGGACCTGATCGTGGCCGGCCCGGCCCCGGCGCCGCTGTTGCGCGCCGAATGCTTCTACCGCTACCAAATCATGCTCCGCGTCCAGCGCATGAGCGCCCTCAGCCGCCGCCTGGCCCTGCTTAACCAGTCGCTGGTCCTGCCCGAGGACGTCCGGCTGTCCGTGGACATCGATCCCGTGGGATCCATGTAAGGGGCTTCCAGCACCGGCTCACTTTAGGCCGCCTTGCCCGGTCTGGCTCAAGTCCACGCAGACCAGGTCGCCCTTGGCGTTGCGGGCGTAGAGCAGGCCGTTGGCCAGGGCGGGCGGGGTCCAGCACTTGCCGTCCAGCACCCGCGCGCGGGCCAGCGGTTTGAAGCCGGCGGGCGAGGCCCCGGCGAGCAGCAATTGGCCGTTGTCGGAGAGCACCAGCAATTGGCCGTCCACGCCGATGACCGAGCCGAAGGCCGGGTCTTTGGAGGTCCACTGCAATTTCCCACTGGCCAGCTCGAGGCAGCGGAAATCGGTGGTGAACTTGGCTTCGCCGCTGAAGGCGTAGAGATAAGGGCCGAGGACAACGCCCGGACTGAGGTGATTGTAGAGGACCTTGGTGTCATAGAGGACTTGGGGCCGGTCATCCTGGACGGAGAGGAGGGCGCAGCCGCGGCTGAAGCTGGAAATGAAAATCCGATTCTGCGCCACGAGCGGGTCGGTGATGTTGGTGTCCCATTTGGTCTCCCAGGGGTGCCGCCAGCACTCGCGGCCGGTCGCGGGGTCGAGGGCCACCAGGGCCTTGGCGGCGAAGATCAAGACGGATTCTCTGCCGGCAGGATTGAACAGGGTGGGGCTGGCATAGCCGGTGGCGTTGGTGCCGGTGGACCAGGCGACGCGGCCCGTGGCCCGATGGAGGGCGATGCCGGCCTTGCCGGCGTTGAGGATGAGCAGGTCGCCGCGGACGAGGGGCGAGCCCGCAAAGCCCCAGCGGTTGGGCACCAGCCCCTGGGCGCGCAGGTCGCGCTGCCAGAGGACCGTGCCCTTGGCGGCATCGAGACAGAAGACATCGCCCCATTTGCTGATGGTGAAGACGTGGTTGCTGTCCACGGTGGGGGTGGAGCCCGGGCCGCCCTCGTACCACTGCGGGTCGAGCGGGGCGGGGTAGGTGTGTTTCCAAAGCACGTTGCCCGTGAGGGCATCGAAACACCAGATGGTGTCCTGGTCATGGGAGTTGCCCAGGGTGTAGGCGCGGCCCTGGCTAACCGAGATTGAAGAGAAGCCCGCCCCGATCGCGGCGCGCCAGCGGATGGCGGGGCCGCGCGCCGGCCAAGCGGCCTTGATGCGCTCGGGGGAAAGGCCGTTCCGCTCAAGGCCCCGCCACTGCGGCCAATCGGCGGCCGGCGCCCTGGGCAGAGCCAGGAGCAGCGCGGCAAGGACCACCAGTCTAGGCTTCACGCGCCCATTTTGGGCCAACGCGGAAGCAGAGGGAAGTCTTAACTTTTGAGGCCGCAAGGCGTTGAAGGGTTGAGGCGTTCCGTTTACATTCGAGCGGTGAGGCATGAGCAGAATGCGCAAAGCTTATGAGGTCCGGTATCGGACGCTGCTCCAGGCGGCGGGGGCGCGGCGGCTGGAGCCGGGCGTGCAGTGGCTGGTCGGAAAGGCGCGGCGGCTGAGCCTGAAGGAAGGGATTGCTTTGGCAGAGGCACTCAGGCGGGTCTATGAAGAACTGGCGGCCCGGCCGCGCTTTCAGGGCGTCAAGCCGGCGCCGGGCGCCACCCGGTTTTTCTGCGATGCCGGGCTGGGGGGGCTGGCGCGGTGGCTGCGGGCGGCGGGATATGAGGCGATCTGGGAGGCCGGGATCGATGATGACGATTTGCTGCGCGAAGCCGTGAAGCGGTCAGCGGTCATCCTGACGACGGACAGCATGTTGATGGAGCGGCGGGTCTTGCGGGACGGGATGATTCCCGGTTTCTGGCTGCCGCCGACCCTGACCATAGCCGAACAACTGGCGCTGGTGTTCCGGGAGTTTGGACTGGCGGCGCGGGAGCCGCACTGCATGAGCTGCGGGGGCGACTTGCGCCGCGTGGCCAAAGAGGCCCTGCGGGAGCGGATTCCGCCGCGCACTTACCGCTGGCTCGACGAATTCTTCCTCTGCTGCCGTTGCGACAAATTATTCTGGCAGGGCACGCATTGGGAAAAAATTCAGCACCGCTTGAAGACTCTGGGACAGGCGCCTCCGGCATAACATCTTGGCGCCCGACTACAACAAGTGGGCCAATGAATGCGCCCAGAATATGCGTCGCTCAGCTTATGCCAGGGAGCAAAGCTGCCCCAAGTCCGGCCTTTCCAGCCTGACACCATCGCCACTATCCAGGCGATATGGGACACGGGCATCCCCCCGGACTTCGCCGTCGGGGGCGGCGCGTGCCCGCGGACCCGGCGCAAGCTGAACCGAGCCGAGCCGGAGCGAAGAATCGTGACATCGCGCCGCAGATGGTCTATTCTTCAAGGCAGTCAACATTATGATGACCTCGCGTTTTGCCCTGTGGTTCGTCTGCTTCGCACTGGCCCTGCCTCGGCTGGTCCCCGCCCAGACGACCGACACGAACTCCCCCGTCCAGCTCCTTGCGACGGCCCTCAGCCGCCTGGCGCTGGTGGTCGAACCGCCGGCCGGCGAGCCGGCCCGCACGTTCACGACCACCCTCAAAATCGTGAAAGCGGACGGTGTGCCCGGGGAACTCGCCGGCCGCCAATGGGAGTTGGCCTTCCAGGCGCCGGACCGCCTGCGCCTGGCGGCAAACTGGGACGGTCAGAGTTACGTCCTCGGCCGCGAGGGACAGGAGGTCTGGCTGCACGCGCCGGAAAAGAAATTCGGGTTGCTCGGCTCGCCGGAGGTGGCGCCGTTTTCGAGCGCCCCGGACCGGAAGGACTCGACGCCGCTCGGCCCGCTCAAGCTGCCCATTGCCCGGGAGCAACTCCTGGTGCTGCCGCTGTTGCTGGACCTGGAGGCGCTGCCGGACGAGGAGGTGGGCGGGGCCCGGTGCCGGGTCCTCAAGGCGACACCCAAGCCGGAAGCCGTGAGCGGCCTCAAGCTCCCGCGAGCGACCTTTGAGCTTTGGCTGCGGGCAAACGATTGCCTGCCCCTGCGGCTGGGTTACCGCGAAGCCAAAGGCGCCGACGTGCAGGTGGAGCTGCTGCAACCCCGGCTGGGCGACCCCTGGCCGGCGGAGAAATGGAAGCTCGCGCCTGGAGCAGGCGATAAGATCGAGTCGATCGCCCGCTCGCACGTGACCCGTTTTCTCAAGGTGGCGCTGGGGCTGCTCGGCGAGAAAGTGCCGCCCCTCGGCCCCGCCGCCGGCCAGCGGCGCGTCCTGGCCCGCGAGGGCAACGGGCGCCTGGAGGAGATCGACGGCACGCGGGTGCTCTATCTCAAGGGCACGCCCGAGGAGATGGGGCGGCAGCAGGGGGCGCTTTTGAAGAAGGAAGTGCGCGGCCTGGTGGAGCACATGCTTTACGGGGTCGGCGTCGGGAGTTCCTTCGAGAAGGGCCGTTGGTTTTTCGGGGAGATGCAGTCGGCCCAGCAGCGGCTGACGCCGTTTGTGAGGGAGCGGTATTTTCGGGAGATGGACGCCCTAGCCGACGCGGCCGGGCTTTGGCGCGAGGAAGTGCGGCTGGCGAATTTGTTTCCCGAGCTGTTCCACTGCAGCGGCTTCGCCCTCTTTGGCGAGGCCACCGCCGGCGGGCGCCTGTATCACGGACGGGTCCTGGATTACCTCCGCGGCCTGGGCCTGGAGCAGAACGCCGTGGTCATGGTCGTGCAACCCGACCAGGGCAACGCGTGGGTCAACATCAGCTACGCGGGGATGATCGGCACGGTCACGGCCATGAACCAAAAGCAGGTGGCCATCGGCGAGATGGGCGGCCGCGGGCAAGGACAATGGGACGGCAAGCCGATGGCCGAGCTGCTGCGGGAAGTCATGGAGCAGGCCGACACCCTCGACGAAGCGGTGGCGATCTTGCGCAAAGGACCGCGCACTTGCGAGTACTACTACGTCGTGTCGGACGCCAAAACCAAGCGGGCCGTGGGCATCGCCGCCACCCCGGACAAATTCGAGACCATCGGTCCTGGCCAGAGTCATCCGCTGCTGCGGCACCCGATCCCGGACGCGGTCCTGATGAGCGCCGGCGACCGCTACGAGGAACTGGCCCGCCGGGTGCAGGCCAACTTCGGCAAGCTCGATGCCGAGGGGGCGCGCCAACTGATGCGGCGGCCCGTCTGCATGACCTCAAACATTCATTGCGCCCTCTTCGCCCCGGACACGCTCGATTTCTGGGTCGCCAACGCCGATTCCCAGAACGTTGCCGCCCACGCCCGCTTCACCCATTACAACCTCAAAGAACTGCTCCAGCCCGAGCGGGTGCCTTAGTGGGCCGTTTCATAAATACACTCACGTAGGCGGCGAGGGATTTTTCGTGCAGACAAGGCGCGAGCACCGAGCATATCCGCAGGGATCTGTGAGGTGCGAGCAACGCTGTCTGCGCGAAAAAGAACCGCCGAATACGTGAGCGGATTTGTGAAATGACCCACTTAGCCGCCGGGCGGCGCTGCGGCCAGCCGACGAGTGCGGGCGCCCCGTGCGCACGTGCCCCCGTCCCATTTCCGTTGGAGCGCGCGCATCGCAGTTGCACGGGGAGGCCCGTTCCCTTCTGTTTGCCGTTGCGCCGCGTTGAGCATCTCCGCCGGGAATTGACCTTTGGCGGACAAAATGGAAGTATAATGCCGGATGTCTGCATTGCGCCACGCCGAGCAACCGAAGGCGCCCGCCAAGGAGAAGGGCAGGCGATTCAATTGGCTCATCAGCGACATGCTTCGGAAGGTCCTGAAGTACCAAATCGAGTGGTCGGCGCGTCTCAAGGGGCAGCGTTTCTATTGCCGCTCGCTGGCTGGGGAGTCGGAATACAACCTGGCCATTAACTGCGACCTGAGCGTCTCGTGCAGTTGCCAGGATTACGACGGCTCCGGCCACATTGGCGACCTGGGCCGGGAGAGCTTCGAGGCGGTGTTTTTCGGGCGGGCGGCGCAGCGGCTGCGCCAGGAGTTGGCCCAAGGGAGGCTCCCGCTCCAGGCCTGCACCCGGTGCGGGGACCGGATGCGGACGCCCAAATCCACGGTCCAGCCGGGCCCGCCGATGTTTGCCGGTCCCAAACCGCGCCTGCCCTACCGGGGAATGCTGCTGGAAAACACAGTGCGCTGCAACCTCGACTGTATCGGCTGCGACCGGGCTACGGCGGCGCGAACGCGAACCGTGGCCCAGATGGATTTGGACCAGCTCTCGCGGATGGCGGACCTGGTGAAAGACCTCGGTTTGCAGCAACTCTTTTACTTGAACCAGGGCGAGCCGTTCCTCTCGCCCAACATTGGGGAGGAACTGCCGCTGCTGCGCCAGAAGAACCCCAATTGCCGGATTGTGATCTCCACCAACGGCATGACCCTGAACACCAACGCCAAGCGCCAGGCCGCCCTCTACGCCAGCCACATCCTCTTCTCGGTTGCGGGCATTAACGAGGGGATGCTCAAGAAATACGAACGCTACGGCAGCTTTGAAAAGGCCTATGCCAACATGAAGGCGCTGGTGGATTACCGCAACGCCAGGGGCCTCGCCCAGCCGGTGCTGGAATGGAAATACCTGCTCTTCAACTGGAACGATCGTCGGGCCGCCATCCTGCGGGCCGTCCAACTGGCCAGGGTGGCCGGGCTGGATCTGATTTCTTTCTGGCCGACGAACAATCCTTTCTACGGCTGGTCCTACCGCTACCGCCTCGGCTGCCTCAATGACATCGGCGTGGCGTGCTGGAAGGGCCGGGAAGTGGACCTCCGCAACGGGGCGGTCGCGGCCCCGCAAACCGAGGCAGGCCCGACGCTGGCCCTACTGTGAAGCAGGGACGGTTGCCGCCTTGGCAAGGCCGGCCAAGTCCGCGTTGCCGGCCTGGTCGGTCTCGGGTTGGCAAACTTGGGCCGTGCGCGGGTCCAGGAAGTGAATGGTCCGGCCATGGCCGTCAGCGAAGATGAACCCGGAACTGAAGTTATGGCGATGGGCGGACACGGCCGGAAAACTGTACCAAACCCGCGCGGCAGGGTCGGTCACGAAGAAACCGTCGTCGATGCTCCGCTCGTCTTCATCGAGCAGGACAAACAGTTTGTCGGGCGCGGGCAGGTCGCTGTGGCTGGCGAAGAACGGAACAAAACCGACGGCGGTGATAGGGATGGGCGGGAGGTCCCGCGCGCGGGCGCCCATGAATGAGTTCATCGAATAGCTGCGCACCGACGGGACCAGCCTTCCGCCAATCGTTACACCCGCGTCGGTGGGACAATGATAAATGCGGACATCCTGGTTGTAATGGTAGAGCTTGCCGGCTCGAATCAAATCGAGGTTCACGGCCTGGGCGGCGTTGGTCATATCCCCCTGGACCCAGACATAGGAATTGTTGACCGGGTAGGACTCCACCAGCCGATCACTGTTCTCATCATAGTACATGGTCCAGGCGATACCGAGTTGGCGAAGATTGGACAGGCAGTTGGCCTGATGCGCCTTGGCTTTGGTGCTGTAGAGGGCGGGCAGGAGCAGCGCGGCCAGCGTGGCGATAGTGGCGATCACGGCCAGCAGCTCGAGCAGGGTGAAAGCTCGACGCCGAATTGACCGACCCGAACTCAGATGTTGCCAAGCCTGCAAGTTCGTTTCGTTTCCTGGATCCAAATATATAGTGAATCTGGCTCAAGACTGCAAGCATTTTCTTTACGCGTTTTTGTATCAGCTTGGGGATCAGGCACATACAGTGAAAAATCATGTGCTCCGAGGCGGTGGCGCCGCCGCCATTTCCACAACCGGTTGGGTCACGCTCACCCCCTGACTCCAACCTGTCTGCGGCCGAGCGCGCCGGTCAAAAACATCTCGAGCTTCGAAGCTTATGTGGCCGTACTTTTTCACGGCGCGAGCCTAGGCGTCAGCGCCAGCCCAGCAAGTGGCCAAGCCGAAACGTCACGAAGGCCAGGCCCCAGGCCAAGCTTCCCATGTAGAGCCATTGGAAAAGCGGCCATTCCCAGGAATTGGTTTCACGGCGCACGACGGCGACCGTGCTGACGCACTGGAGGGCGAAGACGTAGAAGACCATCAGGGTGAGGGCGGTCAGGGTCGTATAGACCGGCGTGCCGTCGGGCCGTTTCTGGTCCTGGAGGGTCTTGGCCAGGCCGCTCATGCTCGAGGCGGGGGCCTCGGCCTGGCCGACGTTATAGACCGTGGACATCGTGCTGACGAACACCTCGCGGGCAGCAAACGAAGAAACGATGCCAATGTCCATTTTCCAGTCGAAGCCGAGCGGCGCAAGCACGGGTTCGATCAGCCGGCCCAGCCGTCCGGCAAAACTCTGGCGGAGCCTGGCGCCGGCCTCTTGGTTGTCGAGCGCGCCAAGTTGCGCCTGCAAACTGCCGGCTGGGGGCGCCAGCCGCGCGGGTCCAGGCAGCTCGGGCCGGCCCGCTTGCTGGGCGGCGGCGGTTTTGAGCGCGACGCGTTCGGCGGCGAATTGGCGCTCGATTTGGCTGCTGCGCGGGTAGGTGGCCAGGAACCACAGGAGAATGTTGATGCCCAGGATGACGGTGCCGGCGCGCTGGAGGAAGAGCTTGGCGCGGTCCCACATGTGGCGGAGCACCACGCGCAGCAAGGGCCGTTTGTAGGGCGGCAGTTCCAGGAGCAGCAGCGGCGGCTCGCCCTTGAGCAGGGTCTGCTTGAACAGCCAGGCCATCAGCAAGGCCACCACAATCCCCAGCAGGTACATGCCCAGCATCGTCAAGCCGCTCAACTTCAGAAACCCCAGCACGGTGAGATTGGGGATGCAGGCCCCAATGAGCAGGGTATAGATGGGCAAGCGCGCCGAACAACTCATCAGCGGCGAAACCAGGATCGTCACCAGCCGGTCGTTGGGGCTCTCGATGGTGCGCGTGGCCATGATGCCCGGTATCGCGCAGGCAAACGAGCTGAGCATCGGGATGAAGCTCTTGCCGTGCAGACCGACCTTGCTCATCAAGCGGTCCATTAGAAACGCCGCCCGGGCCATGTAACCGGTGTCCTCCAAAAAACCAATGAAGAGAAACAACAGCAGAATCTGGGGCAGAAAGACAATCACCGCGCCCACACCCGCGATCACCCCGTCCACCAGCAGGCGGTTCAGGTCGCCGGGCGGTATCAGCCGGCCCCCGGCGCTCCCCAGCCAGTCCACCCCGCCCTGGAGCGCGTCCATGGGCAGGCGCGCAAAGGAGAAAATGCTCTGGAACATCAAGGTCATGATGCCGACGAAGATGAGCGTGCCCCAGAGCTTATGCGTCAGCAGGCGGTCCAGCTTGTCGCTGAAGGTCTCGCCGGGGGGCGCCACTTCCAGGGTGGCGGCGCGTTGAATGGCCGAGACCCTCGCGTAGCGACCCTCAATGGCCGCGCTCCGCCAATCGAGCCCGGCGGCTTCCAGGCGCCGGCGGGCGGCCAGCACCCCTTGGGCGATGGGCGCGGGATAGTGGTCGAGGCTGGAGGCGAGGGCCTTTTCATTGCTCAAGAGCAGCAGGGCCTCGGCGGCGGCTTGGGCCCGCCGCTGCGGAAACGTTTCCGCCAGCAAGCCGGCCAGCGCCTCGGCCTCCGCTGCCAGCGGGGCGGGCAAATCGCAGAACCGGCGCGGCTTGGGCGCCTCAGGGCGCTGCAAGGCGGAGATGATTTTCTGGCAAAGTTCGGGCAGCCCCTGGCCTTGGCTGGCGATGAGCGGCACGACCGGCACCCCGAGCGAGTCGGCAAGGTGCCGGGCCGAAATCTGGTGGCCGTTTTCTTCCGCCACATCGATCATGTTCAGCGCCAGGAGGGTGGGGTGGCCCAACTCGATGACCTGGGTCGCATAGTAGAGGTTGCGCTGCAAGTTGGAGGCATCCACCACCGCCACGATCAGCGAGGGCGCCGGCAATTCCGGCAGCCGGTGCAGCAGGACGTCCCGCGCGATTTGCTCGTCCAGCGACTGCGGGCTCAGGCTGTAGGCCCCCGGCAGGTCGAGCACCCGCGCATTGAGTTGCGCCGGCGCGCCCAGCAATCGGCCTTCCTTGCGCTCGACCGTCACCCCCGCGTAGTTCCCCACCTTGGCCCGCAGACCGGTCAGCGCGTTGAACAGGGTGGTCTTGCCGGAGTTGGGATTGCCGGCCACTACCACATAGGCCGGCGCCGCCGCTCGCCCGCGGCTGGGCGGCGGCTCCTCCGCCCGCGGCTGTTCGGCCGGCGGCTGGACAGGGGAACCCGCGGCCGGCGCCGGGTTTGGCTGAAGGGGCGGGACAACTGCCCTTGGGGCGCTTGAAGGTCCGGAACTCATCTGGCTGTGGCTCACCTCCGCCGGCGCCTTCAGGCGTTCGGCCGCACGAGAATCTGTTCCGCCTCGTGTTTGCGTAAGGTCAGGTTGTAACCGCGCACCTTGATCTCCAGCGGGTCACCCAGCGGCGCAAAGCGCACCAGCTCGACCGGCGTCCCCACCAGCAGTCCCATCTCCATCAGCCGCGGCCGGCTCTCGGGCGGCAGCTTGATTTCGGCAACGATGGCGGTCGTGCCGAGGGCAACTGAAGTCAGCGGTTGAAGGGCAGGCGGTTCAAGGGCAGGCATAAGCTCAAAAGGGGTCGAGGGACCGAACTGGACGCGCGGATGAAATCCGGGATGGTTTCATCTTGAAGGCTCATGGCGGTTGTTGCTTCACCGCCGGCAAAATATCGTAATTGAGACTGGGTTGCAAGAAGGATCTGACCTGAGATTGCCGCTTGACATGCGCTGACGCTCGGCGATAAGCTGCCGGTGTACCAGTTGGACCGGGTGCCGGTTGAACCTGGAGATGAGTCATGAGTTACAGGCAATGTTCGCTGAGATTGCGGGATGCGCGGGGGGCCCCCGCGCGCGGGTTCACGTTGATTGAACTGCTGGTGGTGATCGCCATCATCGCCATTCTGGCGGCGATGCTGCTGCCGGCCCTGAGCAAGGCGAAAAGCCGGGCGCAGGGCATCGGGTGCATGAACAACACCAAACAACTCATGATCGCCTGGCGCATGTATGCGGAAGATTATCGCGACAGCCTGCCGTATGCCTACGCTACTGATGCCGGGGTTCTGGCCAAGTGCCCCGTCTGGGTGACGGGAATCATCGACGGCTCCAATCCGGCGGCGCCTGACAATTGGAACCTCGATACTACGGTCCGCAAGAGCCCGCTGATGCCCTATTGCGGACAATCGACTGCCATCTGGCATTGCCCGGCGGATACTTCTTACGGCATCACCAGCGCCGGCCTGCGCGTGCCCCGCGTGCGCAGTGTTTCGATGAGCAATTGGGTGGGCGGCAATGGCGACTCGGCGGTCAACGGCTATAGGGGTGGTTGGGGACTCAATGGGAATTGGATGGTTTTTCGGAAGCTCTCAGACATGGTCCGCCCAGGACCAGCCATGACCTTCGTTATCCTGGACGAACGCCAGGACAGCATCAACGACGCCTATTTCGTGACGGAGATGGACTACTACCCGGACATCACCAGGACGAAGATCGTGGACTTTCCCGCCAGCTACCACGGCCGGGGCTGCGGGTTTGCCTTCGCCGATGGCCACTCCGAGATTCACCGCTGGCTGGACGGCCGAACGATGCCGCCATTGACTGCCGAGTTGACTTTGAACGTCTCCAGCCCGAACAATAAGGACGTGTACTGGATGCAAGATCACTCCACGCGGCAGTAGGGGCAGCCAGGGGCGTGGGCGGCGGTCCTGGGTGCTCGGAGGTCTCGTTCCAGAGACCCGAAGGCAGAGGGCCCAAATCCGAATTCCGAGCGCAGTCCCGATACTTAGTGGGCCATTTCATAAATACGTGAGCGGATTTGTGAAATGGCGCACTTAGCGAACCTGCGCCTCAGACCACCTCTGGAATCCCGATTCGGAATCGGGATTCGGAATCGGGATTCATTGAGTATTGAGTATTGCTTATTGCTCATTGAGTCCGCAGTCCGAAAGTTCATGCGGTCCCGCGTGGCGGGACGGGCATTCTTCAATAACCAATGATCGTTTTTCAATCCTCAATGCTCAATTCACCTCAAAGAAGCGCCGGCTCAGCGCATTCTTGCAATCGCAGCGAAACTTGACCTGACTACAACGAGTTTTGCCGGTCAAGAACCCTCGGGAGTAACGCCTTGCGCGAAGGCTGCCGCCGGCTGCGTCATGGCCGCGGACCCAGAGACGCCGCCCCTGAACAATGCGGATTTCGCAGCCTAACGCGCCCATTGCGCCCAGGAAGTCCGATGCGCTATCCTGGGCGCGTCATGTATCGAGATAAAAAGGTCGTGGTCGTGATGCCGGCCTACAACGCGGCGCGGACGCTCCGCCAGACTTACACGGAAGTGCGCGAACAGCAGTTGGTGGACGCGATCATTGTGGTGGACGACCGGAGCCGGGATGAGACGGTGGCGGTGGCGCAGGGCCTGGAGGGCGTGCAGGTCCACGTGCACCAGGTCAATAAAGGCTACGGGGCAAATCAAAAGACCTGCTACCGGCTGGCGCTGGAGGCGGGGGCGGACATCGTGATAGTGATTCATCCCGATTACCAGTACACGCCCAAGTTGATTCCGGCGCTGGCCGCTATTATTGGCAACGGGCTGCACCCCTGCGTGCTCGGCAGCCGCATCCTGGGCGGCTACGCCTTGAAAGGCGGCATGCCGCCCTGGCGCTATGTCTCCAATCGCTGGCTGACCCTGGTCGAGAACCTCCTGCTCGGGGCCAAACTCTCCGAGTATCACACCGGCTATCGCGCCTTCTCGCGGGAACTCCTCGAACGGCTCTCCCTGGCCGGCAATTCGGATGATTTCGTCTTCGACAACCAGATGCTGGCGCAGATTCTCTGGCATGGCTTCACGATTGGCGAGGTGAGTTGCCCCACGAAGTATTTCCCGGAGGCCTCCTCCATCAACCTGCGCCGCAGCATCAAATACGGTTTCGGCTGTCTCTGGACGGGCCTCTGCTTTCGCCTGGCGAAGATGGGCGTGGCCAGTTGCCGGCTGTTCCCGCCGCCGAGACGCAACCAAGGGGAGATGGGAACCGGGAATCGTAAATCTTAGCGAGGCCGCCCTCAGACCGCCTCTGGAATCGAGTCCCGATTCGGAATCGGGATTGCAATCGCAGCGAAACTTGACCTGATTACAACGAGTTTTGCCGGTCAAGAACTTTAGCTTGCGCCCGAACCGGTCGCGAGGTGTGGGGAGAAACCCTGGCCGCAGCAGGAGACTACCAAGAGCAGGCCAAGGCACCCACTACATCTGTTCCAGGGTCTGGATGCCGAGGACTTCCAGGCCCTGCCGCAAGACCTGGGCGGTCAGCTCACAGAGAACCAGGCGCGTGGCGCGTTGTGCGGGTTCGGATTTCAGCACCGGGCAGTGCTCGTAGAAGGCGGTGAAGTGTCCGGCCAGGGCATAGAGATAGTTACAGAGGAAATTGGGCCGATACTCCTCAGCGACCGCCTCGAGCACCAGGCCGAAGTCCAGCAGGCGCTTGGCGAGCGCAATTTCTTCCGGCGCGCTCAAGCTCAATTGGGCGTTCTGCCCCGGGCGCTCCGCGCTGGCAAGTCCGCCCTTGCGGAAGATGCTGCGAATGCGGGCGTAGGCATACTGCAAATAGGGCGCCGTATTGCCGTTCAAGGCCAGCAGCTTGTCCCAACTGAACACATAATCGCTCTGGCGGTTGGGCAGCAGGTCGGCGTATTTGACCGCGCCGAGGCCGACGAGGCGGGCGATTTGGCGGCGCTGCCCCTCGGGCAGGTCCGGGCTCTTCTCGGAAACGACCTTAAAGGCGCGTTCCTCGGCCTCGTCGAGCAGTTCCGCCAGGCGGATGGTCTCGCCGGAGCGGGTCTTGAACGGTTTGCCGTCCTCGCCGAGGATGGAGCCGAACCAGACGTGGGCGAGCCTGGTCGTGGCCTCGGGATGCCAGCGGCGGAAGCTGGCGAACAACTGCCGAAAATGGAGTTGCTGGCGGCCATCGGTCACGTAAATGATTTCCTCGGCCCGCCAGGTCTGGACGCGATAGGCCAGCGTGGCCAGGTCGGTGGTCGTGTAGTTGAAGGCGCCATCGCTCTTCTGAACCAACGCCGGGTGTTCGGTTAATTGCGGAATGTCCTCGAAAAAGATGGCTAATGCCCCTTCGCTCTCACGAGCGATCCCTTTGTCTTGCAATTCCTGGACCAGCGGTTTGAGGCGCGGATTGTAAAAGCTTTCACCGAGCGTATAGTCGAACGTCACGCCCAACCGCTGGTAAATCGCATCAAACTGGCTTTTTGAAATCCTGATGAGCTCTTCCCAGATTCCGGTGTCCTGCGAGTCACCGCTCTGCAATTTGACGAGATGATACTTCGCAAATTGGAGAAGCCCGTCCGGTTCAAAGAACCGCTTCCCCAGTTCAAATGGGGGCTTCAATTTATCCCTCAATATCGCCAAAGGCTCCGGTTCGCCTCTGCTGGCGGCGCTTACCAATTTGTAAAGCCGTTCAAGCTCGCCAATTGGGTCGGCCATCTTGGAAATGTCCTGGCCGCAGGCTGTCGCATATATCCACCCGACAATCAACATGCCAAACTGCGTGCCCCAATCCCCGAGATGATTGTCCGTGATTACTTTGTGTCCCAGCAAACGCAAGGTGCGTGCCAGCGAATCCCCCAGGATGGTCGAGCGGATGTGGCCGACGTGCATCGGCTTGGCGACGTTTGGGGAACTGAAGTCAACCACCACCGTCCGGGGCTGGGTGGTTTTTTGGAAAAAGAGGTGCTCCCCGCGCGCCGCCGCCGCCAGGGTCCGCGCCAGCGCCCCGGTCTGCAGGCGGAAATTCAAAAAGCCGGCCCCGGCCAGTTCGACCCGCTCACACCAGTCGGCGAGGTCGAGCCTGGCAAGGACTGCGCCAGCCAACTGGCGGGGGTTCATCGCTCGCGCTTTGGCCAGGGACATCAGGGCATTGGTCTGGTAATCGCCGAAGCTGGGGTCCGGGCAGGGGCGGATGCAAACCGCCGCGGTGTCCGCATCGGGCAGGATGGCCTTGACCGCCTCCTGCAAGCGCCCTTCGATAATCTTGCTAGGCAACATATCGTTTGGCGCGGCGCACCCGCAACCAAAGTCCGGGGGAAATTCCCTCGTCGGGGAGGCAGCGGGGGCCTTCCCCCCGCCGCGCCAATGGGACCCAACGATTGCAGGTTGCTCGGGCGCATCCCGGCACTGCCACCAATTCCACTCTACCCGCGCGCAGCGCGGCATTCTTCCGCCCTGTAGGGGCCGAAACATAGCAGCCCTGGGCGGCTGCCACCAATTCCAGTCTACCCGCGCGCAGCGCGGCATTCTTCCGCCCTGTAGGGGCCGAAACATAGCAGCCCTGGGCGGCTGCCACCAATTTCACTCTACCCGCGCGCAGCGCGGCATTCTTCCGCCCTGTAGGGGCGGATACATACCAGCCCAGGGCAAGGCCCGTCCCGCTCCGAGCGGGACGGGCCGCCGCCCTGGGTAAAGTGGAAAAACGGATCACCCCCCTCCCATGCGCTCCGAGCGCATGGGAGGGGGGAAGGGG
>JBEKRX010000084.1:0-21714 GCA_049518415.1 Verrucomicrobiota bacterium
TGGATGGGCGGCGTTTCCGGCCCGACGGGCCGGTAGAGCCCAGCCCAGGGCTGAGGCCGTCAGGCCGATGCCCTGGGAAGCCGTTTACAAAACCAAGCGCGCCCTGAAGGGGCGCCAAAACCGCAAAGCCCTGCCACAATCGCTGGCAAGGAGGCTATGGCGCATTCTCCGTAGGCCAGTCGGGGGTGGACGAGCTTCGCGAGTACATTCGGGATCAGCGCGAGCACCATAGGCAGGTTTCTTACCAGGACGAATTCCGGGCGTTTTTGCGCCGTTATGAAATCGAGTACGACGAACGATATGTGTGGGATTGAGGTCTGTAGCGCCCTTTCAGGGCGCGAGGCGGGCGGTGGGAATGAGGCCCCAGGGCATCGGCCTGCCGGCCTCAGCCCTGGGCTGGGTTCTGGCGGCCCGTTGGGCCGCGAGGCAGACCGCGAACGGCGACGCATTCCATCGCTTATCATTGCAGTCTGACACTAGGCCTGGGCCGGAGGATGGCCGTGCTGATGCTTGATGGTTCCGCGCTGGCGCGGGCCGGCGCGGGTTTGCCTGCCGGGCGGCGGCCGAAATGGTCCTGCCCCTGGACCAGATGGCCCCGCGGAGCGAACGTTTCGGCGAGGAGCAGGCTCAGGAATAGGATTGCCAGAGGTGAGCGTGGGCGCCGCCGTAGGCGCGGCGCACGCCCTGGAGATTGCGGGTCGTTTGGCTGGCGGATTCCAATTCAGCCCGTTTGCGTTGGCACTTGGCGCGGAGGGCGTCGCGATTGCGGGTTTCGAGCGCCACCAGTGGAGCGGCGGCGGCGGCGAAAGGGCCTGGGGTGGCCGGGGCGGGGGTTTGCCCCCCGGGCCGGGCAGCCCGGAGTTGCTCGAGGGCCTGGGTGATGTCCGGGCCGAGCCGGGCCTTGGCGCGTTGGTGCTGGGCGACCTCCGGCCAGTTATCGGCGAGGATGGCCTGTGCTTCGAGCTCGGTGAGGCGTTGCCACTCCGCCAGGAGGCGGGTTAGTTGGGCCGCGGCATTCATCCGGTGGCGGTGTCTCAGGAAGTGGCGGCAAAGGCGACAAACGGGCCGGGCGCGGCCGGGGCGTTTTCCTGGCGGCGCAGCATTTCGGTCCAGGCCTCGCGCAGGACCGAGAGGCGGCGGACGGTATCGTGGATGCCCTCGGGCGTTTTGCGGGCGTTGCTGAGCAGGAGCTGGCGGTGCATGAAGTCATAGAGCCGCCGCAGGGTGAGAGCGAGTTCACCGCCCTGGGCCAGGTCGAGCGAATTGTTCAGTTCGCTGATGATCTCCTGGGCGCGGAGGACATTGTTGTTGATCGTCCGGTTGAATTCGAGCGGGTCATCGTGCTGGAAGCCGGCCAAGGCGCGTTCGAGAAACCGGATGGCGCCGTCGTAAAGCATCACGACCAACTGGCCGGGCGGGGCGGTTTGGGTGGCAATGGTTTGGTACGACTTGAGCGGGTGTGGAAGGATGGTTGGGTTGTTGGGGCGCATGGGGCGGAGGTCGGGCGAATTGCCCAAGGGGCTATTGAGCCTGATTTGACTGGTCGACGAGGCGGGCGGCCAGGAGGACTGAAATCTTTTGGATGACCTCAGTGGGCGGATAGGAGGCATCCTGCACCAGGTCTTTGGCGCGGGCCACTTGGTCGGGGCGCGCCAGGGGGGTTTGCTCCAGGGCACGGTTCAGGCCGTCGGCTGCGCCCAGCGTCAGCAGGTCCGCCCCCAGGCCCGGCGCTTGCGCCGGGGCACGAGCGGGAATTCCCGTGGCACTGGGCAATTCACTGTTTGGATTCACGCGCATAGCCAAATCATTCAAAGTGGCAGGCGGTCACTCTTGCCCGGTTTATCGGCAGAATCAGCGGGGGGCTTTAGCACAAAATCAGCGTTGTGGCAGAGTGCGGGCCACGGCGAAGGCGGTGTATTGGCCGAAGCGGCTGGGAGAGTGCAGGACCCCGGTGTCGCTGAGCAAGGGGTTGGGGAGATTCAAATCGGCGCGGGCATAAGCTTGGGCGGCGACGGCGACGGGGTTGGAGCCGGCGTCGAACAACTCGTCCACGCTCCACCAGGTCAGATGCAGGCTGCAATCCACCAGGCGGGCGCGCCAACCGGTGCGCAGGGGCGGATAGGCCTGGAAAGCGGTCAGGCGGGCAAACAGCACGGCGTCACAGCCGGTGGCCTGGCTCAGGCGCTGGAACAAGTCCACCGGCAATTCGTCTTCCGCCGACCAGGCGTTGCGGCCGGTGAGGACGCGCAGGTCCTCGGTGGAGACGGGCACGACTTCGAAGACATTGCGCTTGCCCAGCTCGGCCAGCCACAGCGGCCAGAGGAGGTCCACGCCGACAGCCTGGTTGGCATCGTCGGGGTTGCGGGCCAAGGGCAGCACCGCGACGCGGCGGATGGCCTTGGGCAAGGCGGGCTGGCGCAGATAGACGTTTGCGGGTTTGTAGGGCGCCGTCAGGGCCCGGCGCAGGGCGGGCGGGGTGGCGCACCCCGCCAACAGGGCGGGTATCAGTGCCGCCAGTAAGAAAGCTCGAACCAACACACCCCCTACATCGGCTGTCTGGGGGGAGCACTTGAGTGCCTTTCTGAGCCGGGCAGACATTTTTGCCTGCTCTAACTCAGAGCTATGGCAGTGGAAAAGAGAGCCGGACGGCGCCCCCAGCGCCGTCCGGCAGCCCCTGCGAGAGGAGCGTAGCTAGGCACCAACCTAGAGAAGCTTCAAGACCGTCTGCGGCATCGCATTGGCCTGCGCCAGCATCGCCGTGCCGGATTGGACCAGGATGCTCAGCCGCGCGAAGTTCGTGCTCTCCTGCGCGACGTCCACGTTCTTGATCGCGCTGTTGGCGGCGTCAATGTTGGTCTTCTGGACCGACAACTGGTCGCTGGTGTAGTTCAGGCGCGCCAGGTTGGCGCCAATGTTCGCCCGGTCAGAGGCCAGTTGGGTGATCGCCGCCTTGACTGCGGTCAGCGCCGTGGGCGCCGCCGACGAAGTCGCGATGTTGGAGCCCGTGGCCGTGGTGTAGGCCGAGACGCCTAGGTTGACAACGGCCATTGACCACTGCGCGGCTTCGCTGTCGATGGTCACGCTCTTGGCGGCGGTGTCGAACAGGCTCACCCCGTTGAAGTCCTTGCTGGCTACGTTGGTGATGTAGCTGCCCAGTTGCTGGAACTCGCCGTTGTACAAGGCGCGATTGCTGTCGGTCTTGGTGGTGTCTTGGGCCGAGACGGCCAGTTCGCTCATCCGGTTCAGGGCATTGCCGACTTGCTGCAGGAAGCCGTCCTGGGTTTGCGTGAAGGACACGGCGTTGCCGATGTTGTTCGAAGCAGCGCTGATCCGAGCCGACTGAGCGTCGAACTGAATCGACACTGCCAGTCCGGCGGCGTCGTCCTGGGGCGAGATGATTTTCGAGCCGGAGGACAGGCGCTGGATTGATTTGGCCAAGTTGGCGGACGAAGTCGCCAGCAGTGAGGCACTGCTCTCAGCCGCGATGTTTGTGTTGATAACCATACTGACTCCTTCCATGAGTCACCCCTTGCGGGGATTTGTTGTTCGCTAACGGCATCCTTGCCGCGAGGCGGAACTTAAGGCATCCGCCGTTATCCTTGCCGGCTTTTAGAGGCTGCCGGCTGCCTGTTCTGCTGCTGCTTATCGGCAGGAGGCGGAAGAACTTTAGTCCGTTGTCGCGGCAGGCTTGCAGCGTGGGCGTGCGGGCGGCTTCCCGCCGCCAGTCCGCGGGGTGTCCGGCGGGGCCGGCCCCGCCGCGCAGAGAGAAAAATTGCTCGGCAACCGGGCGTTGTGGGTTAGAATCCAGGCCTTATGCGAAGACCGGGCACCGTCTGGCAACCGGGCTCGAGGGCCGGCGTGCCGCCGCGCTGGCGCAAAGACCTGGCGCGCATTCTCATTACCGAGCGCCAGCTCGCGCGCCGCGTCCGCGCGCTGTCGCGCGCGATCCAGCGCGATTTCGCCGGCCGCGAAATGGTCGTGGTTTCGCTGCTCAACGGCACGGTGATGTTTCTGGCGGATTTGATTCGCCACCTGTCGCTGCCCTTGCGGCTGGATTTCATCGGCGTATCCAGTTATGGCGCCGGCACGGCCTCGGGCGAGTTGGTCTTCACCAAGGAATTGCGGCTCAGCGTGCGCGGGCGCAACGTGCTCCTGGTGGATGACATCCTGGACACAGGCAAGACCCTGGCCCGCGTGCGGGCAAAGCTGCAGGCGCTGGGGCCTCGGCGCCTGAGGACTTGCGTCCTCCTGAACAAGGGCGCCCGCCGCGTAGAAAAAATCGAAGCCGACTATGTCGGGTTTGAAATCCCCGATTTTTTCGTGGTGGGCTATGGGCTGGATTTTGCCGAGCGCTACCGCAATCTGCCGTTCGTGGGCGTGCTGCGGCCGCAGGTCTATCACCTCGCCGGCCCTAACCTTGATTGCGCGGGGGGCAAACCGCCGGGCGGCCTGGCCGAGAGCCAGTGCCCAAGGCCCCGTCCGCTCCGTCCAGGCCCGGTATCATCTGCTTGAACCTTTAAAGTTCTTGACCGGCAAAACTCGTTGTAATCAGGTCAAGTTTCGCTGCGAATGCAATCCCGATTCGGAATCGGGACTTTTAGGTGAATTGAGCATTGAGGATTGAAAAACGATCGTTGGTTATTGAAGAATGCCCGCGGATGATGCCGAATGAACTTTCGGACCGGCTGTGGTGTTTGGCGGCGCGAATTGGCAAGGTCGTGGACGCCCTGCCCGACACGCGCCTGGACCGGCATGTCCCGACTTGTCGGGAGTTGGTGCGCAGGGCCGGCGCGCCGGCCCTCCGCGCCAATTATGACGAGGCCCGGGTCGGGGAAAGCCGCGCTGACTTCGCGCACAAGATCAATGTGGCCTTGAAAGAGTTGGTGGAGACTCGAGGTTGGCTCAGGTTCATCATCCGGGCGCAATTGCTGCCCGCCCGACGCATTGAGGCCCTGGTGGAATCCCGATTCGGAATCGGGACTCGGAAAATCGGTTTCCACAGCGAAGGCCAAGCCCAAGACTTGCGTGCCCGCTGCGGACTCAATGACCAATAACCAATACTCAATACTCAATTCTCAATGAACCTCTCCGGGCAGGCCCGATTCCACAGGTGGTCTGAGGCGCAGCCTCGCTAACCTTTTGACCTTGTTGACCTTGTTGACCTCGGCTTCTCCCTCCATGTCCGTCACGGTCTGCTTTTACTCCTACTTCAAAGACCTGGCCGGCTGCGCGCGAACCACGGCCACGCTGCCGGAGGGCAGCACGGTGGGCGAGTTGCTGGAAACACTGGCGGAGCGGTTTCCGAGACTCGGCGCGCTGGAGAAATCGACCTTGGCGGCGGTCGGCCTGGATTACCAGCACCGCAGTTGCCGGTTGAAGGAGGGCGATGAGGTGTCGCTCTTTCCACCGGTCCAGGGGGGGTAGGGAGTGTGGAGTGCGCAAGGCGGAGCGCGGAGTGCGGAGTGCGGAAGGGGATCGCCAATTTTCAATGGCCAATGGCCAATGGCCCGCGGCGGACGGGCGGCGGAGAGAAGGCGGTGGCTGGGGGGAATGGGAAATTAGGAATGGCCCTGCGGAATGAAGAGGCAATTGAGGATTACTTTTGCGCCGATCGATGAGGCGGCGCTGCTGGCCGAGCGGTCTGTCCCGAGCGGCATGGGGGCGGTGGTATCTTTTGTGGGCCTGGTGCGGGGGACCGAAAACGGGGTGGCGATCCGCGCGCTGGAATACGAGTCCTTTGAGCGCATGGCCGAGCGGCAGTTCGGGCTGCTGTTGGACGAGCTGGCCAAGCGCTGGCCCATTGAGTCGGTGCGCCTGGTGCATCGAGTGGGCGTGGTGAAAGTCAATGAGCCTTCGTTCTGGGTCGAAATCGTCGCCCCACATCGCGGGGAAGCGTTCGCCGCCTGCCAATGGCTCATTGAGGAAATGAAACGCGTGGTGCCGATTTGGAAGCAGCCCTTGACGGGGTGAGTGGCATTAGCCGAAGGTCAACGGCTTTCCCCCGCCCCAGAGATATGCGGCCCAGGGTTGGGCAGTTCCACCAGTCGGCGAGTGTGGCCGCTGCGAGGGGTGGCTACCGCCGAGGCGAGCCAGGAGCAAGGGTCGCCAGGTGGTCAGCACTGACCGCCTCAGCGCCGCAGATGAAGTCCAAGCCGTGCCGCGAGGCGAGACTTCTCAGGGTCTCAACCACCGGCAGGCCGGCTTCGCCGACACCCGCGCCTGTGGGCAGTGCCGCCAGAGCGGCGTCCGGCGTGTCGCGATGTTCCGCCCACTCTCCAAGCCATTGGCAAAGATCAGCGGGCAGCGGCTCCAGCGCGCCGAAAGCGACAACTATCAGGTCTGCGTTCGCGGCGTCGGCCTGCGCCTGCTGGGCGCATTCGGAAAGCGTCAGGAGGTCAAATCGCCAGACCTTCGTGTTGAGCAGCACTTCATCTTTCAGGCCGGAAGCCACGTGGCCGAACAATGCCAGCGCCATCCGGCCCGTGTCGGCCGTGTCGTAGGCCAGGAAAACATTCAGGACCGTCGGTGCATCCGTTCTGGTGCGGGCGTCATGCACGGTGTTCATTTTACGCTCAGTCAGGTGGTTGGGCTTTTTTTGGCGCTGGGGACCTCGTGGAGCATTGGCCGCCCCTGTACACACTCCTGGCCTGGACCGCGAGCTCGATTCTCCGCGTAGCGCAGACAGAGCCATAACTCTATAATCTGCACTGGGCCGGGAGTTTTGTCAAATAACAGTTATTCACCAGTCGTTCACAGCTTGTCCACCACGTCCCGCAAGCCGCAGGCGCGCCACCAGGCAACTGCTCCGGCGCCCGAGACGCGGAGGTCGTCCCTGAAGTTTGGCTTGATGCGAACATGGCTGTTGAGCGCCGAGGGACAATTGGCGAAACTACTGCCATGAAACTCCGCCGCTGGAGAGCCTGGCTGCTTTTGCCGCTCTGGCTGGGGACGGTGTCCTGCGTCACGGTCCGGCAAGGCACCCCGGCGCTCACGCGCTATGAGTATGAGCGGCCGGAGATGGGGGTGCCGTTCCGCCTCGTGCTCTACGCGCCTGACCAGGCCGGCGCCGACCAGGCGGCCGAGGCGGCCTTCCGGCGCGTCCAGCAACTGAACGACAGCCTGAGCGATTACGAGGCGGAGAGCGAGTTGAGCAAGCTTTCCCGCACCTCGGGCCAGGGGCGGGAAATTCCGGTCAGCGACGACCTGTGGTTCGTGCTGCGGCGGGCGCAGGCCCTGGCCGAGCGCAGCGGCGGGGCATTCGACATCACGGTCGGGCCGTGCGTCAACCTGTGGCGCCGGGCGCGGCGCCAGCACCAACTGCCCGACCCGGCCCGGCTGGCCCAGGCCCGCAAAGCGGTCGGCTACCAGCACGTCCGGCTCAATCCCAAGCGCCAGGCCGTGGAATTGTTGGTGGCCGACATGCGGCTGGACCTGGGTGGCATCGGCAAAGGCTACGCGGTGGACGAGGCCCTGAAATCACTCAAGCGGCTGGGCCTCAGCCGGGCGTTGGTCGAGGGCGGGGGCGATGTCGTCGTCGGCGACCCGCCGCCCGGCAAGCCGGCCTGGCGCATCGAGCTTGCGCCCCTGGACGTGACGAACGCGCCGCCGGCCCGGTTCCTGTTGCTCAAGAACGCCGCCATTTCCACGTCGGGCGACTTGTATCAACGCCTGGAAATCGAGGGCAAACGTTACTCGCACATCATTGACCCTGGCACTGGCATTGGCTTGACCAACCACAGCCTCGTCAACGTCATCGCCCCGCAGGGCATCACGGCGGACAGCTTGACCAAAGTGGTGAGCGTCCTGGGGCCGCAGAAGGGTCTGAAACTGGTCGAGGCCACGCCTGGCGCCGCCGCGCGCGTTATGCGCAACCCGGACGAGAAACTCGAAACTTACGAATCGAGCCGGTTCAAACGATATTATGAAAGAGGGAAGACCGAAGCGTTGAAGCGTTGAAGCGTTAAGACGTTCCCAGGAACACTTGCCAGCAATCGTCCGCGTCGTCGTCCTGGTGCTCATAATCCAAAAATGGAGGGGGCGGATGGAGGAGGACGCTCCAACAGCGGCAGCACGAATCTTATGGCCGAGGTCACTTCTCCGCCGGGTCGCACACGGGCCGGTGGCGCGGGATTTCGGCCTTGAAATCGCCCAGGCTCACCCATTGCGTGCGCCGGTTCAGGTCCACTTCCGCCACGGCGACGGTGCCCCAGTCTTTGGCCTGGGCGATGACCTCGCCGCTGTGGTCGAAGACGGCGGAAATCATCCAGTTCCGGGAGACATCTTCGTAAGTGCTGCTGACCAGATAGACGTGGTTTTCGCAGGCGCGGGCGCGGGCGAGCAGCGGGTTGCAACCCCAGACCGGCCAGGCAATGACCTCCGCCCCGCGGTTGGCCAACGCGCGCGCGACCTCGGGGAAGAAACCGTCGTAGCAGACCATCATGCCGAGCTTCCCGAAGCGGGTCTCGAAGACGGGGTATTCGCTGCCCGGGCATACGCCGTCGGTAATTTCACTGCGCGGCAGGCAGACCTTGCGGTATTTGCCGACGAGCCGGCCCTGCGGCCCGAGCAACACGGCGGTGTTATAGACCAGGTGCCGGTCGCGCTCAAGGAGCCCGGCCACGATGTAGAGCAGGTGCTCTTGCGCCAGGGCGCCGAAGTACTCGGTGGAGGGTCCGGGAACCGGCTCAGCCACTTCGCTGGCCTGCCGCCCGAGACTGACGGAGGTGAGCGTTTCGCCCAGCACGACCAGGTCGGCCTTTTGGCGGGCCGCCTCGGCGATGAAGGGTTGGAATTGACGGCAGTTGTCCAACGGGGTCTTGCCGCCGCTGGGGCGGAAGTGGACCGCGGCCAGGCGCACGGTGCGAGCGGGCAGCGCGGCGGTTTCAGCCAGCGACACGTTGCTCCAGCGCACCTCGCCGCCGGGGGCCCATTGCAAATGCAACGAGACCACAGCCTGGGTGGCCCGGCTGGGGGCGCGGTAAATATCGGACACCTCGCTCCAGCCTTGGGCGTCGGCGCCGCCGGTGGCGGGGAATTCGGTTTCCGCCATGCCGATCGAGCCGCGCAGATACCCGGCGACGGTCGGCTCGTCGAGCGGCACGCTGCGGCCCTGGGCGTCGCGCCAATCCAGCTTGGCGACGACGCTCCGTCGGGGCACGGCCACGGACCTGGCCTGGTAGAGCGCCCGGAAGCGGTAATGTTTCCCGCCCTCGACGGGGTAACTCCTGGTCCAGCAACCGTCCAGGCCCTCGCGTGCATCGGCGCGGATGACCAAGCAGCCTTTGCCGTCGGCCCCGCCCTGGGGCGCGAAGGCGAAGGCTGGCCGGATTTCCTCGCGCGGCGCGGCCGTCTGCCAACCGGGAGGCGCGCCGGCGGGGCTTTCAAGAGATGTAGAATTGGAGTTCCGGGCCAAGCCGATGCTCAGTCCGAGCGCCAGCGAGGCAACTATGACGTGCGGTTTCATATCTGATCCACCTTATACCGGTTTTCGGTCGCGTGGCGAGAAGCCATTCCTGGCCAAAAACCGCGCCTAAGGATGGGCTAACGCACCCAAGACCAACAAAATGGGACCACGCCACATTTCATGCCAATCGAGAATTAATAGAGAACCGCGTATTCCGCGGTTTCTCAAAAAGAGTCTTAGGCGAGGATTTGGGTTCGTGACCACTCCTTGACCACCCGGCCCAAACCGTGCTAGGCCTGTGCGCGACACTTTTACTGGAATGAAGAAAACCATGCGCCATGGCATTCGCCCCGAGGCCAACGGGTTTACTCGTCGGGCTTTTCTGCGGCAAAGCTTGGCGGCCGCCGGCCTCATGGCCCTGCCGCAGTTGGCGCCGGCCACGGCGCTCGGGGCAAATAACGCCGTCCCTCCCAGCCGCCGGGTCAACGTCGGCTTAATTGGCAAAGGCGCCATGGGCGGCGGCCATTTGCACCGCCTGGCCTCGGATTCGGCCTTCCAGGTGCTGGCCGTCTGCGAGGTGGACCGGACCCGGCGCGAGGCGGGGCGCCGCGCCGTGGAGGAGATCTACGCGGCGACGCAACCGGCCGGCGCCTACCGGGGCTGCGCCGCCTACAATGATTACCGCGAAGTGCTCGCCCGGCCCGACATCGATGCGGTCGTCATTGTCACGCCCGATCACTGGCACGCCTTGCAATCGATCGACGCCGCCAAGGCGGGCAAGGACGTTTATTGCGAAAAGCCGCTCTCGATGACCATTCAAGAGGGCCGGCGGCTGGCGCAGACGGTGCGCCGCTACGGGCGGGTGTTTCAAACCGGCACGCAGTACCGTTCCATTCCGGCCGTCCGGAAGGTGTGCCAGTTCATCCGCGAAGGCCGGCTGGGCAAAATCAAAGCGGTGTTCACGCCCTACGCGCCGCTGTCGAGTTTTATGGGCGGGGAACGTTTCAAACCGTACGCCCAGGTGCTCGACCTCGAACAGTGCGGCCAGGGGTATGTCCCGCTGGATTTTGCGCTGCCGGCAGAGCCGGCGCCCGAGGGATTGGACTGGGATTTATGGGTGGGCCCGGCGCCCTGGCGGCCCTACAATCGTTTGTACCACGTCAACCCGTCGCCGGGCGTGGTGCCGTGGTCGTTTTGCGACGCCTTCGGTGTGACTTCCTCAACCTGGTTCCTCTCGCATGCGGCGGACGTGATTCAGTGGGCCTTGGGGTATGAGCGCAGCGGCCCGGTCGAGGTCATTCATCCCAGCGGCGGGCGTTATCCCACCCTGACGTGCCGCTATGAGAATGGAACCCTGCTGCACCTGGTGGACCATTGGGGGGTGGTGAAGGACGTGTATCACGCGCTGCCCGCTACCGCCCGGCTGGCGGGCAACTTCGGCGGCGTCTTTGTCGGCGAGCGGGGGTGGCTGACGACGATGTCCGCCGGCGGCCAGTTGGAGGGGGAACCGGAATCGCTGTTTGACGAGATGAATCTGAAAAGGACGCCGGAAGTGAACATCGGCTCGAACACGCACCACGCCAACTGGCTGGAGTGCCTCCGCACACGGCAGGCCCCCAGCGCCGACGAGGAAATCGGCCACCGCTCGGCTTCGCTGGGGCACCTCGCCAATCTCGCCTGCTGGCTGGGACGCTCCCTGAAATGGGACCCGGTCAAAGAGCAGTTCGTCGGCGATGAAGCCGCAAACCGGTTGCTCTCGCGCGCCATGCGCGCGCCGTGGCGAATGTAGTGTTAGACTGCAATGAAAAGCGATGGAATGGATAATCCTTCGCGGTCCGCGTCGCGGCCCAAGGGGCCGCCAGAGCTCAGCCCAGGGCTGAGGCCGGCACGCCGATGCCCTGGGGCCTCGTTCCCACCGCCGGCCCCGCGCCCTGAAAGGGCGCTACTGAGTGGGATGTGGTGGTGCGTGGCGCTGGCGGGGGGCCTGTCGGCCGGCGGCGCGGAGTCTTTCGTCCAGAACAGCGAAGACCTGGCCCGAATCGAGCAGGCCGTCCCCCGCCAGGCGCCCGCTCGCCCGGCCCAGCCGCGCCGATTGCTGATCTTCACCCTCAATGTCGGCTACGGCGGGCACCCTTCGATTGCTTATGCCAACGAGGCCTTCACCCTCATGGGGCGCAAGACGGGCGCCTTCCAGACGGCGGTGAGCGCCGACCCGGCGGTCTTCGAGCGCGAAAGCCTCAAGCAGTTCGATGCCGTGTTTTTCAACAATACTGTGGGCAACTGTTTCACCAATCGGCAATGGCGGCAGAACCTGGTTGAATTCATCATGGGCGGCGGCGGGTTGCTCGGGGTGCACGGCACCACGGTGGCCTTCACCCGCTGGCCCGGCGCGGTCGAGGACTGGCCGGAGTTCGGGTTTCTGATTGGCGCGCGCGGGGCCAACCACAAGGACAGCGACGAACGGGTCTGGCTCAAGGTCGAGGAGCCGGACCATCCGCTGAGCCGGGCCTTTGGCGGCCAGGGCTTTGATTATCGTGACGAGTTCTTCCGCGTGCACGACCCCTATTCGCGCAACCGCCTGCGGGTGTTGCTGAGCATCGATACCGGCAAGACCGATGTGAGCCAGGGCCAGCCGCGCGGGGACTGCGTGCGCGCGGACAACGATTACGCCCTGGCCTGGGTCCGGAACTATGGCCGGGGCCGGGTGTTTTACTGCACCATTGCGCACAATCCGCGTGTCTTCTGGGACCCTAAGATGCTCGAGTTTTACCTGGCGGCCGCGCAATTCGCGCTGGGCGACCTGCCGGCCCCAACCACGCCCAGCGCCAGGTTGACCCCGCCCGTCCGCGCCCAGGAGCAACTGGGCTGGCGGCTGGGCGCCGCGACCCGCCCTGGGGCTAAGCTCAGTTTCTTTGAGGCCATCGACCAAGCCGCTCAACTCGGCCTCTGCTACATCGGCGGCTCCAGCGGCCAACTGGTCAGCCAAGACCTGCCCAAAGAACTCGGCCCGGGGCTCACAGATTCCGAACTGGAAGCGGTACGCCTGAAACTGGATGCCGCCGGCCTGCGTTTGCTCAGCTATCAACTGGCGGACCTCCCTGCCGACGAGGCCGGCTGCCGCAAGTGGTTCGAGTTCGGCCGCAAAATGGGCCTCGAGACCCTCATCGCCGACCCCCAACCGCAGGCCCTGGACCGGCTCGAAAAGCTCTGCGACGAATACGACCTCAAGCTGGCCATGCATCGGTGTGAGGCGAAAGTCTCGCTGCCCTATTCGCGGCCCGAAAGCCTCCTGCAAGTCTGCCGCGGGCGCAGCCCGCGCATCGGCGCCGCCAGCAGCCTGGCTGGCTGGCGGCGTGCGGGCATCGACCCGGTCCGCGCCGTCCGCACCTTGAAGGAGCGGCTCATCACGGTGGAGATGCCCGACCTGCCCGGCGAAAGCGGCGCCGACCCGAGCGAAGCGTTCCTGATGGAAGTCCGGCGCCTGGGCCTCCAGCCGACCCTCTTCGCCCTCCAGTGCGCCGAGGCCGGGCCGGAGTCCAGGCTTACCCGGCGCATTGAACTGTTCAATGCGGCCAGCTTGAAAACGGCGGCGACGGTAAACTGGGGAAAAAAATGATCACCCGCCTTCCTATCCCATTCCGCCCTGGGCGCTGGGAGCGGGCCAGGGGGAAGGGCTTTTCCGCCCGCGCTTGGTGGGAGTGCCAAGAGGCGCCTGTCCCGAAGGGACATCCCGACAGTAGCCCGGCGCTTCAGCGCCGGGAGAACCGGTTTAGCGTTGCCTCCGTCCCGAAGGGACGGTTGAATCGGTCGCATGTCATACATCAGCTCGTGGTTCCATTGCGTCTTCAGCACCAAAGAACGCCGCCCCCTGATCACCCCTCCGTTGCGCGAACGGCTCTGGCCCTTCCTGGGCGGCATCGCCCGGCAGAACCGGATGAAAGCCATCGAGATTGGCGGCACGCTCGATCACGTCCATGTCCTGCTGTCCCTGCCGGCGACCCTCTCGATTGCCCAAGCCCTCCAGCTCCTCAAGGGCGCCTCCTCGAAGTGGGTGCACGAAACCTTCCCGGAGCACCGGCGATTCCGCTGGCAGGAGAAGTATGGCGCCTTCAGCGTGAGCGTGTCGCAATTGGACAAGGCCATCCGCTACATCCAAGGCCAGGAGCAACACCATCGGCGCAGGACATTCCAGGAGGAGTTTCTGGCCCTGCTCAAGAGGCATCGGATTGAGTACGACGAGCGCTATTTGTGGGATTGAGCTTCAAGCGTCCCTTCGGGACGCGGGCTCTTTGGGCATCGTACCCGGCGCTGAAGCGGCCGGGCTATTCTCGAGCTGTCCCTACGGGACAAACCTTCAACTCGGCCCCGCGTAAGAATTCACGCCAAACCTGCCCCACACCTGAACAGTTACCATCCCGATTATGCCCGACTCCATTCCCCCAGCCAAAAGTTCAAACGCGCCGCCGGCGCCGGGCGCCCTGGCCCAAGCCCTTGAGGCGCTCAAAGCTTACGACCGCGGGTCGGGGCGCGCCGCGCTCTTGCCGATTGACCAGGCCGCGGCCGCCGCCAGCCTGAATGACGCGCCCTCGCGCCAACAACTGGAACAGCAACTCGTGGCCATCCTGCGCGCCGGCGGCTCTGTCGTGGCGCGCGAATACATCTGTGCCAAGCTGGGCTTGATCGGGTCGGAGCAGTCCGTGCCGGCGCTCAGCCAGTTACTGGCGGAGGCGCAGCTTGGCACCGCGGCGCGCAACGCCCTGGAGGCCTTGCCCTGCCCCCAGGCAACTCAAGCCTTGCGCAAGGCCCTGGGGCGGCTCCATGGTTTGCCCAAGGCAGGGGCCATCAATTCCCTGGGGAATCGGCGCGAGGCGGCGAGCGCAGGCGCGCTGAAAGAGTTGCTCAAAGATGCTGACCCGGAGGTGGCCGGCGCGGCGGTGGCCGCCCTGGGCAGGATTGGCTCGGTGGCCGCGGGCCGGGCCCTGCGCCATTTCTACCCCAAGGCGCCCGCGGCGCTCCAGCACAAGACCGCCGACGCCGCCCTGAACTGCGCGGAGCACTTGCTCGAAGCCGGCCAGCGGGCGGAGGCCCAGGCGCTTTACCGGATGCTCGCCGAGCCAACCCAGCCAGCCCACATTCAGGAGGCCGCTCAGCGCGGCCTGCGGACCTGCGCCGCATAGGAAGGGAGTGCCGCGGTGGGTGTGCAGCGATGCCTTTTTGCCACCTGACGTTGACGTGTTCCAAGCCCAAGAATAACAGCTACTTGTGGAAAAGCGGGTACTATCCGGCTCGCCCCCGCCACATAGGCGAGCGCATCAAGAAGCGGCGATTCGACCTGAAAATGACGGCAGCCGAATGCCGGAGAATTCTCGGCGTGGACAAGGGCACCCTCCGTGACTGGGAGAAAGAGAAGCATCAACCCAGTCGGAAAATCCGCAGCAGGATCGTGCGCTTTCTCGGCTATGACCCGTTCTGACCAGTCAACGTGTGCGCCAGCCACCTCTGGTTTTCCATCAGTTGGAACCGTGCAAGGCAGCCATCCGCTCGGCACAGGCAGAACACTTGGCCAGCTCAAGGCCGATGCCCGACGACGCTCCCGTGATGAGGAAGGTCTCGGTTTTCATAGACCCACTCGTTTTCATAATTCTCAGTAAGCTTCAACCGGGATCAAAAGATAGTCACGGGTGCCGATATTCTCTCTTGTGCCCCTCCGGCGAACGGCCTAGGCTGCGCGTTGAGTTCAACAGAGGCCGCTACTATGAGAACACCTTATCTCCTCCTATCCGCCATCGCGCTGGCCGCCTCTACGAGCGGGCCGGCGCAGATAACCAACGTGCCGCCTGCACGCGTCCTGGTGAAGCTGGTGCCGGATTCCGCACGTTCTCGCGTCTATGCGCTCGACGCTTCCTCAGGCAACAATCCCGGCACGCTGGTGGCCCTGGACGCCACCAACGGCTCAACGGTGTCCGTGATTTCCTTGGGGAAATACCCGACCGACATGGTGATGACCCCGGCGGGGGACGCGCTTTATGTCGTAAACACTGGCAGCCGAACGGTTTCGAAGGTCAGCCTTGATACGTTCAGCGTGGTCGCGGAAAAGTCGATCTCGACGCCCAACGCCTACAGCCCCACCGATCCGCTGCACCTCGCTCTCGGGGCCTCGAGCCGCGTCTATTTTACGGATGGCGCCTGGGCGCCGAACATTTACGCCTTGAACTACAATACGGGCGCCAGCACCATGGTTTATGACGCCGGCGCCAACATGTACATCTACGGCGCCGTTGGCGTGCCCGACGGGACCGGCGGGATGGTGGCGACTCGCAATGGCAGCACGCTTTACACCTGGCTGCAATACGGCTGGGGCGCAGGTTGGGCGGGCTCCACGGTCGCGCGCCTTGCCGCCACCGCGCCCAGCCTCACCTGGAATCAAACCGGGCCGTTCCAGTATCGAGACCCCATTGACGCGCCGATCCTCCTCAACGCCTCCGAGACTCTGCTCTTCAACAAAGGGTACATGCTCGCGGCCGCGAATGTGAGCCTCGTGCTGGCTTCGTTTACGGAAAATATCTACGCGATTTCAGCGGATGGCTCCCTGGCCTTCGGACCCACCGCGGTCTTCAAGACCCAGGACGGTACGCTCCTGACTAACCTGCCGTTCGCCAGCACCGTGCAAACCGTCTCCGGCAACCAGCAAAAGCTGTTTCGTTATAACTCCGGCGATGGCACGCTGGCCGTTTACGACCTCGGCTCGGTTATCGCCGCGCCGGATCCGGCATCGAATCCCGTGCCGGCGGATCTTTCCGTCGTCAACCCGCCCCGGCAGCAACTCGCCTGGACTCCCAGCAGGTGGGCGACGAGCTTCCGGGTGTTCCTGGGAACCAACCAGGCCGAGGTGGCGGCCGCCGATACGACTTCGCAATGGTTCCTGGGCACCTCCTCCGTCCCGTCCTTTTCCGTGGCCGCCGCGCTCACGCCCGGCTCCACTTACTATTGGCGCGTGGATTCGGTCGGTTACACCGCGGTGACTCCGGGACCCGTGTGGTCGTTTACCGTCTCCTCCGTGAGCGTGTCGCCCCAGGCGCTGAACCTGGGCGCCCTGGTCGGGTTGCCCGTGCTGCCAGCCTCGCTGTCCCTGACCGCGGCCCAACCGACCGCCTGGACCTTGAGCGTCGCCGCCCCCTGGGTATCGCCTTCCGCCACCAACGGCACCACCCCGGCCGTGGTGACGTTGTCGGTCAACCCGACGAATCTCGCGGCCGGCACCTACACCAATATCATCACCATCGCCAGCGACGGCATCGTGCTGCAATACCCCCTCATTCTCCAGTTGTATGACGCGAATTGCTCCCAAATGGTCGTGGACCCAAGCCGCGATTACATCTATGCCCTCCACCCGGGCAGCGGGACCGCCAACGACGCGTTTGTGCTGTTCCTCAACACCGACACCGGCTCGGTGGACCGAGTCCTGCCCATCGGAATCAACCCCACGGACATGACCGTGAACCCCCGCGACGACCATCTTTACGTCTCCAACTGGGGGCAGCCTGTAACCCGCATCGTTGATCTCACGACGGGGACTGAGGTGGCGCCGCTCTCAATGGGGACCGATGTGTATTACATAAGCGCCGGCCAGGCTTGGCGCCTGGTTACCGAAGGGCAGCACACCTACATGGACGTGATCGATGCCCACACCGGCCTCTCCACCATAACCATACGACCGCCGGGCATGGTCCTGGGTGCGGGCGTATGCGATCCGACCGGCAATTTCTACTACCACAGCATTGGCGCGCAGTCTGCTTTGTCCAAGGACGCCTTTGGGGACGCTGGCTTTGTCGAAGTCGCCAGAGTCACCAGCATGCTTCCCCCGACGCGAGGCCCGGTCGTGAGCCTTGATGGGACGCGGGTCTTCTGGAACGGGGGGGTCTATGATACCAACCTGGTGCTGCTGACCACGCTCGGTGCCTGGCCAGGAACGCCAGCCTATGGCTGCTCAAGCGACGGTTCGGTTGCCTTCGGCTCGGCCCAAGCCTTCGACACCGCCACCGGCAAGGCCATTTACAATCTGCCGGTCACCGCGTCCACGCTCGCCGTGGACAGAGGCGACCGGGACCTATGGTATTTCAACAGCGCCACGCACCGCCTCGAGGGCCTCCCGCTGGCCCTCATCTGCTCGCCCAGGATCTCCCAGCAGCCGGCGGCCACCAACAACGTGCTCGTGGGGTCCAACCTGACGCTAAACTGCACCGTGACGGGCCTGGCACCGTTATCGTGCCAATGGACCGCGGGAGGGCTCATGCTTCCGGACGCGACCAATTCCTCGCTGGCATTGACGGCCATCCAGGTCGCGCAGGCGGGCGATTACCAGTTGACGGTGAGCAATGCCTACGGCGTCGTCACCAGCGCCGTCGCCCACGTGGCCGTGCTCCAGCCCGTGGCGATCACGGGCCAGCCGGTGGGCAGCACCGTCCTGGCCGGCCAGTCCCTCGAGCTCTCGGTCGTTGCCCAGGGAACCACGCCGCTGAACTACCGGTGGACGTTCGAGGGTGTGGGCTTGAGCGGCGCCACGAACGCCCTGCTGACGCTCACCAATATCCAGGAGACCCAGGAGGGGGTCTATCGTTGCGTGGTGCAAAACGCGGCGAGTGCGGCGACGAGCGCGGTGGCCTTTGTCCGCGTGCTGCCCGCGGCCCCGGCCATCCTGGGCGGCCCGGCATCGCAGGTGGTGGGCGCTTCATCGAATGTGGCGTTCTCCGTCATCGCGTCCGGCAGCCAGCCGCTGTTCTACCAATGGTGGTTCAATGGAGCGCCGATTCCCAACGCCACCCGCGCGCAATACCAGCTCAACGATGCGCAGGCGCCTAACGCCGGCGCTTACCAGGTGACCGTCAGCAACGTTCTTGGCGTTGCCACCAGCGGCCTGGCCACGCTCGCGGTGACGCCGGTCGCCCCCTATTTCCTGAGCCAGCCAGCCGGCACGTCCCAACCTGCCGGCGGCACGGCGACGCTCGGCGCCCTGGCCGCGGGCTCCGAGCCGATTGGTCACCAGTGGCAGCTCAACGGCACGAATCTGCCGGGCGCCGGCCAGGCCTCCCTGGTGCTTTCAAATCTAAGCTTGAGCGATGGGGGCGATTACAGCCTGGTGGCATCGAATCTTATCGGCGCGGCAACCAGCCAGGTCGCCACCGTGATCGTCACGGCGGCGCCGCCGCTCTTCGTGCAGCAACCCTTATCCGTGGTCGTGGTGGCGGCGGGCGCGAGCACGAATCTGAACAGCCTGGCCAGCGGCAGCGCACCGCTACGCTACCAATGGTACTTCCAAGGCGCGCCGCTGCTCAATCAGACCAACGGCCGGCTCGCGCTGAACCAGGTCACCGTGGCGTCGGCGGGGCAGTACTACGTCACCGTCACCAACGCCTTCGGCGCGGCCACCAGCGTTTTGAGCCAGGTGAGCGTGATCAATCAAGCGCCCATCTTCCAGCAAGGCCTCACCAACCTGCTGGCGGACCGGAGCAGCACGGTGGTCTTGAGCGTGCAGGTCCTGGCCAGCGGGGTTCCGACCTACACCTGGCGGTTCAACAACGTGCAGATTTCCACCAGCCAGACACAGACGCTGCTCATCACCAATATCCAACTGGCCCAGGCGGGCTACTACCGGGTTACCGTCGCCAACTCCTACGGCAGCGTCTCCTCCACGGGCCGCGTGAGCGTTTTCGACCTCCCCTGTTCCGTCCTCGCCTGGGGTGACGACTCGGGGGGACAGACCGACGTGCCGGGGAACCTGGACGACGTGGTCGCGGTGGCCGGCGGCGACTACCACACGCTGGCGCTGCGCCGGAACGGTTCGCTCCTGGCCTGGGGATTCAATGGCGACGGGCAGACCGCCGTTCCTGGCGGGGGCCAGCAGTTCGCCGCGATCGCGTCGGGGGCGGCGCACAACTTGGCCGTCACCGCGAGCGGCGGCGTAGTTGCCTGGGGCCGCAACGACGCCGGGCAATGCAACGTTCCCTCGTCGGCCAATGGGGTCCTGGCGGTCGCCGCCGGGGATGGGCACAGCCTGGCGCTGCTCGCTGCCGGAACCGTGGCGGCCTGGGGCGACAACAGCTTGGGACAGGTCAGCGGCGCCTCCGGTGTTGCCGGAGTTCGGGCTATTGCCGCCGGACGCAACCACAACCTCGCCTTGCGCAGCAACGGCACGGTCGCCGGGTGGGGATTCAATGCCTACAGGCAGGCCTCGCCGCCGTCGGGCCTTGCCGGTGTTGCCGCCCTCGCCGCCGGCTATCTGCACAGCGTGTGCCTGTTGTCCAACCGCACCGTCGTCGTGTGGGGCGACAACACTTGGGGCCAAACCAATGTGCCGAGCGGCTTGTCCAACATCGTCGCCATTGCCGCCGGGGATTTCCACTCTTTCGCCCTCCGGGCGGATGGCACGATCGTGGGCTGGGGCGACAATTCGTATGGCCAGTTGGACATTGCCGCCGCGGCAACCAATGCCGCAGGTGTCGCCTCGGGCAACTATCACGGACTGGCTTTAGTGCCGGCTCGGCCGAGGCTGGGTGCGTATCTCGATCCCTCCGGGTTGGTCATCCAATGGAGCGGCCCGGGCGTCCTCCAATCCGCGCCCACGCCCCTCGGGCCGTACACCAACCTGCCCAATCCGTGGCAGAGCTACACCAACCTCGATATGTCAGCGCCGGCGAGATTCTTCCGGCTGCAGCGATAAGCCACCTTTATGTCATGACATCAAAGCCCGAGACTATGGACGAGTACCTCGCAGGCACGACCGATGACAAACGAGCCGCGCTCGAAGAAGGCCGCTTCACCAGCCTGCGCGCCGGCGGCTCTGTCGTGGCGCGCGAATACATCTGTGCCAAGCTGGGCTTGATCGGGTCGGAGCAGTCCGTGCCGCCGCTCAGTCAGTTACTGGCGGAGGCGCAGCTTGGCACCGCGGCGCGCAACGCGCTCGAGGCCTTGCCCTGCCCCCAGGCAACTCAAGCCTTGCGCAAGGCCCTGGGGCGGCTCCATGGTTTGCCGAAGGCAGGGGCCATCAATTCCCTCGGCAATCGGCGCGAGGCGGCGAGCGCAGGCGCGCTGAAAAAGTTGCTCAATGATGCTGACCCGGAGGTTGCCGGCGCGGCGGTGGCCGCCCTGGGCGCCATCGGCTCCGTGGCCGCGGGCCAGGCCCTGCGCCATTTCCACCCCAAGGCGCCCGCGGCGCTCCGGCACAAGACAGCCGACGCCGCCCTGAACTGCGCGGAGCACTTGCTCGAAGCCGGCCAGCGGGCGGAGGCCCAGGCGCTTTACCGCATGCTCGCCGAGCCAACCCAGCCGGCCCACATTCAGGAGGCCGCCCAGCGCGGCCTTCGGACCTGCGCCGCATAGTGCTTGATTGCGGAAATAAGCGACGTACTGTCCGTGTTATTGGATGGGCCGCGTTTCCGGCCCGAAGGGCCGGTAGAGCCCAGCCCAGGGCTGAGGCCGGCAGGCCGATGCCCTGGGAAGCCGTTTACAAAGCCAAGCGCGCCCTGAAGGGGCGCCAAAACCTGGGTCCTGCCGGCCTGTTGGGCCGCGACGCGGACCGCCAACGGCGACGCATTCCATCGCTTATCATTGCAGTCTGACACCAGCATGACCACCATCGCGACATACTCACCATCATGAATGGAGACGATTGCCGCTTCTCTCCTGCCTGCGCAACGTCAAACACCAGTTTTTTCAGTGATTCGCCGTTTTCGCCGCCATCTGCTTGGTGACTGTTGAGGTGCGCACCCATGCGTTTGCCTCCGCATCGTAGGCGCCTCTCGTAATGTCAAGCGGTTTGAGGTCGGTTGTTGTCCCGGAGGGACATCCCGACAATAGCCCGGCGCTTCAGCGCCGGGAGAACCGGTTTACCGTTGCCTCCGTCCCGGAGGTGCGCACCCACGCGTTTGCCTCGGCATCGCAGGCGCCTCTCGAAATGTCAAGCGGCTTGAGGTCGGTTGTTGTCCCGGAAATGTCAAGTGGCTTGAGGTCGGTCGTTGTCCCGTAGGGACATCCCGACAATAGCCCGGCGCTTCAGCGCCGGGAGAAGCCGTTTAGCGTTGCCTCCGTCCCGAAGGGACGGTTGAATCAGTGGCATGTCATACATCAGCTCGTGGTTCCATTGCGTCTTCAGCACCAAAGAACGCCGCCCCCTGATCACGCCGCCACTGCGCGAACGGCTCTGGCCCTTCCTGGGCGGCATCGCCCGGCAGAACCGGATGAAAGCCATCGAGATTGGCGGCACGCTCGATCACGTCCATATCCTGCTGTCCCTACCGGCGACCCTCTCGATTGCC
>JBEKRX010000085.1:0-19818 GCA_049518415.1 Verrucomicrobiota bacterium
GTCCGCACTATCGTCCTTGCGGCTGCGAGAGCGAGTTGCGGTGAAGAGCCCAGTGCGGGAATACTGCACGCTGGGATCTGTGGGAGGGGCGCCGGGCAACCGGCGTCCCTATCCCGATCCCGTCCCCGAGATAGAACTCAGATTCGTGTTCATTTCAGCACTCCGGTGAGAAGTTCCTGGTCAAAACTCCCAGTGCAGCCTCGCCCCGAGAATCGAGACGGGGCCGCGATCGCGGTTGAAAGCCGGGTTGCTGACGAACTGGTAATCCAGCGCGCCGTGGATTGTTTTCCAGACCTGAAAATCATAATAGGTTTCCAGGATTTTCTCCCACCCGTAATTCAGCGCTCCGTCGCCGCCGAGAATTCCGGCGCCGCCGGCCTCAAAGAACGCCTGATGAACGCGTGAGATGCCGTTGAGCACTCCCGCCAGGCCGAAGGTGTCGTTTGGCCGGCGCCAGGACTCGCCTCTGACACTGACACCCACCGTCGCGGTGCGATCCACGTCGGCGAAGGTCCAGGCCTCGGTGTGGCCGTCGCTCCAGCCCAAACGCGTGAACACCCCGACGCCCCTGGTGAGTTCCTGTTCCGCATTCAACCCGAAACCGTATTTGAACCGATAATCGCGCGTCGCCAGAATGTCCGCGGGCCGGGTGGGATTCTCGAGGGCGGCCTGATAACTGCCCATGTGGGCCCGGTTGAGAAAGGCCAGGAACCTTACGGCGCCGGGGTGGCCGTTGAGGGCGTAACGGCGCTCAAGTTCTGTTACCATCCCCCAGGCGTCCAGGTAGTGCGCATCCTGCGCCATGCCGTTGGAAACTCGAGGCATTTGGAAGAAACCGTAGCGAACCGCCCAGTGGGGCTGGTTCAATTCGGCGGCAAACCCGGTCATATAGCCGAGACTGTCGGCTGGGAAATCCCAGGCCTCATTGGCCATCAGCGCCCAGTTCAGGAACTGCGTGCGGGGGTCGTTGGCGTAGGTGTTGTTATCGAAGATGTCTTTGGCGCTCATTTTCCCCAGGGTGAGCGTCATCCGCGACACATCCTCCACGCCGGCCAGGTGAAGCGGGTCGTCCTCGACAGTTTCCTGCTCGCCACCGAGTTCAATGGTCTGGCGGAGGAACAGCCGCGCGAAAATCACATTGGGGACCTCGGTGCCCAGGCGGAAGGCTTCGCCGTTGGGAAAGCCCTCCACGCCGAGGGTCTTGCTCAAGCCGAAGCCTTGCCACATCAATCCGTCAATATGAGCTTCGGCGCCGCGCCACAAGCGCACCCCGGAGAATAGGTCCAGCGAGACGGTTTCCCTGATTTCGCCTTTACTGTTCAAGCTATTCGGCCCGGAGTATTTGGCGGGGAACCCAGGGTCACCTTGGAGGATGTCAGTGTTCTGAACGTGCCAGTTCCAGGATTTCTGCCGGGTTTCATCGGGAGTCTTAACCATGGTCTCGGAAATTCGCTTGTCGGCGGCGGAAGCCGGCCCGGCCGACGCATATCCGGTCGAATTCGTTGCCGCGCTCAAAGCCGTTGCGCTGCAGCCGAGCGCGGCGAGCGTGGCGATGCAGCTAAGCTTGCGCTTCGGTTTGATTCGGCGCGTGGCCATTTTCAGGTTGCGGTTTCGTCATTCGCGCAGCCAGGGCGAACGACAACGCGGATTCCAGCCCGCGCTCCCGACCAGGTGTTACTTAAAACTCTCTGAAGATTTGTCAAGAGGCCGCCGGGCCGTTGAACTGAACCTGATGTCTCCGCGTCATAAACTCGACTCCACCATCCTGCGGCCGGCCCTTCGTGCTTCAGGAGCACAATCTTCTTGCCAAGATCGGTATCTACAAGAACCGCAGTGTAGATGTCCGGGAGGCTGCCTGGAATCCGCACCTGCCGAGTCTCCAAAATGCGGTGCGTTGTAACGTGCCCTTTATCAAAGCCACTCATCTGAAAAACCCGCGAAACGACCTGCTCCGTGGAAGCAGTGGCGGGCAAATCGAGCTTTGGAAACAGGCCGTTCTGCCACAGGCCGTGAGACGATGAGAGTCGCGCGACCAGTCGCTGGATTGGGTCAGGTGCTACCTTAGCCGGCTCGGACGCTGTCACGCTCGGTTCAGGTGATCTGTTCTTCGGCTCAATGAATACCTCCAGCTTGATGATATTGGACTCTAATCCCAAGGGGCCTTGAACTGAGGCGCCGCCACCCTTCCACTGAATCGTATGCAGACCCGGCCCGGTGAAGGTGTAGGTGCTGATCTCGTAATTGAAGTCCGCGATTGGCCTGTCCGCAACCATTCCACGGTACGGGTCCTTGCCCGGTCCTTTTGGCGTTACCAGTTTCCCATCCACGTACTCGCCATAGACCTTCTTCGGCCCCATAAGATGAACGCTCTTTCCAGGTTCGACGGCTTCCAATATGTGGAGCACACGAACCGGCTCGCCTATTCGGTACTGCGTATTCCGCGTCATGATCGTAATCCGCTGGCCCGCAACGAGCGGCCCTTTGTCCTTGAAGGCGTGGTAGGTCTTAGCCAATGCCAAATCCTCTGCTGGCGCAGCGACAATCTTGTCGCCCTTGCGTTCCAATAAACCCGTCGGCACGTCTGGCTCCGCCAAAGACTGCCCGGAGGCACGGCAGCCAAACGAAACCGCTGTGAGCAAGAACAGGGCTGCACGAACCAAAGTTTTCATATCCCCATCCTAGCGCAAGTTGGAGGGGATCAGGGCGCGGCGATCCGGTAGAAACGCATTGGGAGATTCTTTGCCTCCTCGTCCCGGAAGACCGCGGCGCCGGCGGAACCGGTTTGGTTGGTGCTGAGGTTGCTCCAACCGGCGGCGGCCAGCGAATCTCTGGCTTGCAGGATGTAAAGCTGGCTCGGCCTGCCGGTGAAACGAATGGTGGCCACGCCGCCCTGATAATCCAGCGAGGTGATCAGGATAGTTTCCAGGGCCAGGGGCGAGGCGGCTTCCTCCGGCACAGGCGCGCTGGTGGCGGAGGACGATGCGGCCAGGTGCCGGACCGGAAAGCGCCGATGAGTGTTCAATTCCTCCAGGCTGATGAAACGGTTCTTGAACGTCTGGTCCAGGGAGCCATCCGGATTCAAGCGGGCGAGGTGTTGGCAGTTGACCCCATCGACGGTCGTGAAGAATCCACAAATCACGATGCGTCCGTCTTGCTGAAGCGCCAAATCCATCACCCGTCCGGAAACTGAATTGTCAGTCCGGCACCGGAAACTTCGGTCGATCGCGCCATTTGATTCGAGCCGAATCAGGCCGGGAAAGTCCTCTCCATTGATGGTGCCGACCAGGCCGGCCAGGAGGAGCCTGCCGTCCGGTTGCAACTTGAGCGTCATGCAGCTTCGCAAGTCGGCTTCAAAGTGGTTCGTGAAGCTCAAATCGGCCCGCCAGTTCCGGTCAAAGCGCATGAGGCGTCCGCCCGCCTTCATGCTGCCGTCCACAACTTCGTCCCGCACGGCGAGGATGGCGCCGCCGTCCGGCAGCCGCACCGCATAGCGGCAGAGTTCCAGCGGCACCTCCTCGAAGAGATTCTGCAGCGCCATGGCGGCATCCACCGCCGACGGTGGCTCGGTCCACCGCTCGAACGGCAAGTCCGCGACCGGCGCCCCGCCCGGGAGGTCGGAGCGGGGCCTGTCGGCTTGGAAAGGAGGCCGCCTCGCTGCCGGCGTATCCCGGGTCCACTCCACCGGCTTTCGCGCCCAGAATCCGACCGGGCCCAGCGTAAGAATCAACCCCGACGGCTGCGAGAACTCCGCCGCGGGAGAATTGGCCCTGGCGGGCGGAAGAAACTCGCCGGACCGACCCAGCCGATAGACGGTGAGCGGATACGGCGCTCTCGGCCCTTCGACGGCGCCGCTCATCACGGCTACCGAGCCGTCGCTCAACAAGCTGGCGGGAAGAGTGCCGCCGGGGAGATAGGTCCGTTGGGGGCTATTGGTCGTTCCCCGCCAGGGCTGGAAAGAATCATCCAGGCGCCCATTGGGCAGCAACATGGCATAGCCGGCCCGGGGCTTGCCGTCCACCGCATAGAACAAGCCGGACATGAAAATGCGCCCGTCGGGATGAAGGTCAACGTGGTCGCTGACCGGGTTGCATCCGGGGAATTCAGCCCGGCAATCAAAATCCGGGTCCAGACTTCCATCCGGTCGAAAACGAAACGCGCCCCGCTTGAAATATCCGAGCGTGCCCGCTTGCGGATCGATAAAAACGCCAAACAGGCTCGCCGCCGCGACAATCTTCCCGTCCGGCCCCACGGCCAATCCTCCGGGGGGCGAGTCGAGCAAGGCAAACGCCCCCTCCGGGAACGGTTCCCGCACTTCCGCCACGGAGCGGTCGTCCGCGCCGTCCGTGCCTGAACCGGTTGGCGAAATTGTGCCGGAACTCGGGGTTGCGGGCGGCACACGGAAAGGGCCGCGCCACAGGGCGGCGGTGAGCAGGCCGCCGGTCATCAACGCGGCCGCGCCCAAACCCAGAAGAGTTTTGTATTTGGTCCCCGTCATGAGGACTGCCGCTCCATTCACGAGCGCCATAATCGAGGCCGGCACGGCCGCGCCGTTCGCCGCCGTCGCCACGACCTTCGCCGCCAGCTCGGCCGGCGCGGCCTGGACCGAATGCGCTGCCATCATCCCGGCGATGGCCCCGGTGGACAAGGCCACGCCGCGCCGGCTGAAAAACTTCCGCAGCTTTTCCAGGGCGCGGCTGACCCGCTTCTGCGCGGCGTCCGGGTTCACCTGCAACGCGCGGGCGGTATCTCGCGCGGTCTTGTTCTCAAAGAAACGCAACACCAGCGCGGTCCGGTCGCGTTCGCCCAGGCCGGCCATGGCCTCGTCCAAAAGCGGCGCCAGTTTTTCCCACGCCCCGGCCGGCGGTTCGTTCAGGATGGATTGCATGGCTGCCTCCCGTTCGCGGTGCTCGCGGCGGCGGCGGGCTTTCAACGCATCGGCGGCGGCATAGCGCGTGGCGCGATACAGCCAGGCCGAAAGGATCGTGTCCGGGCCGAGCGAAGCGGCTTTGCGCGCCAGGAGGATGAACACCGACTGCGTGATTTCCTCGGCCAGATGCGCGTCGCCCACCTGCCGCAACGCCGCTGAATGAACGAGGTTGAGGTGCCGCGCGACCAGCGTCGCGAACGCCGCCTCCGATTTGCCGGCGACGTAGTCCCGCACCAGGGTCATGTCATCGTTCATCATTCACTCGTATCATGGACGCCGCGGCCCCAAGACGGACAAATTATTTCTTGGCCTAATGAACCGCAACATGCGAATCGTTCGCGCGGCGCGCCTTGAAGGGGCTGCTAATGGCGGTGGGCGTATTGGTGGTGAACCGCGACCCGGAGGCGTGCTTTCGGGCAACGCATCTGGCCGCCGGCTTGCGGAAGGCGATAAACATGCCAGTGGCTTTATATTCGGAAGCCGATTCCAAAGTCGAGCTCGTCAACGGTCTTTTCGTCAGTCATCTGCCGCAAAATCAACCGTTTGCCGCCCCCTGGTAAAGAGCCTCAAGGAACCCGTGGCCGAACTCCCGATGAACTGGTTGAGGGCCGCAGCGCAACGCGCCTCTCGAGCGGCGGCGCCGCGTTCTTGTCGGGGCGCTGGTCGAGCTGCTCGGCGCAGGCGTGCGGTGGCGGAGCCTCCTTCTTGTTCATGGCGCATCACACGCCACGCCACAGTTGTCGCGCATTCTTCGCCCGAGGACCAAGCCTGCCTTGGCTCTATTGGCCCTATTGGCTGTATTGGCAATTTTTTTCGATTTCCGCCCGGCCCCAAGGGCCCGGGCGAGGCCGGAATTCGATTTCGGGCGCCGCCGCCTGGTCGGCGCCGGGGTCGGGCGACGGAACGCGGGGACGAGGCGTGCGCCCTGCCTTACTTTGGCCATGACATCGCCGGGCAGGCCCGGTAGGCTCGGCCGCATGAGAGTGACCTTTCGGTTGCGCTACCATACGGATTACGGGCAGTCGCTGTGGTTGACGGGGAATCATGAGCTATTGGGCAATGGCCAGGCGGAGAGGGCGATAGCCTTGGAGTATCTGAATGAAGAGTTTTGGCAGGTGAGGCTCGTGATGGCTGCGGCGGCCATGCCCGAGGCGGGCATAGTCTATAACTATCTGCTGCGTGAAGCCGAGGGCACGGTGGTTCAGGACTGGGGGCGTGATCGCATAATCAGTTTGGCCGCTTTCAAAGCGGATGAAGTGCTAATCATCGATTCCTGGAATTCCCCAGGGCAGTGCGAGAATGTCTTTTACACCGAACCCTTCAAGCAAGTCTTGTTGAAGCCCAACCGCGCCGAGGTGCGGGCGCCGGCGCCCGCCAAGGTGACCCACATCTTCAAGGTCAAAGCCCCGCTGCTGGCCAGCGGGCAGACGCTGTGTCTGCTCGGCAACACTCCCGCCCTGGGCCAGTGGAACCCGGCTGAAGCGGTGCTGCTGAAGCGCCCGGCGGGGGAAGATTTCTATAGCGCGGAGCTGGACCTGAGCCGAGCGGTGTTTCCTTTAGAATACAAGTACGGCGTATATGATCTGGGGAACCAATCGTTGGTTCGCTATGAGGAAGGGCGGAACCGAGGCCTGGCGGATAGTGGGGCGCCCGGCCAGTTGACGATGGTGAATGACGGGTTTGCGGGTCTGCCGGCCACCACCTGGAAAGGCGCCGGGGTCGCCCTCCCGGTGTTCAGCCTGCGCAGTGCAGCGAGTTTCGGCGTGGGTGAGTTTACGGATTTGAAGCTGCTGGCCGACTGGTGCCAGCAGGCGGGGCTGAAAATGATACAAATCCTTCCGGTCAACGATACCACCGCCACCCATACCTGGCTGGACTCCTACCCGTATTCGGCGGTCTCAGCGTTTGCCCTGCATCCGCTTTACCTGAACCTGCGCGAAGTTGCCACGGGACAAAACCAGCGGCTGCTGGCGAATTTGGAGGCGCAGCGGAAGCGGCTCAACGCCCTGGACGAGGTGGATTACGAGGCCGTCCTCAACGCCAAACTGGGCTTCCTCAAGCAAATCTATCCTTCGGAAAAGCAGAACCTCTTCCGCAGCGAAGACTATCGTCTGTTTTTCGAGCGGAATCAGCACTGGCTGGAACCCTACGCCGCGTTTTGTTTTCTGCGCGACCAGTATGGCACGGCCGACTTCACAGGCTGGCCGCGCTGCCGCGGTTACCAGCCGGAGGAGTTGGCGGGGTTGGCGCCGGCGGGTTCGGCGGCCGCCGAGGAGATTGGCTTCCACTACTTCCTGCAATACCACCTGCACGCGCAGTTATTGGCAGCGACGCAATACGCCCACAGCAAGGGTGTAATTCTTAAGGGGGATATTGCGATTGGGGTCTGTCGTCACGGGGCGGATGCCTGGCAGCAGCCGGAGCTTTATCACCTGGACATGCAGGCCGGCGCGCCGCCGGATGCTTTCGCCGTCAAGGGGCAAAACTGGGGGTTGCCGACCTACAACTGGCCCCGGATGAAGGCCACAGGCTTTGAGTGGTGGAAGCGCCGGTTTGAGCAGATGGGGCATTACTTTGATGCTTTCCGCCTCGATCACATTTTGGGCTTCTTCCGGATCTGGAGCATCCCGAGCGACGCCGTGGAGGGCGTGCTGGGGCATTTCGTTCCCTGCCTTGCCGTGGCACTGAGGGAGTTTGGCAGCCGGGGTATCCGGTTTGACCGCGAGCGGTATTTGCAGCCTTACATCACGGATGCGGTGCTGCGAGAGGTGTTTCCCAAAGAGGAGGCGGAGGTGAGAAAGCGGTTCCTCCAGTCAAAAGGAGCGGGCGATTATGGCTTGAAGCCCGAGTTCGCGACCCAGCGCCAGGTCGGGCAGTATTTCGCCGCTTTGGAACCTAACGAGCACAACGCCCGGCTGAGGGCGGGCTTGTTTGACTTGATCAGCAACGTGATCCTGTTGGAAGCGGAGGGTGGGGCGGGGCAGCAATACCATTTGCGTTTCGGGCTGGCGGGGACCTCCTCTTTCAAACACCTGGATGGGCCGAGCCGAGCACAGCTTCGGGAGCTGTATGTGGATTACTTTTTTCGCCGCCAGGACGCAGGCTGGAGGCAGGAAGCGATGCAGAAGCTGCCGGCGCTTAAACGGGTCACCAACATGCTGGTCTGCGGGGAAGACCTGGGCCTGGTGCCCGACTGCGTGCCCGAGGCGATGAAACAATTGGGCTTGCTCAGCCTGGAGGTGCAACGCATGCCCAAACGGCTCGGCCAGGAGTTCTCGCGTCCCAAGGACGCCCCTTATCTGAGCGTGGTGACTCCCTCGACGCATGATATGAGCACGCTGCGCGCCTGGTGGGAAGAGGACCGGGGTGTGACGCAAAAGTTTTTCAGCCAGGAACTTGGGCAGGCGGGCGCGGCGCCCGTGTGTTGTCCGACGTGGATCAGCAAAGCCATCCTGGTCCAGCATTTGGCCTCGCCCGCGATGTGGGCCGTCTTCCAGTTGCAGGACCTGCTCGGGATGGATGAGCGCCTGCGCCGGGCAAATCCGCAAGCGGAACGAATCAATGTCCCGGCCAGCTCCGGAAACTACTGGCGATACCGGATGCATTTGCCTCTGGAAGAGCTGCTCGCTGCCGAGGCGTTCAATGCGGAGTTGAAGGGCTGCATTGAGCAGAATGGAAGATAGCGGATGAGACCTTGAAACGTTGACCTGGTTGCCGGGTTATCAAGTTGTCAAGTTGTCAGGTCCATCCTCCGTCGCGATTCGGAATCGGGATTACGGAGGACGGGCCGGCAGGCGCGGAGGCTGGCTGGGGAGGCTTGGCTCGGGAATCTGACAGCCCGATAGCCTGATAAGCTGATAACCTGATAACTTAACAGGGCGTCCGCGCTGCTATTTCCAATAGAAGCTGAGGACCTGGATGTCGCGGGGGGTGTTGCGGCCGAGGATGGCGATGAATTGGCGTTTGGAGGCGCCGACCTGGGCATCGATTTGGACTTCGAAGGTGCGGCTGCGAAAATCGCAGAATTGCTGGAGCATGCGAGCGACTTCCAGGCCGACCTCAGGCACGCGGCGGACCTGGTCCACGTTGCGGTAAGGGCCGGTGAGGCCGGTGCCGTCGTCTTCGCCCTCGCGGGCGGCGACAATGGCCTGGGCCACGATGGCATTGACGTCCGGGATGATTTGGAGGACATCGGCGGAGGCGGTGTTGATGTTGATTCTGCCGCTGGACAATGGGGTGAAAAGGTCGACCAAGCCCGAGTTGAAAGTGACCATGGGAGTTTGCGGACCGAAGAACCTGGCTTTTTGCTGGAAGGCGGCCGAGGTATGATTGGTGCAGGCAGCGCCCCAGTAAAGCTCCGGGGTGACGCCCTTGATGAGGAGCAATTCGGACAGGTCATCAATGGGCCCGTTTTTTGCCAGGTAGGGTGGCTGGAGGGATTGATAATAATCGCTCTCGGCGCCCTGCAGGCGGGGCAAGTCGTCGGGGTCGATCCAATCGAGGATGGAATTGATGATGGGCGTCATTTCGCCGGCATCGACGCCCATGAGCATGAGGGCTTGCTGGAGGATGGGTTCCGGGGCGGTGTTGATGTTGAACTTGCGTTCGAGGTCGGTGATTTTCCAGGTAAAACTGCCGGCGCCGAGACGGACTTCCTTTTGGACATCCACGAGGGCGCTATTGGTGGTGGCAATGCCGCCCGGGCCGCCGGCCCAGACCTGGTTGAGGCCGTCGTAGTTTTCGCCGGGGATGCGGGCTTGCTCGGACAGGATCCAGCGGCAGTATTCCACGCCGGAACGGCCGAGCCATTCGAGTTGGGCCTCGTTGTTGACGTTGCGGGCCAGCCTGGTTTCCACCCGCATCGAATAGGCAAAGCCGCCGGCCAGGATGGCCAGGACGGTGATGGAAATCATGACGATGATCAGGGCGATGCCCGATTGGGAGGGAGGCGCGACGGGTGAGGGGTGAGGAGGGGCGAAGTCCCAAGTCCGAAGTCCGAGGCCGGAAGCTGCAGGTGATGCGTGAGGCCGGAGGCTGGAGGCTGGAGGCTGGAGGCTGGAGGCTGGAGGCTGGAGGCTGGAGGCTGGCTGGGCGGAGCGTGGGGCAATATGGGCATCGGTCAGGATTTTTTCCCTGGGCGCAGATTCCCGGGCAGGCAGGAGCTTCATGGTTGGACTCCCATCATCTGCCCCGAGGGTTGAGGGGCACGGGACTGGGTTGAATCACACCCGGGACTGTTCCCGGGGGCATAACGCCGGGAGGCGTGGCGCTTGGCGGCGCCGTGCCGGGCGGGGTCGTTCCGGGCGGCTGGATTCCGCCCGGGCCAGGCATACCCGGGAAGGCCCTGGGCATTTGCCAGAGGGCCTGAACGCCCGTGGCGGGCAGGCTGATGATCCGGGTAATCTCTTGCTGGGCGGAGGTGAGGCGGGCGGTGTCGGCCAGTTTCAGGGTCACCACGATACCCTTGGGGAGTTGGTTGGTCTGCTTCCATTCATCGACCCAGTCGTTCCGGCGCTGGTCCCAGAACAGAAACTTGAATTCCTTGACATTCTTGGCGAGTACGACGGGGTGGTTCTTTTCATCAACAATTATGCGGTTATCGGAATCGGAGTTCAGGTCCATCATGAGCGGCACCTGGCGGAGGACCAGTTGGCGGCTCGAACCAGGCCCCGGCTCGACCGAAAAAACCACGCGGCGGACATCGAAGTCGCCGAAGTTCCCGCTGCGTGGGAAGTCTGGGGAGAGGCGGGCGACGAAGCTGAGCATGGCCTCGGAGCCGTTTTCAGCCACAAAGCCGTAGTAGCGTTGGTTCTGGAAAAAGCAAAGGGCCGAGCCGAGGGAGTCCTCGAGGACGCGCACGACGATGCGGGAGCGCTGGACGGTGGCGGCGGCCTGCTGTCCCGACTTGGCGGAGCGCAGGATCGCGGTCCAGGTCGAATAAATGGCGGTCAGCACCAGGGAGAAGATGGCGATGGCGATGAGCATCTCGAGCAGGGTGAAGGCGCGGGAGCAGTGGCGGGTGACGCGTGGCTGGGGCAGGTCACCGACGTGACTCGTCACTGGGCACTGGTCACTTCCAGGGGGTGGTCCGGTGGTGTGTGTTCGGCGCCTCTTCATGGGACAGGCCTGAGGCCGCCGAACCGCAGGTTCGCCGAGTCGGGAGAGAACAACAGGATGCTCATGGCGTCGACCGGGGCGCGGCTGCCGTGGCGGAAGACCAGGATGTCAAATTGCATGAGGCCGTTGGTTTCAATCTGGCTGCACTCATACTCCCAGGAATAATCGGGATAGACTTCGCCGAAGTCGCCCGACTGGGTGCCCTCGGAGAAGCGATTGGTTTTGATCAGGAGTTGGGCGGCGACCATGCCGGCATCGACCTCGACGCGGCGCAAGCTCCGGGCCGTGCGGAGCGAGCTGGAAACCAAAGCGAGAATCGAGAAGACGGCCATGAAGAAGATGGCGCAGGCGATCATGACCTCGAGGAGGGAAAAGGCAAGGAAGCGCCGAGGGCGGAGAGCGCAGTGGGGGCAGGTGACGTTGCTGGTCGCGGGCCCCGCGTCATTCGTTCTCAAGAGTTTCATCGGTCAACAGGGCCGACGGTGGCCAGGCTGGTGGTGATTTCGAGAGTGATCTTGTACCACTCGTTTTTGTCGGAACGCAGGGAATGCAGGATGAGGGTCAGTTCATCACAGGTGCCATCGGGATAGAAGCGGACGCGGGCGGTTTCGGCATCCTTGTACTCGGTGAGATTGACATCGAGCATCTCGATGGCGATGGATTCATCGAGGGTGGCGGACCGGCCGGAGTGTGGCGGCGGGGGGGCACTGGGGGCGAGCGCGCCGAGGTCTTGGTTTTCGGGATGTGGCGGCCTGGGGCTGGCGGCAGCGTTGACCGCCAGGATTCGTTCCCGGGGGCGGAAGACGACCTCGGCCAGGGAGCCTTGCATGATGGCCTGGGCGCGGGCGCGGCTCAAGACTTCGCCCACGTCCCGCACCGCTTTGATCATCGGGGCCTTGTGCCACAACTTGTAAACCAACGGTACGCTCATGGTCATGACGATGCCCATGATGGCGACCACGATCATGATTTCGATGAGCGTGAAGCCCCGGCGGAGGGCGGAGTGGCATGGCCAATGGCCCAGGGGCCTTGGCCGAGCGGGGACTGGGAGAGAAGCGGCGGGCCGGGCGGGAAATTGGGGATTGGCGCGGCCGCAGCGCTCGGCGGCGGACGCCGGGGCCAGGGACCCTGGACTGATTTGGCTCATTGATTTGCGATATTGGCAGTAATCGCGAACATGGCGGAGAGGATGCTCAGCAGGAGGAAACCCACGCCGAGGGCCATGACGATGATCATGACGGGCTCGATCATGTTGGTCATGACGCGCAGGGCGATGGTGAGTTCGTTTTCGTAGGCCTCAGCGACATTTTTCAAGGCGCCCGGGACATCGCCAGTGTCCTCGCCGATTTTGACGAGGTCGACCATGAGTTGGGGGAAGATTTTGCCGCGGGCCAGGGGCTGGGCGATGGTCTTGCCGTCGGTGACCTCTTCGCGGGTTTTGGCGATGGCCTCTTTGACGATGCTGTTGGTCATGATCTGCTCGGTGATTTTGAGGGCGGTGAGAACGGGGACGCCGTTTTCGAGGAGGGTGGAGAGGGTGCGGGCGAACTGGCCGAAGAGGTTGAGTTTGATGACCTTGCCGAAGACCGGGGCATTCATTTTCCAAAGGTCGAGTTTGCGGCGGCCTTCCTCGGAGGATTGGAAGCGTTTGAAGATGATGACGCCGGCGAGCACGACGCCGAGCAGGAGCCACCAGTAGGCGCCAAGGAAGTGGCTGATGCCGAGCAGGGCCTGGGTCGTCATGGGCAAGGGGACGCGGATGTCTTCGAAGATGGTCATGAACTTGGGCAGCATGTAGGTGACGAAAAAGAACATGATGCTCAGGCCGACGACGGCGACGAAGGCCGGGTAGATGAGGGCGGAGGTGAACTTGGCCTGGACCTGGGCGAAGCGCTCGAAGTGGTCGGCCATGCGCCGAAGGACTTCCATGAGGGCGCCGCTGGATTCACCGGCCCGGACCATGTTGACGTAGAGGTCGGAAAAGACCCGGGGCTGCTTGGCCATGGCGTCCGAGAGGCTCCGGCCCTCCATGACGTCCTGCCGCAACTCGCGGCTCACGTCGGCGGCGATGCCCTTGGACTGGAGGTGGGTCATGCTGTTGAGGGCCACGGTCAGGGGCATGCCGGACTTGAGCAGGTTGGCCAACTGCTGAGTGAAGGTAGCCAATTCCTGGAGTTTGGGTTTGCGCTTCCGGCTCAGGGCGGCGCGCAAAGTCGGGGGGAGCAAGGCGCGCCAATCCGCCTTGGCGCCGACGGCGGCGCGCTCGCCGGGCGCCGCGCTGCCCTTGGCGGCGTCCACCGCCACAGGGAACAGTCCCAGCCGCTCGATCTGCAAAAGCGCGGCCGAGCGGTCGGCCCCGTCGAGGACGCCTTCGACGACCTCGCCGGTGCGCCGGCGGGCTTTGTATGAGAACTGTGGCATAAAGCGAAATGGCCTTTCTCTAAAACATGAAATTAAGCCAAAAGTTGCGGCATTCCAAGGGACAATTTCGAGGCCGGAGCGCCCCAGGCAGATGTGCTGGCGTTGCTGGCAGCGTCGGGAATTGACCGAATATGAAATCGGCGCGCTCAATTGAAGACTGCCTGCCGGGCGAATTTCCCAACAGTGTTTTGCGTTTCAGTCCATCGCCCATCGCGCGGAGGAGGCTTCGGCGCGCCGCTTGGGAGAGCTTGACGGCCCTTTCTTGAACAGGTCGCGCAGGGCGGCGGCGGCGGCGTGAAACCCGCACATGCCGTGCACGCCCCCGCCGGGCGGAGTGGAGGCCGAGCAGAGATAGATGCCGGGGACCGGGGTGCGATAGGGGGTGGGGCTGAAAACGGGCCGCGCCAGCAACTGCCGCCAATCGGCGGCGCCGCCGTTGATGTCGCCTCCGGCCAGGTTGGCGTTCTGCCGTTGCATTTCCTGGCAATTGGTCAGGCGCCGGGCGAGGATGCGGTCGCGGAAGCCGTGGGCGAACCGCTCGACCTGGTTTTCAATCCGCTCGGCCATGTTGAAGGTCGAGCCGTTGGGCAGATGGCAATAGGCCCATACGGTGTGGCAGCCTGCGGGGGCGCGCGTCGCGTCGAACAGGCTCGGTTGGGCCAGGATGACGAAGGGCCGCTCGGGGGGCTGACCTTGGGCCACCTGACGTTGGGCGGCGGCAATTTCCTGGAGGGTGCCGCCCAAGTGCACCGTGCCGGCGCGGCGGCAGGCCTGGGCCTTCCAGGGAATGGGCCAGTCCATGGCGTAAGCGACCTTGAAGACCCCGGGGCCAGAGCGAAAGCGCTCGAGCCGGCCCCGATAAGAGGCCGGCAATTTGTGGCCCGCCAAGCGCAGCACCTGCCGCGGCGTGACATCCAGCAGGACCGCCCGCGCCAGCGGCAACTGGTCGATGCTCTCGACACAGAAACGAGTGGCAATCTCTCCGCCGAGGGCGCGCAGGTGGGCCGCCAGGGCGTTGGCGACCTGCTGCGCGCCGCCGCGCGGCAGCGGCCAGCCGACCGCGTGGCCCATCATGCCGAGCAACAGCGCGAAAGCGGCCGCCGGGCTCTGCTCGAGCGGCAGGAACGAGTGGGCGGCCAAGCCGGCAAAGAGGGCGCGGGCCGGCTCCTCCGCAAAGCAGGTTTGGGCCAACGCGCTGGCCGAGCGGACCGCGCGCAGCCCGAAGCGCGCCAGCAGGAGCGGGTGCCGCGGCACGTGCGGCAAGGGCTGCAAGCACTCCGCGGCCAAGGCCTCCCAGTTGGCCACCAGCGGGTTCATCAGCCGCTCATAAGCAGCCTGGTCCCGGCCCAACCCCTGGGCCGTGTGGCGGACCGAACGCTGCAGGACCGCCGCCCTGCCATTGTCCAGCGGGTGGGCCAGCGGCAAGTCTGGCTCCAGCCAGTTCAGCCCGTATTTTTGCAGCGGCAATTGCCGGAAGAAAGGTGAGCCGGCGCCGAGCGGGTGAACGGCGGAACAAACATCATGCACAAAACCGGGCAAAGTCAGCTCGGCGGACCGCGCGCCGCCGCCGATGGCGTCATTGGCCTCGGCCACCAGCACGGACAAGCCCGCCTGCGCCAGCCGAATCGCCGCCGCCAGACCGTTGGGCCCGGACCCGACAACTACCGCGTCATAAGACACCTTATTGGGCATACAGAGCCTCCTGGCCCAGGCCCCATCAAGTTGTGAAGTTGTCGGGTTGTCAAGTTATCAGGTTCTCAGATTCCCAAGCCAAGTGGGCCGTTTCACAAATACCCTGACGTAGGCGGCGAGGGATTTTTCGTGCAGACAAGGCGCGAGCACCGAGCATATCCGCAGGGATCTGTGAGGTGCGAGCAACGCCGTCTGCGCGAAAAAGAGCCGCCGAATGCGTCAGCGGATTTGTGAAATGGCCCACGAAGCCTCCCCGCTCAGCTTCTGCGCCTGCCGACTTGATAACCCGACAACCTGACAACCTGACCACAATGTCAACGCCTCAACGTGCCGCCGCTTTCGGGGGTAAACCTGCGCGCAGGGCGGGTTTGAGCGTCCAGGCCTGGAGCCGGGCCAGTTCCAGAATCTTGGGGGCGCGAAAGCCTTCCTGGTGGATGATCCAGCCGCCGAACAGGTCCGGGGTATCGGCGGCCACCTGGCGGGCGGGAAGCACTTCCGGGTTGCTTTCCAGCGGCACCCCCTCAGCCAGCGGGAGCTGGCCGTGCTTTTGGCAGCCGTCGTAGGCGGCGGCCAGGGCGAGCAGAAAGGCGGCGGGCGGGACAGGCTGGGCGCCGACGAAGACGCGGGAGGGCACGCGCTGCTGGGTCTGGATGAAGTCGAGCACGTCATGCGCGGTGTCGCGAAAGGCCGGCCAGGGTAGGCGGCTTTTTCCGCCGGGCGCCGGGGGCGGGCTATCCGGGCCTAAAAGGCCGCGGGCGCGCAAGGGAAAGGGCAACTTTTCGCCGGCGCTCAATTTGCCGACGGCGACCGCGAGCAATTCAAACTGGTCGGCGACCGAGTAAGCACGCCGGCCGAGGACAAGGAAATCAACGCCCTTGGCTGCGCCGGACAGCAGGCGAGAGGCGATTTGCGCCAGGTCACCTTGGGAAGTTTCCTCCGCGCGGACGGCGTCCGGGTAGAGGAGCGGCAGGTCGGCAGCGGTGACAAAACCGAGATTGGGGAGGGAGCGGATGTGATCGATATACTCACCGAAACGGCGGAAGGCGGCGGCGGTCTCCTGGGCGGTGCGTTGCGGCGGGGCCTGCCATTGCTCGCGGGGCGGGTTGGCGCCCCGGCGAAAGTTGACGCCATCCCAGAATTCACGATGGACCCATTCGCAGGGATGATAATAGATGCTGATCAAGCCGCCGCCATCCTCGCGGCGCAAGCGCTCGGCAATAGCTGACACTCGGCTTTTGGCCGGTTCCACGCTGGCCGGGTCGTGCAACTCCATGCGCGTGCAATTGCCGCCCATCCGATAGACGTTGAGCGCGCCGGCGTACCAAAAGGGTCTCTCGTCCAAGCCCACGTGGTCGCCCTCGTCCACGTAGCAGGGGACGCCGTGCGGGGCCACGCCGAGGCCTTTCAAGGCGACAATCGCCTGCGGGGCCCAGGAGGAACCGGGCTGGCCGTAGCAGGCCAGCGTGCGGACCGAGAAAATCCGCCGCACGTCCGCCGCCCCGCCGCCTTCGCGCCGAATGAACTCCGCCGCCCCGTCCAGCAAACCGCAGTCGGCCAGATACTCGGAGGGCGTGGGATGAACGGAATGAAAATTGGCATGGTAAGCGATGGCGTGTTTTCTTAGGGCGGCGATCACGTCGCGGCGCCCGCGCCGCTCCAGGACCCGCGCCTTCTCGCCGACCACTTTGAAAGTCGCGCGGATGCCCCGCTCGGTCAGCATCTCGGCCAGTTGCTTGCACGCATCGTCGTCCGCCGGCAACAAATAATCCTCCGTGTCGAACCACAGGATGACGTTGACGCGCGCCCTCTCCGCCCCCGCCGCCACGCACGGGGCGGCGAGGCCAAACCCGACGAACAGGAGAACGACAAAACGGAGTTTAGGCCGGAGTGCCAGCGCCTGGAGAAGAGAAAACAAGCGTTTCATATTCCGCATCGAGTGTGTCGCAAGTGCAACCGCCCTGAGAATGCCCGCCGCCGACCGGCTGATCCAGATCAAATTCCTCCCCCAAAACGCTCCCCGACTCATCCGCGATTTTTTCTGCGAGGGGCTCTGCTCCGAGCGCCGCCTCAGCCCGGCTCCCTGGCCGGTGTGCCGGGGCGGAGGATCTTTTGCGCGGCCTGTTTGACGGCGCGGGCCAGTTCCGGGGGCCCAAGCACGCGGGCGTTGCCGCCCCAACTGAGCACCCAGCGTTCGACTTCCCCGAGGCTGGACAGCCGCAGGCGGAGTTCGACGCCGCCGTTGTCCAGTTCGCGCAGTTGCTGGGAGGGGTGCCAGCGCTTTTCGCGGATGAAATCGGCCACCTGCGGGGCGAAGCGAAGGACCACATCCTCCACGCCGTGGCCGGAGCGGACGCCGAAGCTGTCGCGCAGGCGTTTCTCCAGGGAGAACGTTTGCGGGCGGGCAAAGGTCTTGCCGGTGGGCTTGAGGCGCTGGATGCGGGCGGGGACGAAGGTGCGGATGTCTTTGCGGAGGTGGTCGTAGGCGAACAGGAACCATTCGCCGTTGATGTTGGCCAGGTGATAAGGGTCCACCACGCGTGGTTCGACGGCGGTTTGGCCGGGTTTGCGATAGCTCAACTGAAGTTGCTGGCGCGCAGCGGTCGCTTTGGCCAGCAGATCGAAGATTTCCAGGTTCAGAATCGGCTCCGCGCGGGTGCGAAAGGAGATCGTCTGCTGGATTTCCGCCAGGCTCAGCGAAATGGTGTCGGGCAGGGCCTGCTCCATCTTCTTGATGGCGCTGAGCAGGGGCTTTTCCAAGTTGGTGCCGCGATACTGTTCGAGGGCGCGCTCGGCGATGACGAGGGCGATGAACTCGCCCTCGGTAATCTGGAGCGTGGGGAAGGCCTCGACCTTCTCGGTGTAGAAGAAGCCGAAGCGCTGGGGGTTGTATTCGAGGGGCAGGTCCAACTGGTAGCGCATGAATTCGAGGTCGCGATGAATGGTCTTGGGGCTGACCTCGAACTGGCGGGCGAAGCTGGCGGCGTTGGGGTACTTGCCGGCCTGGATGGCCTGGTGGATGCGCAGCATCCGCCACAGGGGCGGGCGGGAATGCAGCGTGGCTGCAAGCGGTGCGTCCTTTGGCTCACTCATGGGTTGAAAGGGTGGCCCGGGCGAGTGGAACGGGTTATAAGAGCTAAATGAGTTAGGTAGTCTGAATGAGGCCGCTGCCCGGTTCAGAGGAGTTTGGACAGGAGTTCGTCGTTGGTGCGGTGTTTTTTGAGGGCGGCGATGAGGGTGTCCATGGCCTCGACCGGGTTGAGGTCCACCATGGTGCGGCGGAGCTTGCGGACGGCTTCGATCTGGTGTTTGGGGAAGAGTTTTTCCTCTTTGCGGGTGCCGCTCTTGGGGATATCGATGGCAGGGAAGAGGCGGCGATCGGAGAGTTTGCGGTCGAGGATGAGTTCCATGTTACCGGTGCCCTTGAATTCCTGGAAGATGAGTTCGTCCATGCGCGAGCCGGTGTCCACCAGGGCGGTGGCGAGGATGGTGAGGGAGCCGCCCTCTTCGATCTTGCGGGCGGAGGCGAACATCTTGCGGGGGATTTCCAGGGCGCGGGCATCGACCCCGCCGGTCATGGTGCGGCCGCTGCCGCCGTGGACGCTGTTGTAGGCGCGGGCCACGCGGGTGATGGAGTCGAGCAGGACGAAGACATCTTTGCCGGCCTCGACCATGCGGCGGCAACGCTCGATCATGAAGCGGGACAGGCGCACGTGGGTTTCGAGGTCCTGGTCGTTGGAGGAGGCGACGACCTCGGCCTTGACCGAGCGCTGGAAATCGGTGACTTCCTCGGGGCGCTCGTCAATGAGCAGGACCATAACGTGGACCTCGGGGTGATTGGCGGTGATGGCGTTGGCGATCTGCTTGAGGATGGTCGTCTTGCCGGTGCGCGGCGGGGCGACGATGAGGCCGCGCGTGCCTTTGCCCAGCGGCGTGACCATGTCGATCACACGGGTTTCAATCAGGTCCGGCGAGGTCTCGAGCTTGAACTTCTCAATCGGGTCAATCGTGGTCAGGTTCTCGAACCGCACCGACTTGGTGTAGTCCTCGAAGGCCATGCCGTTGACCTTTTCGACCGCCTTCAACTGCGGGCTGTTGCCGCGGTGGGGCGGCTGCGTCGGACCGGCGATAAAGCTGCCCTCGCGCAGGAAGTTCCGCTTGATGGTGTCGGGGGTCACGAAGATGTCAGAGGGTTTGGGATGAAAATGATTCTCGGCCGTCCGGAGGAAGCCGAAGCCCTTCTCGGAGATCTCCAGATAGCCGCAACCGTATTCCAAGGCGGCGGTCTCATTCTTCTGGTTGCTGGTCGCTGTGCTCATACTGCTGGTTTGTGTGCGTAGCGGAAGGCCTTCCGGAACCAATCCCGGAAAACCACTCATGAAAGTTGAATCTTGGGAAGCAGCCGGGGCGGTTTCCGGGCGCTTCACGCCCGGCCATCCCGGCTAACAGACCTTCGCTACACCCTATATGTAAGGGCAAATCCCCTAATGTGCAACAAGTTTTTTTGGGAAATCAATGATAGCGGGGGCGGGGGACGGGGATGGGGCGCATCCTGACACTGCCACCAATTTCACTCTGCCCGCGCGGAGCGCGGCATCCTTCCGCCCCGGAGGGGCGGCAAGATAGTAGCCCAGGGCGGCGGCCCGTCCCGCTCCGAGCGGGAC
>JBEKRX010000086.1:0-19124 GCA_049518415.1 Verrucomicrobiota bacterium
GAGGGGGTGGAGGAAACGTTCGGCATGGCCTGGCGGTTGTTTGCCACGATGCTCGAAAGAGCAGAAACAACGGAAGCCGTCGGCCTAAACTGGGCGCGCCTCCACTCCACTCGACCCCCTCCATGGCTCAGAAGGCAGCTCCCAGCCACTACGGCAGCGCCCGCCCTCACACACACACCAAACGCTGCATTGGCTCTATTGCCTCTATTGCCTGTATTGGCAAAAAATGCCGACTTCCGGCCTCAATCCACCAGTTCCTTTTCAATCTGTTCCAGCGTCTTGCCCTTGGTTTCCGGCACGCGCAGATAAACGAACACAAACCCCGCGAAGCAGATGGCCGCATAGAGCCAGAACGTGCTGGCCATGCCGATGGCGCCTTTGAGGATCGGGAACATGAAGGTGAGGATGAAGCACGCGATCCACAGGGCCGACACGGCCACCGCAATGGCCGCCCCGCGGATGCGGTTGGGGAAGATCTCCGAGATCAACACCCACGTCACCGGCGCCAGCGACATGCCATAACAGCCCAGGGCCGAGAGGGTGAAACCGAGCACCGCCGTGCCTTTGAGCCCCAGTGCGTAAGCAAGCCCGATCAGCACGTGCGAAACCCCGATGCCGGCGCAGCCGATCAGCATCAGAATCCGCCGCCCAAACCGATCCACCGTCCCGATTGCCAGCAGGGTAAAGCCAAAGTTAATCGCCCCGGTGATCACGATGTTGAACATGATGTCGCTGATACGGTAGCCGGCCGATTTGTAGATTTCCTCGGCGTAATTGAAGATGGAGTTAATCCCGCTCCACTGCTGGAGCACGGCCAGGGTGATGCCCACCAGGAGAATCTTTCTCATGCGCGGCTCCACCAAGTCGCGGAAGCGCACCTGCTGCACCTCGTCCGCGGCAATCGTGCTTGCGATCTCGCCCACCGCCTGGCCGGACCAGGCCTCGCCCCCGATGCGGGCCAGGATACCCCGCGCGCGCTCCGCCCGGCCGTTCTTCACCAGCCAGCGCGGGCTCTCTGGAATCAGCAGCGCCCCAACCAAGAACAGCAGCGACGGGGCCGTCACGGCCGTGAACATCCACCGCCAGCCCCAGGTGTTGTTCCAGGCCTGACGCGCCGCCTCCGCCGCCGCCGCATCCGCCCCGGGATGCGGCAGCTTCACCGCAATCCACCAGTTCACCAACTGCGCCCCCAGCACGCCCGTCACGATCGTAAGCTGGTTCAGGGCCACCAGCCGGCCCCGCAAGGCCGCCGGGGCCACCTCCGCGATATACATGGGCGAAAGGTTCGAGGCCATCCCGATGGCCACGCCCCCACACATTCGCCAGACCACAAACCACAGGAACCCCGGCGCCCAACCCGTCAGGACCGAAGAAACCCCAAAGAGCAGCGCCGAGGTCACCAGCAGCCGCTTGCGGCCGAACTTGTCGCTCAATCCCCCCGTCACCAGCGAGCCCAGCAGACAGCCCACCAAGGCGCAACTATTGACCCACCCGCTCATGGCCGCCTCCGTCACGCTCCGGGCGGCCCCTTCTACCCTCACCGTCCGGGTGATCCCGAAGAATGGCTCGAAAAACGGCTTCGCCCCCCCGATCACCACCCAATCGTAGCCGAAGAGCAAACCACCCAGGGCCGCCACCACCGAAATCATCCAGATGTAGCCGACATTCAGCCGGGCCTCATCCGGCGCGGTCCCGGGGGTAGTCGTTGGCCTTATCATTGGTTTGTGCGCGCCAGCCTATCAAACCGGTCAAGGCCTTGCCGGCCAATTATATAATCCCTGCTTGACTTCGTCCCGGCAATTGGGTAGGGTTTCACGTGATGTTAGCGACTATTCGACAAGTGGTCCTGTTGCTGGTCGTCGTAGGTGGCGACGCCGTAGGCGCTTGTCGAAAGTGAATCCAGTTTTGACAAGAACCCACGGCTGGCGAACGGCCGTGGTTTTTTTTTGTGTGCCTGCGGCTGCCAGTCACAACCGCAAGCTGACTATGAGCAAGACAACTCAAACGGCCAACAAGGCTGCCGGCAAGAACGTGGAACTCGGCCCCACCATGTCCGGCAGCGAAATCCTCGTCGCCTGCCTCGAACGTGAGGGCGTGGAGACCATCTTCGCCTACCCCGGCGGCGCCAGCATGGAAATCCACCAGGCACTCACCCGCTCCAAGCTCCGCACCGTCCTGCCCCGCCACGAACAGGGCGGCGCCTTCGCCGCCGACGGCTATGCCCGCGCCACCGGCCGGCCCGGCGTCTGCATGGCCACCAGCGGCCCTGGCGCCACCAACCTCGTCAGCGGCATCGCCGATGCCTACATGGATTCCGTCCCGCTGGTCGCCATCACCGGCCAGGTCGTCCAATCCATGATCGGCAAGGGCGCCTTCCAGGAAACCGACATCTACGGCATGACCCTCCCCGTGGTCAAGCACAGTTACCTCGTCACCGACATCAATGACATCCCCCGCATCGTCAAGGAGGCCTTCCAGATCGCCCGCACCGGCCGCCCGGGCCCGGTGCTCATCGACTTGCCCAAAAACGTCCAGCAGGCCCGCACCCAGCCCGTATTCCCAAAGACAGTCCACTTCCGCGGCTATCACCCTGACAAACGCGCCAGCGACCTCGAACTCAATGAGATCATTGGCCTCATCCGGAAGTCCGACCGGCCCGTCTTCTACGTCGGCGGCGGCATCATCACCGGCAACGCCAGCCAGGAACTCCGCCAATTCGCCCAGGCCGCCCAGATCCCCGTGACCACCACCCTCATGGGTTGCGGCGTCTTTCCGGAGACTCATCCGCTCTCCCTCCGCTGGCTCGGCATGCACGGCGCCGCCTATGCCAATTGGGCCGTCAACGGCGAATATGAGCCCCGCAAGAGACCCGCCGACCCACTCAAGATAATCGCTCCCGGCGCTGATTTGCTCCTCGCCTTCGGCGTGCGCTTCGACGACCGCGTCACCGGCAAAGTCGATAACTTCTGCCAGGGCGGCACCATCGTTCACCTCGACATTGATGCCTCCGAAATCAACAAGAACAAGCCTGTCAACCTGCCCGTGGTCAGCGACGTCAAATACGCCCTCGGACGGCTGGCCGAGATGCTCGAGGAACGGCCCCTCCAGAAGAAGTTCACCGCCTGGCACGCCCAGGTCGCCGCCTGGAAAGCCAAGGCCCCCTTCCGCTACGTCGTCACGGAAGAAGTCATGAAGTCCCAGCACATGCGCGACCACCTCAAGGGCCGGGAAGACCAGGTCATCCTGCCCCAAATGGCCATCGAGATGCTCTACGACCTCAGCCAGGGCGAGGCTATTATCACAACCGGTGTCGGCCAGCACCAGATGTGGAGCGCCCAGTACTACAAGTTTAAATATCCGCGCCAGTTCCTCACCAGCGCCGGCCTTGGCGCCATGGGCTACGGCTTTCCGGCCGCCCTCGGCGCCAAAGTCGCCTTCCCGGACAGACAGGTGGTCGATATCGATGGCGACGGTTCGTTCCTGATGAACGTCCAGGAACTCGCCACCGCCCACATCGAGAAGATCGCCGCCAAAGCCCTCATCCTCAATAACCAGCACCTCGGCATGGTCATGCAGTGGGAAGACCGCTTCTACGCCGGCAACCGCGGCAATACCTACCTGGGCGACCCCGAAAATCGCCGGCAGATTTATCCCGACTACGTCGCCATGTGCAAGAGCTTCAACGTCCAAGCCGAGCGCGTCATGTACAGGAAAGACCTCCGCCCCGCCATCCAGCGCCTGCTCAATGCCAACCAACCCTACGTGCTCGACATCATTGTGCCCTACACCGAACATGTGCTGCCCTTCATCCCGGCCGGCCGCACGGTCGCCGACATGATCTGGCAGCCGTGAGCCGCGCAAACGTTGAAACCTTGAAACCAAAGGCCATAAGCTCCTTCGCTCGACGGTTGCGCCTGACAGGGAGGGGGAACGGCCTCCTTGCAGCGGCCCACTTTTCCCGGTTTGCCTCCGGCGCCGGCCTCACCCTCGCCTTGGCCGCGCTGCTGCTCACCGCCTGCAACCGGGGCCGCGCGCCCGCCCCGGCGGACCAGCCCCCCGCTGCCGGCCGCCAGACCATCACTGCTGCCAACGGCCTCACGATGGTCCTCCTCCCCGCCGGCGAGTTCCTCATGGGTGACAACAACGGTGAGGCCGATGAAAAGCCCGCCCACAAGGTGCGCCTGAGCGCCTTTTACATGGACACGCTCGAGGTCACCCAAAAGGCCTACCAAAGCCTCATGGAAAAGAACCCTTCCAAATCAAAGGGGCCTGACAAGCCGGTCGAGCAGGTGGATTGGTTCCACGCCATTCTCTTCTGCAATATGCGCTCCCTCAAAGAGGGCCTCAAACCCTGCTACGACCCCAACTCCCTCGCGTGCGATTTCTCCGCCCCTGGCTACCGCCTCCCCACCGAGGCGGAATGGGAATATGCCTGCCGGGCCGCAACCCCGGGGCATTATTCCTTCGGCGACGCCCCGGCCAAACTCACCGCCTGCGCCTGGTTTAAGGACAATGCCGGCCAGACCACCCATCCGGTCGGCCAGAAGGCCCCCAATCCCTGGGGCCTTTACGATATGCACGGCAACGTCGCCGAGTGGTGCCACGACTTCTACGCCGAGAGCTATTACCTCAAGAGCGAGGCCCTGGACCCTCGCGGCCCCACCGCCGGCGACAAATGCGTGCTGCGCGGCGGCAGTTGGCGCACCACCGCCGACGCCTGCCGCTCCGCCGCCCGCAACTGTGAAACCCCCCGCTTCGCCGATGCCTGTTTCGGGTCCGATGCCTGCGGCTTTCGCTGCGTCCGCCGAGCCGGTCCAGTTAAACAGCCTGAACCAGTTAAATGACTTAGCGCCCGTGCAAGAACAACTTCGGTGCTTTGGGCGTAATTCTAACAAACTGCCTTCGCCTGCCGTCCGGAACGTGGAGTCCCGATTCCGAATCGGGATAGAGCGTGAGGGCATTCCCGATTCGGAATCGGGACCACGCTCCACGCTCTCACGCTTCACGCTCCACCCAAGCAGCCAGATCTCGGAACTTATTTTTGCACGAGCCCTTGGATGAGTTATACCGGAGGCGGTCAGACCTTGCCCCCTTTCGGAGTTGCCGAATCCTGAGGCGATTCTGCCTCGCAGTTCCGCGACCCATGCTTGCGGCATCACCTTGCAGGTCTCCGCCCCTCGGAATGTGCGGAGGAGGCGCGCCAGGCGGGGAATCTCAAACCATCCAAGCAAGCGCGGTCAAAACTCGACCGCTAGTTTACCGTGAGCGAGACAGTGGCGGTATGCGTCAAAGCGGGGCTGGTGCTCGTACCCGTGATCGTCAATGTGTAGCTCTGCCTGCCTGTCCTGTTGCTGGTTCTCACCGTCATGGTGGAGAAGCCGGACGTATTGATTGAAGCCGGACTGAACGTAGCTGTCGCCCCTGTCGGCAGTCCGGTCGCGTCCAACGCAACCGTCCCGGAAAAGCCGCCTGACGGAGTGACATTGACCGTGTAGGTGGTGCTGCTTCCGTGCCGGACCGTCCGAGAAGCCGGGCTGGCCGAAAGGGAGAAGTCAGGCGTAGCCACCACGAGGGTCACCGTTGCGGTGTGGGTCAGCGCACCGCTCGTGCCAGTAATGGTGATCGTGTAGGTGCCACCGATGCTTGAGGCGAACGTCAGGGTGGAAGAGCCGGAGCCGCTGACTGACACTGGGTCGAAGCTGGCGGAAGCGTCGCTCGGCAAGCCGCTCGCGCTGAAAGCCACCATGTCGCTGAACCCGCCCAGCGAAGCAACCGTGACGGTGTAGCTGGCAGTGCTCCCAGGGGCCACCGTCTGCGAGGTCGGCGTCACCGACACCGAGAAATCAGGGTTCTGGGGCGCCAAGGCGTTCACTAAGCCGGCGGCCACCGGCGAGCCCAGACCGGTGACCAAGTCATAACCCGGGCCAGCAAGGTCGTCAGGGTCGCTTCCGTTGTTCCCGGAAGTGATGTCGAGGAAATTGCCCGAATTGATGGTCGGCGCCGTCCCCGCCACGGAATAAATGTCTGCATTGCCCCCGACGGCCCCCGACGTGCGCACCGAGTTGGCCAGCGCGATCAAGGCGGCCCATTGCGGGGCACCGGCGCTGGTGCCGCCGACTTCATACAAATATCGGCCGTAGGCCACACCGACGCCCGTGTTGGGATCCGCCACATAGCTGGCATCTGGAACACAGCGTGTGCCGAGGCTTTGCCAGCCATTCTGGTAAGCGGGCTGCCCATAGACAGAGCTCAGGCCACCGCCGCTACCCGACCAAGCGGTTTCAGAAGGGGTCGTGCCATCCGGCGACTTGCGATTGCCACTAGCATCCAGATAAAGGGTCGTTCCACCGACGCCGACGACAAACGGGGACGAAGCGGGCCATTCGACTTCGAAAGGAACTCCCAGCTCGCCGCTGTCACCAGACGATGCGACGTAGGTAACGCCAGGGGCCTTAAAATGCGAATCATAGGTATTGACGCCAGAAAACTCTTGCGCGCCCCAACTCATCGAGACGACAGTCGCACCAGCCTTGACCGCGGCATCAACGGCTCCGAGCAGGTCGCTGATGCTCGCGGATTTGGCCACGGAGAGGATGATCGTGGCGTTGGGCGCGATCGCGTGAGCCCATTCCACGTCCAGGGCAGTTTCCAACGCCCACCCGCTGTTGCCGCCCCTTGGTTGCCCTTGGGCGTAGATGATTGTGACGCTGGTCGAGGGGATCCCGTAATAGCTGCAAAAGTTGTTCAGATCCGTCTGGACGGATGGGTCCCCGTAGGCATCCACGATCCCAATCTTCTGGCCGCTGCCTGTGGCGCCAGCAGCGAGCAGCAGGTCAACACCGTAAGCGTGGCGAACCTGCGCCGGGGAGTACGGCCCATAGTTGGAAGCCGCATCAAACGGGCCGACATTGACCAACAGTGGGGGTCTGGCGAACCCCCGCTGCAAACCTCCGCCTACGCGCATCACCTGCGCCATGACGGGGGTCGCGGAGGCTAAAGCGAGGCTCACGGCAAGCCAGCCTGTGGCGAACAAGTTACTCTTCATACGCATGTCCTTTCTGGAAACGAATTTATCGGCATTCTGCCACGCCTTGCCGGGGTGTCAAGTCTAATCCAGAGGCAAGGCTAAAACTTGCGTGCCCGCTGCGGACTCAATGACCAATAAGCAATCCGCAATACTCAATGCTCAATGAATCCCGATTCCGAATCCCGATTCCGAATCGGGATTCCAGAGCTGGTCTGAGGCGCCTCCTCGCTAAATGGTCAGTTTATCGGGCAGATTCATGCGAGAACCCCGGCTGGCCCGATCGAGACCCCCGATTCATCAGTATTCAGGGTTCTTTTCTCCCTCGTAGGCCAGCCACGGCATGACCGCCTCGGGCCGCGAGCTGAAATCCATATTCTGCACCACCCAACTCTCGTCCGCCCGATAGAGCAGGAACCGGGCAAAAACCGCCCCGCGCTCGAAATTGATTGATAAATAAATGACTTGAGAACGCCGGCCGATCGCTTTGGCTTGGAGCAGCTCGTAACCTCTGTAGCTGCCGGCCGCCCGGTTGACGCGCCGAAAATAGTCCGCCTGTGCCGCCGCTTTGCTCTCGCCCTCCATCAGCCCTCCCTTCTGCCATTCGGCCAGGACTACGTCCACCCCGCCCCCCTTGCTCCACAAATCGAATCCCGCCTGAATCACCGCTGGGACCGATCCTTTCACCTCCGCCGCAACCGGCTGCGCGAACGGGGATGAAAAAGCCCAGGCGAGGCTGAGGACCAAGGCGCTTCGAACCGTTGTCTTGAGAATGTTCACAATTATCTCCTTTCCGTTGCCGATTAAGTTCAGTTGTAGTCGTCGAATACACATGCTTGCCACCACCGCAGGGTTGGCCCGCCACAGCCGGTTGTCAACGAAACTCCTCGCTGTCGCCCAGCCGCGGACCCGGAAATCCCCGCAAGCGGGAAGTGGTCGTTCATTCCAGGTTTTGGTTTGTTCATATTTAGTTTTGTTGTCAACTGCTTTCCCCTTACGGCCGGTTGAGGCGAGAGACCATCCTGACGACCCGCCAAATCGCCCGGCAAGCGCCCGCAGCACACTCAGAACCCGCCGAAAGGGATGACTGGACAGTTCTGTTTCTGCGTCATTCTGCGTATTCTGCGGGCAAAAACGTGTTTAATCGTTTCTGGCGACTTCAGGAGCAAAAACACCGCCAAAATTCCCAATACAGCCAATACAGCCAATGGAGCCAATGGAACATTTGGCAGGCCCGCCCAAGACGCGCTAAAGCTATCAGCCGGCGGAGGCCAAACTGACAGCGCCGCTTCGGTTCGCGCCCGGCCAGGAGCCGGTTCCTGCCCCTTGGCAGGGGCGCGGCAGCGGTTTTTCCACTTTACCCCGGGCCCCGGCGCGCCGGGGTCCCGCCATATAGCGATCTCCTGGGGCAAACCTGCACCAAGCCGGACGGGCCGGCGACGGCGGGCAGGCGACAGTTGCGTTACAATACTGCCTTGTATTCTCCCAACACTCGGAGGTTGCCAAAACAACCCGCCCGCCAAAAAAAGCGCTCTACGGCCCCAAGGAAACCGCGGAATACGCGGACCGAAACAACGCGACCGTCAAAAAAAGCGCTCTACGGGACCGCGACCAGGCGGTAGAGGCGGGGCGGCTGCCGGAAGGCGGTGACATCGAAGTAAAGCTGCGTCGTGTTCGTCAGCGTCACGGTGGCCAGCGTCACCCAGGCGTCGGTCGGGCCAAAGACATTGATATAATCAATCCGCAGCGAGCTGCCGATCGCCCCGGCCAGCGGGATCTCCGTGGCGAACCCCAGGTCCAGCACGGGCCGCGCACTCGGCACGTTGGTCTGCGAGGCGCGGTAGAATCGTTGCGCGGGCAGCGGCTCGGAAAGATCAAAACAGAGCTGCGGCGCGCTCGTGAGCGTAAAGTTCGACAGCGACAGCCACGGTTTGCCAGGGCCGAAGGCGTTGACATAATCCAGGTGCAGGAAGCTGCCCACGTCGCCCGTCAGGTTCAGGGCCGGAACGGTCCTTCTGTCCACCGGGGCGATCACGCTCAGCACGGCGGGTGCGCTGGTCACGGCCCCGTAAAGGTCCGTCACGACCACCGTGTAAGCCCCCGCCTGGGCGGCTCCGACTTTGGCCAGGTCAAGGTAAGAGTTGGTGGCGCCGCCGAGCGCGTTGGCGCCGTTAAAGTACCATTGGTAAGTTGCTCCCGGCACAGTGTTCGTGACTTCCACCGAGAAGACGGCCAGTGACCCCATCTCAGCGGTCTGGGTCAGGGGCGGCGTCAGAATGCTCGGAGGCGGCCCCGCGGTAAAGGCCAGCGTCCGGATACACACCGCCCCGGCGGCGTTGGTCGCTTCAAGCCGGACAACATACCGATCCGCGACATCGGGCGTGAAGGTGGGATTGCGGACATTCGCGGCCGAGAGCGAGGCCGACGAAGCGGACGGGTCCCGGATCAGGCGCCACTGCCAGGCCACGGCGGTTTGCGGGCTGGTGTCCAGTTGGCGCAATTGGCCCACTGGCCCGAAAGCCGGGTCAATCGTGGGCGCATCCGGGCAGGTGTTCGTTGTGGCAAACCGAATCGTGTTGTTCCCCGTGTCTGCCACATACAGGTTGCCCGCGCTGTCCACGGCCACGCCGAATGGACCGTCGAACCGCGCCGCGCTGCCCGTGCCGTCGCCGCTGCCCGAACTTCCCGCCAGGCCCGCCAGCGTCGTCACCACCCCGCCCGGCGTCACCTTCCGAATCGTGCTGTTCCAGGTGTCCGCCACATACACGTTGGCCGCGCTGTCCACCGCCACGCCGGATGGAAGGTAGAACCGCGCCACGCTGCCCGCGCCGTCGTTGGTGCCAGAGCTTCCCGCCAGGCCCGCCAGGGTCGTCACCACCCCGCCTAGCGACACCTTCCGAATCGTGCAGTTGCCGGTGTCCGCCACATAGACGTTGCCCGCGCTGTCCACCGCCACGCCGGCTGGTTGGTTGAACCGCGCCGCGAAGCCCGTGCCATCGTTGGCGCCGGAGCTTCCCCACTGGCCCGCCAGGGTCGTCACCACCCGGCCCGGCGTCACCTTATCAATCGTGTGGTTGCCGGTGTCCGCCACATAGACGTTGGCCGCGCTGTCCACCGCCAGGCCGGCTGGCTCGTTGAACCCCGCCGCCAGCGTCGTCACGACCCCGCCCGGCGTCACCTTCCGAATCGCGTTGTTGTAGGTATCCGCCACATAGACGTTGCCGGCGCTGTCCACCGCCACGCCGTATGGCTCGTTGAACCGCGCCCCGCTGGCCGTGCCGTCGGCGCTGCCCCAGCATCCCGCGAGGCCCGCCAGGGTCGTCACCACCCCGCCCGGCGTCACCTTCCTAATCGTGGAGCTATGGCAGTCCGCCACATAGACGTTGGCCGCGCCGTCCAGCGCCACGCCGTAAGGCCGCCAGAACCGCGCCGCGCTGGCCGTGCCGTCGGCGCTGCCGTAGCCTCCCGCCAGGCCCGCCAGGGTCGTCACCACCCCGCCCGGCGTCACCTTCCGAATCGTGTGGTTCTCGCAGTCCGCCACATACACGTTGGCCGCGCTGTCCGCCGCCACGCCGGATGGATGCCAGAACCGCGCCGTGCTGCCCGTGCCGTCTGCGCTGCCAGAGCTTAGCGCCAGGCCCGCCAGCGTCGTGACCACACCGCCCGGCGTCACCTTGCGAATCGTGTTGCACAGGAAGTCCGCCACATACACGTTGCCCGCGCTATCCACCGATACGCCCTCTGGACCAAAGAACCGCGCCGCGCTGGCCGTGCCGTCGGCGCTGCCCTCACTTCCGGCCAGGCCCGCCAGGGTCGTCACCACCCCTCCGGGCGTCACCTTCCGAATCGTGGAGTTGCCGTAGTCCGCCACATAGACGTTGCCCGCGCTGTCCACCGCCACGCCCCATGGATAGTTGAACCGCGCCGCGCTGCCCGTGCCGTCGGCGCTGCCCTGGCTTCCCGCCAGGCCCGCCAGCGTCGTCACCACGCCGCCCGGCGTCACCTTGCGAATCGTGTGGTTCCCGGTGTCCGCCACATAGACGTTGCCGGCGCTGTCCGCGGCCACGCCGTATCCCGTCAGGCCCGCCAGGGTCGTCACCACCCCTCCGGGCGTCACCTTGCGAATCGTGCTCCAGGTGTCCGCCACATAGACGTTGCCCGCGCTGTCCACCGCCACGCCATAAGGTTGGTTGAACCGCGCCACGCTGCCCGGGCCGTCGGCGCTGCCCTCATATCCCGCCAGGCCCGCCAGCGTCGTCACCACCCCGGCCGGCGTCACCTTCCGAATCGTGGAGTTGTTCCTGTCCGCCACATAGACGTTGCCCGCGCTGTCCACCGCGACGCCGGATGGGGAGTAGAACCGCGCCGCGCCGCCCGGGCCGTCAATGGCGCCAGGACTCTCGTCCGGTCCGGCCAGCGTGGTGAACGTGTATTCCTGGGCTGAGGCCCGAGTCGCCGCCGCCATTGCCAGGGCGGCCAGGAGCAGGCCCGCTGATAGATTGGTTGTGATGCGTTTCATAGAACGGTTAACGGTTGAGAGTTCAGCGTTGAGGGGCGAGGGGGGAGAGGCGAGCGGCGAGGGGCGGAACGGACCGGCCCAAGTTGAGAGAGGGGGCCTGCCGGCCAGCCGGCAGGTGGAACGCGCCCCTGGCGGTTAGGGGATGGGCCGGCGCGGTCGCGCACCGGCGGGGGGCAAAGGCAAACGGGCGCGCGATTTCCCTGTGGAGCGGGAGCCTGGTCAGTTTTCCAAACCCCGTTGTGGCCCGGTCGCTGCATTGCCAGCGCACGTTCATTTGCCGCCCGAGGGACGCCGCCCGCCACCAAAAGCAAGGCGCAGGCGGCGCCTGGCTCAGCCCGCTGCTGCCTTGCGGTAAGAGGAGAGCAAAAAATGCGGGTTTTGTCAATACGGAGTTATTCAGAGCCAGAAAGCGGGGGCATGCTGACACTGCCCCCGGGCGCGGGGGGAAGCCCTGACAGGATGAACAGGATAGACAGGATGGGTTTTTGGACTTTACCCAGGGCGGTCCCGACGTGTCGGGAGCGCTGCGCTCCGGCGGGCCATGCCCTGGGCTGGTATGAGTGAGCCGGCTTACGCCGGCTGCTACAGGGGGCTGGAGGGGGCGGAAGAATGCCGTCCCGCGACGGCGGGACGGGCAGAGTGGAATTGGTGGTCCCGCTGCGGGCGGGATCGGGATGCGCTTTTTCGGTTCCGGCTCCGTCGCTGAGTTGACAGCGGCCCGGAAAGTTTCTAAACCAGGGGCAGTCCGGATACCAAGATTTATGCAAAGCGCCCAACTCGGCCTGCTGGATTACGCCATCCTGGCGATTTACGTCATCTTCGTCATCGGCATCGGTTTTGCGCTCAGGCGATACCTGAAGAGCTCGTCGGACTTCCTGACCTCCGGGCGTTCGATTCCGGCGTGGGTCACAGGGCTGGCCTTCATCTCGGCCAACCTGGGCGCGCTCGAGTTGGTCGGCATGGCCGCCAGCGGCGCCAAGTACGGGATTGCCACGTGCCATTTTTACTGGGTGGGCGCCATCCCCGCGATGGTCTTCCTGGCCATCTTCATGATGCCGTTTTACTACGGCTCGCGAGCCCGCTCGGTGCCCGAGTATTTGAAAATGCGCTTTGACGAGCGGGTGCGCACGCTCAACTCGATCGCCTTCGCCGTGATGACGGTTTTCGCCTCCGGCATTTCCATGAACGCCCTGGCCAAACTGCTCAACCAACTCCTGGGCTGGAACTATCACTGGGCCTTGTGGATTTGTTCGGCTGTGGTGCTGGTCTATGTGCTCAAGGGCGGGTTGACTTCGGCCATTTACACCGAGGTGCTGCAATTCTTCATGATCGTGCTGGGCTTTGCGCCGGTGGTCTATCTCGGGCTCAAAGACGTCGGCGGCTGGGCGGCGATGACCAAGCTCCTGGGTGGCGTCTCGGTCGATCCGGCGGCGCTGCACCTCAAAGAGGCGGGCACTTCCTACGCCGCCAACGCCTGGACGAGCGCCTGGCAGCCCTTGCTGGGCGGCCCCCAGAGCAACCCGATGGGGGTGGATTGGTTCGCCATGGTTTTCGGCCTGGGCTTCGTGCTTTCTTTCGGATACTGGTGCACGAACTTCCTGGTGGTGCAGCGCGCGATGGCTGCCAGAAACATGGGCGCCGCCCGCCGCACCCCGTTGATCGCCGCCGTGCCCAAGATGCTCTTTCCGGCCCTGGTCATTCTGCCCGGCATGATCGCCGTCGCCCTGATGTCCATACCGGCCAAGAATTACCGCATCCCGCCGCCGGCGCTCGAAGAAAAGGCCATCGCCGCCGCCATCGCGGCCGTCAAGCAAGCTCCGACCTCCGACCTCCAGGCGGCCCTGCCGGACATCATCGAAAAGGTCAGCGGCGCCCAAAAGGGAATCAACTCGCAGACGGGCAAGCCGAAGAAGCTTGTGGGGTTCGACCAGGCCAAGCTGGCTGAAGTCGTGAAGACTTATGCGGCCAAGCCGATCGAGAAGAACCAGACGAAAGAAGACAAGGCCTTGCGGGCCGAGTTCACGGGGGCCTTCAGCTACACGATCACGGACTACGATTACGACGGGGTGATCTACTCGTTGGTGAGCAAGTACTGTCCGACGGGTCTGCTGGGACTGGCGCTGACGGCCCTGCTGGCCTCTTTCATGTCCGGCATGGCCGGCAACGTCACCGCCTTCAACACCGTTTGGACCTACGACCTCTACCAGGCCTACATTGCCAGGAACAAGAGCGACCAGCACTACTTCCGCATGGGCCAGGCGATTACGTTCGTGGGCATCTTGCTGAGCATCGCGTGCGCCTACTTCGCCAGGAATTACAACAACGCCATGGACATCATCCAGCTTGTCTTTGGGTTCGTCAATGCGCCCCTGTTCGCCACTTTCCTCTTGGGCATGTTCTGGGCGCGCTGCACCGGCACCGGCGCCTTCCTGGGCCTCTTTGGCGGCATCGGCAGTTCGGCCTTGTTCCATTCGCTGACACTGGCGATCGGCAACGACCCCGGCGTCAAAGGCGGTTACTTGCACCTGGTGAAGAGCTTCCCGAGCGAAATGGCCCAGAACTTCTGGCTGGCCAGCTTCGCCTTCGTGACCTGCTTCACTTTGACCGTCGTCATCTCCCTGGCCACTCATCGCACCAAGAGCGACGCGGAACTCAAGGGCCTGGTCTATTCACTGACCCCGAGGATCAAGGACGAACAGAAGGCCTGGTACCTGCGCCCAGCCACGCTGGGCCTGCTCCTGCTCGCCGCCTGCGTGGTGCTCAACCTCATCTTCCGCTAGAGAAAGGAACCACTTTATGGGTCTGGATATTCGCTGGCCAATCGGCCTCATGTTTACGCTCATCGGCGCGATGCTGGTGCTCTACGGCCTCTTTACCGGCTCGGACACCGAGCTTTACCAGCGCTCGCTGGCCATCAACGTCAACCTGCGTTGGGGCCTGGTCCTGCTGGCCTTTGGCGCCACCGTGCTCACCCTGGCCTGGCGCGGCAAGAAGGCCCGCCAGCAGGTGCCGCCGGCCGACCAGGCCAAGCCCAAGGAACCGGCCGGGCCGCGGTAGGCCCGGGTCCCCTGCGAAAAGGCGCCGCGCTCCGTAAGCGGCGCGGGCGGCGGGGGCTGAAGTCCTTGGCTGCCGGCCTGGCGTCGCGGCCCCAGGCTGGGCAGGCGAGACGCCTGCCCCACTACCGCAAGCTGAGGGCTTGCGGCACGACGCGGCCTCCCTTGCGGGGAGCATTTCACTTTTTTGGGTGGTCCCTCCTAATCTTAATCCTAATCCTAATTTCCCTCGTGCAACCGCCAATCAGAATTGGCTTTGATTAACCCCACGCGCATCGAAACAATCCTGCGTCGCCGCTCTTTCCCGGAGGCGACCACACCCAACTCACACCGGCCCCGCCGCGGCGGGGCCAGAACATCCAGCGCCGCGGCATCCCGCCCTGCGGGACCAGAGATTCCTGATCAAGCTCCAGTTTCTCCTGGTCGAAGAAGCGATTCATTCGGATTAGGATTAGGAGCAAAGATTAAGATTAAGATTAGGATTAGGAGCGAGGATTAAGATAAAGAGCCAGAAAGGCTACGAAAAAAATGAGATGCGGCCCCCCTTGCGCCAACTGGCGTTTTGTGGTGGACTTGCCGCTGCGCTTATGTCTTTTTTTTGTGCCTCCGCCTGGCGGCGGGGATGCGCGACAGAGATCTAATGAAAGCAAGCATTCAGAAAACAGCGTTTGGCAAGCTGCCGGATGGCACGGCGGTGGAACTTTATACCTTGAAGAACGCCAACGGCCTCGTGGCGAAAATCACCAACTACGGCACCATTATCACCGAGTTGCATGTGCCGGGGCGCAACGGCAAGCTCGGGGACATCGTCCTCGGTTTCGACAACCTCCCTCAGTACCTTAAGGGGCATCCTTATTTTGGCTGCACCGTCGGGCGCGTCGCCAACCGCATCGCCAAAGGACGCTTTACCCTCGATGGCAAGGTCTATACCCTCGCCCTCAACAACCGGCCCAACCATCTCCACGGCGGCCTCAAAGGCTTCGACAAAGTCCTCTGGCAGGCCCAACCCCAGCCAGGCGCCGGGGCGGTCAAGTTTGCCTACACCAGTCCCGCTGGCCAGGAGGGCTACCCCGGCACCCTCGCCGTGACGGTGACCATGAGCTTGACCGACGCCAACGAACTGCGCATTGACTACACCGCCACCACCGACCACCCGACCCCCGTCAACCTCACCAATCACTCCTACTTCAACCTCGCCGGCCAAGGGGACGTGCTCGCCCATGAGCTCATGCTGGCGGCCGACCATTACACGCCCGCCAACGCCGAGCTCATCCCGACCGGCCAGATCAAGCCGGTGAAAGGGACACCGATGGACTTTACCAGGCCGCAACCCATCGGCGCGCGGTTTTCCCAGCTTTCAGGCTACCCAGTCGGCTACGACAACAATTTTGTGCTCAACGGCGGCGGCAAGACCCTCGCACTGGCCGCGCGCCTTTACGAGCCCAAGTCCGGCCGGGTCATGGAACTGTCCACCACCGCGCCCGGCCTCCAGCTCTACACCGCCAATTTCCTGGACGGCTCCCTGACCGGCAAGTATGGCATCGTTTACCGGCGCCACTCCGCCCTCTGCCTCGAAACGCAGCATTTCCCCAATTCGGTCAACCAGGTGAAGTTCCCCTCGATCATCCTCCGCCCCGGTCAAACCTACCGCCACACCACGGTGCATAAATTCGCCGTGCAGTGACCGGGCCCCTGCCCGCTGGCGCTCCCCAGTGGCGCACAGCCGGACCTGGCTTGCCTGCGCGGCTATAATCTTAACCAATATGACTCTGAAAGAACTTGGCCAACACACGGCGAAGGAATTTGAAAAGGCCTGCGGCCGTCCACCCCGCTGGATGGCCGCGGCGCCGGGGCGCGTCAACGTCATCGGCGAACACACCGATTACAACGACGGTTTCGTGCTGCCCATGGCCATCGAGCTCTACACCGTCATCGCCGCCGCCCCGGCTGCCGATGGCCGACAAACCATCCAGCTCCGCTCGACTGCCGCCCACGGCGCCGCGGCCATCGATTTGGACCAGCCGCTCAAGCCGGCCCCCAAAGGCGCCTGGTTCAACTACCCGCTCGGCGTCATTGCCGGTTTCCTGGCGCGCGGCGCAAAGCCCGGCGGCGCCGACGCCCTCATCCACTCGACGGTGCCGCTCGGGGGCGGGTTGTCCAGCAGCGCCGCCCTGGAGGTGGCCACGGCCACGTTGCTCGAGGTGATGACCGGGCTCAAGCTCGACCCGGTGGACAAGGCCTTGCTTTGCCAAAAGGCCGAGCATGAATATGCCGGCATGCCTTGCGGCATCATGGACCAGTTCATCTCGGTCATGGGCCGGCAGGACCACCTCCTGCTCTTGGACTGCCGCTCCCGCAAGCCCGAATTGGTCCCCATGCGCGATCCCGCCGTGGCCCTGCTCATCACCAACACCAACGTCAAACATGAACTGACCGGCGGCCAATACGCCCAACGCCGCGCCCAATGCGAGCAGGCCGCCCGCCTCCTGGGCGTCACCTCTTTGCGCGACGCCACCGCCGACCTCCTCGCCCGCGCCCGCGGCAAGCTGGACCCGGTCGTTTACCGCCGCGCCCGCCACGTCATCAGCGAGATCGAACGCACCCTCCAGGCCGCCCAGGCCGTGCGCGCCTCCAACTGGACTACCCTCGGCCAATTGATGTATGCCAGCCATGCCTCGCTCCGCGATGATTACCAGGTGAGCTGCGCCGAACTGGACGCGGTCGTCGAGATCGCCCAAGGGATTGGCCCCAAGGGCGGTGTCATCGGCTGCCGCATGACCGGCGGCGGCTTCGGGGGATGCGCCGTGGCCCTCGTGCGCGCCGAGGCCGTCGCTGACCTCTCCGCCAAGGTCGCCGCGGATTACGAAAAACGCACCCGGATCAAACCGTCCCTCTTCGTCTCCCGGCCCGCCGCCGGAGCGACCGTCCTCCAGGGCTAGCGTGGCGTTGCCTCACACCGCCTCTGAAATCGGGTCTGCCCGGAGAGGTTCATTGAGAATTGAGTATTGCTTATTGGTCATTGAGTCCACAGTCCGAAAGTTCATTGGGCGTCGTGCGCGGGCATTCTTCAATAACCAACGACCGTTTTTCAATGCTCAATGCTCAATTCACCTAAAAGAAGCGCTGGCGCAGCGCAGTTTTGCAGTCGCAGCGAAACTTGACCTGATGACAACGAGTCTTGCCGGTCAAGAACTGTACATTTCGCCGGGGCCGTGCAACGGTTCCTGCAACGGCCCGTGGAGTTGAGCGCCGGGCAATCCATTGGCACTACCCGCTCCGGTGTCCACACTTGAATCGGAAGCCCAATCATGAGACAACGGAGGGCATGAAACTTCACACTCGTCGAGCATTCATACAGCATTCTTTCGCCGTTGCTGCCACGACGGCTCTTTTTGAATCGGGTGCGCTCCTGCCCGGCCAGGGGCGCGCCTCCGAATCCAAACTCCAATCCATCCGCCTGGGCGGCCCGGCCTTCGCCAGCGCCGATGACCCGGAGGCCCTGGCCCTGGCGCATCGCAAACTGGGCTACCGCGCCGCCTATTGTCCCGATGTCTCGCTCAAGGACTCCGAAAAAATCCGCGCCTGCGCCGATGCCTTCGCCCGGCACGATGTCGTCATTGCCGAAGTAGGCCGCTGGGTCAACCTCCTGGAGGCCGACCCCGACAAGCGCCGTCAGAACCTCCAGACCGTGACCGACGGACTGGCCCTGGCCGAAGCTATCGGCGCCCTCTGCTGCGTGGACATCGCTGGCTCCTTCAGCCCCGCTTCCTGGTTTGGCCCGCATCCCGACAACCTTTCCCACAAGCATTTTGACGCCATCGTCGAAAACGCCCGGACCATCATCGATGCCGTCAAACCCAAACGCGCCCGCTTTACTTACGAAGTCATGGGCTGGGCCTTGCCGGACAGCCCGGACAGCTATCTCAAGCTCATCCAAGCCATCGACCGCAAGGCCTTTGGCGTGCACCTCGACCCCTGCAATCTCATCAATTCGCCCGACAAGTTTTATCACAACACCGCCCTGCTCAACCAATGCTTCGACAAGCTCGGACGCTGGCTCGTAAGCTGCCACGCCAAGGACTTGACCTGGGATGTCGAGATGAACCTCCACTTCCGCGAAGTCATCCCCGGCCAAGGCGCCCTGGATTATACCACCTACCTCCAGCGCCTGGCCAGGCTCCCTCAAAACCCGCCCCTCATGCTCGAACACCTCGCCAGCGCCCAGGAATACGCCACCGCCCGCCAGCATGTCCTCGAGGTCGGACGCCAGGCCGGCCTGAGCTTCGATTAAGGGCCTGGCTTGGCGCTAAGCCGGAACGATTCAGTTGAACCGCTAATCTGCGCTAATAAACGCTAATAAAGACGGGCTTGAGGCAGGAGTCTGGCACTTCCAGGCGTCCCGCCCTGCGCATACGCGTCAAGCTAAGGGATGGGTGATCCCAGCCAGCAGTTCGTAGAAGTTTATTCGATCCCTCCTGCGCTCGTAAAGGAGATGGTTTTTGAGGTGAGCTTCCACCCAATCCTCTAT
>JBEKRX010000087.1:0-18540 GCA_049518415.1 Verrucomicrobiota bacterium
TAACCCAAGCCTCCCACAAGCTGCCGCCCTGTGAATAACTTTTATGAAAAAGCCACTTGCAAAACAGAGAACATCTCCGGGGCAGAAGAATGCCGCGCTGCGCGCGGGTAGAGTGGAATTGGTGGCGGTGTCGGGATGCGCCCCCGCAACAGCCCTGGCTGCCGATTTTTCTTTTAAGAGACAGCCGGGTTGGGCAACCTTGACGACTACGCTCCATCTCATTGTAAAAGAACTATGGTATCGGCGCGGCAACGGCCTGCTGGGCCTTGCCGGCGTGACGGCGACGGTGGCGCTGTTCGTAGCGTTCTTCACGCTGGCGGAGGCCTCGCAGCGCGAGACGGTTCGGGTCATGCGCGATCTGGGCTTCAACGTGCGCATCATCCCGCGCGACACCGACCTGGACCGATTCTGGACTGAGGGTTTCTCCGAGCGCACCATGCCGGAGGAGGCGGTGCGCCGGCTCGCCGGCCACAAGGACGTCTTCCTGGCTTACAACCACTTGGTGGCGACGCTGCAGCGGCCTTTCGAACTGGCAGGCAAACGGGTGCTCCTTACGGGCGTGGCGCCTGCGATCACGGCCCCGGCGCAGCGCCAGCAGCCAATGGGCTTCCAGCTCCAACCCGGCAGGTTGATCCTCGGCGCCGAGGTGGCCCGGCGACTGGGTTTGAAAAAAGGGGATGGCTTGAAGCTGGGCGACGAGGCGTTCACCGTGCAGAGCTGCCTCGTGGAGACCGGGACACCCGAGGACGTCACGCTTTACGGGGCCCTGGCCGACGTGCAGCGCGTATTGAGGCTGCCGGGCCGCATCAACGAGATTAAAGCGATCGATTGCCTTTGCCTGCCGGCCGCGCAGGAGCCCTTGCGGGCCTTGCGCGCCGAACTGGAGCGGGCGCTGCCGGAAGCCAAGGTGGTGCAACTGCGGGCCATGGCGGACGCCCGCGCGAAGCAGCGGCAGACCAGCGCCCGGTACTTCAACTTCATGACGCCGCTCGTCCTGAGCGTCTGCGCGGCGTGGGTGGCGTTGCTGGCGGCGCAGAATGTGCGGGAGCGGCGGGCGGAGATCGGGGTGCTGCGCGCGCTGGGCCACGACGCGGGACGGATTCTGGGCTTGTTCCTTGGCAAGGCGGCCCTGCTCGGATCGGCGGGGGCGGCGGCGGGCTACGGGATGGGCACCGCGCTGGCGCTCGAGTTCGGTCCGGAAATCTTCCAAGTTACCGCCCGCGCCATCAAACCGGAAGGCGCGCTGCTGGGCTGGTCGCTGTTGCTGGCGCCGGCGTTGGCGGCGCTGGCGAGTTTCATCCCGGCGCTGGTGGCAGCGTCACTCGACCCGGCAGCGGCATTGCGGGAGGAATAAGCCCATGCTCCATTGCGAACAGGTCAGCAAAATCTATCGCCCGGCCAAAGGCGAGGTCCGCAGCCTGGACGGCGTGGAGCTGGAGGTGGGCCGCGGTGAATTCGTCTGCGTGCGCGGGCCGAGCGGCTGCGGCAAGACCACGCTGCTGCTGACGCTGGGGGCGATGTTGCGGCCCACCAGCGGCGGGGTGCGGGTGGCCGGGCAGGAGGTCTATGCGCTTTCGCCCCGGCAACGCGCGCGTTTCCGTGCCGCCAAGCTCGGGTTCGTCTTCCAAATGTTCCATCTGGTGCCCTATCTGAGCGCGCTGGATAACGTCTTGCTGGCGGCCAGGGGCAAGAGCGGCGACCTTCAAGACCAGGCCGAGGGGCTGCTCGCACAGCTTGGCTTGACCGCGCGCCAGCATCACCGACCGGCGGAGTTGAGCGCCGGGGAACGGCAGCGCACGGCCCTTGCCCGCGCGCTGCTCAATCACCCGCCGGTCATCCTCGCGGATGAGCCGACCGGCAATCTCGACCCTGAAAGCGCGGGCGAAGTTTTTAAGCACCTCAAGACCTTCCAGCAATCGGGGGGAACGGTGCTGGTGGTGACGCACGGGGCGACGGCGGAGCAGTATGCGGACCGGGTGGTTGAAATGCGCGCCGGCAAGCTCCTTAAGTGAGGGTTCCGGGCTGATTTGCAGGCTTGGGGATCGTCGTAGCTCTGCGCTCCGCCCCTGCGGCCTCGCCACGGCTCAGCTTCGACCAATCAAAGCGAAGGCCTTTTTGAGCGCGGCGGCGGCCGCGGCACAGGCCTCGTCTTTGGTCATCTGATTGAGCGCCGGATTGAACGGTTCCGCCCGGACGGGGCCATCGTAGCCAATTTGATTAAGCGCATTCAAAAAGGCGCCCACGTCAATTACCCCGGTGGCGCAAGGCAGTTCACGGCGGTTATCCACCTGCTGGTCCTTGGGAACCCCGGCGGGGGCATCGTTTAAATCCACCGCGATCACCTCGCTGGCCTTGAGCGAGAGCAAATCCGCCGGGGTATCTCCGGCATGCCACCAATGCCAGCTATCCAACACCAAACCCACGTTGCCGGCATTAATTTCAGCGATCAGGTCTTTCATCTCGGCCAGGGTGTGAATGAAGGGATAACGGCGGCTGGTCCAGGAAGTTTTTGGGCCAACGTATTCCAAGCCCAGCCGGACCCCATGCTCCTTGAGCACCTGGGCGGCCGGCCGCAACCGGGAGGCGTGCTGGCGGAAATTCTGCACGTAGGTCAATTTGTCGTGGCCGGGCATCAGCCAGGTCCCGACACGATCCACCCCGGCACGCTGCAACCCGGCGGCAAAGGCGGGCAAGGCCTTGAGGCCCTCGCGAAACCGGCCTTCATCCTGACGGAATTCCAAGGGCAGTCCGGCGGCGCCAAAACCCAGGCCTTTGCTTTTCAGCAAGGCCTTGAGCTCGCCCAGTTGCTCGTCTGACAGCGAACCCAGATACACACCGTTGACCTCCACGGATTCGAAGCCGTGCCGGGCGGCCAACTCGATGGCCTCCCGCTGAGTGGCCGAAACCCCGAGGTTGCCGCAGACCAGGTTCATCGTCATCTTGCGCGGCCTGGCCTCGACCGCCCGGAGCTTTGCAGCCCCGGCCAGAAAGGCGCCGCCCGCCAGGGAAGTGAGTGCCGTTTCCTGGATGAATTCTCTGCGATTAAGTCTGTTCATAAGCGGAGTCGAGCAGCGTTGAGGCCCGCTCAGGCCCCAGCGGCTGCACATCGATGCCCCCGATTATCCACGATTGATTCAGTCTTGGTCGAGCCAAATCGCGTACTGTCCGAAAACTTGCGCTTCAGGGCACGTTCTCAATGAGCAGAGCGCTTCGCTCGATGAATTTCTCCATTCTCACCCCGGAAATGCCTGTATGCTGGCGCGGCGCCAGCCGACTTCTCATGATGGGGAAGTGAACCTGCTTCAATTCTTCATGCTGTCCTTGGCCGGCTGGATGAACCGCAACCAGCAATTTGCCATCGAATATCTCCAGGCGGAGGTCAAGGTCCTCAAGGAGCAACTGGGCAAGAAGCCCAGGTTCAACGACGACCAGCGCCGCAGGCTGGCCGCCAAGGCCAAGAAGCTCGCGCTGCAACGCTGAACAAGACAATGGATGACTGTGGATGTTCGCGTGCGCCGTGAGCACAGCATCCCCGTTTTGGAGGATAGACGCAAAGGCTACGAACCGGGAATGGCGAGCAAGCTGTGCTGGGTGGGAACGTAAAGCACGGCGTCGGCCGCGGTGAGAGTGATCGGATTGCTCTTGAGGCGGGTTTTGGAAAGGACCTGCAATTGTTTGTCTGCTTTCAATACCCAAAGAATGCCTGTTTCCGTGCCCAGGTACACCTTGCCATCGGCCACCAAGGACGAAGCGTAGCAGCAGGAGGCACCCAGAGGGTGGACCCAATACCGCTGGCCCATGCCGGCGTCAAAACAGTGAAGATTGCCAGAAGTATCCGGGATGTAGAGGAGACCCTGGGAGAGTGACGGCGTGGCCAGGGAGCGCTCGACCAGTTCCGACGCCCAGACTTTGGTTCCCGTGGCGGCATCAACGCAGGAGAGGCAGCCGCGTCCGTTACCGTGGAGGGGGCTCTGGCCAATGGCCACATACACCCGGCTCTGGTAGAGCACCGGGGTCCCGATGATTTCGCTCGGTCCGTCCGGCCGATTCTGGCTGCTCTTGGAATACGGTACCGGCTGGCCATCGCACACCCGGAAATCGGGCGGATTGCAGTCATAGGACCAGACCTTGTGGAGAATCCGGACCTGCGAATCGGTGGTAAGCGCCGGCGGTTCGAAGGCATAGAGGATTCCATCGCCGCCGCCGAAGAAGATCAAGCTTCGGCCATTGACCCGCCCGGGCGAGGGGGAAGACCAATTGCAGTGCAGCAAACGGCGGCCGATTTTCTCATCGTCTCTGGCCACTAACCGGCCGGTCTTCTTATCGAGGACAATCAAGGTGGGCGCGTCAGGTCTGGGGACCTTGTCATGCCGGTCATCAATGCCGTTGGAGGTGCAGGCGTAGAGGAGGTCGCCGTGGACCAGGAGCGTGCTGCCGCAAAGGTCGTGCAGCACCACGTCCAACTCGCGGATGAGGTCGTATTTCCAGATGATGTCGCCGTCCGTAGGTTCCAGTTTGGCCTCCGGCCCGTTGGTGATGCCCATATAAGCGAGCTCATCCTGGAAAGGGCCGTCATTGCCATTGGCTTGGCCTTCCCGGTCTAGGCAAAGAACCTCGCCGCGGCTCCCGATCACATAAACACGGTCTCCCTCGACCACCGGGCCCGAGCAGATGCCGCAATTCCACTGGTCGAAATGATAGGGCGGCTTGACTCCGGGAAAGTAGCGCGGGCTAGGCAACTGCCAGATCAATTTGCCGGTGGCCTGGTCCACGCACATCAGAACCCCGCCGCCTGTGGGCGTGTAGCCCGGCCGCTGGACTCCGGCATCATTGGCCCCGAGGTAAATCCGGCCCCGGTCAATCGTGGGAATGGAGTACGTGTGCGAACCCAGCTTCAATTCCCATAAAGGGGCGACCCTGCCAGGATCGGCCGGCAAGTGCTTCGCATTGCTGACCATGTTGGGGCTGGAACCACCACCCCACCGAACCAGGAGGTCCGCGTCTTCCTGGCCTGAGGCGCCACGGACGATGACTGCGGACAGGGCGAAAGCCAGGCTGAGAGCAAGGAAGGAGCGCCATATCAGACGATTTCGCGAACTCATCATTTTCAGGTGCGCATGAATAGTCATTTTCATTCCTTGCTCTGGATGAACCCGTAGTACCGCCCCATCCAGTAAGCATGGAGAAAATCTGCGGCTCCGGTCTCATTTTCACGCCACAGCTTCAATTCGGTCCAGTTTTCGCCATCGGAGCTCTGGTAGCAACCGCCGGGACCGCTGGCGATCAGGCCGCGTGCGGTGACAAAAAAGGAACCCGCGCGCGGGATGCGCCATCCCTTCATGCTTGGCGCGCCCGTCTGACCACGGTCCCGGCTGATCTCCAACTGCCCCTCTCCGGTGATGCGGCAGCAGAGATTGCCTGAGACGGGGGACCATTGTTTGAAATCAACTGACGGGAACTTGACCGATTCGCTCTCGGGAGCCGGGCGCCAACTCATGCCGCCGTCCCGGCTCAGGAACAGGCCCTGGTCGGTGTTGGCGTAAAGCACGAAGGTGTGTTTGCTGGAAGCGACAATGTTCTGCACTCGTGCGCCCCGCAATCCCGCACCAACGTCCTGCCAGATTTTCCCTCCGTCCAAGGTCCTGCCGACCGCCCCTGTGCTGTCGCTAAACCAGCCCACCAGGGGATCATCGCAAGCGAATTGAATCATGGTGACAATCGGCTTGAGCCAGTTGTCCATTTGGTAGGGATTGCCTTTCCAGGCGTATTCGTTGTCGAGGGGACGTTGATTGATGGGAATGGGCCGGGCACTCAGCGTCTCGCGGTGGGCAAAAGGATTGCGCTCAAGGTCAGTGCGAAGCGAGTTCATCACTGGGCGCAAGACGCGGTCGACGGGATACAGGTGCAAGGTCGCCAAAGCCATTCCGGCCGCCTCTTCAGCGTGAGGGATCGGTCGCGGCCCGGGCGCAGCAACGCCTGGCTTTACGGGCGACCGATAATCCGGCAGCAAAGCGCAGGTCATCCAGGTAAAAAGCGAGTTGCCCTCCATCCAATTCATCTCCCACAGCTCTTCGACCCACTTCAGATAGATCGGCAGCAAGTCCGGGCTCTTTTCATAGCGGATCAGGTTGTACAGGGCCTCGTAGGCTTGGCCCTCGCCGCTGTGATTCACCCGGGCCAGCCGTTCCAGGCTGAACGGACCCGTGTCTCGGAGTCGATCCGGGTTGTCTTTGAACCGGGCGATAACGCGTTGGTAAAGGTCCAGGTAACGCGCCTGCCCGGTGATGTGCTGCGCGATCAGCAGGTCCGGCAGCAGCATCAGGGAGGCCCGCAGGGAGGGCCGCCAGGTTTCACCAGCAGCACCCGTTCGGTTGAACCTTGCCGCATAGACCTTTCGATAGTAATCGTCCCGCGCCGGGTCCGGATCGATACCCACGTGGCCCCACTGCGTCACCTCGCCGTCCACATCGACGATGCGGCAATGGTTCTCGACCAGGTGCGTCATCAGCTTGTCCACATCCTGGGCAATGAACTGGCGCTGCTCCTTGTCTGCGGCGAGGTCGTAATAAATCGCGCAGCCGTAGAGCACCGCGTTGAAGTTGTCCACGCTGACATCGCCGTGCCAGCGGTAATCGGAGAACCGGCCCTGGCCCTGGTGCCATTTCGGCGAGTCCTGGCCGTTGCGCTCCCAATCCTCGACCGGACCATGCCCCTTAACATAGCCACGCGCGAGCAATCCCGGCTTGCCCGTGACTTCCTGCAGCATCCTGAGCGCCCGCAGAATCTCCCCGCCGTGCCGTCGCACCCAAGGGTCCCTCGTCACTGCATACTGATAACCCACGCCGGCAAGGTAACGGCCCGTCCACACGCCCGCATGAATGACGTTGCCGGGCTGGTCGATAGTATGTGGCAAGGGTGTCCCGGGCGGAGCGGAGGGCACGATGCTCACGTAGAGACCGTCGAGCCAGTGCTTGTCCAGGAGATCGCGCTGAAAATATGCTGCCTTCTCTCGCAGCGGGCTGGAGTCGGTCACGGCAGAGGACCCCGCGGACACAGACAAAACCGAAACGAAGAAAGTCAGACTGCCAGCGACAAAGCGAGATGCTGCCGACCGAATCGACTTGTGGGGTGCGTTCACGATGGTGAAGCTTGCGCTTCCGGGCGCTGAGAAGTCAAGAGCACGGGTGCAAAGCAATTTCGGAAGGTGTGCGATGGCCGGCCGTCGGGGTGGATTCTTCAAAAAGTTTTGGCGCTTGGCCGGGTTGGTCCGTTTCTGAGGCCAGGTCCGCCGCCGCACGCGACAACACCTCCCCTGTCCCCCGTTTCTGCTAATTTCTGTCGCCTGTATGGTGCGGAAATTCGTCCGAATCGTCTGGACGCAGCCAGTTGGCCGTTGGTGCAGAAAGGGTCGGCGGGAGCCGCCCCGACTCTGGAGGACGATTTACCTGGGTGTCTTGTCGCCTCGGCTCCGCCTGATTTGGGCAGCGTTCCGAAAGACCCGGCCACCCCCAGCGGCAGTATCCCAGCCCGCAATGCATCAATCGATCGGCCAAGGCCTGCTGGGCGAAACCATCAGGCAGCTTTCGGGATGAAGTAATGATTCAAGAGTCCGCCAAGGACCTCCTCGCATCGCACGTCGGCCGGCAGTGCCGGCTGGGCGGGGTAATCGAAGTTCAGCGGGATGGCATTGCCCAGCCCTTGGTGTGGACGTCGGGTGTTGTGATGTTCCTCGAGAGCACTCAGGGCGCGGCGCAGGTGGGGTTCGCCCAGGAGAATCAAATGGTCGAGCGTCTCACGGATTTCCCGAAGGTGGCGTTCCGCGTAGGCGTTGCAGAGGGGTGCGTACGGGGGCGTCTTGAGGATGCGCAGGGCGTCGGTTTTCAAGACCCCGTCCAGGGTGGCGAAGCTGGCGTCCCCGTCATGGACCAGATACCGACACGGCAGATTCCAATCCTGGACCACTATGGAGAAGTTCCTGGCCTGCTGCGCCACCCAGGCGGGGTGCTGCTGTGCCACGCGTCCATCAGAGAAGGACGCCTCGTCCTGGACAGCGGCATGAGCTACCGCCTGCTGATCCTGCCGCCGTCGGACCGCGCCATGAGGCCCGCGCTGTTGCGCAAGCTGGCGCAGTTCGTGGCCGACGGCCTGAGGCTCATCGGCGCCCCGCCCGAGGCTTCGCCGAGCCTCGAGCATTACCCGGAGTGCGAGGCCGAAGTGAGGCTCGCCGCCCAGATCCGGGGCAATTGTGATGGCCGGTCCATTACCGAACATAGACTGGGCCAGGGCAAAGCCGTCTGGGGGCGATCCTTGGGCGACGTCACGCGAACACACACCCGCTGGCGGGTCGGCCGCCTTTAATCCCCTCTCGTGCGATTCTTTGAAGCCGTTACTGCCCAGGCGGGATACTCGGCGTCGGATCCTTTTTGCGCATTCCAGAGGATTCGGTTGAACAAATCCTCGGGACATTCGTCGGCGTCGTCGAGTGGCAGTTTGGTTGAGGCAATCGCAAATCGTTTCTGGACTGGGTCTTTGATGGTTTTCAGCTCGGGATTCATTTGATCCAGTGGAACTTGGTTCGGCGCTACGGTAAACGGCGTGAAGTCCAGTTGCTCGGTGAAGCAGTCAAACATTGGCGTAGCGGTGGCATCGAGCTGATTCATCGGTGGCAAGCCGAGCATCAGTTCAATCGTGCGAATGAGGCTCGTCTGGTTGTAGTCAGTATGAATCACGGCGTGCCGGCGGGTGTACGGACTGGCGACATACGCCGTCGTGCGATAGCTGCTGACGTGATCAAATCCATTTTGGGGATCATCCTCGATCACGAACACGCACGTGTCCTTCCAGAATTTGCTGTGGCTTATCGCCTCGACAATCTGGCCGACGGCGAGGTCGTTGTCAGCGACTTTCGCGGCAGGCGTGGGTGAGCGGGGTCGGGTTCCGCTGGTGTGATCGCTCGGAAGGAGCATGATAATCACATTGGGAAAATCTCCCGTGCGCTCGGATTCTCTCAGTTCATTGATAAATACCCGCGCGCGAAAAACGTCCGGCACGTTCAGCTTAAAGCCAACCGTGTTGGTGCAGAGGTGGGGGCGAAGCGATTCGACGCTGGGTTTGCTCGCCAGCCGGATCAGGCCGGTCTGTTCCACGAAGTCGCGATAACAGTCGAGAAAACCCGGCGCGCCACGTTTCTTCGGGTCCCTCCAGGCGACGGTGTCGAGAGTGAACTCCCCGTAATCGCGCAGCGTCTTGCCGTGGGCAATGGCGTTGTCCCAAAGGAAACCGGCCGGCGAATAAGCCATGGCATCGTCGCCGTAATACGGATAACTGCGCGGCCAGCCGGCGAAAGACTTCTCAATGTAGTCGTTGGCAAAAGCGCTGTCGGCCCATTGATGACCGTCGGCGCTTAAGACGCCCGAGCAACGGGTGTTGTCGAGCAGAACAAACTCGCGCGCCAGTTTGTGCTGATTGGGGGTCACCTGTTCGCCGAAAATACAAAGGCGCGCGTCGCCGTTGCCTTCTTTCATGTCACCCAGCACCTGGTCGTAAGTGCGGTTTTCTTTGATGATATAAACCACGTGCTTGAACAACGAAGGTTCGCCGGCGCGCTCAGGCACGGGGCGTGGCGCGAGGTTCGGCCTGGCCGGCAGCATCGCGGCTCGCATCGCCGCGTGACCGTAATTCTCCAGAACGGTCTTCGTGTAAACCGCCAGTTTGGATTTTCCTGGCACGGGAATTAACGAGACGGTGCCAAGGTACTGGTGCGAATTCAGTTCGATTCGTTCAGCCGCCGCAAAGCGTTTGCCGGAGCCGAGGCCCTTGATATTCGCGACACAGAGCTGTGCCCGTTTGGCATCCAGTGCAATTGCTCCCGGATACCAACCGGTCGGGACCAAGCCGGCAAGCCGCGATTGGCCCGGCAGAAAATGAACGGCGGCTATCGCGTTTTGCGTGCCATTGCAAACGTAAAGGTTCTTTCCGGCTTTGTCGAAAACGAGCGCATTGGGACTGGCGCCGAGCAACTGTTTCGGCTCCCAGCCGAGCGCAATCGTCTCGACAACTTCATCGCAGCGCGTGTCAATGACACTGACGGTATCGCTGCCGGCATTTGCGACCGCGAGATAACGTTTGTTCGGCGAGAGCGCCATCCCAGACGAATGCGTTCCGGCGACAATTTCCTTTTCCACTTTGCCGGTCTGCAAATTGATGACCGACACGGAGCCTTCATTGGCAATGAAACGCACCGGGTCGACACGCACGGTTGTCCCGCGGCCGGCTGGGCCAGTCCTGCTTTGCGCCTCGGGCCGCCGTCCACCCCAATTGCTCACGTAAAGCTTGCTTCCGGTGAGCAGGACTTCGTAAGGCAAACACCCGACATCGAAGGTGCGCACCGTCTTTCCAGTCGCCGTCTCTAATTCCAAAAGGCGATTCGATAAATCGCCGGCGACGTACAGCCTTTTGCCGTCCACGGAAACTGCCAGGCCGGCGGGGATTTCGGCTTTGCGCTCCGCGAGGGTGGTTTGCGGCAACGGAAGAGAATGCAACGCGGTAACCTTGCCATCGTAGCCAACGGCCAGCACCTTAATATCGCCGCGCACATTCGAGAGATAAATGCGTTTGCCGTCCGGTGAAAAAATCAACCCGGTGTAGCTGGCTTGAGCCTCCCGGTCGCGATTCAAAATCTGGGCCGAGACGATGTTGGTCTCATTGCCGCGCAAATTGTCCAAAGGCAATGGAACGGTCTGCAGAATCTTGCCACTGTGCGGCTCGATCAAAATGAGTTCGTGTTTGCCACTGGTCGCGAGCAGTTTGCCGTCAGGGCTGAGGGCCAGGACTTGTGGACGCGTTTCCGGCAGCTCTACCTGAAGTCCCGCGGGCGTTAGCACTTGATTGACCGGAACGGAAATCCCTTTGCCTCCAACCGAACCGCTTTGGGGAACAGCGCTGCGCGGTTGCTTTTCGTCAAGGTTGCAGCCGGCCAGAAGGATTGCCGTGCAAGCCGCCAGTACGTGACGAGATACATGACTAAGCATCGCTGCCATTCCCAAGCATGGCGCAGCGCGAGTGAATCGGCCAACAAAAATCGTAACTATTCAGGTCCTCCGCAGGAATTTGCAAGGCGCACCCTGCTGAATCATTGTACGGTAACGGGACGGGTGGTCGATGAAATAACCGTCGGGCACCGCCGCCCAGCCGTAGTAGCCGATTAGAAAAACGGGCTTACCGCTGGCATCCTGATAATACCGATGAGACGGGTCCATTGAAACTGCTTTGGCCGTCCCGGTCCCCGCCGACCACACCAACGCCACTGATAAACAAAAAGCCCACGTCGTGCTCACGTTTTTTAGTATTCACGCCGCCCCAGGACTTTGCAGCCTGGCGTTTGGATTGAGCATGTAGGCTTCGCGGCTAATATCCAAGTCCCAAGATTTCCTCGCAAGATTTCCTCGAGTGGGCGAGCGTTTGATTAGTTCTTCGACACATCGTCGGCATCCGAACCATTCTTGCGCCAATCTTTAATCAGCACGCATCGCTCCTGATGGCAGGGAGGGCCCCATGCATCAACACCTGCATTGCCCTCGTGCCATCCATTTGCTCTGCGCCCGAGGGCCGAGGTTTCGTGGTTTTCTTCGGGCAGGCGAATTGCTATCATTACCACAACAGTTCTAAATTCAACCTGAACTCTCATCATTATGCCGGCCAACCTGACACCGGAGTATGAGAAGGCCGAGTTGCGGCCTCGGCAGGCTGGGACCGACCTGGAGCGCGTGGCGGCGCTGCAAGAAAAGCTCGCCGCTATTCCCAAACGCAAGGGCACCGGAAAGCTGCAAGCGGACCTCAAGCGCCACCTGAGCCACGTGTGGAAAGCCGACCAGCCATCCGGCTACACCAAAGGACCCGACCCCTTCCATATCCCCAAGAGCGGCGCCGGACAGGTGGTGATCATTGGCCCGCCTGACCTCCACAAACCATTCGTGATCCCGCTCGGCGCCACGGTTGCGGACCTTGCCCTCCAAGTTCACTGCGATTTGCCTGAACGGATGAAATTCGCCCGCCTGTGGGGCCACAGCCGATTCGAAGGTCAGCAAGTCCATAAAACTGAAATCCTGCGTGACCGGGATGTGGTGGAAATCCACGAGTGAACCGTATGAGCCACGAAGTTCTGAATCGTATTCGCGCACGGCTGACCGAAGCTGGCGTGAGCTACCGGGAAATCGAGCACGCGCCGACCCGCACGTCGGAGGAATCGGCGCGAGCGCGCGGCGAGCCGCTGTCGGTGGGCGCGAAGGCGTTGTTGCTGCGGGTGGAGGACACGTTCCGGCTGTTCGTGCTGCCGGCGCATTGCAAGCTGGATTCCGCCGCCGTGAAACGACATTTCGGCGCGAAGTCGCTCCGTTTTGCGACCTCGGAAGAGCTGCTGGCGTTGACCGGTCTGGTGCCGGGGTCGGTGCCGCCGTTCGGCGAACCGATTTTGAGGTTCGAGTTGTTCGCGGATGGAACGGTGGGCGCGGAGCACGGTCGCGTCGCGTTCAATGCGGGCTCGCTGACACATTCCATCGTAATGGCGACGGCGGACTGGGAGGCAGTGGCACAGGCTAAGAAATTTGCCTTCGCGATAGCTGATTCCAGGCTTGATGAGCTGCGGGCTGGTTCGGTGACCGGGACGGTATCTGGCGGATGAGGCCAAGCTCCCCGATCAAGAAATGAACTGCCGCCAGAGCAACCAAATACATTACAGAACAAACGGCAAAAATCGGCCCGTAACCACACTTCCTCAGCACCCCGTGACGGACCAAATCAGCTTCTGGGCCGGTTGCCGCTCATCCCAAACCAGCACACGGATTTTCGCCGGAGCATCGGAAGCACCCGAGCGACCGGTGATGCATAGAAACAAGCACGCCACAAGAGAAACCATGGGGGGGCAACCGGAGAGCTTTCTGCCAAAGTAAGATCATGGCCGGGAGCTTCTATGAAGCCATGATGCTGTCAAGAGCCAACTCGGCCCCGGGCAATTCCGAAGCCCCAGGTCCCCAAGCCCAAGCGCCAAGGCGCCCGTTCGCTCAAGTCCCGCCCTCTGCGCCTGATGTTACGCCTTACGTTTTACGTTTTACGCTGACGTTACACGCTTCACGTTTGGCGCGCCTCACGTTTCACGTCCCACACGTCCCAGGTTTCGCGCCCCTTTCTTTTTGACTTTGCCACAAGCCCCATTCACCATCCTCTCCGCTTCATTTGAAGCCACCTAGTTTTTGGCCTGATATGAAACGTCGCGAAATGTTGAAGACCACCACGGCGGCGCTGCTGGGGCTGGCGGCCTTTGCCTGGGAGCGGGCGCCGGGCGCCGAGGCAAAAAGGAAGAAGGTCCTTTATTTTACCCGGAGCGCCGGGTTCGAGCACTCGGTGGTACACCGCCAGGCCGGTGAACTGAGCCACTCGGAAAAGGTCCTCACCGCCATGAGCAAATGGGCGGGCTTCGAGGTCGAGTGTTCTCAGGATGGGACCATCTTCGACGGAGACCTCGATCAGTTCGACGCCATTGCCTTCTTCACCAGCGGGGATCTGACTTCGTCCCAGGGCAACGGAAAACCGATGACGCCCGCCGGCAAACAGAAGCTCCTCGAGACCATCGCCCGCGGCAAGGGGTTTGTCGCGTTTCATTCTTCGACCGATTCGTTCCGCTCGACCGCCCAGCCCGACGAGGGCCAGACCGCAGTCGATCCTTATATCGCGATGCTCGGCGGCGAGTTCATCACCCACGGCCCGGAGCAAGAGGCCTCACTCATTATCGCCTCGAATTTCCCGGGGGCGGATCGGTTGGGGTGCGCGGAGGGCATTTCGTTCACGGATGAATGGTACGCGCAACGGAACTTTGCCAAGGACCTGCACGTGATTCTGGTGCAGGAAACCGCGCTGATGAAGGGCGATTGTTACCGACGGCCGGATTATCCCAACACCTGGGCCCGGCGGCACGGCCAGGGCCGGGTATTCTACACGGCGCTGGGCCATCGCGAGGAGGTGTGGACGAATCCATTCTTCCAGGCGCTTGTGCTCGGGGGCTTCGCCTGGGCGCTGGGGGATGTGCAGGCCGAGGCCGAGCCCAATATCGACCGGGTGACTCCGCGCGCAAATCAATTGAAAAGCTGAAAGGCGCTTATGAAAGAAGCTCGCATGAACCGAAGGCAATTTGTGCAGACGGCGGCGATTGCGGCTGCCGGCACATCCATAGGGGCGGGTGTGATCGAGAAAGCAGCCGGCGCAGAGGTGGCGGCTCCCGACCCGACCCGGACGCGCAGCTATAACGAGAACATGGAATATCGGCGGCTGGGCCGGACCGGGCTGATGGTCTCGGCCGTCAGCATTGGCGGGCACTGGAAAGAGATGCCCTTCGCGCACGGCAGCGAGGACTTCAAAAAGAACCGGCGCGAGGTGATGGCCGCGTGCATCGATCACGGCATCAACTACGCCGATCCGTGCGGCGCCGGCGAGGTGCTGGTGTATGCCGAGGCCCTCGGCAAGAACCGCGACAAGATCTACTTTGGTTTTGACTGGTGGGGAGCGCGCAGCCCAGAAATCGCCGGCTCGCTCGACAAGATGAAGCAGCAGTTGGACCAGGGTCTGCGCGAGGCCAAACTGGAATACGTGGATCTTTGGCGCGTGACGATGCGCGAGCAAACCACGCGCAATACCGAGAAAGAGATCGAAACCGTCATGGCTGCGCTCGAGTGGGCCAAGCGGACGGGCAAGGCCCGTTTTACCGGCGTCTCGACCCATCACCGTCCCTGGATCGCGGACGCAGTGGCGAAGTACCCGCAGTTGGAGGTCATCGTCACTCCCTACAGCGCCGGGAGCAAGGAAAAGCCGGTGGGCAGCATGTTCGAGGCTCTGCGCAATCACGACGTCGGCTTCATTGGCATCAAGCCCTTTGCCAGCGGCAGCGTCTTTAAATCCGGCGGCAAGCCCGATTCCGCCACCCGCCAGGAAGACGACGACCGGGCGCGCCTGGCGCTGCGCTACGTGCTCTGTTGCGACGTGCTGAGTTGCGCCATTCCGGGCTTGATCACCGTTGATCAAGTCAAGAACGCGGCCGCGGCGGTCAAGGAACGCCGGCAATTCGATGTGGCCGAGGCCGAGCGTTTCGACGCGCTGGTGGCGGAGATGTGGGCCAATCTGCCTGAGAATTACCAGTGGCTGCGGCATTGGGAATGGGTCTAGCCCGTTCGAGCCCGCTGGGGCGAGGCTCCCGCCGAGCCCTGACCTCTAGTGGCTCAATCACCCGCCTAGCGCCAAGTACATGCGAGCGCCCAAAGAACCAAATTCAGTTGACCGGCCGGCACGGCACCGAGTGGGGCAGCCAGATGACCCACCCGCACTCCCACGATTCCCGTGACGGCCGGCAATGCTCGTCCCAGAAGCTCCCTCTCATCACTTTCCATTCTTGGGAGCTTTGTGGCTCCAGCAACCCGGTGGTCGTGCTATGCTCTTGCCCATGAAATCTGCGCTGCCCAAGTCCGGCTCGATCGCGCTCTGGCTCCTGCCAGTCGCTCTGGTCGCCGGGCCGATTCCCGATGCGCCGTTCTGGCAGGACGTCGCGGTGCCCATCCAACACTCCCCGGAGCTGGCCAACGCGATCTTCAAGAAGCTTTGCGTGGACAAGGAAAACACCGTCTATGTGCTCACGGACAAGGGAGCCGCCCGCATTTTCGACAACACGCTGGCGTTGGACAAGAGCTATCGACCGCTCGCCGGCAAGATGGCCAAAGACATCGCACTGACACCGCAAGGCGACCTCGCTTATCGGTTTGACGACGGCTGGCTGTCGAACGGGGCCGATAGCGGTGAAAACTTGAACCTCGGGCCGACATGGTTGAGCCAGCAACGGGTCTTAAAAGCTCAGCCGGGCGTGCCCTGGCCTGAGTTGACTTCCCGGACAACCGTGCCGGGCGGAGCCTGGTTTGGCACGACTCGCGGAGCATTCTTTGAGCGCGACGGAACCAACTCCCGTTACGCCACGCCCTCCGCGCCAGGCATCGAGCCGCCGCGTTTTCGTTATTACGCGGGCAAGCGCTGGCTGCGTGACGACCACGTTCTCGATGTCGCTGTGGACCACGACGGCAACGTCTGGTTGCTGACGCAGACCGGGCTAAACAAGATCGAGTTCCGCCAGACCACGCTCGCCGCAAAGGCCGACTGGTTCCACCGCAAAATCCGGTCGCGGAACATCCGCTACGGCTTGACTGCCGAACGCCGGCTGCTTGTCCCCGGGGACATCACCTCCAGCGAGATGATCGACACCGACAACGACGGCGGCTGGACGAGCTATTACATTGGCTCACTCGCCGCGCGTTACGCTGTCACGCACGAGGAGGAAATCCGCCGGCAAGCCTGGGAGTCTTTCGCCGCGCTGGAGCGCCTGCAGAGCATCCACACCAACACCGGTTTCCCCGCCCGCACTTTCGAGCGCAAGGGCTTCAAGTTCTCCGATCCCGACCGCTGGCGCGACGCGCGCGACCCCGGCTGGGAGTGGAAGGGCCACACCAGCAGCGATGAGGTCTGCTCGCAAACGTTTGCCCATGCCGTGATGTGGGAGCTCGTGGCCGTCAACGCGGCCGAACGCGCCCGGCTCGCCTCCAACTACGTCCGCATCGTGGACCACATCCTCGCGCATGACCTGTATCTTGTGGACGTGGACGGCAAGCCGACGCTCTGGGGCCGCTGGAACCCCGAATACGTGAACTGGTTCCCGCCCACGATCCACGACCGTCAGCTCAACAGCGCCGAACTCACCGCCAGCCTACAACTGGCCTTCGCGATGACCGGCAACGCGCGCTACCGGGACAAGGCCTTCGAACTGTTTGCCAAACACGGTTATCTCACCAACATTCTCAGCTCGCTGAGGCTCATCGCGCCCACGGTTGGCTACGTGCATCAGGGCAACGACATGGGGGACGAGTGGAACCACAGCGACGACGAGCTGGCCTTCTTCACCTACTGGCCGCTGGTGCGCTTCGCTTTCACCGACGAGCTGCGTGCCAAATACCTCACGGTCGTGCGGGAGCACCTGGACATTGAGCAGCCGGAACGCTACCCGATCTGGAACTTCATCGCCGCCGCCTGCGGGGTGAGGGAGTTTGACGCGGCCGGTTCCGTCTGGACCTTGCGCGGCTCGCCGCTCGACACGATCGCGTGGCGCGTCACCAACTCGCATCGGCAGGATCTGACAAAGCTGCCGCCGAACTTCATGGGACGCCAACTCAAGGAACTGCTCCCACCCGGTGAACGTCTGATCGCGCGCATCAACACGCAGCCCTTCATTCTCGACCAAGGCGACGACGCTACGGACTTCCCTGGCGATGAATTCCTCCTGGGCTACTGGTTGGGCCGCCACGTCGGGGCGATCGGCGCGCCATGATTCCTTGGTCAAAAGGGCAACTGAAAATCGAGGCATTGGTTTCTGGGCTTTCGACCTCCCCTCAAAGAACAGCAGAACCCTTCTTGCCGTTGGACAGTCTTTGACCACCCACAGGTGAAGCGGGCCATCACCGCCGAGGAGCACGCGGCCATCGTGGAACGCGAGTTGAACCCGGAGCGGCGGGACTTCTACGAGTTGCTCTGGCACACCGGGGCATCACAGACGGATGCGGCGTCCCTGATGGCAGAGCATGTGGACTGGGCGAATCGCACCATCTGCTACTCGCGCAAGAATCTGAGGTCGCGGGGCGGCAGAGGCATCAAGCCGGCGCTGATCCGGTTTGGGGATGACGTGGCGGCGATTCTGAAGCGCGTCCGGGGCCGGGGGCCGTTTCTGCAGATAGCGAGACACGGTGCGCTCGTCCAGCGGGAGGCCCAGTTTAAGAAGTTCCCCATGGATCCGAGGCGCTCCCCAGCCATTCTCCTGCGCCATCCCTCGGATTAGTTCTTGAACTCTCCGAGGGATCCGGGGACGGCCTGCTCTCTTGGCCTTGGAGATCCAGCGCCAGAACAACCTGAAACCCTGACGTTGCCAGCCGACCACCGTGTCGGGCTCGACGACGATGAGAGCGTTGGCCCGGTTGCGCCAGATTTGGCGGAGCAACACCCAGAATGCCCGGTCTGCGGGTCGGAGACCGGGCTGTGAGCGTTTCCGTTTGAAGACAGCCAGTTGCTGGCGCAGCGCGAGGTTCTCCATCAATAATTCCAACCGAGACTGGAACAATACCCTGGCCAGAGCAACCGTCAGGGTCAAAACGAGCCGAATCAGCCTGCGAGCATTGCCGGCGGCCTCCTGAGGGACAAGTCAAACGCCTTCCTTGATGGGCCCGAAGGCTCGCGCAATCGGTCACTACGGAATAAAGTCGAGGGACAACCGATAGGAATTTGCTTTTTGCGCGCCCCCGTCGTACTCAGCGCTGCGCGGGTGACCAGCGGCCATACTGGCGCTTTCTATGAACTGGAAGGCAACGCAAGCGCTCCCGGAACTCGCCGCGCGTTGGATTGACTGGCTTTAAAAGGCCAGGAGGGCTGCTCCGTTGGGCTGCAGTTGGAGAGAAAAACTCTGGGCCTTCG
>JBEKRX010000088.1:0-18144 GCA_049518415.1 Verrucomicrobiota bacterium
ATAGAGGGGGTGGAGGAAACGTTCGGCATGGCCTGGCGGTTGTTTGCCACGATGCTCGAAAGAGCAGAAACAACGGAAGCCGTCGGCCTAAACTGGGCGCGCCTCCACTCCACTCGACCCCACGGTTACGACGCGGGCCAATTTTGAGTTGACCTGGGCGCTGCTGATTGCTACTCTGCTAAGCCGAGGGCGTCTTGCGTGATGCGCAGCGGTGCCGCATCCGGATTTTGCCCGTAACTATGGCCAATGGGCTATGACCAACAAGGTACATAAGCCGATCCCGGGACGAGCCCCTGGACTCGCACCAAAACCAAGGACTGTACTATCCAGCCATGTCGGCCGCGCGCACGAATCAGTGCCGGCAGGGATGCGTGAAATAAGATCCCAACCCGTCGGGACCGCGCCCCACTTCCTCAGAGAAAACTCAGGGACGCGGTCGAACGCGTCCCTGGCAGAACAGTTAGAAAGGATTAACGATAGTATGAACTCAATCACTGAACTCAGAGCGTTTTTGGGAAGCGAAAAGAAGGACTGGGAAAGGGCTGGCCGGAGGCCGGAGATACTCCGGCTGGGCGTGGCGTTGGCTCTGACGCTGGCCACCGTTGCGTCCGCCCAAACCTATACGGTGCTCAAGAGCTTCACCGGCAGCGATGGGGCGTATCCGTGTGCGGGCCTATTCTCGGCGGGCAGCACGCTCTATGGGACGACGTATGTTGGCGGCAGTTCGAATTGTGGCGTGGTCTTCAAGATGAACACGGACGGCTCCGGCTACACCGTGCTCAAGAGCTTCACCGGCGACGACGGGTCGGGTCCGTACTATGCGGGCCTGGTCTTAGGGGGCAGCACGCTCTATGGAACGACGATCAATGGCGGCAATGATTATAATGGTTGGGGCGCTACGGGTGATGGCGTGGTCTTCAAGGTGAACACGGACGGCACCGGCTACGCAGTGCTCAAGCGCTTCACGGAGAGCGATGGCTGGAATTCGTGGGCGGGCCTGGTCTTGGCGGGCAGCGCGCTTTATGGGACGACGTCTGCCGGCGGCGATTTCTATCGTGGCGTGGTGTTCAAGGTCAACACGGACGGGTCGGGCTACGCAGTGCTCAGGAGCTTCCGCGGCGGCGAAAGCGATGGCGAGTCTCCCACGGCGGGCTTGGTCTTGTCGGGCAGCACGCTCTATGGGACGGCGAATCGGGGCGGCAGTTCGTACGCTGGCGACGGTCGGGGCTTTGGCGTGGTCTTCAAGGTGAACGCGGAGGGCTCGGGCTTCGCGGTGCTCAAGCGCTTCACCGGCAGCGACGGGGCGTGGCCGTGCGGGGAACTGGTCTTGTCGGGCAGCACGCTCTATGGGACGACTTGGGCTGGCGGCAGTTCGTATTCCGGCGACAACAATTATGGTGATGGCGTGGTCTTCAAGGTGAACACGGACGGGTCGGGCTACGCGGTGCTCAAGAGCTTCACCGGCAGCGACGGGGTGGAGCCGTGTGGGCAACTGGTCTTGTCGGGCAGCACGCTCTATGGGACGACGGAAGGCGGCGGCTGTTCGAATTATGGCGTGGTCTTCAAGGTGAACACGGACGGGTCGGGCTTCGCGGTGCTCAAGAGCTTCACCGGCAGCAGCGGCGGAGAGCCGTATGGGGGCTTGGCCTTGTCGGGCAGCACGCTCTATGGGACGGCGGCTTATGGTGGGGACTTCGGCGGTGGCGTGGTCTTCTGTGTAACGGGGCTACCCATAACACCGCCATCCATAGCAACGCCGCCATTGACCCAGACGGCTGAGACAGGGACCGCGCCCTGGTTCTGGGTGGAAGTGACGAATACGGCGCCGGAAGCAACTTACTACCAATGGTACTTTAGCGGCACTGACGCGCTCGCCCGCGCCACCAACGCCTTCCTGGACCTGACCAACGTCCAACCCGTCCAGGCGGGGGCTTACACGGTGGTGGTCACGAACCTGGTGGGGGCTGTGACCAGCGCGCCGGCCCTGCTGAGTGTCATCCCTCCAGTCGATAGGAGACTCGTCCCCGCCGTCCATTTGCCCAGCGGCGCCGGCAGTTTGCTGCACCTTGAGTATGCCGACAGCCTGGTCGCCGCCGCCCCGCGGTGGTTCTCCCTCTCGGACGTGACCCTGAGCGGCGGGCCGCAATTCTGCTTTGATCTTTCCCAGCCGCTGCCGGCGCAACGGTTTTACCGCGCCTGGCAGACCAACGGGCCGCAGCCCAAGCTGGACATGAGCCTGGCCACGGAGATTCCGCTGACCGGGGCGGTCGGCACTTCGGTGCGCGTCGATTATATCAACGCCATCGGCCCGACCAACGCCTGGGTGACGCTGGACACCGTGCTCCTGACCACCTCGCCGCAACTTTACTTCGATGTCACCGCCTTCCGGCAGCCCACCCGGCTCTACCGCCTGGTAGCGGTCCCGTGACGGTGGAACGCGCCCCTGGCAAAACACTTATCAAGGATTAACCAGATTATGAACTCAATGACTGAAGTCAGAGCGTTTTTGGGAGGCAAAAAGAAGGACCGGGAAAGGGCTGGCCGGAGGCCGCAGATACGCCGGCTGGGCGTGACGTTGGCCCTGACGCTGGCCACCGTTGCGTCCGCCCAAAGCTATAAGGTGCTCAAGAGCTTCACCGGCAGCGACGGGGCGCAGCCGGCTGCGGGCTTGGCCTTGGGGGGCAGCACGCTCTATGGGACGACGTGGTATGGCGGCAGTTCGGGTAATGGCGTGGTCTTCAAGATAGACACGGACGGGTCGGCCTACACGGTGCTCAAGAGCTTCACCGGCAGCGATGGCGGGTGGCCGTGGGCGGGCCTGGTCTTGGCGGGCAGCACGGTCTATGGGACGACGTGGGGTGGCGGCAGTTCGTATGGTGGCCAGGGTCAACCGGGTGATGGCGTGGTCTTCAAGGTGAACACGGATGGGTCGGGCTACGCGGTGCTCAAGAGCTTCACCGGCAGCGATGGCATGTATCCGGAGGCGGGCCTGGTCTTGGCGGGCAGCACGCTCTATGGGACGACGTGGGGTGGCGGCAGTTCGCATGGTGGCCAGGGTCAACCGGGTGATGGCGTGGTCTTCAAGGTCAACACGGACGGGTCGGGCTACGCGGTGCTCAAGAGCTTCACCGGCCGCGACGGGGTGGATCCGGAGGCGGGCCTGGTCCTGTCAGGTAGCACGCTCTATGGGACGACTGCTTATGGCGGCAGTTCGGGTGAGGGCGTCGTCTTCAAGGTGAACACGGACGGGTCGGGCTACGCGGTGCTCAAGAGCTTCACCGGCAGCGACGGGGTGGATCCGGAGGCGGGCCTGGTCCTGTCAGGTAGCACGCTCTATGGGACGACGTATTTTGGCGGCTTTTCGGGTGATGGGGTGGTCTTCAAGGTGAACACGGACGGATCGGGCTACGCGGTGCTCAACAGTTTCTCCGGCAGCGATGGGTTGCATCCGTCTGCGGGCCTGGCCCTGGCGGGAAGCACGCTCTATGGGACCACGTGTGGAGGCGGCGGTTCGAATCTTGGCGTCGTCTTCAAGGTGAACACGGACGGGTCGGGCTATGCGGTGCTCAAGAGCTTCACCGGCAGCGATGGCTGGGATCCGTCTGGGGGCCTGGTCTTGGGGGGCAGCACGCTCTATGGGACGACGTCTCGTGGTGGCGACTTCGATTGTGGGGTGGTCTTTAGTTTGGCGGGCCTACCCATAACACCGCCATCCATAACAACGCCGCCATTGACCCAGACGGCTGAGACAGGGACCGCGCCCTGGTTCTGGGTGGAAGTGACGAATACGCCGCCGGAAGGAACCTACTACCAATGGTACTTTAGCGGCACCAACGCGCTCGGCGGCGCCACCAACTCTTACCTTGAGCTGACCAACGTCCAACCCGTCCAGGCGGGGGCTTACACGGTGGTGGTCACGAACCTGCTGGGGGCTGTGACCAGCGACCCGGCCCTGCTGAGTGTCATCCCTCCAGTCGACAGAACAGTCGTCCCCGCCGTCCAGTTGCCGGCCGGCGCCGGCACCTTTCTGCACCTGGAGTATGCCGACAGCCTGGGTGCCGCCGCCCCGCGGTGGTTCTCCCTTTCGGACGTGACCCTGAGCAGCGGGCCGCAATTCTGCTTTGATCTTGGCCAGCCGCTGCCGGCGCAGCGGTTTTACCGCGCCTGGCAGACCAACGGGCCGAGGCCCAAGCTGGACATGAGCCTGGCCACGGAGATTCCGCTAACCGGGGCGGTCAGCAGCTCGGTGCGCATCGATTATATCAACGCCATCGGCCCGACCAACGCCTGGGTGACGCTGGACACCGTGCTCCTGACCAACACGACGGAACTTTACTTCGATGTCACCGCCTTTCGGCAGCCCACCCGGCTCTATCGCCTGGTAGCGCTCCCGTGACGCCCTGCCTGGATTTGCGCCGCATCCACCCCAGCCGAGGCAACTCCGTCCGGCCTGACTTCTTGAGCTCTTCGGCCATAATCTGCTGCGCCTTCTCCTCCGCCGATTCCCGAATCTCTTTGCCGCAGTGCTCCAATCCGGCTCGCTGCCTCGCTTGCGCCAGCAGTTCCTTCCGAAAAGCCTCGCTCCCAATAAATGAGCGCCGCCAGCGTAGTTGAGGGAAAGCGGGGCGATTTTCCTCACGGTCCGTGAGCGACGGCCGCCGTGGTCCCTCAATTATCTGGAAAGCGTTTCCTGGCCCTGCCGTTGCTCTCCAGACCCCCTTTCCCGATGCCTTCAAAGCAAGAGAATTAGCAGCAAATAAAGCAGGCCAGAGAACCACGGCCGCGCAGGAAACGCCGCACGGCGCATCCTGACACTGCCACCAATTCCACTTCACCCGCGCGCAGCGCGGCATCCTTCTGCCCCGGAGGGGCAGCAAGAGAGTAGCCCAGGGCAAGGCCCGTCCCACTCCCAGCGGGACGGGCCGCCGCCCTGGGTAAAGCGGAAAAACGGCTCACCCCCCTCCCATGCGCTCCGAGCGCATGGGAGGGGGGAAGGGGGGAGGGCTTCCACCCACGCTCGGGGGCAGTGTCATGATGCGCCCAATGCCGCAACCTGCCGCAACACTGCATTGGCCACATTGGCTGCATTGGCCACATTGGCTATTTTTTCCAAAAAACTGGCCGCGCCGCGGTCTAAAAAGAATGGCACAGCTCAGCACAACGCTTTGTCCGTCTCCTCGGCGCAGCCAAGGGCTTCCCTGGTCCCGCCGAGGGCTGCCCCATGCAATAGCCGCTCCCAAACCGTCGAGGCCCAGGGGCATTCGCGAGCAACCCAACCCGCCCTCCGCCCCCTTTCCCGGCTTCGGTGCAATTCCATGAATTACCTTGAAAGGGTCGCCATCAATCACCGCGCTGATGCTCACAGGCTTGACAAGGTTGCGCGCGCGCCCCCAAGGTGGGTTATGCGTGAGCCTTGCGCTTTGACCGGGAGCGAGGCCCCGGGTTCGGGTCCATCTGCTGCGCCGCCGCCACCAGGGGCGGCCGAGAGTGGCGGGCCCCTGGAGTACTTCGGCCGGATGATTGACCACTGCTACGAATTTGCCGAGGCCGCCAAGGGGCAGGGCCGGCCGATTGTCGGCATCATGTGCGAGTTCACGCCGCGCGAGGTGATCCTGGCGGCGGGGGCGGCGCCGGTCTGCCTGTGCGGCGGCGCGGCGGCGACCATCCCCGCGGCCGAGCAGCATCTGCCCGCCAATCTCTGTCCGCTCATCAAGTCCACCTACGGCTACCACGTCACGCGCGCGAACCCGTTCTTGCAGTGGGCCGACCTTGTCGTGGCGGAGACGACATGCGACGGGAAGAAAAAGATGTTCGAACTGCTGGCGGCCGACAAGCCGATGTACGTGCTGGAATTGCCGCAGAAGGCCGACGAGCCCGACGCGCTCGAGCATTGGGTGGGCGAAGTGCGCAAGCTCAAGGCGCACCTCGAGGCGCGCTTCAAAGTGGAGATCACCGACGCCAAACTGCGGGCGGCGATTCAACTGATGAACCGGGAGCGCCGCTTGCGGCGGGAGTTGGCCGAGCTGATGGCCGCCGAGCCGCCGCCCCTGACTGGCCGGCAACTGCTGGAATTCAAAAGCATCATCTCCGGCATCGAAGCCGACTTGCAGCAATATGCCGCCGCGCTCGCCTGGTTCGACGGCGCAAATCGTGGGCGCAGTCCGCCAACTGGCGGCGGGCCGCCGGGGGCCAAAGTGCGCGTGTTGTTGACCGGGGTGCCGCTGGTGCACGGGGCCGAACGGGTGCTGGAGTTGATCGAAGGCAGCGGCGCGGTCGTGGTCTGCCAGGAGAACTGCACGGGACTCAAACCGCTCCTGGAAGAGGTGGACCTGGAAGGGCCGGACCCGCTGCGGGCGATTGCCGACAAGTATTACCACCTGCCCTGCTCGGTGATGACGCGCAACGAGCGCCGCCTGGAGACGCTGCGTTCGCTGGCGGCCAGGTTCCGGCCCCACTGCGTGATCGAGTTGGTCTGGCAGGCCTGTCTCACCTACGATGTGGAATCCTGCCACGTGCGCCGCCTGGCCGAAGAGGAACTGCGGCTGCCGTACCTGAAGCTGACCACCGATTACTCGCCGGCGGACTCGGCCCGCATCCGCGCGCGCGTGACGGCGCTTGTCGAGACCGTGGTCCGAAAAGCTTGAGCTGCGATGAAAAAGATGCTGCTGGTCGTGGTTTTTGGCGCGCTGCTCGGCGCGAGTTTTGCGGCTCAAGCCGGCGCGCCTGGGCGCGGCATTCCCCGGCCGTTGGTTTCGCATCCGGGCAATATTTTTGTTGCCGGGGAGCCGGTGATCATTGGCGCGCCGCCGGGAGAGGGGGGCGCCTGGCGGGCAGTGGATTACGAAGGCAAGGTAGTGGCCCAAGGGCCCGTGAAAGACGGTCGGGCCGAGCTGGGGCGGTTGCCGGTGGGGTATTACGAAGTGGCGCGCGGAGTGGGACGGTTTGCGGTGGGAGTTTTAGCCGGGTTGCGGGCGCCGACGCCGCTCAGTTCGCCGATCGGGGCGGACGTGGCAATGGCGTGGCTGGTGCCCAGGGAGAAGATGGAGGGCGTGGCCAGCCTGTGCGCAGTGGCGGGCCTGAACCGGGTGCGGGACCGGCTGGACTGGGGGGAGATGGAGCCCAGGCGCGGGGAGTTTGCGGGGAGCAATCGCTACGATTTTCCGGTCCGGGTCCAGGCGGCAGCGGGGTTGCAGGTCCTGCAGGTCAGCCACCGCTCCCCGGCCTGGGCCAATCCGAATAACAAGCGCTTTCCGCTGGACTTGCGCGATGCTTACGACTTTCACCGGGCCTTGGCGCGCCGCTGGCGGGCAGCGGTGGCCGCCTTCGAGCCCTGGAACGAGGCGGACATCGAGGCCTTCGGGGGGCATACCGGCAGCGAGATGGCGTCGTTCCAGAAGGCGGCCTGGCTGGGGCTCAAGGCGGGCAATCCCCAGGTGACCGGCTGTCTGAATGTGTTCGCCCTGCACCGCGAGGCGACGCTCCAGGACCTGCAGGAGAACGAGGCCTGGCCCTACTTCGACACCTTCAACCTCCATCATTACGCGCCGTTCGCGGATTATCCGCGGCTCTACGCGGACTTTCGGGGCGTTTGCGCCGGCCGCCCGCTCTGGGTAACCGAGTGCAGCCTGCCGGTGAAATGGCGGGGGGATGAGCGGTTGCAGGAACCGACCCCGGAGGATTTGCGCGAGCAGAGCGAGCGTGTCCCCATCACTTACGCCCTGGCCATCCACGAAGGGGCGCAGGCGGTTTTTTACTTCATCCTGCCGCATTACGTCGAGGGGCAAACCCAATTCGGCGCGCTGCGCAGGGACCTGACCCCACGGCCGGCGTTCTTGGCGCTGGCGGCCGCCGGCCGGTTGCTGGCCGACGCCCGCCCGCTGGGCCGGGTGCAGTCCGCTGACCCCGCGGTGCGCGCCTGCCTGTTCGAGGCAAAACCGGATGGCCGCCGCGCCCAGGTGCTCGTGGCCTGGTCCGAGGGGGAACGGAGTCTGGAACTGCCCCGGCGGCCGCGGGCCTGTTTCGATCACCTGGGGCGCGCCCGACCGCTTTCGGGCGGGGCGTTGAGGCTCGGCCGGGCGCCGCAGTTCATCATCCTGGCGCCCGGGACGCGTCTGCCGCTGACGCCGCCGCCGGCGCGGCCGGCAGTTTTGCCGGGCAAACCATCGTGCGTGGTGCTCCAGGCCGTGCTGCCGGAAACCAGCGTCGTGTTGCGCGAGTCGGCTTATAAGCTTCCAGCCGGTCAGGCGACCGACATTCCGGTCTTCGCTTACAACTTGGGCGCCAAACCGGCGCGGGGCCGGTTGCGGGTGGCGCTGCCCGAACAGTGGCAGGCCCAATTCCCCGAGCAGGCGGAGATTGCCCCGGGAGAGCGCAGCGAATTGCGGTTGCGCCTGACCGGCGCCGCCGGCCCGCCCACGGCGAAAGTCCGCATCACCGGCGACTTCGGCCCGGCCGGGCGCGCGGTGCTGTCGTTGCGGTTTCAAAGCCAGGAGAAAACCGGCGAGGCCAAGTCCGGGAAATAGCCAGCCCGAAGGTCTTCGCGGCCCGCGAGCATTCTCCGGAACCCATTTCGGCTGGACCCGCGCCATGCGGGAGTTCGAGGGCTGATTACTGGGCTTCAACGCGGCAAAATGTCCTTGCCGCCTGCCCGGGCGGCCATACTCTAAGCCCCGTGTTGAACTTTTAATTCCAATTCGCGTTCAAGATGGCACTAATTCGCTTGTCCTTTGGGCCTCTGGCTTCGTTGCTCGCTCGTTGCAGATCGCTACGGATATGCGCCTCGCTCGCGCCTCGCCAGAGGCCCAAAATCCTGCGCGCCTTAGTGCCATCTTGAACGCTCGTTGGAATAACCAACCTCCAAACGGCCATGCGCATGAAAACACCTTTGCTTTTCGGAACTCTCATCTGCCTGTGCGGGTTGGCCGGCTCGGCCCTAGCCCAGCAAGGCGCCCCTTCGCCCCAAGTGGCAAAACACTTCAAAACCACAGTCACCGTGACCACCGAACTTGATTACCTGCTCTTTCTGCCGCAGGGTTATGAGACCTCGGACAAGCGTTGGCCGCTGATGCTCTTCCTGCACGGCGCCGGCGAGTCGGGCAGCGATCTGGCCAAAGTCAAGCTCCACGGTCCGCCAAAGCTCGTCGAGTCCAAGCCCGACTTCCCGTTCATCGTCGTTTCCCCGCAAAGCCCGCGCATGGGTTGGAACGTGGAGGCCCTCAACGCGCTGCTGGACGACATCATTCACCAATACCGGGTCGACGAGGACAGGGTTTATCTGACGGGGCTGAGCATGGGCGGGTATGGGACCTGGTCGCTGGCGGCGGCGCACCCGGATAAGTTCGCCGCCATTGTTCCCATCTGCGGGGGCGGCAAGACCGCCGACGCCCCCAAACTGGCCCGGCTGCCGATCTGGGTCTTCCACGGGGCCAAAGACCCGGCCGTGCCCGTGGCGCGCTCCAAGGAAATGGTCGAGGCCATCAAGGCGGCCGGAGGCAACCCCAAGTTCACCATTTACCCCGAAGCCGCCCACGATTCCTGGACCGAGACCTACAACAACCCGGAGCTCTATCAGTGGTTGTTGGAGCAAAAGAGACGCCACTGAGATATATGAAGAGCCACAAGACAGTTGGTTTGAGGGTTGGTTATCATAGGCAACCTGTACCCGAACCGGGAGACTGCCAGGCAACCAGCGCCCGGCCTTGGCGCCGGCGGCGGACCTATACCGGCCTCTTTTGGGTTGCCACGGCACTAATTCCGGGCCTGTTGCCTGGGGCGGACATAACGCAGGAAACCGCCGCGCCGTCCACACCGCCAACGGTCATCAGTGCCGGCGCGGACTGGGTGCCGCTGCGGCCGGAGCTGGAAATCGAACCGGGGTCAGCGCTGGATTTTTCCAGCCTGGGCTTGACCGAGGCGCCGGCAGGCAAGCACGGACGCGTGCTCGCCCGGGCAGACGGAGAGTTCGCCTTCGCCGATTCACCGGACCAGCCCCGGCGGTTCTACGGCGTGAACCTCTGCTTCAGCGCGCAGTATCTGGCGAAGGACCAGGCCGACCGCCTGGCGGAGCGGTTGGCGCGCCTGGGCTACAACGCCGTGCGCCTTCATCATTACGAAGGCGAGCTCACCCAGGGCCAGGCCCCCACCACGACCCTCAATCCCGAGAAACTGGACCAGTTTGACTATCTGCTGGCGGCCCTGATCCGCCGCGGCCTCTACCTGACCACGGATTTGTACGTTTCCCGCAGCGTCCCGTACCGCGAAGTCGGCCTGGAGGGCGACGGCGCCATCCCCATGGACACCTTCAAAATGCTCGTGCCCGTCCATGCCGGGGCCTATGAAAACTGGCAGAAATTCACCCGCGCCTTGCTCGGCCACGTCAACCCCTACACCCAGCGGCGCTACGCTGACGAACCGGCCCTGGCCTGGCTGGCCATGATCAACGAAGGCAACTTCGGGAACTTTTATAAGGACATCCAGAGGATTGCCGAGTGGAAGGCGGCCTGGAACGAGTGGCTGGCGAAACGTTACCCCGGCCGGCCAGGCTTGGCCGCCGCCTGGGGCCAGGAGCTCAAAGCGGACGAAGACCCCGCCGGGCAGAGCGTCGCGCTGCCGGAGCGACTGCAGTCAGAGGGCCTGCGCGCGCGGGACTGCATTGCGTTCCTGGCCGACACGGAGCGGGAGATGGTGCTGCGGATGAAGGTCTTTTTGCGCAACGAACTGGGCTGCCGCGCGCTGGTCAGCAACTCCAGTTCCTGGACGCGCTTCACCACCGACCAATCCGCGCGCGCCGTTTACGACTATGTGGATGATCATTTTTACGTGGACCACCCGCGGTTCCTGGAGGGCGCCTGGCGTCTGCCCAGCCGCTGCCCGAACACCAGTCCGCTGGCCGAAGGCGCCGCCGGCGGGCGCGCCATCACGTTCACGCGGCTGTTCGACAAACCCTTTACCGTGACCGAATACAACTACTCGGGGCCGGGCCGGTTCCGCGGTGTCGGGGGCATCCTGACCGGGGCCATGGGCGCCCTCCAAGGCTGGGGCGGCATCTGGCGCTTTGCCTACTGCCACAGCCGGCAGGCCCTGTTCTCCCCCTCGCCCATGGGCTATTTCGATGTCGCCTCCGACCCCCTGAGCCAGGCGGCGGAGCGGGCGTGCCTCTGCCTGTTCTTGCGCGGCGACCTCCGGACCGCCCCCCACAGCGTGGCCCTGGTGATGACGGAGGCGGACCTGGGGCAACCGGCCGCCAGGATTCCCACGCTGGCGCCGAACTGGCATTGGCTGGCCTGGGTGAGCAGGGTGGGCACACAGGTGGTGCCGTCGCCGGAAACGCTCCTGCCCGAGACCGCGCTGGTCCCTTTGGCCTGGCAGACTCCGGCCTCGGCTTATCGACCGAGCCAAGTGCTGGCGCTGGAGCCTTACGCCGTGCCGGATGAACGGTTGATTGCCGCCCTCCAGGAGCGAAAGCTGTTTAGCGCCGCCGACCGGCCCCGTCCGGACGGGAGGTTTTTCCGCAGCGAAACCGGCGAAATCACGATTGATGGTCCGCAAGGCCGGCTGGTGCTCGATACGCCGCGCACGGCGGGCGGTTATGCTTCCGCGGGCCAGACGGTGGAGACGGCCCGGGGCGGCGTGCGAATTGCCTTTGAAGGCAGTGACGCGACCGTGTGGGTCAGCGCGCTGGACCGGAACCCGATTCGCCAAAGCCGCCGGCTGCTGGTTACGCACCTGACCGATCTGCAAAACACCGGCATCCAGTACGCTGAGCCGGCGCGGCAGACGCTCCTGGCCTGGGGCGGGTTGCCGCACCTGGTCCGCGCCGGCAAAGCCGAACTGAGCATCCGGCTGGAGCACCCAGGCCAATACCAGGTTTGGGCCCTGGCCCCCAGCGGCAAACGCCTGGCCGAAGTCCCGGCCAAAGTCCAAGGCGACAGCCTCCGGTTCACCGCCGACGTCGCCGCCGACCCCGCCGCCGGCGCCCGCATGAGCTACGAGGTGGCGGCGAAGTAGTCGATCATGCCCATGGCGCAGACCAAAGAAGTGAGCCTGGAGACCGGCTCGTCACCAGACCACCGCTTGGCGGCAGCGGTTGGCCGTCACTGAGGGGGCCGCTGCCGGATTAGGGCCGGCTTTGAGCCACCTGCTTATGAACACGATGACAGAACCAGAACCCGCGCCGGCGGTCAAGCTCAGTGCCATCCTCGTGCGGAGCGCCCTGGTGGCGGCCCTGGGCGGCTTGCTCTTCGGCTTCGACACGGCCGTCATCTCCGGCACGACCGATTGGCTTAAATCGGGCTTTGTGGCTCAAATCGTTGATTGGTTCCATCCTTTGGTAGCCTCTGTCACACGAGAAAAGCTGCTGGCCTTCATGCAGGGGTTGACGGTGGCCAGCGCCTTGATCGGGACGGTCATCGGTTCCCTGGCGGTGGGCAAGCCGGCCGACGCGGTCGGGCGGCGCGGCGTCCTGTTTGCGCTGGCCGTCTTGTATTTTGTTTCGGCCCTTGGCTGCGCGCTGGCCTGGGGCTGGTGGTCGTTTGTTTTCTTCCGGTTCATCGGCGGGCTGGCTGTGGGCGGGGCGTCGGTGGTGTCGCCGATGTATATCGCCGAAATCTCGCCGGCGAAGTACCGGGGGCGCCTGGTGGCGGTCACGCAGTTCAACATCGTGCTGGGCATCCTGCTGGCTTACCTGTCGAACTGGGTGATCCACAGCCTGCAGGTCGGGGCGACTGAGTGCCGGTGGATGTTCGGGGTGATGGCGGGGCCGTCGGCGGCGTTCTTCTTGCTACTTTTCCTGACGCCGCAAAGTCCTCGGTGGCTGCTCTCCAAAGGGCGGGTCGAGGAGGCGCGTGGCGTGCTCGCCCAGTGCGGCACCGACACGGGCAACCTGGAGCAGGCGATCAGCGAGATTGCGGCCTCGCTGGATCTCGAGCACCACACGCTGGCGGAGCCGTTCTTTTGCTCGAGGTACAAAAAACCGATTTTGCTGGCGGTGGCCATTGCCATGTTCAATCAACTGTCCGGGATCAACGCCTTGATCTACTACACCAAGGACATCTTCCAGATGGCTGGCGCCGGGGCGCAATCGGCCCTGCTGCAATCGGTCATTGTCGGGGTCACCAACCTGGTCTTTACCATGGCGGCCATGGCGGTGATTGACCAGTTCGGCCGCCGGCGGTTGATGCTGGTCGGCTCGATTGGTTACATCGTCAGCCTGAGCGCCGCCGCCTACTCGTTCTATACCGGCACGGGCGGCAAACTGCTGCTGGGCAGCCTGCTGGTCTTTATTGCGTCGCATGCCTTCGGCCAGGGGGCAGTGATCTGGGTGTACATCAGCGAAATTTTTCCCAACCGCGTGCGCGCGCGCGGGCAGGCGCTGGGCAGTTTCACCCACTGGGCCATGGCCGCCGCCATTTCGTGGACCTTCCCAATGATCGCCGAGCAATCGGGCGGCCATGCCTTCGCCTTTTACGCCCTGTGCATGGTCGGGCAATTGTTCTGGGTGCTCTTCGTGATGCTCGAGACCAAGGGCGTCTCGCTGGAACGAATCCAACGCCGCCTGGGCATCGAATAGCCCGGGCTCACACCCTTTGCCCGCCGGAGCCCTTGCTCCGCCTGGAGCCGACATGGCCGGACGAGGGGCTAGTGCAAAAATAAACTCCGAGATCTGACTGCTTGGGTAGAGCGTGAAGTCCCGCCAAGGCGGGACGGGCCTTGCCCTGGGCTACTATCTTCCTGCCCCTCCGGGGCGGAAGGATGCCCGGTCCAGGGCAACTCCTCCTGAACGAATCGGGGACACCCCTCTTTTTTACCCCTCCTCCCAACAACCAGGAGAAGCAATCGGCGGCAGGTTTTCCAGGTTCTCCAAATTCCTCTGCCGTTCGGGTTGGGGATGGAGACAGGCGACCTCCGGAGACAAATCGTGGGGTGGAATTTGGTCTTGGGGCAGAACTTCGGTTTGAGCGAGAAAGATGGTGCCATAGCGGTCTTCATCACGGGCGAGGCTGAGGGCAAGTTTCTGATATCGGCGGCCACGGAATTCAAAATACCGGCCGATGGGGATTTCCTGGAATTGAATGGTCAGGGGCATGGGGCATGAGGTCGGAATCCACCGGGTCGAATCAGCATCCCGGGGTGTGGACTCGGATGAAGTGGTCCTCTGGCGCCCTGATTTCGACCGCCGGCATGAATTGATGTTTTCTGTTCATGGCCGGATTGTCGCAGAGGGGATGGGACAAATGCTGTCCATGTCGAAAAAAATGTTGCGACGGGCTTTATGAAGGTGTGCTTATGGCTGGCGCTCACAAGACGCCAAGGGGGCATCGAGTATCAGAGACCTTGCTTTGAGAGAAAATAGACGGCGGCCACAATTCCCAGGCAGACCAGAGACATGAGCAGGGCGGAACTGATGAAATACGACACCACAATCATCAGGATTCCCCCCACCATGGGGCCGATCGACTGCTGCTTCTTGCCGTAGATGAAGTAGCCCAGGCCAATCGAACCCCAAATCAGCGCGGCGAAGAGAAAGCTCGTGTTGAACATCGAAGAAGTAGAATGCCTGCGAAAGTCGGCTTTGTCAGGGGGTGAGTAGTGGGTTTCCTTCAAAAGGGCGCATCCTGACACTGCCCCCGAGCGCGGGCAGAAGGCCTCCCCCCTTCCCCCGTCCCATGCGTTGGGAGCGTATGGGAGGCAATGGCCAATAGGCAATAGCCAATAGCCGATTTTTCCACCTTACCCAGGGCGGCGACCCGTCTGCCGCCACAGGCGATGGGCAATAGCCAATGGCCGATTTTTCCACCTTACCCAGGGCGGAAGGATGCCGTCCCGCGACGGCGGGACGGGTAGAGTGGAATTGGTGGCAGTGTCGGGATACGCCCGTAACCGTGTAATCGGCCCTCAGGGTGGCGACGGGTGTCCTCAAATGCAGTCGCCGTGGCGGGGCGTTCACAAACGCCTGGCCAGGCGGGCGGCCAGGCGGTCCAGGGCGGGGGAGCGGTCGAGCGGGTCCAGGCGCACGTCCAGCAGGCAGAAGCTTTGCGTCCAGCGCTCCGCCTCGGTCAGCGCGGCGTTCAGGTCCGCCTCGGTCTCCACCACCAGGCCGCGGCCGGCGCCCAGCACCTCGGGCAGGCGGCTGTAGTGCCAGGGCCAGACGTCGTTGTAGGGCCCGTCCTGCAACTGGCGCTCGGTGCCGTAACCGCGGTTGTTGAGCACCACCACCACCGGGTTCAAGCCATTGCGCGCTACGGTGGCCAACTCCATGCCGGTCATCTGGAACGCCCCGTCGCCCACCAGCACCAACGGGCGGAGTTTGGGGTTGGCCAGTTGCGCCCCCACGCTGGCCGGCACGGCAAAACCCATCGAGGTGTAATAGGCCGGGCTGAGGAACTCCGTCCGCTCGCGGATGAACAAGTCGGTCGCGCCGAACAAGGCGTCGCCCACGTCCGCCACGACCACCATGTTGGCGGACAGGAAGGCATTCAACCTGTCGAAGAGCCGTTTGACGGTGAGTTTCCCGCCCTGGGATTTGAAGGGAAGAATCGGCGCCGGATGGGGAATTTTCGGGGTGGGGCGGCGGCGCAGGCGCAGGCCGAGCAGCCCGCGCAGGAAGTCCTTGAAACGCACCTCCTCGTAAATGTGGTAACGAATCGAGAGTTTTTCGCTGGTGGCGTAGAGCGAGCGGACCGGGTCGAGGCGGGCGGTATAGACGCCGAGGTTGATGTCGGTCATGAAGGCGCCGAGCAGGATGACGCAATCGCTGGCCTCGACATAGCGGCGGACGTCGTCGCGCCCCATCGCCCCTTCATAGACGCCCAGGTAAAGCGGATGCTGCTCGCCGATGACGGATTTGCCGAGCACGGTCGCCGCCATGGGGATGTTGGTCTGGTTCGCCAGCTTGAGGACCAGTTCTTGCAGGCCGAACCGGTGCACTTCCACGTCGGCGAGGATGACCGGCTGGCGCGCCTGGTCGATCATCTCCCTGGCTTCGGCCAGCGCCGCGCACAGGCTGCGGCGATTGCTCCGCTCGTGCAGCTCCGGCGTCCGGTGGTGCGGGATGCCGGGCACGCCCACCAGGTCCCGCGGCAGCTCGATGTACACAGGGCGCTGGAAGCGCAGCGCCGCGTGCAGCACGCGATCAATTTCCTGGAAGGCCGTCTGCGGCTCGCTCAGCACCGTCGAGGCGACGGTGAGCTGCTCGAAGACCTTCTTTTGCGTGTCGAACTCCCGCACCTTGTGGTGGAGCAGCGGGTTTTTCCGCCGCTCTTTCATGCCCGGCGCCCCGCTGATCACCACCACCGGCGATTTCTCGGCAAAGGCCTCGGCCGTGGTGTTGGCCACCTTGAGGCCGCCCACGCAGTAGGTGACGCAAACCGCGCCCAAGCCGCGCACCCGCGCGTAGGCATCCGCCGCAAAGCCCGCGCCCTGCTCGTCGCAGGTGTTGATGATGCGCAGCTTGCTCTTGGCGAGTTGGCCGTAAAAGCCCAGCACGTAATCGCCCGGAATGCCGAACACGTGGCGCACCCCGTGCGCGTAAAGCTGCTCAATGAGATATTCGCCAATCGAAGGTGAGGTTTTCATCTGGCGGCGAAAATTTATCACCTCGCGCGCCAGGGGTAAACCTTGATCCTCCCGCCTGATTTTGGTTGCGGCTGCGCCGGGGTGAGAAATAATGCCGCCGTGCGAAAATGGGTCAAACGGATTATCGCGCTCCTGCTGTTGCCGGTGTGCGCGGGCGCCGTGGCCGCCCTGGGGCGGGTGCTGCGCGCCAGCGGCCATGCGGACACCATTTGGGTGGCGGCGCTGGCTGGCGCCGCCTGCTGGCTGGTGGTCTATCTCCTGTTGCCCAAACCGATGTTGGTTTATGTCTTCGGACATGAGCTGACCCACGCCCTTTCCACCTGGCTGATGGGCGGCAAGGTCAAGAGATTCAGGGCCTCGGCCAAAGGCGGGAGCGTGGTGGTCACCAGGAACAATTTCGTCGTCGCGCTGGCCCCTTATTTTTGTCCGGTCTATGTCCTCCTGGTCGTGCTGGTATTCGTGGTCGGCGATTTGCTTTGGAACTGGCGTGCTTTCGTGGTCTGGTTTCATCTGCTGCTCGGCGCGGCTTATGCCTTCCACGTGACGCTGACCGGGCACATCCTCCACCAGCGGCAGTCCGACCTGGCCAAACACGGATATTTATTCTCAGGTGTGATAGTGTTCCTGGGAAACATGCTCGTCCTGGTCGTGGGCGTTCCGCTGCTGACTGCCCGGGTGGGGGTCCTGACCGCCCTCCGGTGGTGGGTGAGCGGCACCGGGGAGGTGCTGCAGCGCCTGGGGGCGATGTTGTGATGCACTTCTGTCTTGAAAAGAGAAGCGAATTGAGGCGAAATGACTGGGCGGACTAATTCCGAGGCTATGGACTTAGGCGATATTCTGAGCAAAGAGCAAATCATCACTGATCTGCGGGCGGCCAACCGCTGGGAGGCCATTGATGAGTTAGTCAACAACCTCGTGGCGACGGGCAAGATCAAGCCGGAGCACCACGACGCCATCGTCGCGGTGGTCAAGAAGCGCGAGTCCTCGATGAGCACCGGCATCGGTTTTGGCATCGGCATCCCGCACGCCTCGACCGACTTGATTTCCGAGGTGGTGGGCGCCCTGGGCCGCTCCAAGCAAGGCGTCAACTTCGACGCCCTGGACAATCTACCCGTCAATCTCGTCGTGCTCTTCCTGGTGCCGCAGGGCCAGTTCCAGAAGCACCTCCATACCCTGGCCAACATCGCCAAATTGCTGCACAAGGCCGACTTCCGCCAGGCCCTCGAACAAGCCCCCGATGCCGAGACCATGCTGCAAATCATCCGGGAACAGGGCCAAAAATCCGGGGGCGGTTGAAGCCTTGCAGGGTTGCAGGGTCGGAACCGCAAAGCCAGTCCTCTGAGGAACGTCTCCGGCCCGGCCACGCCTTATATAATTATCTGTCCATGTCGATTCATGTCGCGACGATCTTGCGGGCGCATCCTGGCACTGCCCCCGGGCGCGGGCGGAAGCCCTCCCCCCTTCCCCCCTCCCATGCGCTCGGAGCGCATGGGAGGGGGGTGATCCGTTTTTCCACTTTACCCAGGGCGGCGGCCCGTCCCGCTCGGAGCGGGACGGGCCTTGCCCTGGGCT
>JBEKRX010000089.1:0-18028 GCA_049518415.1 Verrucomicrobiota bacterium
ATAGAGGGGGTGGAGGAAACGTTCGGCATGGCCTGGCGGTTGTTTGCCACGATGCTCGAAAGAGCAGAAACAACGGAAGCCGTCGGCCTAAACTGGGCGCGCCTCCACTCCACTCGACCCCTTTTGCGACCGGCCAAGGGGAGGCAGGGTCGGCCAAGCGCGCGGCGAGGTTATTGGCTGAGGCTGACGCTTAGGCGGTAAAAGCGGGCGGCTTGGGTCAGAGGCTCGGATACGGTCACGGGATTGCCAGTGCCTGGGATAGCGTTGGTGAAGGTGGTCCAGGTGTTGGTTGGCCCGAGGCGGTTGAGCGCTTCAACTGCATAGGTGTGGCCGGGCCGGGTGTTGAAAGTAAGGAGGCAGGATTCGGCGCTGAGGGAGACGCTACGGAAGGCTAGAAAGTCCTGGCTGTCATGGGGGTCGGTGCCGGCAATGAACTCCTGGTAGTTGTTCATGCCGTCGCCATCGGGGTCGCCCAGGGGGCCGTTGAGGCCGGCGGGGTCGGTGGGGTCGAGGCCGTTGGCCAGTTCCCATTCATCAGGCAGGCCGTCGTGGTCGGTATCGGCCGTCCAGGCGCCCTGGTTGACCGAGCCGGGGGTCGGGAGGCCGGCCTGCCAGTTGGCCGGGTCATCGCCAAAGGCGACGCTGGCAATGCGCTGGAGAGAACTGCCCGTGCCGTCAGTGCCGGCGGGCCAGGGCGGCAGAGCCGAGTAATGCACTTCCTCGGCGAGCACGTAAGGGACAAAACCCGGATTGGGGGCGGAGGGGGGTTGGGGGTGGTCGGGGAAGTAAAGGCCCAAGCTCTCGCCCCCGTTGGCGAGATGCCCTTGATACGGGCCGAAGATGGGTGTGTTGGTGTCCACGCCATAAAGGCGCCGGAACCAATCCAAGGAGGCGGGGTCGCGGTTCGGGTCAAAGCTGACCACGAGCAAATAAGACAAGGGCGGCATGGTGACGCCGGGCGGAAAAGTGTAGGTAACCGCGCCGTGAAGCTGCCAGGTGTTAGTGGGATAGAGGGGGTCGAAGAGGGGCGCCGTCTGGCTGGTGATGTTACGCAACTCGAGGTATTCGTCGGCCGTATCGGCGTCCAACCCAAAAGGCGGCGGGGCGTACATCAGTTCATTGAGCACGACCGGGCCGACCTTGGGGCCGGCGTTGGCGGCGCCCAGCGTATTGCGTTTCTGGGCGACAAAGTGCTCGCGGCCGTCGCTGGTCACGCAGCGGCCGAAGGTGACCCCGTTGGCCTGGGCGCCGAACTGGAACCCGTGGCGATAGCCGGTAATATTCGTGCCGTCGCCCGAGAACAGATAGACCTCGCTGCCCAGGGAACTGAGGCGGAAACTGTTGGCGCCGTTGTTGTTGAACTGGGCTTCCGTAAACACGATGCAGCCGCCCGGCGGAATGACCGTGTCAGGCGGGAGGCAGTATTTCGCGGGCCGGGTGTGGTCGTCGGTCAGAAACCAGCCGCCGATGGCGGCCGGGCTCGAGGCGGGATTGAACAGTTCAATGCTATCCAACTCCGGCAGGTCAGTGTGCGTGAGGGCCTCGTTGACGACGACCGGCGGGAAGGCGGCCGGGGCAGGGTCGGCGCGGCCAGGTGAACCGCCCAGGGTGGTGCTGGGCCGCCAACTGGCCGGGTTGGTCCAGGTGTAGAAGGGAGCGTTCTCATTGCGAATGACCAAAGAGAATCCCTGGCGCTGGGTGACCGGATACCAATTGCCGTCGTAAGCGAAGTCGAGGATTGGCTCCTGGAGGGCGCCTTGCAGATAAAGGCGCTCCCCGGCGTTATTCAAGGCGCCGGAGTATTGGCCGGCGATGTTGGTGACCGCCGGATAGCGTGACTGGAAAGCGGCTTGGTTCCTGACCAACACCAGGTATTGGCCGGGTCCAAGATTGGTGATGGCATTGGTGGCGGTAAAAGTGAAATAAATGCCATCGGTGAAGCTGATGCCAATCAAGCTCAGCAACTGTGCCCCGACATTCTTCAATTCAATGAATTCGTATTGATCGTTGTCATTCGTGCCGGCAGCGGCCGGCGCCGGGTCGTACATGATTTCAGTGATGGCCAAGGCTGGCGTAGCCACGATGAAAGTGCCGGCCGTCGGCCCGGACCAGGAACTGCTCAGGGGCGGGTTGTTGGGTCCAGTGAGGTTATGGTGGGCGGCGTTGTAGTTGCGGGCGCAGACGCGGGCATTGTTGGTCAAGGTGATGGTCGCGGTATTGAGCCCGGCCAGGGCCCTGGGCGAGGCGGCGCCGCCGGGCAGCCTGGGATCGGTGCCATCGAGCGTATAATAGAGGGTGCTGCCGCTCTCGCGGGTGGCGGCGGTGATGGTGAGGGAGTAACCGGAAGTGATGGCCCCGCCATTGGCGCTGAAGACGGGCGGATTGAGGAAATTCGAGTCCATGAAATCGAGGCGGTTGGAGAACCAGTATTTGGCGAAATTAACCTCGCCCTGGTAGGTGCCCGGCGTGGGGAAAGTATAGGTGAGGCCGTCCCCAGAGACCGTGCCCGAGCGGGGGGAAGTGTCCGAAGTGTCATCGCCGCCATTGGCGGCGGCGGCCCAGCGGACGGCGTCCCGCGGGGCGGCCTCGCGCGCCTGGTCGGCGAAATAATCGATTTTGGCCATGATATTGGTCAGGTGATAGACCGTCTGGCGCAGGGCCTGGTAGCGGTCAATCCACCGCTGCCAGAAATCGGGGTCCAGGAACAGCGCCCCATACCAGGGATTGTTGAAAGTGTTGCCCGGGTTGAACATGTCGGTGCCCCAGTCCATCTCGGCGGAGCGCCAACGGCGGGGATTGAACCCGCGGCCATCATCGCCGGTCCGGGTGCCAAAGCACCGATCGAAGTCCCAGAGCGGCCCCTGCACGATGGGGCCGTTGCGGGGTTTGTTGAAGTAGGCGCTGATGCGCAGGGCATCCACGTTGAAGACCAGGGTTTGGTGGAGGTGGTAGTCGAGCCAGGAGGCCAGGTCGATATAAGCGGCATAGCCGGTGGCGGGATTGGTCCAGTTAGGGCCGGTCAGGGCGGAGTAAAAGGCGGTGAAATAGTTGTCGATATACTGCAACTGGGCGGCGCGCTCCGGCGAGGTGATTTCATAATAATCGGGATTGAGATACCACATCGAGACTCCCGCCAGGTAGGCGGGGTTGCCGGGGTTGGATTTGTCAATGCTCAGGAGGTAGCCGCCGGTGACGTTTGGCGAGCTGGTGTCGGAGGGCTGGAGTTTGGCGATGTCCACCCGGTTTTCGCCAATTTTGATCTTCTCCTCGAGCACATAGAGGCCATTGTAATCGGCGGTCGTGATCGGCCCCGGGGCGCCGGAGCCGACCTTGAGAAAGACCTCGACAAAGCGGGTCCGGGAGGTGTAATGGCCCAGTTCGCGATAAAGCTCGTGCGCGAGCGGGTTGTGCATGAGAATCTTGTCATACTTGTCGATGGCATAAAACACCCAGTCATTGTCCGCCGGCATTCCCAGCAACTCCAGGTTTAGGTTATCTCCGTATTCATCCTCAGTCTGGACGCGCAGGTTGGCCTTGGGACTCCAGAAGGTGGCCTGGCCGCGCCGGTGGAAGTAGCCCTGCGTGGCGAGGTCCGGCGGGTTGAGCAGGGAACTGCGGCCACGGCTGCGGGTATCAAAGACCTGCATGGTCATGAACTGGTCGGCGGTGGCGGCCACGGGCCCGCCCCCCATGTCGTGGAAGACCACGATCGGCAGGTCCGAGGTGAAGCTGGCGGCGTTGGGCGCAATTTGCAAATAGGTCTCGCTGTGGAGCGGGCCGGGCAAGAAGTTGGCCTGCGGTGAAAAGGCGCGGGCGCGGACCTGGACGCTGCTGCTGATGGTCAGAGGCTGGGTATAGAGCAGGGAGTTGGCGCCGGGGACATTGGTGATAGCGGCGACGGCGCCGTTGTTGACAAGCAGATAGCGGATGACGGCGTTGCTGTCGGTGGTGCTCAGCGCCAGCGCGAAGGGTTGCTGGAAGGTCCGGCTGACGACCGAGAACTGGACTTGGGGCGCAAAGCCCGGGCCGAGGCTGGCATTGGCCGCGCCTGGGGTCGCGTTGGTGAAATAACCTACCAGGGAGCGGTCCAAGCGGTCGCGGCCGTAGGAAACATCGTCGTATTGCTGCGGATAGGGGGCGAAGGCCGAGAGGATGGTCAGGCCATCGGAATAAACCAACTCGAGGTAACTGCCGGGCGATTTGGAGAGCTTGAAATTGGTGTGCAGCGGGGCCGCCGGGTCGGTGTGGTCCAGGCCGGAGGCCCAGATGATCATGTAGGATTGGGCCAGCAGGCTCACCCCGGCCGGGAAACGCCATTTGGTCAGGCTGGCCGGGTCGTCCGTCAGATACCAGCCGCCGAGGTCGACCGCTTGCTGGCTGGCATTGTAGAGTTCGAGCCAGTCGGAATGCTGGCCGGTATCATCCACGATGGTGTGCTGGTTGCCCGCCATGAACTCATTGAGCCAGACCGAGCGGGTGAGGACGGAGGGGTCCAGGGTGTAAGTGCAACTGCCGCCGCGGAACCGGTTTGAATGGGCGGACAGATCGGTAATCGCCTGGGCTGGACTCCAGGCCACCTGCACCGTTCCGGCCGGGGGCTGCGGAAAGTCAAACACATAAACGTCCGCCGCGTAAGCCGTCAGGTTCGTGGCGGGGAGGCCGTCAATCAGCAGGTCTCCCGCTGCCACTCCCTGGACGCTTTTGCTGAAATGGACTTCGATCTCACCCAGGCTGGGCACGGTGGTGCCGGGCGTCGGAATCATCTGGAGCAGGGTCGGGGCGTTAGTGTCCGGCGTGACGGTGAGCGTGGCCACGCTGCTGGTGACCGCACAGGTGACGTTGCTCACGATGTTTTGGACCACGACCTTGAACTGCGCCCCATTGTCGCTGTACGGCGCGGCGGGGATGGTGTAAGCGGCATTGGTCGCGCCGGGGACGGCGCTCGCGTCTTCGTACCACTGGTAGGCGGGAGCGGGAGCGCCGCCAGCCACGACACTGAAGGTGACGGGGGACAGTTCTAAAACGGCCTGGCTTTGAGGCTGGAGGGTGATCGTTGGCGGTGTTGGCACTGGCAGCGTAACGACGAGGGCCTGGATGCCATCGTCGGTAGCCATGGCGTAGAGAGCCGCCGTGTTGCCGGTGATGTTGCCCCAAGCGAGCGCGCCCGTGTTGTGCGTGTCTGCTGGCAGCGTTCCGCTCGTGGCATTAGCCTGGCCCAGCAACACCGGCTGCGTTGGGTCCGTCAGGTCGTAAATGCTCACATGGTTGTCTTGGGTGCTGAGCGCGGCCATCAAGGCAATGCCCTCGACTACGGCAAAACTCAACGCCCGTTCATCAGTCGAGGCCAAGGCCGGGCTGGCCAGCAAAGTCCCGGCGCCGCCGGAAAAACTGCTGTAGCGCAGGGCGCTGCCGGCTCCGCCTTGGGTGCCGACCACGTGGCTGAAGTCCGCAAAACCGATCCCGAGACGAAAATCGCCCGCCGCGGGCGGCGTGTCGGCAAAACCAACGGCCGTCGCCGTGCCGGCAGTCGGATCAATGATCGCATACCCGTTATTGCCGGCCACACTCGGGTTGCTGTTAAACCCTGCCACCAGGCGCGTCGCGCTGCCGCTGCCAATGGCGGCCAGACTGTCCCCCGCCCGCGCACCCGCCAAGGGGACGTTGTTATAGACCACGACCGGCGTAGTGGTCGAAAGGTCATTCGCCCATCGGTAAATCGTAAACGGGGCGGGTCCCGTAGCCAGGTTGCCAACGTAAATCGCCCCGTCACCCCCGACCGCGACCATATTGACATCGAATATGCCGCCGCTGACGATGCCGCTGCCCAGGTTTAGTGTTCCCAGATCGGCGCCCGTCTGCGCATCGAGAACGCGGACGAAATCACCGCCGTTACGGCTGACCAGATAGAGGTGATTGTTGCCGTAGGCCAGGCCTCGCTCGGTGTCACCGGTGGTCAGGTAAGTGTAAGTGCTGCCATTATATCCGTTAGGCGCCAGCCAACCGCCGGCCCCAAACGTGCCCAATGGGGCGATGCTGAGTTGCGCGCGGGCAGCCAAGGCACTGAGCCACAAGCAAAGGGCCAGCGCGCGCACTGCATAAATGCGCATACCAACCTGACTTGTTTACCAATACATGCTCCTCCGGGCGCGCTCCCATGTCAAGGTCCTTTGCCCGCTTCTGCCCCGGGGGAGCGCAGCTCAGTTTACTCAATGCGGCTGGAATTGGTTCCAGTTTTGCGATAGCAACACCAGCATTGAAACAGCGCGGTTTGTCCTTATATTCACCGCACGCAATGAAGAAGAAGCGTTCTGCCATCAACCAGTTGCTGGCGATCATGGCCCGGTTGCGCGCCCCGGACGGCTGCCCCTGGGACCGCCAGCAAAACCATCGCTCCCTCCGCTGGCAGGCGGTCGAGGAAGTTTATGAACTGATTGACGCCATCGAGGCGGGCGACGACCACGAGCTGGAGGAGGAACTGGGCGATCTGCTCATGCAAGTCGTTTTCCACTGCCAACTGGCCAGGGAACGCGGCGCCTTCGATTTCGAGAGCGTCGCCCGCCACATCGCCGACAAACTGGTCCGCCGGCATCCGCATGTGTTTGGCCAGGTCAAGGTCAAGGATGTCGAGCAAGTCTGGTCCAACTGGGAGCAGATCAAGCGCGCCGAGAAACAGGGCACGCGCCACGCCCGGCCGTCAGCCCTGGACGGCCTTCCCAGGCGCCTGCCGGCGCTGCTCCGCGCCGAGAAACTGGTGAGAAAGGCCCGGCGCGCCAGGCTGGCGGCCCAACCGCCGAAGTCCCGCAACCTGACCCGGGCCGGCCTGGGCCGGGAACTGTTTGAACTAACGGCCTTGGCCCAAAGCCAGGGCTGGTGCGCCGAGGATTTGCTGCGCGCGGCGACCCGGAAAGTGGAGCGGGCCTGGCGGAAACTGGAACGTAAACGGACCAGGCGAGGTCAGTCAGCGCAAAGCAACGGCTGACCGTATTTGTAGTGGCGACGCTCTCTGTAAAGGACAATGTGGCTGAAGAATATCGTGGCCTGCCACTCGGGGCCGAGGGCCTTGACCGCCGCGCGGACCAGACCTCGAGCTGTGCGGGGAAGGTCTTTGAGATCGAGAATAGCGGCGCTGTGCGCCTTTGGCACCTCGTAGCGGAATGTGAACGGAAGTCGGCGTTTTAGAGACTGGAGCAGCTCACCAAGGGTGATACGATCGGGAATATCAGGACACTCATAATCGGCGTTAATGGGATACTCGCGATCAAACCAACTGGGCTCTGTGCCGTCGCGTTCCCTCCCGACGTCCTTAGGACCAAATCCGGCGCCGTTCCACTTGCATTGTCCTTTGTCCTTATAGCGAGAGATCAGCAAATCTTCATTGGCGCTGGTGCTCCAGTTTCCGTGCAGCAGCAAGCAACAGAAACCGACGTCGCCCATCTGAAGTTTTTGCCGCCCGCGCAGTTTCCAGAAATGTTGCTCCAGTCGCCCCCTGACATCGATGGCCTTTCCCACATAGACAACCTGCTGCCTGAGCAGGAGTTGATAAACGCCCTGCTTCAGCTTGTGCTGCTGCTGGAAGTCGGCGAGATTCTTGAGCGCCTGCTCGGTGAGGGTGCTGCCGGGCATGGACTGCAGCCGCCTTTCGAGTTGCTCGGTGACTGCGCCAGGGAGATCAAAATCAAAGACGTCGAACATAGCCAGGCTCACGATCGCCGAAGCACGACCGCGCTCTCGTAAAGTTTGGCGCTCGTTCTGATTCCTTGCCTGACCGACGAGGAAACGATACTGGCGCCGACCCGCTTCTGACGAACGATGTGGATACTCTCCGTGGTTAGACCATGCGGCGCCGCCAGGTCGGAAAGGATATTGTCCACCCCAATCTCCACGCCTTGGAGAATTGAATTGCCGACCACAACCACTGCTCGACCCCCTCTTTTCAAGACCTGGCTCGCCACCTGGCAGAAGCGGTCGGTGTCATTGAAGTAACTGGCGGCGTAATTTGCCCAACCAGGGCCGCCATACGTGCCGCGGTCCAGACCGATGGCTCGGATTTGCGCCAGCAACCGCTCGAGGCCGGCGTGCCGAAAACTGAGCGGGACCTTCTCCAGATCCCGCACTGTCTGCCAGTATTTTCCAAAGTTCTCGGTCTCGAGCCGCTTGAGTTCACTGGGCTTGCGGATGAACCCAAGCCAGAAAAGTTGTGGTCGGGTATTGCGAACGTAATGGTAATTATTCAGATAAGGCGGCGAGGTGACAATCAGATCGATCGAGCCTGGGTCCAGGCGGTGCCGCGCGTCCAGGAAATTGTCCGCCATGACCCGCCCCGCTGGCCGACGTGGCAGGCGCTCCAATTCCCCGCGAAACCAGGCGACGTCGGATTTCATCGCCAGCAACTTGGTCACGATTGACTCGGCCACCGGCGCATCCTCCTGAGTCGGTTTCCCGACGGCGGGCCGCGAGGATAGACTCGGCTCGTAAGAGTAATTGGAGAGGTTCACCATCACGGAGCCAAAGGCCAGCGCAAACAGATCGTGGATGGGCAGGACCCGCAAGCCCTTTATAAAGCGCAACGCCTTCAGAACCTTTTCTTTGGCGCGCGGGCCAAAGAACGGGATTCGCGAATGGAAGTGCTCCGGCACCGGGACCAAGTCCCCGTCGGTTTGCGGCGTCCGCATGTACTCCTCGAACCTTAGAATATTATGGGCAAGCTGAGGCACAGAGATCGTCGCTGCTTCGCATTTGGCACGCGCCGCCAGCGCTGCATAAGGGTTAATCTCAAACCCGACCGCGTCATGCCCGCAACGCAGGGCTTCGATCAGCGTTGTCCCGACGCCGCAGAATGGATCGAGCACGACCGCCCTTTGCGCGCAATCTTCGGGCAGATAACGATTGAATGCGTCACGAACGAATTCCGAGGAAAATCCCGCTATCCACGGCACCCAGCGATGAATGGGGCGGTGCTTGTTATCGGCGAACGCGGAATCGGCAAAGCCGCCGTTGAGTTTAGCTGCGGCGTTGTGCTCCGCAGGCGCTGGTTGCTCCGCGGCGGGGAGCGGCAGCAGGACCCCTTGCGCGGTCTCCCTGAGCTCTGCCGCGGGCCCGCGCTTGGCGGCGGGGTAACGGACGGGATGATGTTTCGTTTTCCTGGACACGTCAATTCGCGGTAACCTTTCTAGCACACCTGAACCCGGCGGCAAAACTATTTCTTCCAGGCGCGCCCCAAACAAGCCCCTCGACAAACGGCCAAACTCGGCTAATGTGCCCTCTAATATACGTATGACCGATCCGCGATACACGAAATTGGCGAGTTTGCTGGTAAAATACTCCACCACGCTCAAGAAGGGCGACCGTGTCCTGCTGGACATGATTGATGTGCCGGACGAGTTCTCGATGGAGTTGATCCGGGCGGCGCGCGCGGCGGGGGCGACGCCGATTGTCGAGGTCCGCCACACGCGCGTCAACCGCGAGTTGCTGCTGGAGATCAACGACCGGCAGGCCGCCCTGATCCGCGACCTCGAGCTGGCGCGCATGAAAAAGATGCAGGCCTACATCGCCGTGCGCGGGAGCGCCAACGCCAGCGAAAACGCCGACGTGCCCGGCGACCGCATGGCGCTCTACTCGAGGATCACCCGCCCGGTCATCAACTATCGGGTGAGCAAGACCCGGTGGTGCGTGTTGCGCTGGCCCACCCCGAGCATGGCCCAGGGCGCCAACATGAGCACCGAGGCCTTCGAGGACCTCTACTTCGAGGTCTGCACGATGGACTATCCCCGGATGGCGCGCGCGATGGCGCCGCTGGAAAAGCGCATGCAGAAGGCCGACCGCGTCCACCTCAAAGGCCCCGGCACCGACCTGACCTTCAGCATCAAAGGCATCGGCGCCAAGATGTGCCGGGGCGACCGCAACCTCCCCGACGGCGAGGTCTTCTCCTGCCCGGTCAAAAACTCCATTGACGGCCAAATCCAGTTCAACACCCCGACGATCTACTCCGGCACAAAGTTCGAGAACGTCTGGCTGGAGTTCAAAGCCGGCAAGATCGTCAAGGCCACGGCCAACAACACCAAACGCCTGAATGAAGTTCTCGACACCGACCCCGGCGCCCGCTACACGGGCGAGTTTTCGCTCGGGTTCAATCCCTACCTGCTCAACCCGATGTGCGACATCCTGTTCGACGAGAAGCTGGCCGGCTCGCTGCACCTGACGCCCGGCCAGGCCTATAAGGAGTGCGACAACGGCAACCACTCCGCCGTGCACTGGGACATGGTGCTCATCCAGCGGCCCGATTGGGGCGGGGGCGAGATTTGGTTCGACGACGAACTGATCCGCAAGGACGGCCTGTTCGTGCCCAAAGACCTGAAACCGCTGAACCCGGAGAACTTAAAGTAGGGGGTCCTCGGGCGCCTCTCCGAATGAAGAGGCGTGTTAGGGAGTGCGCCGGCCGGGATAGTGACTGTTTGGTCCGACTGCCGGGCGTCTAGAGCCGCTTGCCCAGCTCTTGCCCCTCACCCCGGCGCGGTTGCCCTGGAGTTTTGCGGGAAGAGAATCGGCGCAGCCAACGGCGGGCCAGGCGCAGCGGGATTGAAAAGCGCCATTGGTCTTTGGCGAGGAGGATGGGCTGGACGGTCCAACGCTCGGGCCACAAGAGGGGCTGAGCGGGCGGGGGAGGCAGAACGGCCAGCCAGCGGTCCGTCATGGCCGCGACCGAGAATTTGTGCCGCACCGCCTCACGAGCATTCCGGGAGAGCCGGCTCATTTCCTGGCGATGGGAGTGCAGCCAGATGATGGCCTCGGCATAGCCGGGAACGTTATCTGGCGGCACGAGCTTGCCCGTGGTCTGATCGACCACCTCGCCCACACCGCTGGGCAGTTCGCTGATGACGGGCACCAGGCCCCGGGCCATGGCTTCCAACAGGCTCAGCGGCAGGCCCTCGTAATCCGAAGCCAGGAGGAAGACATCGTGTTCGGAGAGGACCCGCGGCACGTCGCCATACTGGATTCTTCCGGGGAAAGAGACCGTCTGGGCGGGGGCGGCGCTTTTCATGGCCGACTCCAGGAGGGCCCGGTCCGGACCTTCGCCGGCGACGGTCCAGTGAAAAGGAATGCCGGAGGCCACCAGGGCCTGGAGCATCTGCGGGAAGAGGCGCACCCGCTTTTGTTCCTGTTGCAGCCGGCCCAGGTAGAGCACCCGCAAGGGGGCGCCCGGGTCGCGCGCCGGGAGCGTTTCCGGCCCGGGCATGGGCACGCCGTAGGGCAGGTAATGGATGGGCACGCGGGCGAATTCAGGCAGGGCCGCCAGGGTCTCCTGGATTCTCCGGGAAACCGCCCCCATCGCATCCAGGTGGGGCGCATAAGGACGAACGGTGTAGTAAACCCCGGGGTCATGTGACTGGGCCATGCCGAGGCGAAACAGGCCGCGGGGAACGTAGCGCAGCACCTCGAAGGAGGTGGCGGAGAGGTTGGCCACGACCGCGGTGGGCTGGAAGCGCGCCAACGCGCGCAGCACGCGCACCAACCGGTCCTCGTAGATCAGGCGCCGTTCGTCGGTGGTGAAGACCGGGGTTTTGAGCCGGGCGAAGTCGCTGGCCAGCGGGTTGTCCTGGTTGAAGCTGAACACCGCGGCGGTGAGCTGGCGCCGGATCAATTCCCCAGCCAGGTTGCAGAGGAACGTCGTCGTGCCGCCCAGGTCGAGCACTCCCGTAACCAGGGCGAGGCGGTGCGGCTTGCCAGGGGCGTCAGTCATCGAGGCTTCAACAAAAATCGCCGGCCTCTTGCGCCGGGGAATTGGCCGGCGCCGCTCCCGTGGCGCTGGCCTGGGGGATTTCATGATCCAGCTTCTTCATGCAACGACAGTCCATCGGACCCGGATTCGGCGCAGAGAGTTTATTCCGGGCCAGGAAGAGTCAAGCGCGAACCGGTGGCGGCCTTTCAGTGGTTTTTCCATTTGCTTGCGGCCACGGTCTGCGCTTCAATCCGCGTCATGAGAGCCTGCCGCTTCCTGGGTTATCGGTCTGCCCTGAACGCTATGAGCCTTTTCATGGCCGTGTCGGTCCAACTTGCCCTCGGCCAGGCGCCAGGCCTTGAGGACCTGGCACAGCTCACTCCCGGCCGCACCAAAGCCGAGAACGCGCTTTGGATCGAAAACCCGTTGAGCGCCCGGTTCAACTCCTCGAAAGATGTGGTGGTGGCCGACCTCAAAGGGCCGGCGGTGATCACGATGGTGCATTTCGCCATGCCGCAGACCCTCAAGCTCAACCGGGACGTGCTGCTGCGCATGTACTGGGACGGCGAGACGTCGCCCAGCGTGGACGTGCCGCTGGTGGATTTCTTCTGCGACCCGGCGGGGCTGCGCGAGCAGGTGAACACCGCGCTGGTCAACAAACGGCGCGGCTTCAACGGCTATTTCCCCATGCCCTTCCGGCGCTCCGCGAAGATCGAACTGCTTTATGACGGCCCGCTCCCGCCGGGCGACGAGCTTTGGAAGGCCATGCCCTGCTACAGCTATGTGACCTATCGTGCAGTGAAAAAGATGTCCAAAGCCACCGCTTACTTCCACGCCAGTTGGCGGCAGGAGGGATTGCTGCTCGGCCAGCGGGATTACGTCGCCCTGGAGGCCAAAGGCAAAGGCAAATTCGTCGGCTGGAACGTCACCGTCCGCAGCCCCGGCCGGGACGGCTACCCGGTCGATGAGAACGAGAAGTTCTTCATCGATGGGGAAGACACGGCGTCCGTCGAGTTCCAGGGCCTGGAAGACTCCTTCGGGTTCAGTTGGGGATTTCCGGAGAGCGACAACCTCTTTGCGCTGACCGGCTATTTCGGGTTCCTCAAAGGCGCCGCGGCCTACCGGTTCTTCACCCAGGACGCCATCAACTTCCAGCGCTCCCTGCGCGTGGCCATCGGCTTCGGCGTCAAGGAAGACCCGATGTTCCGGCGCGATTTCTCCAAGCCCGGCAGCACGCTCCAATTCTCCAGCACCGTGTATTGGTACCAACTCGAGCCCCACGCGCCGCTGCCCCCGCTGCCGCCCGCCGCCCAGCGCGCGCCGGCGCCCGAGGAGCCGTTCTGGCCCGACAAGGAAAAGCTGCCCACGGCCGCCCAACTGCAAGACCGCGGCGTGAAGCTCTACCTGCTCTGCGGCCGTCCCGGCCAGGAACTCATCCATGCCGCCGCCGGTTACGGCGCGGCCATTCAAAAGGGCTACGCCTGGAGCGGTTGGGGCCTGCCGGTCTATCACGCCCGCGCCGGCGATGACGAAGCCGCCGTCGAACTGACTGTGCCCAAGGGCGCCACCGGCCTCCTGCGGGTCTTTATTATTGACCCCGACAATTTTGAAGGGGGCCGCCAGGAAAAACTGAGCTTGGCCGGGCAGGAGTTTGGCCCGCTCACCGGCTTCCAGGAAGGCAAATGGATCGAGGGCCGCGTTGGCGCCGGCCAGACGGCGGAGGGCAAAGTGCTCGTGCGCGCCATCAACGCGCGGAAAAGCTCCAACGCGGTCATCTCGATCATCGAGTGGGTCGAGAAATAGGGGTGTATCGCAGAATACGCGGAGGGGCGGGGCGGCAAGCCGAACTGCGGGTCAGAGGCTCGCGCAGCCGAACCTGCCTGGAGAGGCTAATTGAGTATTGAGTATTGAGTATTGGTTATTGGGCATTGGCGCCGCAGCGTGCGCGGGAGTTTCAATGGCCAACCCGCCGGGCCGCGACCCCGGCGCGGCTGGTGACCATTTTTGAATGCTCAATTCTCAATTCACCTAAAACAACCGCAACCCAAGCGCAGCCTTGCAGCAGGGTTCGTCTCGAGCGACGCCTGGAACGAGGGTCAGGACGAGAACCAGGGTCAGCGCGGCGGGGAAGTTTGGCCTTCTCCTCGTCAGGGGCCGCCCGGCAAGCCCTTCCGGAAACCGGCGCGGGGGGCGTATCTTTGGGCGGCGGCCTGGCGAAACTCGGCCTGCAATTTGTAACGGGCCCAGGCGCCAAAGCCGATGTCGGTGGCGAGCCCCAAGGCCAGCCAGAGGGCCACCAAACCGGTCTGCGGCGGTTCGTATTGGTTGACGGCGGCAGCGAAGGCGATGACCAGCAGGGCCGCCGCCATGGCCAGCCAGGGCAGGAGCAGGATGCGCGCCATGCTCCCCATCACCGCCCGCTGCGGATTGCGGGCCGTGAGCGCGCACCACATCCCCATCCAGTATAACGCGGCCACATCGGCCACCAGGCAGACCATGGCCGAGAGGTAGAGCCACACCCACAGGGCGCGCTCTCCCTGGTCCACAGTGTCGGACAAGGTCGCCAGCAGGAAGAGCAGGAACACCGCCAAGGTCACTCCGAGCGGCGCCAAAAACTGGCGCTGCAAGGCCAGGAATTGGCCGTGCAAAATGTCCCGCACGCTCAAAGGCGTGGAGAGCAGCACTTCCAGCGTGCCGGCCTGCCGGTCTTCGGCCAATTGCCGGCCGGCCTCGGTCGCCACCCAGAACTTGAGCAGCAGGTTCAAGAAGGTGGCGGTGAGGAGGTACATGGCCGGGATGAGCCATTCGCGGGGGTACTTGGCCAGGCCCCACGCCCAGAGGCAGGCGACCAGGGCGAGCGCGGCCCAAACATAGGCCGGCTGCAAGCGCGCCCGCGCGGCCAGCCAGAAATAGGCGTTCTGGTCGAGCAGGCGGCGGCGGAAGGCGAGGCGTTCGCCGCCCTGGCCGTAGTTCCACGACTGCCAGCGTTCGTGCCAGCGCAGGCCCTGGGCGCCGGCCGGTTTGTCCTGCCAGGCGCGCGGCGCCACCAGGCTGGCGAGCGCCAGGAATACCCAGGCCAGCCCGTGAATGAGCAGCAGCGACCACCAGAAGCCCCGCGACTGGGTCCTGTAAACCGCGTCGAACGCCACCGCAAACGTGAACCCGGGGCTGGGCAGCAGCAGCGCCTCCACCAGGCGCCGGGGTTTGCCAAGATAATCCAGCCAGGCCGAGCAGATGGGAAAGATGAACGCAAACAACCCGAGCAGCAGGAGCGTAGTGAGGATGGCCTTGCGCGCCGAACGGCTCATCGCCGAGATGCAGAGGCCCAGGGTCAGTGAAAAAAACAGGGTGTCGAGGATGACCAGCGCCATCCGGCCAAACTCCCCCGGCGTGACCCCGCCCAGCAGCAGCGGCACTGCCAGCATGGGCACCATCGCCAGCACGCCGTAGGCGGCGTTGAGCGAGGTCGCCGCCAGCTTGCCCAGCACCACGTCATAGCCCCGCAGGTCGGTCAGGAACAACAATCCCAGCGTGCCTTCCCGCTTCTCCTGGCTCAGGCAATCGGCCGTCGACCACAAGCCGCTGCACAGGCAATACAAGGCCGCGCTCCCGGTCATAATCCCGAACAGCGTCAGCGCCACCAGCGACGGCGCCTGCTGCTCCATCATCAGGAAGGACCAGGCGCCGACCACCAGCACCGCCACCGCCGCGCTGGTGCGGCCCCAGAAGGTGCCCCGCTTGCGCGAGGCGACGCGCAATTCCCGGGCGACAATCGGCAGAAAGGTCATTTTTCTCCGCACCCTTCGCAGTGGTATATCGCCGAATCGATCATCTTCCTCCCGGTGGCGGTGTCGCGGGCCTGGGCGGCACGGGGCGGGGCGGGGCGGAAACGGGCGCCGGCCCAAGGCGCGCCGCCCCCAGGTCGCGCGCGGCTTGTTGGCGGAATGCCGAATAGAGCCTGTGGCGCGCCCAGGCGAGGAAGGCGAGGCCGACGGCCACGCTGAGCGCTGCCGGCAGGCAGGTCATCAAGAGTGAGAGCATCGCGGGCATCATCGCGCTCGAGCCAAAGGTAACGGTGGTCGAACCGGAGGCAGTGGTAACCGTGGTCGCGCCGTAGGCCATCTTCGAGATTTGCGGCAGGATGATCACCAGGAAGGTGACATACATGGCTGCAAAATAGATAACCAGGAAGGGAATGACTTTGACAAAGAGGAGGGTTTTGAGGGTGGCCAGGCTGGCCTTCCTGGAGGTCATGCCCATCCACATGCCAAACCAGGCCAGGGCGAGCAGACTTGCCAAGGTGCCGAGCGTCGAGGCCGCGGCCGTGACAAAGGCCAGCAGGTGGCGCCATTCCTGCGGGCCGGCGTTTCCCCAGGCTGCCCCGTAGGCCAGGCAGCCGCCGGCCAGTTCCGCCAGCAAGAGCAGCGCCACCGGCACCCCAAACATCCTCAGCAGCGCGCGCCAGTGGCCCTGCACCACCTCCTTCACGGTCGGCGGCGCTACCAGCAGCAACTCCAGAAATCCGCTCTGCCGCGCTTCGATGTAAAAGCGGCTGGCCTGCGAAGCTATCCACAGGTACAACAGCCCCACCAAAACCCAGGACAGAGAACCCCAGGAGTTCCACACCTCCTCCGGGGCCTTGCCCACCACGAAGCCGACCAGGAGGCCCGCGACCAGCAAGGCCAGCACCCAAATCCCATTGGCCTGCCAGCGCTCCCGGCAGGCGAGCCACTGGACCGGGTTCCGCTCCAGGAGCTTTCGCCGCAGCGCCCGGCGGCGCCTGGCCCCGCCGTATTTCCACCAGTAGCCCAGCCGGGAGACCTTGGGTCGGTGTCTCTTCTCCTGCCAGGAGTGCGGTACCACCAGGCACGCCACGCCCAGCATGGTCCACCCAATCACTTGGTTAAGACCCAGTGCCAGCCAATACGGGTTGCGGCCCCAGGCGCCGGCGACGCCAAACACATACCCTGGGCTGGCCAGGCTGAGCAGGGGCTTGAAAGCGCGGTGCTTCACCTCGCTGTAAAGGCCGTCGGCGGCCAGCCCGCCCAGGACCAGCAAGAGCAGCAGCAGGACCGTCGCCCCCAGGGCCCTCTGCGAATCACGGCTGAGGGCCGAGACCATCAGCCCGGCCGCCAGCGAGCAGAACAAGGCATTGAGCAGCGCCAGCGCCGTCTTCCAGTAATGCGCGCCCGACACTGCGCCCAGCAGGAACGTGACGGCCAGAATCGGCAGCACCGCCAGCAACCCGTAAGTGACGCGCAACGACGTGGCCAGGAGCTTGCCGCCGACCACGTCATAACCCCGCAGGTCCGTCAGGAACAGGAAACCGAGGGTGCCCTCGCGTTTCTCTTCGCTCAGGCAATCGGCGGTGAAAAACAGCCCGGCCGACAGCGCCACCAGCAGCGCCAGCCAGGTGAGCGTGCCGAAAAGGGCGTCCCCCATGACCGAGGCGCCAAAGGCCCCGAGCCGGCTCAAGATCATCAGCCCGGCCCCGATCACCAGGCCCACCAGCGCCGCGCTCACGCGCAGCCAGAAAGTGCTCTGCTTGCGCGCCGCCACGCGGAGTTCGCGTTCAACAATGGGCAAGAAGGTCATGGGCGTTGAGAATCATGGTCGCCGTCAGAATTGCCTGGCGCCTCAATTACTTCGGAGGGCAGTCTAGCAATTGGCCATTTGACCTGGCAAGCGCCCCCCTGCCGAGGGCGCAGTTCGCCTGCCATGACCGGCAGGCCAGTCATGGGCGGGTATTGGCGGGTTGGCGGTCGGTGACTGGTGATGGGGGCGAGGTGTCGCGCAGGCCGCCCAGCAGGCCGGCCCTGGCCCAGTTGGCAAGGGCCAGGTCGAGCAAGACGCAGACACCAAACCAGCAATTGATGCTCTCGGTGGCCACGCTGAGCCCCAGCCCTCGCATCAGCACCAGGCACGCCACCGACAGCCACGGCCCCAGCATCACCCGCGCGAGCGTGCCGAAAACCGCCTGGCGATGCCCCCGGGCTTTCACCGCCAGCCACATCCCAACCAGGCTCAAGGCATGACAATCCAGGAACATCACCCCGGCCCCGCCGAGGCCCGCCACAAAAAAGAAGACGGTGTCCGCCCAGGGCGCCCCCAAGTGATTCCACCGGATCAGGTCCCACAACAGGCCCGCGTTAGTCGCCAGGACCAGGAGCACGGGCCACAAGAACAGCGAGACTAAGTGCTCTGGGTCATAAGTTCGGTGACGTATTTTTCAGGTCACGCGGCCATCGCAAGCGTGGGCTGATCGTTGAGTTTTGCGACCAATTCCTGGAGGTCAGCGCGTGTGAACTTCCA
>JBEKRX010000090.1:0-17975 GCA_049518415.1 Verrucomicrobiota bacterium
GCCACGACGCAGTAGCCTTCGGTTTCAGGCGAGTGAACGTTCCGCCTGACGGGGACTTGCACCCCGCTGTGTGTACGCCATCACAGGCGCACTCTGGCACCCCTCCGGGGTGCGACCGCCAGACGGCACCCTGCCCGGTGGTCGTTCCCCCTTTACCCTGAACGACCACCGGCTACTGTCTGCCAACCCTCCGGGTTGGAGAAAATCGGAATTTGTTTTTGCACGGGCGCCAAGCGCCTGGCTCGCGCCCCGCCCCGCGCCGGCGGCGGGGCCCAAAATCCAGCGGGCCTCACGCTCTTCCTGGGCGCTCATCGGCACCACGTTAAAGGACTGGACGGGGCATGCTCCTCAGGCCGGCCCCCGGGCGTCTCCGCCGGCGAGCTTGAATTTGTGGTTTTCTAAAGGCTGGCCGCTGCGCTCATGGCCTGGAGCATTTCCCCCAGGGAAAGGTCCATCCAGCCATGCAGCTTGCCGGGGCCATAAACCACCTTGCCCTCGAAGGGCGGGTCGGCCTTGGCCAGGAATTCATCCAGCAGATGAACCGCATTATTGAGGAAGAACTGGTCTGATTCGCCGGCGGCGATGTGCAGCTTGCCGCGCAGTTTTGGACCCAGCGTTTTCCAGTTCTGTTCCAGGACCAGCCGCAGGTCGTATTTTTTCCACTGCTCGGCGAGGGCATGATCGATCTTGCCGGTCCGGGGTTCCCAGAGCGGCACCGGCAGGCCGTCCGGCCCGCGGGGACTGAAGACCGCGTTCCACTCGCCCCACTGCTGGCCGGAGCGGGTATAGCTGTTGGCGCGGCCGAGGAGGTTTTCCACGCCTACCTCGCGGCGCATCGTCAGGACCACCTGGCCACGGGCATCCCGCTCGCTGGGCCGCTCCTGGCCGTGAGGGTCCACATAGGCGTTGTCGTCCTGGTAAATGTTCACCAGTTGGTAGGCCCGAAAATCGACCGGGTCGGGGGAGGAGGACCAGGCGCCGTTGAAGACGTCCGGGTAAAAGACCTGGAGGGCCAGGCAGACCCAGCCGCCGGTGGAGGCGCCGGAGAGGAACCGCGCGCGGGGCTGGCCCAGGGCGCGGAAATTCGCCTCCACGAAAGGAATGAGTTCCCGGACCAGCGCGTCGCCATAGGGGCCGTTGTTGGCGGAATTGACCTGGTAGGGGTCGCCGTAGGGGCCGGCGCCGTCCAGTTGCAGCAGGATCAGGCGCGGGGCGCCCTCGGCCAGCCACGTCTTTCTGAACTCGGACCGTTGAGCCATCAAGCCATTGACGGCGGTATAGCGGGTGTTCAAGCCGCCGATGCGCACCCAGAGCGGGTAGCGCCGCGCCGGCTCAAGCTCGTAATCGTGCGGCAGGATCACGCCGGCGCGCAGGAAGATGGGCCGGCCATGGAATTGGCTGAGCAATTGCGATTGGATTTTAACGAACTTGACCTGGCCGGTCTCGGGCGGCAACCGCTCGGGCGGAATCTGCTGGGCCAATTCGAGGGCCGCATGGCCGCCGCCCGCCGGGTCGAGCGGCAGCGGCTGCGGCTGGCTGTAGAGGTTGCCGGGGGCGTTGGGCGAGCGCAGGTCCGTGTCGCAATCAAACAGGGCCTGGACGAAGTAAGGCCCGGCTGGCAGGGCGGCCAGGTTCGTGATGGGAAAAGCGAAGGCCATCTGGTCCACCACCACGGCGGCGCCGGCGCCAAAGGCCCTGACATCGCGGGCGAGGACCGGCGGCGCATCCGGGCCGGTGCGCCCGAGCGCGAACCGCGGCTCCGGGTTGCTGGTGCGGCCCAGGATGATGAATAGCCGGCCGTCCTTCGGGGCGGCCGCCAGGCTGGCCGCGATGCGAATCTCGAAGCGCAGGGGGGAGGTGTTCGAGGCCTCGGCGGCGCGAGTTGCCGGGGCGCAGAGCCAGAGTGCAAGGAGCGTGGCGAGGGCGCTTTTCATTTTGCCAGTGGGGCCGCCTTGGCGGCGCGGAGCGGGGGGACCTCGCCGCACAAGCGCCGGACCACCAGGACGGTCGTGCCCAGCAAGATGGCCGCGCAGGTGAGGTAAGGCAAAGGCGGGAGCAGATTAAGCAGCGGGACGGCCAACAGCGGCCCGAGAATCCGCGCCAGGCTGCCGGCGCTTTGGGCGACGCCGATGGTCGCCCCTTGCTCGTGGGCCGGCGTGAGGTTCGAGAGCAGCCCGAAGAGCGGCGGCCGCGTCAGGCTGGTGCCGACCGACAACAGGGCCAGCGCCGCCAGCATGGCCAGCCAGGGCAAACCCTCCCGGTGCCCAAGCACGCCCCAGGAAAGCCGGGCGGTGCCGCTGATGAACGGCAGCCACGCCAGGCTGGCCGCCGTGAGCACCAGGCTCAGGGCAATGAGCCTGGCTTCGCCCATCTGCTTAACCAACGGCCCAATCGCGCCGCCCTGCACAAAGGCGCCGATCAGCCCGCAATAGACGAAGAGATAGGAGACCGTGGACGCCGAGGTTTCGTCCCGCCGGAAATCCAGGTGAAAGTTGTCGCTGACCACCAAGGGAAGCGTGCTCTCGAAACAACTGAAGCAGAAAGTCGCCAGGAAAAACACCAGCACCAGCAGGCCGATTTTCGGCTGCCCCAAGCTGTGCATCCACTGGTCGAGGTGCGGGCGCTGCGCCACGGCTTCGGAAGTCGGTTTGAGGCTCTCCGGCAGGATGAAATAGGCCAGCAGAAAATTCGCCGCGCACAACCCCGCCGCCATCCCACCCGGCCCTTGGCTGCCCAGGTAGCGCAAGCTGAGGCCGCCGATGGCCGGCCCGAAAATGAATCCCAGCCCGAAGGCCATCCCAATGAGGCCCATTTTCCTCGAGCGCTGCTCCGGCGGGCTAACGTCGGCGATGTAAGCCTGCGCGACCGTGATGTTGCCCCCGAAAAGGCCGGCCAGCATCCGCGACAAAATCAGCAGCCAGAAGGCCGCCAAGTGGCTGGCCAGCCCGGCGCTGGCGGCGAACAGCACATAGGAGGCCGCGGCGCCCGCGGTGCTCACCAGCAGGATTGGCCGCCGCCCATGCCGGTCCGACAGCCTCCCCCAAAAGGGCGAGAACAGGAATTGCATCGCCGAGAAGGCGGCGACGATGACGCCGATGACCAGGCCCTGGGCCCAAACCGCCTGGACGCAATCCGGCACCAGGTGCTTGCCATAGACCGGCAGGAGCGGCACGACGATGCCGAAACCGACCAGGTCAACAAAGACCGTCAGAAAGATGACCAGCAGCGACGGCTTTCTCATCGCCGACGGGCCGCCGGCAGCCCGCCGGCGCCAAGCTGGATTGCCAATGACATGGGGCGAGTCTATTTGCCCTTTGGCCCGCGTCAAGCGAGCGGGCGCAGCTCAGGGCTCGTGCAAAAATAGATTCCGAGCTCTGGCTGCTTGGGTGGAGCGTGAAGCGTGTGAGCGTGGAGCGTGGTCCCGATTCCGAATCGGGAATGCCCTCACGCTCTATCCCGATTCGGAATCGGGACTCCCCGCTCTGGACGCCAGGCGAAGGCAGTTTGTTGGAATTACGCCCAAAGCACCGAAGTTGTTTTTGCACGGGCGCTTACCACTGCCACCCTGGGGCGGACCTCCGGTCTGCCGGTGGGGCAGCCTCCGGATGCCCTTTCCGACAGCGAAACCGGGGGGTTCGCTCGGCAAACCGGAGGTCGGCCACTAGAGTGGACATTTCATTGCTGGATTAAGATTGCATCGCGGGGCCGGTTGGTGCAGCATGGGGCGGATGTCAGCAACCGGGGGTCTTGGCGCCCCGGGCGTGAACGTCCATTGCAAATTCAATTCAGACGACCATGGCCCCGGTCAAACAAAGTCAGGCGAAGGACAAGCGGACGCGGATTCTCCTGGTGGATGATCACGCGGTGGTGCGCTACGGCATGGCCCAAATCATCAACCGGGAGCCGGATTTAATGGTTTGCGGCGAAGAAGACCATGCCGGCCACGCCCTGAGCGCCATCGGCCGGCTGAAACCGGACCTGGTCATCGCGGACATTTCGCTCAAGGACAGCAGCGGTTTGGAGCTGATGCGCAACATTAAGGCGCAGTACGGCAAGCTGCCGGTGCTGGTGGTCAGCGTCCATGACGAATCGGTCTATGCCGAGGTGGCCTTCCGGGCCGGCGCCCTGGGCTACCTGATGAAAGGGGAGCCCCTGGAAAAAGTCATTGCCGCCATCCGCCGGGTGCTGAGCGGCAACCTTTACGTGAGCGACGCCCTGGCCGCCAGGATGCTGGAACAACAGTTCCGGGGCAAAACCAGCCCCCAACAATCCCCGGTCGAGAACCTGAGCGACCGCGAACTGGAAGTCTTCCAGTTGATTGGCGAGTGGAAAAAGACCAGCGAGATTGCCCAGGAACTGCACCTCAGCATCAAGACCATCGAGTATTACCGCGAGCAGATTAAACGGAAGCTCAATTTGAAGAACTCGGCCGAACTGACCCAGCGCGCCACCGCCTGGGTGCAACGTGAAAACCCGGCCGGAGTATGAATATCCCTCACCGGGCAAGACCCATCGCAGGCGCCCCCCACCCCGCTCCGCCAAAGGTTTCCGTCGTGCCTCCGCGAGGACTGGCTACCCCCCGCCAGCCCGAGGCAGCGGCCGCCGGCCGGAAGGTAAAACGGCGAATCAAGTTGCTGGTGGTGGACGACCATCCGGTCGTGCGCAAGGGCATCAGCTCCTGCCTGGCCCACCACCCGAATTTCGACGTCGTCGGCGAGGCCGGCGACGGCCAAGCGGCGCTGAACAAGGCCAGGGAACTGGCCCCGGACATCGCCCTGCTGGACCTGGACCTGCCGCAGATGGACGGCCTGGCGGTGACCGAGGTCTTGCGCCGCGAGCAGCCCAACGTGAAGGTCCTCATCCTTTCCATGCACAGCAACTCGGAGTATGTGATGCGCACCCTCCGCTCCGGGGCGCGCGGATACCTGCTCAAAGGCGCTTCCCCCGAGGAACTGGTGCAAGCCATCGAAACCGTCGAAGCGGGGGAGACCTTTTTCAGCCCCGAGATCGCGCGCCTGGCGCTCGATCAATTTGTGCGCGCCGCCGGGGAGAAGCCTCCCGCCGAGCTCACCACCCGGGAGCGCGAGGTGGTCCTCCAGATTGCCGACGGGTTGAGCAACAAGGAAATTGCCAGCCACCTTGGCGTCGGCGTCCGCACGGTCGAGACCCATCGCGCGCGCATCATGCGCAAGCTCAACATCCACAGCATCGCCGGTCTCACCAAGTACGCCATCGCCAAAGGCTGGGTCATCCTGCGCCATTAGGAGCGCGCACGCGGCTATCGCCTCAGGCTGATTCTCCGGCGCGAGGTCCGGGAGTCCCAGTGTCCGAACTGGTCTTTGGGCAGCCGGGCATGTTCCGGATAGATCAAATAGACGGCGTTCTTGGAATAGGCCCAGGCGGAGATGACATTTTTTCGCGGCAAGACCTTGCGGACGTTTCGCCGGGTTCCCGGGTCATTGATGATCACGTCGCCATCCTTGGTGAAGCCGACGCACACGACCAGGTGGCCCTCGGGCGGGCCCGGCCTGGCGAAGAGCCGGTTGGCGCAGACCGAGAGCCCGACCGGCAGGCCGCCGGCGATCCAATCTTCCAGCTCGGCCAGGGCGCTCAACCGCGTGACGTAGGCGCGCAGGCCGGCATACGCGCCGGCATAAGCGGTGTTGAAGGGCCAGTTGCCGGTGCCCTGCCAGACCGGGTCATAGACGGCCTGGACGATGTCCGCCACGTCGCGGTCGAGTTCCGGCCGGTTCAGCCTCCGGGACCAGTAACCCATGATCATGGAGACGGCCGTTGGGCTGCAAAGAGCATTGCCATTGGAATACACCATCTGTGAGCGTTCGGGCACGGCAATGGTCTTGCCCCAGGCCGTGCGATGCGACGGCAGGACCGGGGGCGTGGCTTTCGTATCGGTCAGACTCAGGCCCAGGAATCTCAACCCTGGGCGTTGGTGGTCGTCTCCGCCCAGGGTCAGCCGGACCTGGAGCCGCTCGCACGGCTCCTTCAGGATGAGTGTGTCGGTGGCCACGTCGCCATCGGGGTCTTTTTGGTTCCGCACGCTCTGGCGGGGATGGCGGGCCGGGTTGCCGGAATAGAGCGCCAGCGTGTAGTACTTGGTCGCGCGCTCCGGGTACAGGGCCCGGGCCTCGATTTTCAGGTAAGCCCCCTCGGCCATTTGGGCGTTCCACGAGGCCACCAGTTCGTCCCAGTGAATGCGCGCCACGATTTCGGGCGAGGTCAGCACCGTTTCTCCGGGCTGCCCGCCCGCCGCCTGCTGGAAAGCCGAGAAGCGGGTAAAGCCGAGGAACTGCCCGCCCCGCGCCTCGAAAACGGCGGCCCTCGCCCCAGGCAGGGTGAGGCCGACCGCGGCCACAAAGAGGCTCAACCTGCGCCACAGGCAGTGCCTCGCCCGCCCCGGTTCGCCGCCCGCCACTCTGCAATGATGGCTCATCGGACACGGATAGTTTGAGAGTTTTGCGGGCAGGTGGCCAGCTTAACCATGCAGTCACCTGAGTTTGGCGGGAGTTTCTTCGTCTGGGAAGCCGCGGAGGCTTGGTCGCCATGCTCAGCCATTTTCCCTTGATCACTCCCCCTTTCCAACCATAATCCGCTCATGGATGCATCTCCTGGCGCGACCGCCGCGGCGAGGACAGCCTCGCCTCCGCAAACCGATCTCCAAACCGCCGTCCACCGGCTGGGCGAAGAGCTCTTCTCGCTGATGGATGCCGCCGAGCCGCCGTCGCTGTTCAGCCGGAAGGGTTTTTACGGCACGATGATGGAGTGGGCGATGCGCGATGAGCGGTTCAAGACGCAGCTCTTCCGCTTCGTGGACGTGCTGCCGACCCTGGCGTCGTCCGGCGAGGTCGCCCGCCATCTCCAGGAGTATCTGGGCGGGGACCAGGTGCGGCTGGCCCCGGCCTGGCGGCTGGGGCTCAAGGCGGCGGGGGGTGCCGCGTGGCTGTTGGGGGCCGGCGTGCGGTCGCAGGTCAGTGGGATGGCGCGCCAGTTCATGCTCGGCAATGACGAAAAGGAAATCGTCGCCACGCTGCGCCGGCTCCACGAGCAGGGCATCGCCTTCACGGTGGACATCCTGGGCGAAACGGTCGTCAGCGAAGCCGAGGCCGACCAATACGCCCGCCGCTACCTGGACCTGATGGAGGTGCTGGGACGGGAAACCGCCCAGTGGCCGCGCACCTGCCGGAGCAACGAATCGCCGCGCGGCCCCTTGCCGCCACTCAACCTCTCGGTCAAACTCTCCGCCCTCTATTCGCAGGTCCACCCCGCCGACCCCGACACCGCCCTGGCCAAAATCTCCGCGCGGCTGCGGCCCATCCTCCGCCGCGCCAAAGACCTGGGCGCCTTCATCAACTTCGACATGGAGAGTTATGCCCTCAAGAACCTCACCCTGCGCTTGTTCAAGACCCTGTTCGCCGAGCCTGAGTTCGCCGCGCAGCCGCCCTGCGGGCTGGCCTTGCAGGCCTACCTGCGAGACGGCGAAGCGGACTTGCGCGGCCTGGTGGCTTGGGCGCGCGAGCACCGGCGCCGGGTGACCATCCGCCTGGTCAAAGGCGCCTACTGGGATTACGAGACCATCCTCGCCCAGCAACGGCACTGGCCCGTGCCCGTCTTCGCCCACAAGGCGGAGTCGGACGCCAGCTTCGAGGACCTCGCGCGCGTGCTGCTCGACAACGATGACGCGGTGGACGCCGCGTTCGGCACGCACAACGTGCGCAGCATCGCCCACGCGCTGGCGCAAGCCCAACGCCTCGGCCTGGAGCGCCGCAACCTCGAGTTTCAAATGCTCTACGGCATGGCCGAACCGATCAAGGCCGCCGTCCTCCAGATGGATTGCCGCCTGCGCGAGTATTGCCCCGTCGGCCAATTGTTGCCCGGCATCGCCTATTTCGTGCGGCGCCTCCTGGAAAACACCTCCAATGAAGGGTTCCTGGCCAACAAGTTCGCCAAGGGCGCCAGCCGCGAGGAACTGCTCAGAGAGCCCCGTGATTTGCTGGCCGCCGCCGTGAGCCGGCCCCCCCCGGCCGCGGGCGCGGGGCCTGCCGCTCCCCTGCGCGAGACGGCGGGCGAGCCGTTCCGCAACGAGCCGCACACCGATTTCACCCTCCCGGGCGAGCGCGAAAAGATGACCGCCGCCATTCGGGACTTGCGCCAGAAACTGGGCCGGCGCCACCCGCTGGTCATCAACCACAAACCGCTTTCCACCTCGGACTGGTTGCCTTCGCTCAATCCCGCCAATCAAGACGAAGTGGTCGGCTACGCCGCCCAGGCCACCGTCGCCGAGGCCGAGTCCGCCCTGGCGGCCGCCCGCGCCGCGCAGCCGAAATGGGCGCGCACCCCCGCCCCCCAACGGGCCGCCCTCCTGGAACAGGCCGCCCGCCTCCTGCGCCGCGACAAAGCCGCCCTCTGCGCCCTGGAAATGCTCGAGGCGGGCAAGAACTGGACGGAAGCGGACGCCGACGTGGCCGAGGCGATTGATTTCTGCGGTTTCTATGCGGCGGTGATGCGCGAACTGGGCCGCCCCCAGCGCACACAAGCCCTCGCCGGCGAATCCAATTTCCAGCATTGGTGGCCGCGCGGGCTGGGGGTGATCATCGCGCCCTGGAATTTCCCGCTGGCCATCCTGACGGGCATGACCGCCGCCGCCGTGGTCGCCGGCAACGCGGTCATCATGAAACCCTCGGATCAAACCCCGGTCATCGGCGCCCGGTTGATGGAGTTGTTCGTGGAAGCGGGTCTGCCGCCCGGGGTCGTGAACCTGCTGACCGGGCCGGGCCGCCGGGTCGGCGCGCACCTGGTGGCCCACCCGCAAGTCGATTTCATCGCCTTCACCGGCTCCAAGGAAGTGGGCTTGCAGATATGGGAAATGGCGGGCCGCACCGCCCACGGCCAGGCCAACCTCAAAAAGGTCGTCTGCGAAATGGGCGGCAAGAACTGCGTCATCGTCGACAGCGACGCGGACCTGGACGAAGCCGTGGTCGGCTGCATCGCTTCGGCCTTCGGCTACCAGGGGCAGAAATGCAGCGCGCTCTCGCGGCTCCTGGTGCTGGCGGACAATTACGACAAGTTCCTCGAACGCCTCATCGCCGCCGCGGCTTCCTTGCGCGTCGGACCGGCCGAAGAGCCGGGCGCCATCCTCGGCCCGGTCATCAACCGCGACGCCCAGCAGCACATTCTGGCCCTCATCGCCGCCGGCAAACAGGAGGCCAAGCTCGCCTGGCAGGGCGCCGTTCCGAACGACCCCAAGGCCTGCTATGTGCCGCCGGCCATTTTCACGGAGGTGCCCCCCGCCAGCCGCCTGTTCCGCGAGGAGATCTTCGGCCCGGTGCTGGCGGTGACCAAAGCCAAGGATTTCGACGAGGCGCTCGCGCTGGCCAACGACAGCGAGTTCGCCCTGACCGCCGGCTGTTACTCGCGCAGCCCGGTCAACCTCGAACGCGTGAAGGCCGAGCTGGTCTGCGGCAATCTCTACCTCAACCGCACCGTCACCGGCGCCGCCGTCGAGCGCCAGCCCTTCGGCGGATTCAAGATGTCCGGCGGCGGCACCAAGGCCGGCGGCCGCGACTATTTGCAGCACTTCCTGCTGCCGCGCGTGATCACCGAAAACTGCCTCCGCCGCGGCTTCGCGCCGGCCGAAGAGGATTGACCGTCAGCGCCGGCGGTCTCGTGCCATGAAACGGCTCTTGCTTGTTTCGCCCGTATCCAGGAGCAGCCTCATGGGCGGCGGCTTCTTTTACCGCATGCCCTGCCTGGGGCTGCTGAAGGTCGCCGCCCTCACGCCCGCCGATTGGCAGGTCTGCATCATCGATGAAAAGGTCGAAAGGCTGGATTTGGACCAGGAAGCCGACCTGGTCGGGATCACGGCCATGACGACCACCGTCGAGCGCGGCTATGAAATCGCCGCTCACTTCCGCCGGCACGGGTGCAAGGTGGTGATGGGCGGGATGCACGTCTCCTGTTTGCCGGAGGAGGCCCTCGCACACTGTGACAGCGTCGTGGTCGGCGAGGCCGAGGTCCTGTGGCCGGCCCTGCTGCGCGACTTCGATCATCACGCTCTGCGGCCGGTTTATCGGCACGAAAACGGCCTCCCGCCCCTGGCTAACCTGCCGCGCCCGGACTGGGAGCTTTACCGCCCCAAGAACTATATCTCGGCCCACTTCGTCGAGACCACGCGTGGATGCCCCATCGATTGCGAGTTTTGCGCCGTGACCAGCGCCTTCGGCGGCAAGTACCGCAACCGGCCCCTGGAGGAAGTCCTGGCCGAGTTGCGCGGCCTGCGGCCGTTCGAGGGCTGGCTCACGCTCAAGCGCTGCGTCTTCTTTGTGGATGACAATATCATCAGCAATCGCGCCTACGCCCGCGACTTGCTGAGGCGCCTGGCCGACTACCGCCTGAATTGGTTTGGGCAGGCCTCGGTGAACATTGCCAACGACCTCGAGCTGCTCAAGCTCTGCCAGCAGAGCGGGTGCATCGGGCTGTTCATCGGCTTCGAGTCGCTTTCGCCCGCCACCGTCCAGGCGGCCGGCAAACGGGTCAACCAGCCCGAGCGCTACCTGGAGGTCGTCCACAAGCTCCATGACCACGGCATCGGCATTGACGGCTCGTTCGTGTTCGGGTTTGACACCGATGATGAGGGCGTGTTTGACCGCACGCTCGAGTTTGTCACCCAGGCCAAGATCGAGGTCGTCTATTTTTCCATCCTCACACCTTATCCCGGCACCCGGTTGCATCGGCGCCTGACGCAAGAGGGCCGGATACTGACCCGGGATTGGTGGCTTTACGACACCAACCACGTCGTCTTCCGGCCCAAGGCCTTTTCGCCGGACCAACTGCTGGAAGGCTATTGCCGCGCCTTCAACGAGGTGTATTGCCTCTCTTCGATCTGCCGGCGGCTTTGGGGCACGACCGCCTGGAAGAACTTCTTCTGGCCCATGAACTTCGGTTTCCGGCAGAGCGTCAGAAACCTCCTCCGCGGCCGCAAACACTCATGAACGCCGCAACCATTGGGCCAGTGCCTCCGCAGGCCGCATGATCTTTCCGCTGCCAGCATCGCCCGCCGTGCCGCCCCGCGTGGTCATCACGGGCGCGGGGATTGTCAGTGCCTTGGGCGTTGGCTGGAAACCCAACGCCGAGGGTTTCCGCGCGGGCCGCACGGCCTTTCGCCCCGTGTCACTCTTCGACGCGAGCCGCCAGCGGGTGAAGTTTGCGGCGGAAGCGGAGCTGCCGGCGACCTTGCCGCCGTGCCGGCTCACGGCGCGGCAACTCAGCCGTTTGGACCGCGCCAGCATCATGCTGCTGCTGGCGGCCCTGGAGGCCTGGCAGCAGGCCGGCTGGGACGGCGGCCAGGAGCTGCCGCTGGTGCTGGGGACCACTGCGGGCGGGATGACCCTGGGCGAGGCCTACTTCCGGCAGGCCTTGGCAGCCCCGGGCCGGCACCGCGGCCAACCGACCCGCGCCTTGCATTACCAGGCCCAGACGCAGGCGCGCCTGGTGCTGGACGCGCTCGGTTTCGCCGGCCCGGTCACCATCCTCTCGAACGCCTGCGCCTCCGGCGCCAGCGCGATTGGTCAGGCCTTTGAACTGTTGCGCCGGGGCCAGGCCACGCGGGTGCTCACTGGCGGCTACGACGGCCTGAGTCAGTTGGTCTTTGCCGGCTTCGACTCCTTGCAGACACTCTCGCCGACGCGTTGCCGTCCTTTTGACGCGCACCGCGACGGCTTGGCGATCGGGGAAGGCGCGGCCCTGCTGGCGCTCGAGACGCTGGCCTCGGCGCGGCGCCGCGACGCCCTCATCCTTGGCGAACTGGTCGGATACGCCACTACGATCGATCTCCATCATCTCACCCAACCTCACCCGCAAGGCGAGGCGGCGCTGGCGGCCATGTCCCAGGCCTGCGAGCTGGCGCGCCTGAACCCGGCGGACATTGACTACCTCAACGCCCACGGCACCGGCACGCCCCTCAACGACCGCGCGGAGGCCATTGCGATTGGGCGCTGGGCCGGAACCCGCGCCGCCAGTCTGCCGGTCAGCTCGACCAAGGCCGGGGTTGGGCACCTACTCGGCGCGGCCGGGGCGGTCGAGGCGACGGTTTGCCTGATGGCCTTGCGCGAGCAATGGCTGCCGCCAGAGACGACTTTCGAGACACCCGACCCCGCCTGCTGCTTCCCAGTCGTGCAAAAACCCCAAGACGCTTCTTTGCGGGCCGCCCTGTCCAACTCCTTCGGCTTCGGCGGGGTCAACGCGACCCTCATCCTGCGGAGGTGGCCGTGAGCCGGGTTTTTGTTTGCGGTTTGGGCGCCGTGTCCCCGGCGGGCTGGGACGTGGCGGCCATGCGCGCGGCCCTGGCTCAGCCCGCCTCCCTGCCGGTGGAGCCGCTCGCGCGGCCGGGCTGGACGAAGCCGCTGCGCCTTCGGCCGATCCCGCCTCCTGCCCAGCGCCTGGCCTTCCTGGCTCACCCGCGCCTGCGCCGCTCCAGCGCGGTGACGCATTACGCCGCCGCGGCCGCACTGGAGGCCGTCAAGAACCTTCGCGCCGCCGGCCAGCAGGGGCCGAGCCTGGGCGTCATCGTGTGCCTCCAGGCAGGCTGCGTGCAATTCTCTTACCGTTTCTTTGACGAGGTCTCGCAGGACCCGGCCACCGCCAGCCCGCTGCTGTTTCCGGAGACGGTTTTCGCGGCGCCCGCCAGCCACATCGCCTCGCTGCTGGGCAACGCGCCGCTGGTCCATACGCTGGTGGGCGATCCGGCTTCCTTCCTGCAGGCCCTGGCCCTGGGCGCCACCTGGCTGGAAGAGCAACGAGTGCTGGCCTGCCTGGTCATCGGGGCCGAGGAAACCAACTGGCTGCAGGCCGATGCCCTGTGGCATCTTGACCGGCGAGCCGTCCTCAGCAGCGGCGCCGGGGCGGTGTGCCTGAGCCTGGATGCGGAACGGTCGCTGGGCGCCGAACTGGACGCGATCACCAGCATCCACACCTATACCACGCCCAGGCCTCGCGCCTGCGCCGCCCAAGCCATGCGCGCGGAACTGCCGGCCAGCGCCCCCGACCAACTCCTGTGCGATGGCCTTGGCGACAGCCCGCGCACCGATGCCCCCGAGGCGGCGGCGTGGCGCGATTGGACCGGCCCGCGCCTCAGCCTCAAGCGCATCCTCGGCGAAGGCCTGATGGCTGCCGGGGCCTGGCAATGTGTGGCCGCCTGCGACGCCCTGGCCACCGGCCCCCACGCGGCGGCCATCGTCAGCCTGGTCGGTTGCAACCTGCACGCCATCGGCGCGCGCTTCGTGCGCAGCCCGCTTTTCGTCCGGCCAAACTAAGTACTGCCCGCATTGAAAAGCCCCGTCGAGCCGGCGCACTCCCTGGCGACATGGTCAACGGCTCTGCCGAGGGGCTCGCGGGTTTGCTTTTTAGCTTGTGAAACGGCGGGCTATATCGCACCGTTAGGCCGAATATTTGACACTGGCGAGGCCTTCCGCGCGAGGTCTGAAATATTCGGGTTACTGTTTAGAATCGATGGCGGAACCCTGTGATGGACGACGCGCGCATGCTAAAGCAGGAAATCAAGCGCATGATGGTGCAGAACCTGATGCTGCAAATCAGCGCCGAAGAAATCCTTGACGAACAGCCTTTGTTCGGGCCGGGCAGTCTGGGCCTCGACTCCGTGGATGCCCTCCAACTGGTGGTGGCGTTGGATAAAGAATACGGCCTCAAGATCACCAGCCCGGAGGCCGCCCGCCAGGTGCTCCAGAGCGTGGCCACCATCGCCCAGGCCCTGGTCCAGCACCGCCGCGCCGCCCCTGCGCCGCCGCCGCCGCCGTTGGCGCCGGCGTAGTGTGCCGTTTCACAAAGGCGCTCACGTATTGCCAATCGAGGCCCAGGCCAGCAAGGATGTCGGCGACACGGCGGACAGGAATGTCTGCGCTACTAGTCAAGCAACATGAAAGACGCCTCCGCCCAGCCGAAGCGCACCACCCTCGGCGGCCGGCCGCCCGCCGCGGCTGCGCTCTGCCTGGAGGAAACCACGACTTTGCGCGTCCGCTTTAACGAAGTGGACGCGCTGCGCGTGGTCTGGCACGGCCACTACGCCAACTATTTTGAAGAAGCCCGGCGGGCCTTTGGCCGGCGTTACGGGCTGGATTACGCCACCTTCCTGGAACACGGGATTGCGGCGCCGGTGGTGCAGCTTCACATCGATTTCTTCGCCCCGGCGCGGATGTCCGACCTGCTGGCGGTCAGCGCGCGGCTCTGCCGCTCCGAATCGGCGAAACTGAGTTTTGATTACGAGATTCGCCGCCAGGGCGAGGAGCCGTTGCTGGCCACCGGCAGCACCGTCCAGGTGTTCACTACCTTCGCCGGTGAATTGCTGCTGACCTGGCCGCCATTGATGCTCGAACGCCTCAAAGCCTGGGAACCGCTCTGGCAGCGACCGTAGCAGGCAATCCCAAATCGGCCAGCGCCGCGCCGGGCGGCGGGTCTTTTCGCTCCAGCCTTCGTGGCTCGCTGCTCACAGACCGCTTCCGGGTATGCTCGTCGCCCGCGCCTCGGCTGAAGCGAAAATCCCCTGCCGCGAACGTCACCGTATTTATGACACGCAGTATTAGCGAGGCTGCGCCTCAGACCACCTGTGGAATCCCGATTCGGAATCGGGATTCGGAATCGGGATTCATTGAGAACTGAGTATTGAGTATTGCTCATTGGTCATTGAGTCCGCAGTCCGAAAGTTCATTCGGCGTCATCCGCCGGCATTCTTCAATAACCAACGATCGTTTTTCCATCCTCAATTTTCAATTCACCTGAAAGTCCCGATTCCGAATCGGGATTGCAATCGCAGCGAAACTTGACCTGATTACAACGAGTTTTGCCGGTCAGGAACTCTAAGTTCCCGGCTAAATCGCTATGCCCGCCGCGGCGTCCTGCGCCTGGAGATACTCCAGGAGCTTCGCCACGGATTCCGCCGCCGTTAGTCGGTCGGTGCGCAGTTCGACCTCCGGGTTGGCCGGCGGCTCGTAGGGGGCGGAGATGCCGGTAAACTCCTTGATCTCCCCGGCCCGCGCCTTGGCATAGAGCCCCTTGGGGTCACGCTGCTCGCACACTGCCAGGGGCGCGTTCACGAACACCTCCACGAACTTCCCCGGGGGCAGGATTCTCCGCGCAAAGTCGCGGTCCGCCCGGTACGGTGAAATAAAGGCCGTGATGCAAACGACCCCCGCGTCGGCGAAGAGCTTCGCCACCTCGCCCACGCGCCGGATGTTTTCGGCCCGGTCTTGCGGGGAGAAGCCGAGGTCCGAACACAGGCCGTGGCGCATGTTGTCGCCGTCGAGCACATAGACGTGGCGGCCCAGGTTGAACAAGGCCCGCTCCAGCTCGGTGGCGATGGTGGATTTGCCGGCGCTGGAGAGGCCGGTGAGCCAGATCACGCGGCCGAGGTGCCCGGCGCGCAATTCCCGCTGCCGCGCGGTCACCCGGCCCCGGCTCCAGTAGATGTGGTCGCTCTTGGTGTGGGCGTCGTGCGTGCGGCGGGGGTAAATGTCCGGGGTGATGATGCCGCCGCCCGCAAGGTCGAACCCATCCACAATCACAAACCGGCCCGTCGGCGCAATGTCCGCGTGCACGTCAAAGGCAATCGGTCGCTTGGTGTGCAGGGTGAGCTCAGCCACCTCGTGCCGGCCCACGAAGAGTTCGTTGTCCTTGCGCAAGACTGTCTGGAGCGTGGCCGCGTCGATGACCTGCTCGAGGGATTCAATGCGGCACTCGACTTCCTGCGTGGCGAGCTTGAGCTTGTAAGTCCGGCCTTTGGTGAACGGTTGTTTGCCGAGCCAGAACAGGCGGGCTTTGAAGCTGGACAACTCGAAGGGCGGGGCCGTTTCGTGGGCGGCCACCGCGCCCCGGGCCAGGAAGACCTGCTCGGTCAAGGTGAGGCCGATGGATTCGCCGGCCGAAGCGCTCTGGGCCGGCGGCGCGTTCCAGCGCTCGATGGTCTTGACCGTGCCGGTCTTGTTGTACGGCGAGAACAGCAGCCGGTCGCCCACCCGGACCGTGCCGGCTTCCACGCGCCCTGCCAGGATGCGGCGCTGGTCGAAACGATACACATCCTGGAGCGCAAAGCGCAACGGCTGGTCTTTCGGCAGCTCCGCCGGCTTGAATTCATCCAGGGTCTCGAGCACCGTCGGGCCGCGCCACCACGGCATGTTCGGGCTGGGCGCCACGAGGTTGTCCCCGTGCCGGGCGGAAATCGGGATGAAGGCCATCGCTTCGAGGCCGATGGCGCGGAGCCAGGCGCGGTATTCGGAGGAGAGGCGGTCGAACCTGGCCTGGCTGTAATGCTCCAGGTCCATCTTGTTCACCAGCACCGCGATTTGCCGCAGGCCCAGCAGGTGGAGCAGGTAGCCGTGGCGGCGGGAGTTTTCCTGCACTCCTTCGCGGGCATCGATCAGCAGCAGCGCCGCTTCCGCGCTGGCCGCCCCGGTCACCATGTTCTTCAAAAACTCCTGGTGGCCCGGCGCATCGATGAGCACGTACTGGCGTCTGGCCGTGTGAAACCAGATCTGCGCGGTATCAATCGTGATGTTCTGGTCGCGCTCGGCTTGCAGCGCGTCCGTCAGGTTGGCCCACTCAAAGGGCACGCCCCGCCGCTGGGCGATGGCTTGCAGTTGCTCCAGCTTGCCCTCGGGCAGCGAACCGGTGTCGTGGAAAAGCCGGCCCACCAACGTGGACTTGCCGTGGTCCACGTGGCCCACCAGGACGAGCTTGAGCGGCTCGGCCGGAGCGGCGGCGCCGGGCGGCGGGGAATCGGCGTCCACCGCCGCAAGCTGGCCGCTCGCTTCAGGCCGCTGATACATGACGGAACTATCGGGCGCTCCGGCGCCACTGGGGGTGGGGCCGGCCGCGCTCGGCGGCGTTATGCCCGGGGCCTGGATCGTCGAACTGTTGGCCGCGTCCGCTTGGCTCTTATCGGTCATCACATGTAGCCATCGCGCCTGAGTTTCTCGAAGGCCTCTTCACTTTCCTGGTCCTGGGCCCGGCCGGAACGTTCCGGGGTCCTGGTGTGGCGCAGTTCCTCGATAATCTCGCGCACCGTCCTGGCGTTGGACTTGACCGGCCTGGTGCAGGGGGCGCAGCCCAGGCTGCGGTAACGCTCGCCCTGGCCGTTGGCAAAGTAGAGCGGAATCACCGGGATTTGCTCCCGCTCGATATATTCCCACACATTGAGCTCCGTCCAGTGGAGCAAGGGGTGCACCCGGATGTGCGTGCCGGGCTCGAAATCCGTCTTGAACTGGTCCCACAACTCGGGCGGCTGGTCCTCGACGTTCCATTCCATGTTCTGGTCACGCGGGCTGAAATACCGCTCTTTGGCGCGCGTCGGCTCCTCGTCCCGGCGCACGCCGACGATGACGCCGGTGAAGTGATGCCGCTCGAGGACCTGCTTGAGGGCGTCTTTTTTAAGCGTGCCGCAGCAGGCGAGGCGGTTGGCCATCCCCTTGGGATAGGTGAGGCCACGCCGCAGCACGGGTTCGTTCCGGCCCACGATCAGGTCCAGCTTCCACTCCTTGACTAGGCGGTCGCGGAACTCGAGCATGGAGGGGATTTTGTAGGTGGTGTCGACATGCACCAGCGGGAAGGGCACGTGGCCAAAGAAGGCCTTGCGCGCCAGCCACACCAGCGCCGTCGAATCCTTGCCGACGCTCCACAGCATGGCCAGGCGCTCGAACTTGTTGAACGCCTCCCGCAGGATGTAAAGGCTTTGGTTTTCGAGTTTTGCCAGGTAATCCATGAGCTGATCCAGTCAGCAAACTGCCTCGCTTCGACTCCTAAAGCCAGGATAAAAGGGCCGCCGCCAACCTGGGCATCGGGATAGGGACGCCGGTTGCCCGGCGCCCCTCCCACAGATCCCAGCGTGCAGTATTCCCGCACTGGGCTCTTCACCGCAACTCGCTCTCGCAGCCGCAAGGACGATAGTGCGGACCGAA
>JBEKRX010000091.1:0-17214 GCA_049518415.1 Verrucomicrobiota bacterium
GAGCAATGGGAGTGGCTTGTGGAGGACAAAAACACCCTGGTCTTGAGCCGAAAAATCAAGAAAACACCCAGGAAATTCCGTGGCGCTTAGCTTGACGCGTATGCGCCTTGGCGGGACGGGCCGCCGCCCTGGGTAAAGTGGAAAAACCGATCACCCCCCTCCCATGCGCTCCGAGCGCATGGGAGGGGGGAAGGGGGGAGGGCTTCTGCCTGCGCTCGGGGGCAGAGTCAGGATGCTCCCCGTGCGCCCAGGATGGTCCCGTCCGCCTTGACGCACACGATTTTTGGGATAATGCTCCGGCTAATGAACGCATCGCTGAGCGACCTGTTGGAAATCATCCTGGTGACCTACAACCGGGCGCGTTACCTGGATGCGACGTTGGAGAAATTGCGCGCCAGCCCGATTGCCAAGTGCAAGTTCACGGTCCTCGACAATGCCTCGTCGGATGCCACGCCCGAGGTTTGCCAGAAACACGCGCCGTCCTTCCCCAATTTCCACGTCCGCCGCAACCGGTTCAACGTCGGCATCAGCGGCAATTACCTCCGCGCCCTCGAAACCGCCCGGAGCGAATACACCTGGATGCTTTGCGACGACGACGATTACGACTTTTCCCACTTCGACGAGATTGTCGAGGCGGTGACCTCGCGCCAGTATGACCTGATCTCCGTCGGCGTGCCCAATCACAGCGTGTTGCCGCGCGGGGTGGTCATCCGCGCCCCGGACCTGATCCAGGACCACCGCTACAACTTCTTTTACACGGGGTCGTTTATTCCCTGCACCATTTTCCGCACGAGCCTGGTGGTGCCCGAGATGGTCCTGGAGGGCTACTACCACATCCACACCATCTTCTCGAACCTCTTTTTCTTCGTCTATGCGGTCAAACAGAACGCCCTGGTCTATGTCACTCGCCATGACTTCATCATCAATCGCCAGGAAAACGTCGGCTACCGCCCGCTCCACCTGGTGATCGGCTGGCTGATGGTGGCCAACCACGTCAAGCGAACCGACAAGACCATCGGCAAGGCGATGCTGCACGAACTGCTCGGACGCCACTTCTATCCTCAAAAAATCGCCCAATACACCCTCTTCCAGCGGGGCTACGTCAACCAGAACACCTTCCGCGACGGCTTCCGCCTCGCCCTGGAGTGCCTCAAGGCCGGTCCGCTCTGGTTCCTCAAGGTCTTGCCCTTTGTCTTTGTCCTTTACCTGCCCGGCTGCGTCAGCCGCCGGCTCTGGCAGGCCGCCGAGAAATTCGTCGAGGTCAAGGAAGGCCGCAAAATCAAACGCCCCGCCAACATCGAGTTCGTCCACGGCAAGGAATACCGGGGGTAGCCTGGCCAATTCTCAATTGCCCCTTGCCCGATTGGCCGGCGGAGAACCGGGGTCGGCGGCCGGCCGGCGCGCCCAAGGGTAATTGGCAATTGGCCCTTGGCCCTTCGCAAGGGCGGTCCTTGCCTTGACTTCGCGGCAGGCCTGACGGACACTGTCCGCCCTATGGTTGAACCAGGAACCAGCGCGTTGATGGAAACAATCGTGTCGCTCTGCAAGCGACGCGGCTTTGTTTTTCAGTCCTCCGAAATCTACGGCGGGCTGAATGGTTTTTGGGATTACGGCCCGCTGGGCGCGGAACTCAAACGCAACATCAAGGATTACTGGTGGCGCTCGATGACCCTCCTGCGCGACGACGTGGTCGGCCTGGACGCCTCGATCATCATGCACCCCAGGATCTGGGAGGCCAGCGGCCACACCAGCACCTTCAGCGATTTGATGGTCGATTGCCTGCTCACGAAAAAGCGCTTCCGCGCCGACCAGATCGAACCCCGGAGCGGCACGGCTTACTCCTACACCGGCGCCACCGACGCCGCCACCGGCAAAGAATCCAAAGACCCCTTTTCGGTCCTGGTCGCCGCCGGCAAACACCCCGACTACGCCCGCACGGTCGCCCGGCGCTTTTACCAGCAGCGCGGCCTGGCAGAGCCGAGCCTGCTGGGCGAGCGCTCGGAGCCGGTCCAAAACAGCACCCGCTACAACCCCGAGAACGGCTCGCTCCTGACCGAGCCGCGCCCGTTCAACCTCATGCTCAAGACCTGCGTCGGCCCGGTCGAAAGCGCGGACAATACTTCCTATCTCCGGCCGGAAACCGCCCAGGCCATCTTCGCCCAGTTCAAAAACGTGCTCGAGGTCTCCCGGCAGAAGGTGCCCTTCGGCATCTGCCAAATCGGCAAGGCCTTCCGCAACGAAATCAATCCCCGCAACTTCACCTTCCGCTCCCGGGAATTCGAGCAGATGGAACTCGAGTTCTTCATCAAGCCCGACGAAGCGGTCGAGGCCATTTGCGGCCGCGTGGCCAAACCCGCCGGCCCCGGCCACCCCGGCCAACCGCAGCCCGACTGGGGCTGGCAACTCTGGCTCCAATACTGGGTCCAGGAGCGTATCGGCTTCTATGAGAGCATCGGCCTGCCCCGCCCATCCCTGGTCGAATACTGGCAGAAACCCGACGAACTGGCCCACTATGCCCGCGCCACCGTGGATGTCCTCTACAAATTCCCCTTCAGCAAACGCGACGGGCAGGGCGAGTTGATCGGCGAGGAACTGGAAGGCATTGCCGCCCGGGGCGACTTCGACCTCTCCCAGCACCAGCGCTTCGCCGCCCGGCCCATGACCATCTTCGACGAGGAACTCAAGGCCGCCTGGCCCAGGCTCGCCCCGGCCAAACAAACCGAACTGCGCCAGCGTTACGCCCAGGCCCGCTGCCATTACCTCCGTCGGATGGGCGAAGCCGCTGACCGGGCCGAAGCACAGGCCGGCCAGGACGGCGAAGCCCTGGCCAAAGGCTACTACGTGCCCCACGTCATCGAGCCCTCCGCCGGGGTCGACCGCCTGGCCCTGGCCCTCATCTGCCACGCCTATTCCCAGGACCAGGCCCCCGACGAAAAAGGTAAACTCGAAACCCGCGTCGTCATGCGCTTCCACCCGCGCATCGCCCCCATCAAAGTCGCCGTCTTCCCACTGCTTAAGAACAAGCTCGCCCTGGTCCAAAAGGCCAAGGCCGTGCGCGACCTGTTGCGGCCACACCTGTCCGTCTTCTACGATGAAGCCGGCGCCATCGGCCGGCGCTACCGCCGCCAGGACGAAGCCGGCACGCCCTTGGGCATTACCATTGATTTCGACACCCTCGGCGAAAAAGGTCCGGACCTCAAAGACACCGTCACCCTCCGCGACCGCGACACCATGACACAGGAGCGCGTCAAAATCGCAGACCTCGTGCCCCTGCTCACCGCCCGGGTCCGGTGACCGGTCTAAGCGCTTTAGTTCCTGCGCCCCATGCATCACACCTCACCAGTCACCGCTCACGCCTTCGCCCCCCTGTCGCCCAGGCGCCGCCGGCGGCGCCGCGGGCCTCAGGCCTCCCCGCGAGGTCACCTCCACCCGGCCTAGCACCATGGGCACCGACAGCGGGCAGAGCAAAAAGCGGGCGCCGACGCTTTATGCGATTATCGCCATAAAGCTGCTCAAGGGAGCGCTGTTTGTGGCTTTGGCGGTGGTGGCTTATACCCTCTCAGACAACGATCTCCCCGCCGATTACGAGCATGTGCTGCACATCCTGAAGCTCAACCCGGAACGCAAGTTCTGGACCGACCTCGCCGGCCAGATCAGCCAACTTACCGAAACCAAAGTGCTCCTGGCTGCCGCCGGCACGCTCCTCTATAGCCTCTTCTCTCTCATCGAAGGCATCGGCCTGATCTTCCGCGTCTCCTGGGCCGGTTGGCTGGCCATCGGCGAATCCGCCTTCTTCATCCCGATCGAACTCTATCACCTCGGCCGCCATGTCCACCTCCAGCACCAGGTCTCGCCCACGCTCGTGGTCGTGCTCGGCCTGAACATCCTCATCGTCTGGTACCTCTTCCAGAACCGCCGGCGCCTCTTCCGGCACCACCACCACTGAGACTTACTGCCAGGACGCTGGGATAGGCTACCCCACCCGGCGGCCAGGCCGCGGCGGGGGAGCGGCCGCAAGCTCCGCCTCCCCACCCCCGTTCCCCCGCCCCGCGCGCGGGGAGGGTCGGCTATTGGCTATCAACTATCGGCTATCGACTGCCCCTCCCCGCGCGCGAGGAGGGGGCGAGATGGCAGGCGGGACGCCTGCCACCCCAAGCTCCCCCTCCCCGCTGGCGGGCAGGGGGCCGGCGGGAGAGGCGGTCCGAGGGTAGCCGTTCCCAGCGGCCCCGCTGTCAACAGGAGCGCAGCGCCGGCAGGCAATCACGGCAGTTGACGAACGGTCAGTTCTCCGCTTCAATGAAGTTGTGAAAATTGAAAGTCTGAGAGTGTTTTGTGACCTGGCTGAAACGCAGAGCTTTACCAAGGCGGCCCAAGTCAACGACGTCACCCAGTCGGCCGTCAGCCAGCAAATCACTGCCCTCGAGCGCCTGTTCAAGTCGCTCCTGGTCCAGCGCGGGCGGCGGAGATTCCGGCTTACCCCCGAGGGCGAGCTCCTCTACGAGCACAGCAAGCAAATCCTCGAGACCTACGCCGGGCTGCGGACCAGACTCAAAGAAACCAGTGAACTGGTCTCGGGCACCATCCGGATTGCCGCGGTTTACAGCATCGGCCTGCATGACCTGCCCCCGTACCTGAAAAAGTTCCTCCACAGCTATCCCGGCGCCAATGTCCATGTCGAATATCGCCACGCCCGGCAGGTCTATGAAGATATCTTCAGCAACGTCGTCGACCTGGGCCTGGTCGCCTACCCCGCCCGCGCCCGCAACCTGGAGATCGTCCCGCTGCGCAAAGACCCCCTCGTCCTCATCTGCCACCCGCAGCATCCCTTCGCCAAACGCAAGACCCTCAAGCTCAAGGCCCTGAATGGTCAGAAACTCGTCGGCTTCCAACGGGAAGTCCCCACCCGCAAGGCCCTCGACCGCCTCTTCAAGGAACATCGCGTGGCCGTGGACTACGTCATGGAATTCGACAACGTCGAGACGGTGAAACGCGCGGTGGAAATCGATTACGGGCTGGCGGTCGTGCCCGAGGCCACCATCCGCCAGGAAGTGGCCAGTCAAACCCTGGCGGCGCTCCGCTTCGAAGAAGGCGATTTTCCCCGCCCCCTGGCCCTGATTCACACCCGCAGCAAAGTGCTCTCCCCCGCCATGAAGCGGTTCATCGCCCTGCTCAAAGAGCCGCTGTGAGTCCAGCGCGACCCGGCCGGCCCTGTGGCCGGGGCCCAACAGGGCCAAAGCCCACGACCACAAAGTCAGCCGGTATTGAAGCTCGGAATCACGGCGTGGTTTCTCCGCTTTCATCCCTGGCGCGGCGCCGCTGGCGGGCGTCCCCCGAACCGGTTGCGGCCGGCGGCCCGCGCGGCGCCGGGTGGGCGGACGCCTCGGCGGCGCGGGCGGCGGCGAGGTCGGCTTTGCGCTGCCGGAGGCTCTTGAAGAATTCGTAGCCCTCCCGGCAGCGGCGGACGAAAACGGCTTTGTCCTCGAGCATCGTCTTGATGATGCGCAGGATCGGTTTGGGGCGCAGATAATAGGCCCGGTAGAAGCGATCGACGGCCTCGAAGATTTCCTCTTTGCTCAGGTCCGGGTATTCCAGGGCGCTCTGCTGGAAGCCGTCCTCCTCGACCAGGTCGGTCTTGTCCTTTTTGACAAACCAGCCGTGCTGGCGCGCCATTTCGTAAAGCTCGGTGCCGGGATAGGGCGCGGCCAGCGAAACCTGGAGGCTGAACACATCCAGTTCCTTGGCAAAGCGGATGCTCGCCTCGATGGTCGCTTTGGTCTCGATCGGCAGCCCAAGGACGAACGTCCCGTGAATCACCACGCCCGCCTGGTGGCAGGCCCTGGTGAAACGGCGCATCTCCTCCAGCGTCACCCCCTTCTTGAGCCGGCTCAGGATGTCCGGGTGGCCGCTCTCGTAGCCGACCAGGAACAGGCGCAGCCCGCAGTCTTGGAACGACTTGATGGTGTCGTAGTCCAGGTTGGCGCGGCTGCTGCAACTCCAGGTCAGCCCCAGCGGCGCCAGTCGCCTGGCCACCTCGCGGGCGCGCGGCAGGTTCGCCGTGAAGGTGTCGTCGTCGAAGAAAAACTCCCTCGCCTGGGGGAAGAGCTCTTTCAGGTAGGCCATTTCCGCAGCGACGTTTTCGGGCGAACGCGCCCGGTATTTGTGCCCGCCGATGGTCTGGGGCCAGAGACAGAACGTGCACTGGCCCGGGCAGCCCCGGCCCGTGTAAAGACTCACATACGGATGCAGCAGGTAGCCGATGAAGTAGCGCTCGATCTGCAAGTCGCGTTTATAGACGTCCGCCACCCAGGGCAGGCAATCCATGTTCTGGATCAACTCGCGCTCCGGGTTGTGTCGGACCTGGCCCGCTGGGTCGCGGTAGCTCAGGCCGGCAATGGTCTGGAGCGGCCGACCCTCCGCCACTTCCCGGCAGGTGAAATCAAATTCCCGGCGCCCGACCCAGTCAATCGCCCACGAAGCTTTCAGCGTCTCCGTCGGCAGCACCGCCGCGTGCGCGCCGACAAAGCCGATCTTCGTCTCCGGCCGGTTTTGCTTGATGGCCTCGGCCACCCGGCAATCGTTCTTCAGCGACGGGGTCGAGGTATGGATGATCACGTGGTCGAAGCCCTTGGCTTCCTGGAGGCACTGCTCGATACCGATGTCGTGCGGCGGGCAATCCAGCAGCTTGCTCTCCGGCACCAGCGCCGCCGGCTGTGCCAACCACGTCGGATACCAGAAACTGGTCACCTCCCGCCGCGCCTGGTAGCGCGACCCCGCCCCACCGTCGAAACCGGCGAAGCTCGGAGGATTCAGAAAGAGTGTGCCGCCCATAGGGATTAGTGCGTCGCAGGCTTTCAGAACTATGCTGGGAGCCTCTGGCGAATCAACTCGACCATTTCACCCGCCTGCCGGCGAAGGCCTTCATAGTTCCGGCCCACATCTGTCAGATCTCCACCGGGATAATGCTGGGCGAAAAAGTCCGCGGCGAGTTCGACAGCGAATCTGTCAAAACGCTTGAACTGTAGCTCGAACTTGGCTGCCTCATCCATTAGTTTCTTCAGGTCGTGTGTCCTTTCCAGCCGCCATCCTTTGGCAATCAGGTAACCCTTGAGGTAGCGCTCGGCCGCTTCCTGCAAGAGCTCGATACCGGTCATGGTCAGGCCTTCCGCTTCCCAGAGGCGGTCCGCGCCTTGCAAGCGGTCGGACGCGAAGAGAAACCAGTCCTTGGGGTCCGTCTCATCCGTGGGCCGGCGCAGCATACAATTCAATTCCCTGGCCAACAATGTCCAGGTAAAACGGACTCTTCACCGCGAGCCGCTCGGCGATTCGCGCCGGCGTCTTGCTCAAAATGGTGAAGGAAAAATTGTAACGGTCCGGCAACCCGTCGAAGGCGCTGCGGATTTCGATATTGCTTTCCCGTTCGGATTGGATGTCCCGGCGGATGACCAGCAGATCGACGTCGCTGTGCTCATTCGGCTGGCCGGAGGCCTGGCTGCCGAAAAGAATGATCCGCTCGGGATGGAACTTCTCGACGATGAGCCGGAGATAAGGCTCCAACTGATCGGCGATTCTGTGGACCGGGTAACGCGGATCACGCAAGGCCGGAAACCGGAGCGGCTCGAGGGAGGTTTTCATGCCGGCTTTATCTTACTCACGATTTCCCTTCGGCTCAAGCCGGCTTGGTGCCAGCAAGGCCTTCAAGTGGAGCAGGCGCGGGCTTTGCCGTTCCACCAATTTGTTGAGCAGGCGCTCCAGGTTCGGCAGCCGATCGTTGATGTCCGCGTGCAATTCCCGCGGGTTCTCGCTCAGGCTGAAATCAGCCATCTTCAAATTCGCTGCCTTTGCCGTCTTGATGACCCAATCTTCCAGCCTCGGACAGAGCACCACAAGGCGGTTGCCGCGATCTTTGTCAGTTTTCAACCTCACGTCGTGGACGCTGGACTCCTCGAGGAACTTCCTCAAGGTCCTCGGTTCTGGCCCCCCGAAATCTTCATCAACCAGCCCCACCGCTCCCGAGTTCTTGCCCAGGGACCCCGAGACATTGCCCTTGCCAGGACTATGAACGATAGCACGCGGCGGCACGCCCGCAACCCGCGCCAGGACTTCATCCGGCTTGCACTCCAAAAACACCTTCATTCCGCGGCCAGCCTGTCGAGGTTGAAGAACGCGGCGGAATCGAGTTCCAACAACTCCGGCAGGTTCTCGTCCGGCACTCGCTTCAGCCGCGTCTCAAACTGTTCCATCGTCGTAACGAACACGTTTAGGTCCTTCATGGGCGTCTTCTCGACAATGGAAGAGAGCAGGTATGGGTTGTGTGTCGTAATGAAGTACTGGTTGCTTTCATCCAGGCCCATTCGTTCCGCGAAGTACTTCGTGTAGAACGGCCAGATGCTCGACTCGGGTTCGTCCAGCAGCAGTGTGGCGTCGCGATTCGTTTCAAGCACCGCCATCAGGAAAGCGACCCTCCGCAACGTTTCGGAGACACCGATCCATGGGTAGCTGTAGAGCTCTTCTTTCACATCCTTAGCAATGAACAGCTCGTCTTCCGCCGGTCTGAGTTGCAGCCGAAAGCCCTTTGATCGGATGACGCCACCAACCCTCTGCCTTAGGGCCTCGTTGGTGCAAAGGACAGCGACCAGATTGTCTCCGAAAGGCGGGTTGAGCACACCAGGCTGGCGATTCGGGAAAACCGTCAGTGGCCTGAAAAGATAGTATCGGATGGAAGTCGGGGCGTGTAACTGCGAGGGGGTCACTACGGTGCCGGAGTGATCTATCAGAAACGTGCCCTGCCGCCCATCCTGGCCCTCGTCCGCCAAGTAGCGTTCCCCGGTAAACCGCACCAAGAGCCTGCGATCGCCGGCCTGAACCTCGAGTCCGCCTGCGATCATCTGGTCAAAGAACAGGTCCGCTGTCGTCCCGAAACGCAAGACCTCGTTCAGCGAGGGCAAGAATGTCCTGGCGGCATGGAGCGCCAGCGCCTCAATGACATTCGACTTGCCCGTGTTCGGCTCGCCGATGAAGACATTGACGCGCTTGGCCGAGAACTCCAGGTCGCGGATCGATTTGAAGTTCTTAATGTGGATCGTGCTCAGCATAGGTCCGCCAATAGCAGTAAATCGAGTACTGCCATTCCCCCCTCGGATCAATCCTTTTTCGCCTCGCGGGCCCCGGCCGGCAATTCGTCGCGTGGCGAGGTGTCGCCGCTGCCGCCGGCGCTGCTGCCGTTGGACTGGAAAGCGGATTTGGCCCCGGCCAGGCCCGCGTTGATGGCCGCCCTGGCCTGGGCGAGATGGCCCTTGCCAATCGAGCAGCCGTTGAAGGCCTGGACCTGGCGGCCTTGGTAATACGGGGCGGGTCTCGGCCCGAAGTTGTACTTGAGCAGCTTCCAATTATCGCCGGGCTGGTAGTTCGTGCCGAGCGCGCCGCTGGGGTCGTAGCCGCAGTGGACCATGCAATTTTCGCAGCGCGGGTCCCGGGCCACGCCGTCCACCACGCCGTACCTGCTCCAGTCCACCTGGTCGAGCATCTCCTGGTAGCGCTGGTAATGGCCGTCAGTCATCAGGTAGCAGGGCGCTTTCCAACCGCGCACGTTGCGGGTCGGGATCGCCCACGCCGTGCAAGTCAGGTCGCGTTTGCCGGCCAGAAACTCCTGATAGACGGTGGTGCCGAGGATCGTGAACCGCTGGGCCCATCGCTCGATGCGCGCGAACTTCTCGCGCGTCAGGGCGCGCGTGAGGAAAAAGTCCTCGGGCCGCTTGTCCAGGCGCTGGAGCATGTCCCGTTTGGCGGCGTCGTAATCGTAGCCGGGCGAGATCGTGTGGCCGTCCACCTCGAGGGCCGAGAAGAACTGGAACATCTGCTCGATTTCCTTGACCTCGGTCTGCCTGTACACGGTGGTGTTGGTCGCGACCTGGAACCCAAGGAGCTTCGCCATCCGGACTGCCTGGACACATTCCTTGAAAACCCCCTCGCGTTCGACCATCAAATCGTGTGTGTATTCCAGGCCGTCCACATGAACGTTCCAATACAGCCACTTGGTCGGGGCGATGGCGGGCCGGCCGTCGCTCTTGCCTTTGCGGATGGTCTGGGCGTCGCTCTCCGAAATCAGCTTTTCGGCCAGTAGCCGGCGGAGGGTCGGCTCCCGTCCCGGCGGCGGAAGGCCGGCCAGGTAGTCTTTGAGCTTTTTCCGCATGAGCAGGCCGTTCGTGCAGATATAGACAATGCGCCCCTGGGCCAGCAGTCCGGCCACCAAGGCTTCGATCTTGGGGTAGATGAGCGGTTCGCCGCCGCAAATCGAGACCATCGGCGCGTCGCATTCCTGCGCCGCCGCCAGGCACTCCTGGAGGCTCATCATGTCCTTGAGGCTGGTCGAGTATTCGCGAATGCGCCCGCAACCGGTGCAGCTCAGGTTGCACGTGTGCAGGGGCTCGAGTTGCAGCACCAGCGCAAAACGCGCCGTGCGCCGCCGCTTGTGTTTCACGATATGACGGGCCATCTTGACCGTCAGCGCGAGCGGGAATCGCATAAATGAACTTCAGAACTGCGCCAGCTCCCTGCAAGGCTCAGCCGCCGGCCGGGCCTGGTCCGGCTGCGCCGCCGGGGGATCGGCCTGCATCAAGCCCGGCAGCAAAAACGTGGCCGGCGAGATGCTGTGCGAAGCCTGGAGACCCCCGCAACCCGCACCCAGCAGCGCCAGAGCCGGAATGAGGGCCAGCCGCAGGATTTTCCAATTTAATTTCACAAGCCCCAAGACTATAATCAAATGATGCGCTTCGCAACACCTATTTCAGGGTTTTTGGGCCAAATCGGGGGCTGCTCGCCACAGCCCCCGGCAGTAGCGCCAGCTTCCAGCTTGGGACGGTCCCACCAGGCCTCTGCCTTGCTGGCGCGCAGAAGGGCGAGCGTCCCGCCGGCCGCCAGGGCGTCGCTCCCTCGAACCGCCCGGCGCTGGCAGCGTCGCGCCGCGCCGATCGAGTTGGCTCCCTGTCGCGGGGGGCAGTATCAGAATTCCGCGGGCCAAAAGCCGCTCCTGGGCCGGAACTGCAAGCCCCTCCCGCTCGGGCTGTTCCTGGGGCTCCTCGGCCTGCCCGGCCTGGTCTCGGCGGGTCCCGCGCCCAGTCCCCAGGCGCAGTCCGCCGCTTATGCCCAAAATAACTTCCGGCAGGCCCAGACGCGCTGCCGCCAGGAACCGGCCAACCCCGTGGCCGCCTGGCAGTTTGGCCGCGCCTGTTTCGACCTGGCCGAATGCGCCACCAACCAGGCCGAGCGCGCCCAAATTGCCGAGCAGGGCATCGCCGCCTGCCGACAGGCGCTCGCCCGGGCCTCCAACTCGGCGCCCGCCCATTACTACCTGGGCGTGAATTTGGGCCAACTGGCCCGAACCAGGGGGCTGAGCGCGCTCAAGCTCGTCGGCCCGATGCGGCACGAATTCGACCTCGCCCGCAGCCTCGATGAGCACCTGGACCAGGCCGGGCCGGACCGGAACCTGGGCCAGCTCTACCGCGACGCGCCCGCCCTCGCCAGCATCGGCAACCGCAGCCAGGCCCAGCGGCACCTGCAACGCGCCGTGACCCTGGCCCCGCACTTTCCCGATAACCGCCTCGAACTCATCGAGGCCTATCTCAAATGGGGCCAGCGCGACCAGGCCCGCCGGGAACTCAAAACCCTGGAGGAGATTTGGCCCGCCGCCCGCGCCCAATGGACCGGGCCCGCCTGGGCCGCCAGTTGGGCCGACTGGGAAGAGCAACTGGAAAAATTCAGAAAAAAGATCGAACGCTTCCACCAAACCCTCGCGGCGCCCAGCAACAAGAAGTGACAGGCCATGCGAAGTCCGCAGGCCCAACGGCCAAGGAAGGCCCAAAGCTAACGGGCTAAGCGCCCGTGCGAAAATAATTTCTGCCACCAATTCCACTCTGCCCGCGCGCAGCCCGGCATTCTTCCGCCCTGTAGGGGAGGAAACATACCAGCCCAGGGCAAGGCCCGTCCCGCTTCGAGCGGGACCCCGGCGCGCCGGGGCCCTGGGTAAAGCGGAAAAAAGGATCACCCCCCTCTCGTCCCGCCTTGGCGGGATGGGAGGGGGGAAGGGGGGAGGGCTCTTCCGCCCGCGCTCGCTCGGGGGCAGTGCGAGGATGCGCCCGCGGACGCGGGGCCGGGTTGTTTTCGCTTGGAACGGTCGCCCGGGCCAGCTATTATTGGGCCATGACCGATCGCGATGACCCGAATGGCGCGCCGGTGCCCGCACCGACAGGTCCCGACTGGCGGAAAGTGCTTCATCAGTTGAACAATATTTTCACAGCCATCCATTCCAGCCTGGACCTCGCCCTGGCCTATGCAGGCCGCCCTGAGGCCCAAGCTTTCCTGGCCCAGGCACAGGCCAGCGCCCGGCAAGGGGCGCAGTTCATTATGGAGCTTCAGTTGAGCGGCCAGGAACCCGCGGGCGGGGCGTCCCTGCCGGCCGGGCCTGAAGCCAAAGCCAGCGGGTGGCCGGAGGCCGCTGGGGTGGCGGCGCCTGCCTCGCTCGAGGGTTCCGAACGCATCCTCCTGGTGGAGGACGATGAATCGGTCAGGCTCCTGGTTCGGGCGGTGCTGACTTACCGGGGCTATGACGTGATCGAGGCGTGCAACGGCGAGGAGGCCGTGAGCCGCTACCGGGAGGAGGGTCCGTTTGACCTGGTCATTCTCGACCAGGCCATGCCCAAGCTCAATGGCCGGGGGGCCTTGGAGCAAATTCGGGCGGCGGACCCCGCCGTTCGCGCCCTGGCCCTCAGCGGCCTGCTCCTGCACCGCGACCAGGGCGCCCAGGCCCCGGCGGCCGACGGCTTCGATGCGCAATTGAGCAAGCCGTTCGACAACACCGAACTCGTGGTGCTGGTGCGTCAACTCCTGGACCGGCACTCCTGAGCGCGAGGCTGCCTGCTGGGACATGAAACGCACTCCCCTCTTTGCGGCTCACCAGAGACTGGGCGGCAAACTGATTGAATTTGGCGGCTGGGAGATGCCCCTCCAATACACCAGCATCACCGACGAACACCTGGCCGTACGCCAGGCCGCCGGGCTGTTTGATATTTCGCACATGGGCGAGGTCTGGGTTGACGGACCCCTGGCGGAAGGCTTTTTGAACCTGGTCCTGACCAATGACCTGCGCAAACTTGCCCCCGGCCAAGGCCAATACACCCTCATGTGCAACCCCGCCGGCGGGGTGATTGACGACCTCTACGCTTACCGGCTGGCCGCCGAACACTACCTGCTCATCATCAATGCCGCCCGGATTGCCGACGACGTGGCCTGGCTGGAGCAGCGGCTGTCCGGGTTCGGCCCGCGCCAGGGCGTGAGCCTCCTGAACGCCTCGGAGGCGACCGGCGCCCTGGCCGTGCAAGGACCGCGCGTGGCGGCCTTCATCAACCAGTGCTTTCCCGGCCCCTTCGCCGGCGGCGCCGCCGTCGCGCTCGCCACCGACCTCAAGAAAAACCAGGTTGCCGGAACCCGCTTCGACGGACACCCGGCCTGGGTCTCCCGCACCGGTTACACGGGCGAAGATGGGTTCGAGCTCGTCGCCCCGGCGGAGGCCATCCCAGCCATTTGGGAGCGGCTCCTCCTGCTCGGCCGGCCCCACGGGCTCAAGCCGGCCGGCTTGGGCGCGCGCGATACCCTGCGCACCGAGGTCTGCTACCCGCTTTACGGCCACGAACTGAACCTAAACACCACTCCCCTCGAGGCCGGGCTGGGTTTCTTTGTCGCCCTGGACAAGGGCGACTTTGTGGGCCGGCCGGTGCTCGCCGCCCAGAAACTCGGGGGCGTCAGCCGGAAGCTCGTCGCCTTCAAGATGTCCGGGAAATCGGCCCCGCCGCGGCCCCACTACCCGATTTGGAGCCAGGGTCCATCGGCGGAGAAACTCGGTGAAGTGGCCAGCGGCACCCAAAGCCCCTCCCTCGGCGTCGGCATCGGCATGGGTTACGTGCCGCCGCCATTCGCCCAGGCCCAAACCCCCCTGGCCATTGAAATCCGCGGCCAACGCGCCCCCGCCCTGGTCGTGCCCAAACCCATTTACCGAAAACCTGATTGACGACCAGACAACCCCCGGACTAATTACCTCCTGCCTTATGGCTAACGTTCCATCCGACTTGAAGTACGCCAAATCACACGAATGGGTGCGGTTGTCCGGCACGGTGGCGACCGTCGGCATCAGCGACTACGCCCAGCATGAGTTGACCGATGTCGTTTTCGTCGAACTGCCCGCCCCGGGCCGGCAGGTCAAAGCCGGCGAGGCCTGCGCCGTGGTCGAATCCGTCAAGACCGCCAGCGACATCTATGCTCCCCTCACCGGCGAGATCACCGAGGTGAACCCCGCCGTGGCGGACAACCCGGCCCTGGTGAACAGCGCCCCCTACGCCGGCGGCTGGCTCTGCAAAATCAAGCTCGCCCGCCCCGAGGAGCTCGACGCCTTGCTCAACGCCGACCAGTACCGCGCCCAAATCACCCCCGCATCTTGACACTGCCACCAATGCCACTCCACCCGCGCGCAACGCGGCACTCTTCCGCCCCGGAGGGGCGGCAAGACAGTAGCCCAGGGCAAGGCCCGTCCCGCTCCGGGCGGGACGGGCCGCCGCCCTGGGTAAAGCCGAAAAACGGATCACCCCCCTCTCATCCCGCCTTTGCGGGATGGGAGGGGGGAAGGGGGGAGGGCTTCCGCCCGCGCTCGGTGGCAGTGTCAAGCAACTCAAGCGCGGCGTGCGCCTGGAAGGGCCAATTGAGTGTTATTTGGCAGATGCCCCCAAATCAGCGCCGCCTGATTTGAAAGTTGGCCCAACCTCAGGCACTGTATGATCGTGAAACCGAAACGGGTTCGACTTTTTATCAAACCGTACTGCGGGTGGTGTCAAAAGGCGATGCGCTGGTTGAACCAGCGCGGGGTGGCTTATGAAAAGATCGACGTCACCGCCGATGAAGCCGCCTTTGACGAGATGATCCGGCTTTCCGGGCAGGAACTGGCCCCGGTGATTGAGGTCGACGGGCACATCCTGGCGGACTTCGGCCCCGACCAACTCGCGGAATTGTGGAAAACTCTGGAGAAGAAGCATGCCCGGCTCGCCGCTCGCTGAAGCCCAACCCCACCCCCGGCTCCCGGCCTGGCTCCGCCGCCCGCTCCCCACCACCGCCGGCTTGGCCCGCACGCGCGCCCTCCTGGCCGAGCTCAACCTGCACACCGTTTGTGAGAGCGCCCGCTGCCCCAACCATTGGGAATGCTGGGAAAAAGGCACCGCCACCTTCATGATCGGAGGCGACCGCTGCACGCGGGCCTGCCGTTTTTGCGCCGTCACCACCGCCAGACCCCTCCCGCTGGAGCCGGACGAACCGGCGCGCGTCGCCGAGGCCGCCCGCCGCCTGCGCCTGAGCCATGTCGTCATCACCGGGGTCGCCCGCGACGATTTGCCGGACGGCGGCGCCGACCATTTTCGCCGGACCCTCCAAGCGGTGCGCGCGCTCAATCCCAGCACCATCCTCGAGGTGCTCACCCCGGACTTCAATGACCGCGACCCAGCCCTGGACGCGGTGCTCTCCGCCCAGCCGCACATCTTCAATCACAACCTCGAAACGGTCCCTCGCCTTACCCCGCTCGTCCGCTCCCGCGCCACCTACCAGCGGTCCTTGCGCGTCCTGGCCAAGGTCAAGGCCAAAGCCGGCCCCGCGATTTACACCAAGTCCGGCCTCATGCTCGGCCTGGGCGAAACCCAAACCGAGGTGCTCGCCACCCTGGCCGACCTCCGCCGCGTGGGCTGCGACCTGCTTACCCTCGGCCAGTACCTTCAGCCCACCCTCAAACATCTTCCCGTCCGCGAGTTCCTGACCCCGGCCCAATTCGAGGCCTACGGACAACGGGCCCGCGCCTTGGGCTTTATCCAGGTGGCCAGCGGCCCAAGGGTCCGCAGTTCCTACCACGCCGACGAATTCACCGGCAGTTGCCGGTTCCGCCACCACAGGTAAAACGCCGCCCCCAGCGCCAGGGCCAGCACCCCAAAGGCCACCAGCGTGGCAATGGACTTGAGCAGCTTCGCCCGCCCCAGCGCCTGGGCCGTCCGTTGCCTTTCGGATTCCATGAAGAGCGCGAATTGGCTGTCGGCCGAAATGATCGTCTCCAGGTGATCCCTGAGTTTGAGCGTCAGCCAGGGCGGAGGTGAGCCGCGCCAGGCCGCCGGCAGCTTGGCCAGCGCCTCGGCGTCGGCCTTGACCAGCCCGCAGTGGCTCCAAAACGGCGCCTGTTCCCGGGTCCAAAGCCGCACCAGGGCCTGGTTCAGCGCCACGGCTTGAATCCGCTCCCACAGCAGCGGCCGCAAGGCCTCGGCCAGCGCAAAATCCGTGAACCCCTCGCTGTGCACCAAACCCTGCCGCTCCGCTGCCTGCAGCCCCACCGCCCCGAGCAATACCCCCTCCGCGCTCTCCGCCACCTGGAATTCCGTGATGCGCCGCGCCAGTTCGTCCACGGCAAAATTCATCGAACCCCACAGGGCCACTAACTGCCCCAGGTCATCCAGCGTCGCGCGCCGCACCCGGTAATTGGCCGAACTCATCGCGCCGAATGTAAAACCCCCCACCCCATTTTCAAAGGGAAATTGGCCGGGCGAGCACTCCACTTCTTTGGGTCGTCCCTCCTGCCCCTAATCCTAATCCTAATCTTAATCCTAATCCTAATCTCCTAATTCCTAATCCTAATCTCCCTCCTGCAACCGCCAATTCCACTTCACCCGCGCGCAGCGCCTCATTCCTCCGCCCTGTTCGGCCTTCGGATTGGGCGCAAGACGGAATTCTTCGGGGGCGGGATGGAACCGGCGCTGCTGGCGCGTTCCTGACGCCGAAGGCGTCGTTCATACCAGCCCAGGGGCAACGCCCTGGGTCAAACCGCCCAAAACCATTCAAAGCGCTGAAGGCGCGATTCATTTTGCTTATGAGGCAGGCCGTTGGCCTGCAACAGACTAAAGAATGTGCGGTGGACCCAGGGCCCCGGCGCGCCGGGGTCCCGCCGTCGCGGGATGGCATTCTTCCCTGTAGCGGCCCAAACATACCAGCCCAAGGCAAGGCCCTTGAGAGCGGCGTCCCGCCTCGGCGCATACGCGTCAAGCTAAGGGATGGGTGATCCCAGCCAGCAGTTCGTAGAAGTTTATTCGATCCCTCCTGCGCTCGTAAAGGAGATGGTTTTTGAGGTGAGCTTCCACCCAATCCTCT
>JBEKRX010000092.1:0-15949 GCA_049518415.1 Verrucomicrobiota bacterium
GGGTTATTGCCCCGGCGCAGTTACTTTCAATTACTGGCCTTACAGTGTCGGCCAGGTCAGGGACTTTCACCCTGCTGTCCAAGCGCGCTTTCAGGCGCACATGAGTGACGCCTTTGGCGTCGCCAAGGCGGTACGCCTCTCCCAGGGCCTTGTCCTGGGCTTTGTTGCGCAACCCCGATGTGTCGGGATTGGCGTCGGTTTGGGCCGCGCTCCGCGCGGGCAGGGTGGAATTGGTGGCAGTGTCGAGACGCGCCCCAATAGCCGATAGCCGATAGCCGATAGCCTGCGCCGCCCGGTCAGAGTTGCTCCGGCCGCGCCCCAACAGCCGATAGCCAATAGACGATAGGCGATAGCCTGCGCTGCCCTGCCCCGTCAGAGTTGCTCCGGCCGGGCGAGCCACTGGGCGACGCGGGCGAGCAGGCGGCCGGCGGCGCCCCCGTCCAGCACGCGATGGTCAAAGCTCAGCGTCAGGTTGGCTTCCAGGACGGGCACAAACTGGCCTTTGCTTTCATCCCAATGGGGCACCGGCCGGGCGGCGCCCATGCCCAGCACCAGGGTTTGCTCGGGCAATGGAATCGGCGTCGCCCAGGTGAGACCGAAAGTGCCGAAGTTGCTCACGGTCGCGATCGAGCCGCCGGTGGCGTCGGCCGGCAGCTTGCGCTGGTGCGCCAGTTCGATCAATTCGTTGTAGTGCTTGACCAGGTCTTTGAGCAACCGCCGGTCGGCCTGGCGAATCACCGGCACCAGCACGCCCTCCTCGGCTTCGACGGCGAAGCCAACGTCAATCGAGGACGGGTGGACGATTTTATTGCCGATGAGCCGTCCGGCCGGGGCGCTGTTCTCGGCCAGGGCAAGGGCCAAAGCGCGCAAGGCGTAGAGGGCGGGACCGGGTTTCGGTTGGCAGGCCTTGCGATGGTCCAGCAGCGGGTCGAAACAGACCGGCACCGCCACCGTGGCCAGCGGGCGGGTCCAACTGCGCCGCATGGCGTCGGCCACCGCCACGCGCATGGGCGAGGCCTGGCTCAGCCGGTGCCGCTCGAGGTTGGCGATGAATCTCTCGAAGTCCTGGATGGTCACGCGCCCGGCGGCCCCGCTGCCAGGCAGACCCGCCAGGTCCGCCGCGCCCAGGCCCAGTTCCAACATCCGCGCCTTCATCCGGGGCGACATATAACTCGCCCCGGCGGCGTTGGCGGGCACGGGCAACCCTCGCACCGTCGGTTGCACCCCCGCTTTGCCACCGGCCAAGCGACTCGGGCCGGCCGTCTCCGCGCCGGCGGCCGCCTTCTCGCCCTCCCGTTCCGGCGCCGGCGCGTCCAGTCCCAACCGGACGGCGTCTTCCTGGCTGGCCGCCAGGTAGCCCAAGACCGCGCCCACCGGATAACTCTCGTTGACGTTCACCAGCAACTTTTCCACCCGCCCAGGGCAAGGCGCCGCCACATTCATGGTCGCCTTGCTGGTTTCCACCTCGATGATGTCCTGGTCGGTCTGCACCTGGTCGCCGGCGCCGACTAGCAGCTTCACCACGGTGGCCTCGGCAATCGATTCCCCGAGTTGGGGCATGATGATGGGGATGGAGGGCATGGGAATCAGAGTGGGGGGATGGAGTGGAGAGGGGCTAAGGGCTCGTGCAAAAATAAATTCCGAGGTCTCATTGCTTGGGTTGGAGCGTGAAGCGTGAGAGCGTAGAGCGTGGCAAGTGCTCCGATGCCCTCACGCTTTATCCCGCCACGGCGGGATGGGAGGGGGGCGATCCGTTTTTCCACTTTACCCAGGGCGGCGGCCCGTCCCGCCAAGGCGGGACGGGCCTTGCCCTGGGCTACTATCTTCCCGCCCCTCCGGGGCGGAAGGATGCCGCGCTGCGCGCGGGTAGAGTGGAATTGGTGGCAGTGTCGGGATGCGCCCGCCGGGTTGCCGGCCAGAACTCCCAATTCCAGGTCCTCGAAGGTCCGAAAAGATCCTTGTGTCGTTTCCAAAATTCCTCCTGCTCTTAGGGTCCGTGCAAAAACAAGTTCCGAAGGCGAGGCGTAATTGCAACATTATTCTCTGGCACCCCTCCGGGGTGCGACCGCCAGAGGGTGCCCTGCCCGGTGGTCCCGCCGGGGCGGGACCACCGGCTACTTTCTACCAACCCTCCGGGTTGGAGAAAATCGGAATTTGTTTTTTGCACGGGCGCTTAGGTTATTCAACTTATTCAACTTCTCCCCCATTCCATGTCTTCTCACATTCGCAGCACCCGTCTGGCGGCGGCGGCGATGCTGCGCGCCGTGGGGCGGTGGGCGGCCCAGAGGTCGGGGTGATAGGGAACCGGCGTGTCCTTGGCATTGAGCCGCTGCGGGGGCGCGTCGAGCAGGCCAAACCCCTCGCTCGCCACGCGCGCGATCACCTCGGCGGTCACCCCGCCCCAGGGCCAGGCCTCGCCGACACAGAGCAGTCGGCCCGTCCGCGCCACCGAGGCCACCACGGTGTCGGTGTCCAGCGGTTTTACCGAGCGCAGATCGACCACTTCGATCTCAGTGCCTTCCGAGGCCAATTCTTCGGCGACGGCCAGGGCCTCATGCACCATGGCGCTGTAGGCCACCAGGGTCAGGTCGCGTCCGGCACGCGCCACGCGCGCCTTGCCGACGGGCGTCGCCTCGGTGGGCAATCGCTCCGCCTTCAAGTGATAGTAGAGGTATTTGTGCTCGCAGAAGATCACCGGGTCGTCGAGGGCGACCGCCTCCAGCAACATGCTGTAGGCGTCTTCAACCGTGGCCGGCGTCAGCACCACCAGGCCCGGGTAATGCGCGTAGAGAGCCTCCATGCTCTGGCTATGGAAAGGGCCGCTGCCCGAAGTCCCGCCGCAGGGCAGGCGGATGGTCAGCGGGCACGGCACGTTGGTCCGCCAATGGAGGGTGGCCGCCTGGTTGACAATCTGGTTGAAGGCCAAGGCGGAAAAGTCGGCAAACTGCAACTCGATGATCGGGCGCAGGCCCTCAATGGCCGCCCCGATGCCCAGGCCCACCATGGCATCTTCGCTGATCGGCGAGTCGAGCACCCGCCCGGGAAACCGCTGCGCCAGACCCTTGGTCGCCTTGAACGCGCCCCCGAAACCGCCCACGTCCTGCCCGTAAATGAAGACGCGCGGGTCCTCGGCCAACGCCCGCGCCTGGGCCTCACGAATCGCATCGAGGTAGGTGATGCTCACTGAAATCGTTTCCTCTCGGTTTCCATATTTCCTCACAATCTCTATTGCATACATTAACATGCCTTGTTCACCCATCCACCCATGTAACTATGTAACCTGCCCCTCCTCCCTCCCCTCGGCCAAGTGTTTCGAGGCCAGGGCGCACCAGTCTTCCTGGTAGGGGTCGGGGGCCGGCTCGCGCTGGACTTTGGCGACGGCGCCTTCGACTTTGCGGGCGGCTTCCTGGCGCCAGGCGGCCAGCTTTGAGGCATCCGCCCAGTTGTTTTCCAGGAGTTGCTGTTCAGCGACCTTCAGGCAATCCCGGCCGATGGGGGAGGCCTTCAAGGCCGGGTCCACATAACCGGCATCGTCGTGTTCGCCGTGGCCGCACAGGCGCAACAACGTGGCGACCACCATTTGCGGGCCGGCCCCGGCGCGGGCCTGCCTGATGGCCCGGCCCACGACTTCCAGGCAGGCCGATAAATCGGTGCCATCCACGGCTTCTCCCGAGAGGCCGTAACCGGCGGTCTTATCCAGCAGCGAACGGCAGGCGAATTGGCGCTCGTTGGGGGTCGAGTAGGCGTATTGGTTATTGGCGACCACCAACACCAGGGGGAGTCTTTCGACGGCCGCCTGGTTCACCGCTTCGTGGAACGAGCCGGTGGAAGTTGCCCCGTCCCCGACGCTCGCCACCCCGACCCTCCCGGCCAGGCCTTTGAACCGATGGGCCAGCAACGCCCCGTTGACCACGGCGATCATCGCCCCCAGGTGGCTGATCATCGGCAGCAGCCCCGCAGTGGGCCGGCCGCGGTGGACGTTGCCGTCCCGCCCGCGCATCGGCCCGAGCGCCGACCCCAGGTAGGTGCGGACCGCGTCCAGAATCGGTTCGCCAAAGGCCAGGCGCCCGGCCAGGTCACGGATCATCGGGGCGAACACGTCGCCCTGGCGCAGCCCCAGCCCAATCGCCACGCTCAGCGCCTCCTGGCCCCGCCCCAGGAACACGCCCCCATGGATCTTGCCCATGCGATAGAGGCTGGCGAACTTGTCATCGAGGATGCGCGCCAGCAGCATAAGCCGATAGGCCCGGGTGTGCACATCCGGCCATGCACCGATCACCCCAACCGCCCCGGGGCTGAGCGCCGACTGAACCATGACCCGGAATTTACCCGGCCCGAGGCCTTTTCGGCAATGTTTCTTTCCGGGACGCCGCTGGAAGTTCTTGACCGGCAAGACTCGTTGTAATCAGGTCAAGTTTCGCTGCGATTGCAAAAGTGCGCTGAGCCAGGGCTCCTTCCAGGTGAATTGAACATTGAGAATTGAAAAACGATCGTTGGTTATTGAAGAGTGCCCGTCCCGCCACGCGGGACCGAATGAAATTTCGGACTGCGGACTCAATGACCAATAAGCAATACCCAATACTCAATACTCAATGAACCTCGCCGGGCAGGCGCGATTCCAAAGGTGGTCTGAGGCGCAGCCACGCTAACATTGCCACCGGGCCCGGGGCTGCGGGGCCGCTGCTGAGCACCGGCCGCCCATTGCTGCCTGCTGCCTCCTCCGGCGGCCAAGGGTTGGTGCTCCTGCTCGGCTGACCCTTCCGTCCAGGCAAAAAACTGGCTGGCGTTGGGCCGGGCAATCGTGTTCAATAAGCGGTCAGGCCGTCTAGTGGCCAAGGCCGATACAGCAACCGTATGCTTAGTGCTTGCCTCAATAGGGCAGTCTTTCTCCCGACACCTCGGGACGCCCGATTCATCGGCGCCAACCCGCCGGGCGAATCCCCTCGGGTCGGCAGAAGCCCTGCCCTGCTCAGACGGGCTCTTCAGGAGAGCGCCAGCCTATGAAAGTCCCCCCCTCCCAGGTCTTACTGGTCGAAGATGATCCCCGCATGGCGGAATTGCTCGGCGTGCTGCTGCGCGAGGACCAAATCACACTCGCCAGCGCCGAAGACGCTCCGGCCGCCCTCAAACGCATCCGCGAGGCGCCGGTGGATTTAATCCTGCTCGACCTGGGCTTGCCGGGCATGAACGGCTTTGAATTGCTCCGGCAACTCAAGGCCGCGCCGGCCACCGAGGCCATCCCGGTGCTGGTGCTCACGGCCTGGAACAGCACCAGCGACAAGCTGCGCGGCTTTGAGCTGGGGGCGGTCGATTACCTGACCAAGCCCTTCGAGTCGGCGGAGCTCCGGGCGCGCCTCTGCGCCGCCCTCCGCGCCAAGCACCTCCAGGATGAACTCACGCGGGCCAACCGCGAGTTGCTCTCCGCGCGCCTGGCCGCCGAAGGCGCCGCCCGCGCCAAGGCCGAATTCCTGGCCAACATGAGCCACGAAATCCGCACCCCGATGAACGGCATCATCGCCATGGCCGGGCTGCTCCGGGAAACCTCCCTGACCCACGAGCAGCATGGTTACGTGGAGACCATTTACGCCAGCGGCGATTCGTTGTTGACCATCATTAATGACATCCTCGATTTCTCGAAGATCGAATCCGGCAAGCTCGAACTGGAGCACAAACCCTTTGACCCGCGCGCTGGCGTCGAGGACGCTCTCGACCTGCTGGCGGCCAAGGCGGCGGAAAAGGGCCTCGACCTGGCCTACCAAATGGACGATGGCGTTCCGGTGCAGGTCCTGGGCGACGTCACCCGGCTGCGCCAGGTGCTCGTGAACCTGCTCAGCAACGGCGTCAAGTTCACCGCCGCCGGCGAAGTCGTCGTCCAGGTGCAAATCCTCTCGCCCCCGGAACCCGCCGCCCAGGACCAGGGTTTCTGGCTCCTTCACTTCTCCGTCCGTGACACCGGCGTCGGCATTCCCGTCGACCGGATGTCGCGGCTCTTCAAGTCCTTCAGCCAGGCCGATGCTTCCACCACCCGCCAGTATGGCGGCACCGGTCTGGGCCTGGCCATCAGCAAGCGCCTGGTCGAGTTGATGGGCGGCAAGATGTGGGTCGAGAGCGTGCCGGACAAAGGCTCCACCTTCCATTTCACCCTCCCTTTGGCGGCCCTGGCCCAAGCGCCCCGGCCCTCCTTTGAAGCGCCCCAGCCGCAACTGGCAAACTTGCGCCTCTTGATCGTCGATGACAATCCCACTAACTGCCGCATCCTCAGCTTGCAGACCAGCAAATGGGGCATGCTCCCAAGCCAAACCCAAATCCCCGCCCAAGCCCTCGAATGGTTGCGGGCCGGCCAATCCTTCGACCTCGCCCTCCTCGACATGCAAATGCCCGCCATGGACGGAATCATGCTGGCCGCCGAAATCCGCAAGTTGCCCCACGCCGCCACCCTCCCGCTGGTCTTGCTCACCTCGGTCGGCATGCACCCCGACCATCCGGATTTCGCCCGCGCCGCCTTTGCCGCTTGCCTCACCAAGCCCCTCAAACCCGCCCAGCTTTGCGAGGTGTTGCTCCGCGCCGTCTCCGGCCTCAAACCGGCCGCGGGGCCCGCCCCGCCCACCGCCAAACTCGACCCCACACTCGCCGCCCGCCTGCCCCTGCGCGTGCTGCTGTGCGATGACAACCTCATCAACCAAAAGGTCGCCCTCCGCTTGCTCCAGCAAATGGGCTACCGCGCTCACCTCGCCTCCAATGGCGCCGAAGCCCTCTCCGCCCTGGACCGCCAGCCCTACGATATGATTTTCATGGACGTCATGATGCCCGAAATGAGCGGCTTCGACGCCACACGCCTCATCCGCCAACGCCAGCGCCAGCCCGACCAGTTCCCGAACTACAAGTCCCCACTCGTCATCGTGGCCATGACCGCCAGCGCCATGCCCGGCGACCGCGAAAAATGCCTCGCCGCCGGGATGGATGACTACATTGCCAAGCCCGTCCGGCTCGAGGATATCCGGACCATTGTCGAGCGGTGGGCCCCCACGGCCGCCCGCTCCGACCCGCCCGAACCGGCCCCCGCCGCCGCGGCCAGCCCTCCAGCCGCCCCCACGGCAAACCCGCCCCCCGATGCGCCGCCCCCTCAAGCCCCGGTCGAAATGGAGCGCTTGTGCGCGCTGACCGACGGCACCCCCGAGAGCCTGCGCGAGCTCATCTCGCTTTACCTGGACCAAACCAGCGACCAACTCCTCCAACTCGAGGCTGCCCTCAAGACGAACCAACCCGCCGAAGCGCGCCGCCTGGCCCACGGTTGCGCCGGCGCCAGCTCCACCTGCGGCATGCGCCGCCTCGCCCTGCTGCTCCGCGAAGTCGAGCGCCAGGGTGCGGAAGCTAAACTCCAAGGCGCCGCCGAGCTGTGCCGCGACATCAACGCCGAATTCGAGTGCGTCCGGCACTTCCTCCAGGCCTACCTGGCCGCCCAATCCGGCCTGGTCGCCAAGCCGGCCTCCTGAAAAACATTCCGCGCTGCCGCCACCTGCCCCGTGAGCTTCATGCCCCGCCGCTGCTTAGGGCGCGGCCGGCGGCGTCAACACGATGAAGTCACCCCGGCGATTCTGCGACCAGGAGGCCTCGTCATGGCCAGAAGCCACCGGCTTGTCTTTGCCCCAACTGAACGTCAGAACGCGCCTCGCTTCGACGCCCAGATCGACGAGGCCCTCGCGCAAAGCCAGCGCGCGGCGCTCGCCCAGCGCCCGATTATACTCCTCCGTGCCGCGTTCGTCGCAGTTGCCTTCGATCTTGACCGCTTCGGCCAGGTGGCCCTTCAAGTACTCTGCCACGGCGTTCACTTTGGGCCTCTCGCCCGACTTCACCAGCGACCGGTCGAAGTCAAAGTACACCGCGTAAGCCTTCAAAATCTCCGGGTGCGGTATGTACTTCGCGAAGGCCTCAGGACCAACCTGCGGGCTAGGCTCCTCACGCCCGCCGGGGGTAATCGGTCCTGAACCAGGCCCCCCGGGCTGCGAGACGAGCGGCCCCCCGGGGCCAACATTCGTCGGCGAGCCTTCACCCCCGGGCCCCGTTCCCGGCAGCATTCGGCTCCCGTACATATCCATCAGTTTGACCGGGGTCTTTTTGCAGCCAGTGGCTGCAACGCTTACTATGAATGCGAACACCAACAACTTGCTAAACTTGATCGGCTTCATTTTTTTCTTTCCTGCGCGGGCTATTTCGCCCAACTCGGTTGCGATTGCGAGCTAATTCCCAAAATTCGGGAAACATCCTTGACTTGTTTTGTCGGAACGTCAAGCAGAGAGAGTACATAATTCCCCACGCCCCCGGCGCGCCGGGCGCAGATGAGCGTGCGCGAATTCGGCGCCCAGGAGGGGTCTTCGCCTTCGGCCAGGTCGGTGGCCTCCCCTCCCCCCGCCGGAATAACGCAAATCCGGAAACCGCCCCGATACTGCGCCGTGAAGGCAATTAAACTCCCGTCCGGCGACCAATCCGGCTCCGTCGGGCTGAACACCCCCGCGGTCTTGAGCCGTTCCGGCTGCCCCCCCGCCGCGGGCACCCTCGACAGCGACCGCCGCTCGCCGTCCTTGGAAGCATAGCAAATCCATTTGCCATCGGGCGACCAGCAGGGCGACGACTCGTCCTGCGGCGACCTCGTCAGCCGGCGCAGGCCGTTGCCGCCGGCATTGCCGACGTACAGGTCCGTCCAACCGTCTTTGCTCAGGATCATCGCCACTTCCCTCCCGTCGGGCGACACGGCCGGGCTCATGTTCGAGCCCCCGTAGCCGGCAAAAATCCGCCGCGCGCCGGTCGCAAAGTCCTGATAAAAGATGTCCGGGTGGTTGAGCTTGTAGGAAGTGTAATAGGCGGCGAGCCGTCCGGGCACCCAGCAGGGCGCCGCCACAATGGAGTTGTCCCGGGTCACCGCCTGCGCCCCATGACCGTCGAAATCCCCCACGTAAACCTCGCTCTTCCCACCGGCCTCGCCTTTGAACATAATCTGGGTCTGCGCAATCCCTTTGGCGTGCTTGGGCAGGGCATTGACGAAATCGTCCGCAAACCGGTGCACTTGCCTCCGGAGCGACGCGCCCCAGTAAGCCTTGGAGAGCAGGACGCTATTGTTGACGCGCTGCATGGCTCGGGCCTCGAGGTTGCCGTTGTTGCTGCCGCTGATCTCGTATTGCGCCGCCTCGGCATTGGTGAACGCGAAGCCCTGCACGTACAGGTCGAACTGCAACACCTGCGCCGCCTCCCCGCTCAGGCCCCTCAGCGAGACGAGCACCGGCCGCTCCTTGCCGGGACCTACGAACTGTGTCACCTCAATGACTTCCGAGCCGGCGGAACTCCAAATCCCCAGCAGGTTGAGCGCAAGCATCGCCCCGGCCAAAAGTATCTTGACCTCCCATCGCCTCCCCAAATCCGCCCGCGGGCCTCCCGCGCGATGCCTGCCTGCATTTGCCCGGGGCGCTAATGAATCTCGAAGTCGTGTTGTTCTTTTCATTCAGGTGCTCTCTTGCTCTCGGGTTTGGCGTTGAAATTGATCGTGACCGTGCGCTGGTCTTCCTCCGCGTTGGCCGGCAGCGGCACCAGGCGTCTTACCCGGTCCAGCGTCATCTGCACCGAATCGTCGACGGCCACGTTGCCGGAAAAACGGACGATCCGCGCCTGTACGACCGTGCCGTCGCGGGCAATCGTCACCTCCGCCACCGTCGTAGTCTCCTTCTCCGTAACCCCATCCGGCACCATCCACTCGCGGGTATAGATGCTCTGGACCGCTTGATAAAAGTTCGCATAGGGCAGACCGCCGCCGCCGGGACCATAAGCTATTTGAATCGCTGTCACGCCCGAGAGGTTGGCCCCCAGGTGGTTGGCAACCTGGCCCAGTTGTCCGATCAGCATTCTCCGCCCCTCAGCCGCGGCCCTCGCCTGTTCCCTTTCCTGCGCCTCGCTCTCCGCCTGCTTCGCCTTGCTTTTCTCGCTGCCCGGACGCGTCACGATGGCGGAAGGATCGATTTGCGGCTTCTGGCGCGTCGGCCGGGCCGCCGGCACGAGCGACTCCTCCTCCGGCTTGGCCTTGGGCGCCCTGGCGGGCTCCCTGGGCGCTGGCTGCGGGGGTGCCTCGGCGGCCGCTGGCGGCGCGGGCGCAGGCCTGACAACGGGCGGCGCCGCCGCCAGCGGCGGGGCCTTGGGATTGCCGCCCCCAGACATCATTTCGTCGGTGGTGATCACCGGCACAAAATCAATCGGCGCCAGCTCCAGCGGCGCCGGGGTCGCGGGCCGAAACGCCGAGACCAGGACGACCGACGACAACAGCCCCACGTGCAACCCCGTCGAGACGAGCAAACACTTCTTTTGCGTGCGGTTCATTGGCGTTTAGGCACTTCGGTTCGCAGGTCCATTCGATGCAGGCCGTGCCGCCGGCAACGGTCGATCACCGCATACAAATCCTTGCTCCGGCTATTCTCGTCGGCCCGGATATAAACCACCAGGTTCGGGTTCGCCTGGAAGTCCCTGTCCAACAATTGCTCGATTTGGTTCAACTGCATCGGCACCCGGTTTAGCCGGTAAGCGCCCTGCACGCTGATTTCCACCGTCCGGACATCGCGCGGGTCCACCCGCCCGCTGGGCTGGCCCCCCTTGGGCAGCTTCAAGGGCAGGCTCTGCTCCAGCAACGGCGTCGTAATCACGAAGATAATCAGCAACACGAACGCCAGGTCCAGCAGCGGCGTGATGTTAATCTCGCTCAGCGTTACCAGGGCACTGCGTTGGGAAAAGCGCCGCATCGTCAGTTATCTGGTTGTCGGCTTGTCAAGTCGTCTGCTTGTCAGGTTGCCCAACTGGATTGGCCGCCCGCAGGTCACAAACGCCCCCCCCACGCCCAACCTCGTAACCTGATAACCTGATAAACCGGCAACCTTCATCGTTCACTCCTCAAGGTACTCCGTTTCGATCCTCGAGGCCAGTTCCTGGGCGAAGTTGTCGAGTTCCACCGTCAGCACGCGCAGGTTGTGAACCAGCCAGTTGTAGCCGAACATCGAGGGGATGGCCACCAGCAGCCCCGCCACGGTCGTGATCAGCGCCGCCGCCACCCCGGGCGCCATCGCCGTCAGCGTCGCGCTCTGCTGCAGCGCCACGTGGCCGAACGTGCTCATCACCCCCCAAACCGTCCCCAGCAGACCCAGGAACGGCGACCCGCTCACCGCAATCGCCAGCAAGATCAACCCCGATTCCAGCTTGAGCGACTCCTGGGCGACGCTCGTCTCCAGCGAGCGCTTCACATGCTCCATGCCCTTGAGCGAAATATGCTGCTTGCGGCCGGCCCCCTCGGCCACCTGGAGCCGCGCATCCAGTTCCGTGCTCCCGGCCTGATAGACCATGAACAGCGGACACCCCTCCGCCCGAATCCGCCGGTCGAATACCTCCAGCACCCTTCTCTGGGCGCGGAATTCCCCGCTGAAATACTCATTGAGCTTCCTGGCCCGCCGCATCTGCAGCGCCTTGTCGATCATCACCGACCAGGCAACAATTGAAAGCACAACCAGGCAAACGATGATGGCCTTTGCCTCCGGTGTGGCTTGTCTCCACACGTAGTGCAATTCCGCCTCGTTCCCATTGGCCGCGGCGGCCGCTAAATATAGTGCTGCGTTCATTCCGACACGATCTCTCCGTAACTCCGCAGACTTGGTCGTGAGGAATAGAAGCGCCCAAGCGGAACACGTTCAAAAAACATCCAACTCGAACCCGCCAAAGAACTTAACCACAACTTTTCTACCAGTCTCTTCAAAAAATGCAACACCCAATTCGGAAAAACTTTAAGGCCTTTCAGCCCATTGTCCAGACCCTTTTGTTGGCAACTTTGAGCTTGCGCCAGCCAGTGGCAGCGCCAACAATCCAACGTCTTGAGCAACGTTTTTTCGGCGGCGGCTTTTTGTGTGCGCGCGGTTCTTCTGCCTCACCGCACGGCGCGGCGGGCTCGTTTCAGCCGTGCATAATCTCGCTCGTTTTTTTCGCCGCAAGCCGCTCGACCGGTTGGTGGGCGAGACGACCGAGCCGGGGCGCCAACTCCGGCGGGTGCTGGGACCGGTGCAGCTCACGATGCTGGGCGTGGGAGCCGTGATCGGGGCCGGGGTGTTTACCAGCATCGGCCCGGCGGCCGCCGGCAGCGCCCATCAACTCGGCGCCGGCCCGGCCCTGGTGATTTCGTTCCTCATGGTAGCGGTCGCCTGCGGCTTTGCCGCCTTATGTTATGCCGAGTTCGCAGCCATGGTCCCGGTTTCCGGCTCGGCCTACACCTACGCCTACGTCACCCTCGGCGAGCTGGCCGCCTGGATGATCGGCTGGGACTTGATTCTCGAATACGCGATCAGCAACGCCGCGGTGGCCGCCTCCTGGTCGGGCTATTTTCAGAACCTGCTCAGGGAAGCTTTGCATCTCCAGTTGCCCGCCTGGCTGAGCACCGATATTACCTCGACGGCGCGGGCCGCCGCCCAGGTGGCCGCCGCCCAGGCCGCCCACACCGACCTGCGCTCGCTCAGTCCGGACCTCCTCAACGACGCGCAACTCTTCCATGCCGCGCCCCGCCTCCTTGGCCTGCCGATCATCTTCAACCTGCCCGCCTTCCTCGTCGTCGCGCTCGTAACCTGGGTGGTGCTCATCGGCATCCGCGAGACGGCCCGCTTCAACACCGCCCTGGTGGTGGTCAAGCTCGGCATCCTGCTGTTCTTTATCGTGCTGGGCGCCTTCTGCGTGCGCCCGGAAAACTGGGTCCCGTTTGCCCCCAACGGCCTCAAAGGCATCTCCGGCGCCGCCGCCATCATCTTTTTCGCCTATATCGGGTTCGACGCCGTCTCCACCGCCGCGGAAGAGACGCGCAACCCCCAGCGCGACATGCCCATCGGCATCCTGGGCAGCCTGATCCTCTGCACCCTCATTTACGTCGCCGTCGCGGTCGTCCTCACCGGCATCGCCAAATGGGACACCCTCGGCAATAATGAGCCGCTCGCCAGGGCCTTCTCCGCCCTGGGCATGAAGTGGACCGCGGCCCTCGTCGCCCTGGGCGCGGTCATCGCCACCACCTCGGCCCTGGTGCCCTACCAGGCGGCCCAACCGCGCATCTTCTTCTCCATGGGCCGCGACGGGCTGCTCCCAGCCTGGGCCGCCAGGGTCCATCCCCGCTTTCGCACCCCGCACGTCACCACCCTCCTCACCGGCGTCATCGTCGCCGCCTGTGCCGCGGTCTTCAACATCAACGAACTCGTCGAACTGACCAATATCGGAACCCTCTTCGCCTTTACCCTGGTCGCCCTCGGCATCCTCATCCTCCGCTCTACCGACCCGGACCGGCCCCGCCCCTTTCGCACCCCACTGGTCCCCTGGGTACCCCTGGGCGCCATCGCCTCCTGCGGCTATCTCATGTTCCACCTGCCTGCCGTCACCTGGATCCGTTTCTTCGGCTGGATGGCCGCCGGGCTCATCCTCTATTTCTCTTACGGTTTCCGCCGCAGCCGCCTCAGCCGCAACTAAGGGGGCAGGCGTCTCGCCTGTCTCTGCGGGCGCCTCGCCCGCCTTGACCTAGTGGGCCGTTTCATAAATACGCTCGCGTAGGCGGCGAGGGATTTTTCGTGCAGCCAAGGCCCGAGCACCGAGCATATCCCTCCCGACCTGTCGGCATGAGGTGCGAGCAACGCCGTCCGCCCGAAAACGAACCGCCCAATCCGTCAGCGGATTTCTGAAATGGCCCACTAATCCCACCCCGCTCTTTCCGGGCACAATCCCCAAGTCTCCCGCCCCGTTGGTCCCGTCCCCTTTCACATTGACGCCTTCCTTTTCCCGCAGCAGCTTTTAGGGCCATGAGCAAAACCCTCTTCGAAAAAATCGTCGCCCGTGAAATCCCGGCCACCGTCGTTTATGAAGACGACCTCCTCCTGGCCTTTCGCGACATCAAGCCCCAAGCCCCGACCCACGTATTGATCATCCCCAAAAAGCCCATCCCGCGCCTCGCCGACGCCACGCCCGCAGACCAGCAGCTCCTCGGCTACCTCCTCCTCAAAGCCGCCGAGGTCGCCAACCAACTCGGCCTCACCACCTCCGGCTTCCGCCTCGTCTTCAATAACGGGCCAAATGCCGGCGAAGCCATCCCCCACTTGCACTGCCATATCCTCGGTGGCCGCTCCCTGGGGTGGCCCCCGGGCTGACCCCCACTCCTGGCGTAGCGCGACCCATGGGGCCAAAAAAAAGCCGAAACCTTCGTTTCGGCTTCAAAGAAGCATCTGGCGCCAACCTGCTCTCGCGCAAGCTAGACAGCCACTACCATCCGCAAAACTACGTTTGACATAAGATAGTCAACGAGTCGTGAACGGACAGCCAGGACAGGTTTACGTCGGATGCCTCACAGGCGTCTCCAGCGGGTTTTTGCACGGGCAGCCCATCGCTTGGAAATCCGTGGTATTCCTGGTGGCTACGGTTGCTCCCGTGCGCAAAGCGATGGCCGCGAGCAACCCATCCACCAACGCCGGCTTGCCTTTGCCCAAACGGCGCGCTTCTCCGGCCAGACTTGCGGCTTTGGCATAGTCGGCTGCCTCCGAAGCGAAGGACGGCAGGTGCGCAATTCGGTCCGCGTAAAACTGGGCTCCGCGTTGTCGTAACGCCGCATCGGGAACGGCGTGGACACCGAGCAAGAATTCGCCTCGCACAATATCGGCGGTGGCCACGGCATCCGCTTGCGCCAGCCAGGGAACAAAAGCACCATGGCCGCGCTCGCCTTCGATGAAGATGTCTGTGTCAATGAGCCAAGGCACGGTCCTCTTCCTCCTTCAGTTCTGTGATTTCCAGGGCGATGGCATCCGAAGCCCCAGGATCGCCGGGATGTCCCCGGAATAATTCCGCGGCTTGTTTGCCGTCCATAAAATCGCAATCAGGCACCAATCGAGCTACGGCGCGCCCGTGCTTGAGCACCTGAATAGAGCGGCCGTGCTCGACTTTGCCGAGGTACTCGCTGAATTTGCGAGCCATCAATGTGGCCGTGGCCTTTTGCATAGTACGTAAAATACACACTTTTGGCGCTAAAACAACAAAAAAAAGCCGAAATATGAAATATTTCGGCCTTTTTGAAAATCTGGCGGCAACCTACTCTCGCGGAGTCTATAAAACCACTACCATCGGCAAGACTGCGTTTGACGGCCGTGTTCGGAATGGGAACGGGTCGGACCACAGCTTTATAGCCACCAAAAATCGTCCGTGATGAGCGCGCTGCGAGGGGGCGGGCCGGGCGGAGCCCGGCCCTCGCCATCCACCGCGCGTCACTGATCACGCTAAATTCAAAGAGCGGACGCCGCCAAGTGCGGAGCACCGGGGCCCCATCGCCATGGGCTTCTCTGAAAACTGCACACAGGCGCTAACCGGGAATTACATTCGCGAGTTCAAATCGCTTTCTCTCGCCCGCCCGAAAGCGGGAAGTCGAAAAGCGATCAAGCCTCACGACCGATTAGTATTAGTCCGCTGAACGGATTGCTCCGCTTACACGCCTAACCTATCAACCAGGTGGTCTACCTGGGGTCTTTAGGAACCTTGCGGTCCGGGAAACAATATCTTGGGAGGAGCTTGGCACTTAGATGCTTTCAGCGCTTATCTCTTCCGCACATGGCTACGCAGCGATGCCCCTGACGGGACAACTGCCACACCAGAAGTGCGTCCAACCCGGTCCTCTCGTACTAAGGTTGGAACCCCTCAAGTTTCCTGCGCCCACAGTGGATAAGGACCGAACTGTCTCACGACGTTCTGAACCCAGCTCGCGTACCGCTTTAACCGGCGAACAGCCGGACCCTTGGGACCTTCTTCAGCCCCAGGATGCGATGAGCCGACATCGAGGTGCCAAACCGAGTCGTCGATATGAACTCTTGGACTCGATCAGCCTGTTATCCCTAGCGTACCTTTTGTCCGTTGAGCGACGGCAATTCCA
>JBEKRX010000093.1:0-15807 GCA_049518415.1 Verrucomicrobiota bacterium
AGCATCGAAACAATTCTGCGTAGCCGCTCTTTCCCGGAGGCGACCACACCCAACTCACACCGGTCCCGCCCCGCGGGACCAGAACATCCAGCGCCGCGGCACACTCCAAAGCCGACCCGCGCCAAATGTCAAGAAATCGTCCACGATCGGGTGAGGTGAACTTTCCGTTGCCTTCGGCAAGGTTCAGAACGCTCGAGGTACTGGCCCGATCCAACTGGTCACGCACGGCGACCGATTTGGGCAGCTTTTGCAGCAGGGGCTCGAGCCAGGCGACCAAGGCCAGAGACTCCTGATAAACCTCCAGTTTCTCATGGTCGCAGAGGCGATTGATTCGGATTAAGATTAGAGCGAGGATTAAGATAAAGAGCCAGAAGGGCTACCAAAAAAAGTGAAATGCGCCGCCCCCCGTTGACTTCCCGGGAAGAGGTTGACACGGGGCTCAAACAAGCGGATGATTGAAACAAGCGATTGATTTATGAGCGGCACCCAATTGTCACTTGAGTCTCATGCCGACCGAAATGCCACGCAAACGCGCGAACGAATTCTGGATGCGGCAGAACGGCTCTTCGCCAAACGCGGCCTGGAAAGGGTTTCTACGCGAGAGATTACCAAGGCGGCGCAGGCCAATGTCGGAGCCATCAATTATTATTTCGGCAGCAAGGAGGGTTTAGTCTTTGCCGTGTTCGACCGGCGGCTGACGCCGATTACCGAGGAGCGGTTGGCGGCCTTGGACGAGGTGGAAGAGGCTGCGGGAGAGACTGCGCCGAAGGTGGAGGACGTGCTCAGTGCCTTTATCGGTCCGGCGGTGGAACATGCGCTGGATCCGAAATGGGGCAGCACCAGTTTTGCCAAGCTGATGGGACGGCTGGTTGGGGAACCCGGGGCGACGGTCGAGAAGCTCAAGAAGGCCCATTTCGACCGCCTGGCGCAGCGGTTCGACGCCGCCCTGCTCCGCGCCGTCCCCACCCTGTCTCAAGAATCACTGGGGAGCGGCAAGACTTTCATCGTCGGCGCATTGCACTACCTGCTCTTAATGATCGATCAGTCTCTGCCCTGCCTTCTGGACCAGAAGCCGGATTGTGAGAGCCTAGTGCGGCGGTTGGTTTGTTTCGCCGCGGCAGGGTTACGCGCGGCGTGATTCCCGGCAGCCGACCATTTACGATTATGCACCAGGCGACCACGGCAGGCCGGGCTCAAAGTGCCAACGGACTGAAAGATCCGAAATCCGAAACCCGAAACCCGAAGGAAATCCGAAATCCGAGGTCCGAAAGGCGGCGGCGCCCGGGGGCAAGCTCTCGGGGTCTTCTGGCCATCCTTTGGCTCCTGCTGACCTTGCAGGTTGGCTGTGGGCCGAAGCAAGGGGGGCCGCCTGGGGCGGGCGGACCGGGGGCGCCGGGAGGGCCGGGTGGATTTGGGGGGCCACCGCCGGAAGTGAGCGTGGTGACCGTGGCGGCGGAGTCGCTGACCTTGACCACGGAATTGCCCGGCCGCATCGATGCGGTGCGAGTGGCGGAAGTGAGGGCGCGGGTGGCGGGCATCCTGCTCAAGCGCCTGTTCGAGGAAGGGGCGGACGTGAAAGCGAATGAGGTGTTGCTGGAAATCGACCCCGCCCCGCTCCAGGCGGCGTTGAGCAGCGCCAAAGCGGCGTTGGCCAAGGCGGAGGCGAACCTGAAGCAGGCGCAGGCCAAGGCGGGCCGTTACAAGGCGCTGGTGCAGTACAACGCGGTGAGCAAGCAGGACTACGACGATGCCGTGGCGGCGGCGGCGCAGGCGGAAGCGGAGGTCCTGGCGGGCAAGGCCGGCGTGGAAACGGCGTCGTTGAACCTGGGCTATGCTACGGTGAGAGCGCCGATCACCGGACGGATTGGCAAGGCCAAAGTGACCGAGGGGGCGCTGGTCGGCCAGAACGAGGCGACCCCGCTGGCGACGATTCAGCAGCTCGACCCGATTTATTTCGATTTTACGCAGTCCAGCACGGAAGTGCTGCGGCTGCGCCGGGCGCTGGAGAGCGGCAAGCTCAAGGGCCTGGCGCCGGGCGAGGCCAAGGTGAGCCTGTTGCTCGAAGACGGCGCCGCCTATCCGCATCCGGCCAGACTGCTTTTTTCGGACATCACAGTGGACCCGACGACGGGGATGATTACCTTGCGGGCCTTGGCGCCCAATCCCGAGCACCTGCTGCTGCCGGGCATGTTCGCGCGCGGCCGGCTGGAGCAAGCGGTGGACCGCGCGGCGTTGACCGTGCCGCAACGCGCCGTCATGCGCGGCCCGGACGGGTCCGCGACGGTGCTGGTCGTGAACGCGGAAAACAAGGTCGAGAGCCGCGTCATCCGGGCGGAAACAGCGCGGGGCGACCAGTGGATCGTCTCGGGCGGTCTCCAACCGGGCGAGCGGGTGATTGTCGAGGGCCTGCAAAAGGCGCGGCCCGGCGCGGTGGTGACGCCGGTGCCGTTCAAGACGGCGCAGGCGGGCGCTGCGGCCGCCGTTTCCCTGAAGTAGGACCGAGTCGCCAGGGCCATTCAAAATTGCCTTTCATCGCATGGCCAGGTTTTTCATTGACCGTCCGGTATTCGCGTGGGTGATTTCGCTGCTGATCATGCTGCTGGGCGGGCTGGCGATCACCCAGTTGCCGGTGGCGCAATATCCGGAGATTGCGCCGCCCGCCATTATGGTTGCGGCCTACTATGGCGGGGCGTCGGCCGAGACGCTGCAAGACTCGGTGACCTCGGTGATCGAACAGCAGTTGAACGGCATCGACAACCTGCAATACATGTCCTCTAGCAGCAGCGCGGCGGGCCAATGCACGATTAACCTATATTTCCGGCCGGGCACGGACCCGGACATTGCGCAGGTGCAGGTGCAGAACAAGGTGCAGTTGGCGACGCCGAGCCTGCCGGCGGTCGTGCAGCAGAACGGCATTCAGGTGGTCAAGACCGCGCGCAATTTCCTGTTGATTTTCACCCTCTCTTCGCCCAGCGGCACTCTGGATGAGGTGGGACTGGGCAATTACATCGCCGCCAACATGCTGGACCCGATTCGCCGGCTGCCGGGCGTGGGCGAGGCGGACATGTTCGGCTCGCAGTACGCCATGCGGATCTGGCTCAACCCGGACAGTCTGAGCAGCTTTAACCTCACGCCCGCGGACATCGTGAGCGCGTTGCAGGCCCAGAACACGCAGGTGGCGGTCGGGCAGCTTGGGGCGCGTCCGGCCGTGGAGGGGCAGCAACTCAACGTCACGTTGCAGGGCCGGAGCACGCTGCGCACGGCGGAGGAATTCGGGAACATCCTGCTGCGCGTCAACGGCGATGGCTCGCGGGTGCGCTTGCGCGATGTGGCCAGGGTGGCTCTCGGCGGCCAGGACTACAGCACCCAGGCCCGGGTGAACGGCTATCCGTGCGCCGCCGCGGCCGTGAGACTCTCGGCCAGCGCCAACGCCCTGGCTACCGCGCGGGTGGTGCGCGCCAAGGTCGCGGAATTCGCCAAGTTCTTCCCGAGCGGGGTGCGGGTGGACTTTCCCTACGACAGCTCGTCGTTCGTGCAGATTTCGATTGAGCAAGTGATCAAGACGCTGCTGGCAGCCATCGGGCTGGTGTTCCTGGTCGTTTACCTGTTCCTGCAGAACCTGCGGGCCACGTTGATACCGACGATCGTGGTGCCGATTGCCTTGCTGGGCACGTTCCTGGCCATGCGCATCTTCGGGTTCTCCATCAACGTGCTCACGCTCTTTGGCATGGTGCTGGCCATTGGGCTGCTGGTGGATGATGCCATCGTCGTGGTCGAGAACGTGGAACGGATCATGAGCGAGGAAGGCTTGCCGCCGCGCGAAGCGACGCGCAAAGCCATGGGCCAGATTGTGGGCGCGTTGATCGGCATTTCGCTGGTGCTAACGGCGGTCTTCATTCCGATGGCGCTGTTCAGCGGTTCGGTGGGGGCGATTTATCGCCAGTTCTCGCTCTCGCTGGTGTCCTCGATGTTGCTCTCGGTCTTCCTGGCCATGTCCTTGACGCCGGCGCTGTGCGCGACGCTGCTTGAACCGGTCGAGAAGGGGCATCATCGTGCGAAGCGGGGCTTTTTCGGGTGGTTCAACCGGGGCTTTGCGGCCAGCACCAAAGGCTGCCAGGGCCTGGTGGCCGTGGTGGTGAAACGGACGGTCTATTGCCTGGGGATTTATGGGGGCATCCTGGTGGCAGTCGGCCTGCTTTATGCGCGTTTGCCGTCCTCGTTCTTGCCGGAAGAAGACCAGGGTTTCCTGATGACCATGGCGCAGTTGCCGGTCGGGGCCACGCAGGAGCGCACGGTGGCGGTGCTCAAGCAGATCGAGGACTTTTATCTCAAGCAACCCGAGATCGAGGGCCTCGTCACGGTGGCGGGATTCAGTTTCAACGGACAGGGCCAGAACGCGGCGGTAGGGTTTATGCGGCTCACGGACTGGAGCAAACGAAAAGGCTTCGCGCATAGCGCCCAGGGCATGGTTGGCCGGGCCTTCGCGGCCTTCTCCAGGATCAAGGATGCGATGGTCTTTCCGCTCATCCCTCCCGCCATACCCGAGCTGGGCATCGCGGCGGGGTTCGACTTCCAGTTGCAGGACCAGGGGGGCCTGGGCCATGCCAAACTGATGGAAGCGCGAGACCAGTTGCTCGCCCTGACCGCCAAAAATCCCAATGTAGCCAACGTACGCATCCAGGCCCTGGAGGACATGGCCCAACTGAAGATCGACCTGGACGAAGACAAGGCCTGCGCCCTGGGGGTGCAGTTGGCCGACATCAACACGACTCTGCAGACCTGCTTCGGCTCCCTCTACGTGAACAATTTTGTGCACGGCAACCGCGTGCAGCAGGTCATCGTCCAGTTGGACGCGCCGTACCGCATGTTGCCCGAGGACATCGGCCGAGTGTTCGTGCGCAATAATAGCGGCACGATGGCGCCGCTCTCGGCCGTGGCGAAGCTGCGCTGGATCTACGGGTCGCCCTCGTTGGACCGGTATAACGGGCTGCCCTCGGTGGAAATCGTGGGCACGGCCGCCCCGGGCAAGAGCACTGGCGAGGCCATGCAAGCGATGGAGGAAATGGCCGGACAACTGCCGCGCGGCATCGGCTACGAATGGACCGGCCAATCTTACGAAGAGCGGCTGTCCGGGGCGCAGGCGCCCGCGCTTTATGCGCTTTCGGTCCTGATCGTGTTCCTGAGCCTGGCAGCGCTCTATGAGAGCTGGTCTATTCCGCTCTCTGTCATCCTGGTGGTGCCGCTGGGCGTGCTGGGCGCGCTGCTGGCGGTCACGCTGCGCGGCCTGCCCAACGATGTCTATTTCAAAGTGGGGTTGCTCACCGTCGTTGGGCTCTCGACCAAGAATGCGATCTTGATCATCGAGTTCGCCAAGGAGGCGCAGGCCGCAGGCAAGGGTTTGATTGAAGCCACACTGGAAGCGGTCCGCTTGCGGTTGCGTCCGATCCTGATGACTTCGCTGGCCTTTGTGTTCGGCGTGCTCCCGCTGGCCCTGAGCCACGGGGCCGGCTCCGCCAGCCAGCATGCCATCGGCACCGGCGTGGCCGGGGGCATGGTCACGGCCACCGTCCTGGCCGTGTTCATGGTGCCAGTCTTCTTTGTCGTGGTGCGTCGCTTCTTCAAAGCCAAGCCGGCCAGGCAAACCTTCTCAGGCCCATCAGCAGCAGCCAAACCTGAGCTGCCATAGCTCAACATGAAACGGTTTTTGAATTTGAGGTTTGCTTCGGATTTCGGACTTTGGGCTTCGGACTTCGGACTTCGGACTTTGCCCTCATGCCAGTCAGGCAAGGCGGCCGTTGTCCCTTTGCTGCTGTCGCTCCTGCCGCTGGCCGCCGTTCTGGGCGGCTGCACCATGATCCCCAGTTACCAGCGGCCCGCTCCGCCGGTCGCTGAGGCCTGGCCCAGTGGCCCGGCTTACGGCAACCCTGGCGCGACCGGTGCGAGCGCGGCGGCGCCGGCCGCCGAGTTGGGCTGGCGGGAGTTCTTCTGTGAGCCGCGTCTGCTCAAGCTGCTGGAACTCGCTTTGACCAACAACCGCGACCTGCGCGTCGCCGTGCTCAACGTCGAGCTGTCCCGCGCGCAGTACCGGATTCAACGGGCCGCCTTGCTGCCGGCGCTCAACGCCAACGCGGGCGGCGCACGCCAGCGCGTGCCGGGGGACGTGTCCGGGTTCGGCCAGCCGCTCCTCTTTACCCAATACAGCGTCAACGCCGGGGTCACGGCTTACGAGCTCGACCTGTTTGGGCGGGTGCGCAGCCTCAAGGCCCAGGCGCTCAACCGCTATTGGGCCACCAGCCAGGCGCGCAAGAGCGCTCAAATCGCGCTGGTTGCCGAAGTAGCCATTCAATACCTGACGGAGCGGGCGGTGGAGGAACAATTGACCGTGGCCAGCCGGACACTCCAAGCGGTGGAAGCCTCCTACGAGCTGAACCGGCGGAGTTTCGAAAACGGCGTCGCCTCGGAACTGGACCTGCGTTCCGCCGAAGCCCAGGCGCAAACGGCCCGGGCCAACGTGGCGGCTTTGACGCAATCCCGCGCCCAGGCCGAGAACGCGCTGGTGCTGCTTGTCGGCCGGCCGCTCCCGGCCGACCTCCCCCCGCCCGGGCCGCTGGAAAACCAACCGCTCCTCAGGGAGCTCCCCGCGGGCCTCCCGTCGGAGCTCCTGCAACGCCGGCCGGATATCCTCCACGCGGAGTATCAACTCAAAGCTGCCCATGCGAACATCGGCGCCGCGCGGGCCGCGTTTTTTCCGCGCATCCTCCTCACGGGCGCCGCGGGGAGCGCGAGCCTCAAGCTCGAGGATCTTTTCAAAGGCTCCGCCAGCGCGTGGAGTTTCTCGCCGCAGATGACCGTGCCGATCTTCGATGCGGGCAACAACCGCGCCAACCTGGACGCAGCCAAAGTGAGCAAGCTGATCGAGGTGGCCAACTATGAGAAAGCCATTCAAACCGCTTTCCGGGAAGTGGCGGATGCGCTCACCGCTCGCGCGATGCTCGAGCGGCAAATCGCGGCGCTCGAGGGCCTGGTCAAAGCCGAGCAACATCGCTACGACCTGGCCGAAATCCGCTACCGCAACGGCGTCGACAGTTACCTGAATGTCCTCTCCGCCCAGCAGGACCTCTACAGCGCCCAGCAGAACCTCATCCAGTCCCGGACGGCCCGGCTTTCGAACCTCGTCACCCTCTATAAGACGCTGGGCGGGGGCTGGCTCGAGCGCACCGCGCCGCCTCGCGCACCGGCAGCGGCAACCGAAGCGAAAAGCTGACAGAAAGATCTCCGCGGCGTGTTCTAAAACCACCTTTGACCTGATGTTTGAGCCATGAAACCAAAAGCCAGCCTCTACCAGCTTCCAACCGCCTGTGCAGTGCGATCCCCTGGCACTGGCCACCCGACCCTCAACCCTGGGCCCTCGCCCCGCGACACGCTGTTGGCTGTGTCCTCGAGGATTAGTCTGCTTGCAATGTTAGCGGCGCTGGCAGGACTGACCGCCTGTGAGCGGCGCCAGGCGCCGCCGGCGATGCCGCCGGTGAAGGTGACCGTGGCCCAGCCGCAACGGCTGATGGCGACCAATTGGGACCAGTATCCGGGCCACGTGGAAGCCGTCGAGGCGGTGGAAGTCCGCGCGCGCGTGAGCGGTTACCTGGAGTCGATTCCTTTCGTGGATGGGACGGAAGTGAAGGCGGGGGACTTGCTGTTTGTGATCGACCCGAGACCGTACCAGGCGGAGCTGGACCGGGCGGTGGCGGTGCGCCGCCAGGCGGAGACGCGCCTGGAACTGGCGCGCAATGATCAGGGGCGGGCGGAACTGCTGCGCGGCACCAAGGCGATCTCGGAAGAGGAACTGGATAGCCGGGCCAAGGCGGCGCGGGAGGCCGATGACGCGCTCAAGGCCGCCCAGGCGGCGGAAGCGGCGGCCACGCTGAACTTGAATTACACCCGGATCACGGCGCCCGTCAGTGGGCGGATCAGCCGGCGCCTGATCACGGTGGGCAACCTGGTGCAAGCCAACGGCACGCCGGTGCTCGCCACCATCGTCTCGATGGCGCCGATTTATTGTTATTTTGACGTGCAGGAGGAGGCCTTTCTGCTCTACCGCCGCTGTTTTCAACCTGAGCCGGGCGGCAAACAGTTGTTCCCGATGCCTTGCGAACTGAAGCTGGGGAGCGAAGAGGGTTTCCCGCACCGGGGCCAGGTGGATTTCTTTGACAACCAGGTGGACGCCGGGACTGGCACGCTCCGCATGCGAGGGGTGTTTGCCAACGAGGACCGGGGCCTGGTGCCCGGGTTGTTCGCCACGGTGCGGGTGCCGGCGGGGCCAGCCGTGGAAGCATTGGTGGTTCCCGAGACGGCCATTATGGCCGACCAAAACTATAAGTTTGTGTACGTGGTGAGCGAAGCTGGGACGGCGGACATGCGCCCCATCAAGATTGGCCGGTCGCACGGACCGTTGCGGGCGGTGCTCGAGGGGCTCACCCCGCAGGATCGCGTGGTCACCGACGGGATGGTGCGGTTGCGCTCAGGGGCCAAGGTGGAACTGCTGCCGGGAGCCGGGCCGGCCACGGAACCGCGCCGTGGCAAGGCCGAGGCCTCTCCGCCGCGGCCGGCGCCAACCCCGGCACGATCCGGAGCGTGAGCCACGTATTGCGCCAGTCAAGAGTATCCCGGTATCCCTGGTCCATGAAATCCGAAATCCGAAGGCCCAAGGCCGAAGCAAGTCCGAAACTATGAAGTTCTCCCATTTCTTCATTCGCCGGCCCATCTTCGCGGCCGTGCTGTCGATCTTCATCGTGTTGCTGGGGGCCATCGCGCTGCTCACCCTGCCGATCGCCCAATACCCCGAGATTACGCCCCCGACCATCTTCGTCTTCGCCAGCTACCCCGGCGCCAGCGCGGAGACGATGGCCAACACGGTCGCCACGCCGGTCGAGGAGCAGATTAACGGCGTCGAAGACATGATGTACATGTCGGCGCAGTGCGCCAGCGACGGCTCGATGCGCCTGGCGGTCACCTTCAAGGTCGGCACTAATCCGAACATGGCGCAGGTGCTGGTGCAGAACCGGGTGGACCTGGCCTTGCCACGCTTGCCAGACGAGGTGCGCCAGCTTGGGGTGACGGTGCGCAAGCGCTCGCCATCGATTGCGATGATCGTGAGCCTGATTTCGCCTGGCGGCAAATACGGCCAGGTTTATCTCAGCAACTACGCCTATCTCCATGTGCAGGATGTGCTGCGGCGCTTGCCGGGCGTGGGCGACACCATCATTTTCGGCGCGCGCGACTACGCGATGCGCATCTGGCTGGACCCGGACAAGGTGTCGGCCCGCAACCTGACCGCCAGCGACGTGGCGGCGGCCATACGCCGGCAGAACATCGAGGTGGCCGCGGGCCAGTTCGGCCAATCGCCCCAGCCGCCGGACAATCAGTTCCAACTGGCCGTGCGGATCAAAGGCCGGCTGAGCAGCGTGGAAGAATTCGAGGACATCGTGCTGAAGGCGGATACCGCGGGCCAGGTGACGCGGCTGCGCGACGTGGCCCGGGTGGAACTGGACGCCAACGACTACAACATCGATGGCCTGCTGGACAGCAAGCCGGCCGCGGGGGTCGCGATCTTTCAGCAGCCGGGCTCCAACGCCATTGAAACCGCCAACGCCATCGAGCGGACGATGAAGGAACTCAAAAAGGCCTTTCCGGAGGGGTTGGATTACCGGATCGCCGTCGACACCTCGGCCTTCATTCGCGAGTCCATCCACGCCGTGCTCCACACGCTGGTCATGGCCATCCTGCTGGTCGTCTTTGTGGTGGTGCTCTTCCTGCAGAATTGGCGGGCTTCCCTCATCCCGCTGGTGGCCGTGCCGGTATCGCTCATTGGCACGCTGGCCGCCATGGCGGCCTTTGGCTTCTCGATTAACAACCTCTCGCTCTTCGGCCTGGTGCTGGCGATTGGCATTGTGGTGGACGACGCGATCGTGGTGGTGGAGAACGTCGAGCGGCACATCGCCGAGGGGCTCTCGCCGGTCGCCGCCACGCAGAAAGCGATGGAGGAGGTCAGCGGCGCGGTCATTGCGATTGCGCTGGTGCTGAGCGCGGTCTTCATTCCCACGGCGTTCATCCGCGGCATCACGGGCAGATTCTACCAGCAGTTCGCGCTCACGATCGCCGTCTCGACGCTGATTTCCGCCTTCAACTCGCTCACCCTCAGCCCGGCGCTGGCGGCGTTGCTGCTCCAGCCCCATCATGCCCCCAGGGACCTCCTGGGGCGGCTCATTCACGGCTCGGTCGGTTGGCTCTTCCGTGGTTTCAACCGGGTGTTTGATGCCAGCCGGGGGGGCTACGTTGGGGCGTTGCGGCGGCTCTTGCGGCATTGCGGCCTGGGCCTGGCGCTCTATGCGGGCCTGCTGGCCTTGACGTGGTTTGGCTTTGCGCACGTCCCCACCGGGTTCATTCCCGCCCAGGACAAGGGCAACCTGTACTGCTACCTGCAATTGCCGGACGGCGCGTCGTTGCAGCGCACCCGCGCGGTCAGCCGCCGGGTGGTCCAATTGATCAAAGACACGCCGGGCGTCGCGCTGGTGTCGGAGTTTGCGGGTTTGTCGCTGGTTAACATGGGCAGCAGCGTGAATGCCTCGAGCATCTTCATCCGGTTGGCGCCTTTCCACGAGCGGGCCAAGCAGGGGCTGACCGGACCGGTCATCCTCCGCGACCTGCGCGCGCGCATTGCCCGGGCGGACATCCAGGAAGCCACGGTCAGTGTCTTCGGCCCGCCGCCGGTGGACGGGCTCGGAATGCTGGGCGGTTTTAAGCTGCAGGTCGAGGACCGTGGGGCCGCCGGCTACCAGGCCTTGGAGGCCGCCGTGGGCCGGCTCACGGCCGCCGCGAACCTTGACCCCCGTATCGCCAGCGCCATGTCCACCTTCCGCGCCAACGTGCCCCAGGTGTTCCTCGATGTGGACCGGGCCAAGGCGGAGTCCATGGGCGTGCCCTTGAGCGATGTCTGGGACACGCTCAGCATCTACCTTGGCTCGCTCTATGTGAACGACTTTACGTATCTGGGCCGTCCGTTCCACGTCACCGCCCAGGCGGACGCGCCCTTCCGCCGCCACCCGGAAAACGTGCTGAATCTCAAGGCGCGCAACGTCAAAGGAGAAATGGTGCCCTTGGGCACGCTGGTGCGCGTGCGCGACATCGCCGCGCCGGTGTTGGCGGGCCATTACAACATGTTTCCGACGGCGGAGATCACCGGCAGCGCAGCGCCCGGGACCAGCTCGGGCGAGATGCTCCGCACGATGGAGGACCTGGCGCAAAAGGTCCTGCCGCCGGGCATGACCATCGAGTGGACCGAGTTGAGCTACCTCCAGATCCTGGCGGGCAACACCGCCATCTACATCTTCCCGCTCTGCGTGCTGATGATGTTCCTGGTGCTGGCCGCCCAGTATGAAAGCTGGTCGCTGCCGCTGGCCATCATTCTCATCGTGCCCCTGTGCCTGCTCTTTGCCATCGGCGGCGTCTGGGCGCGGGGATTGGAAAACAACCTGTTTACCCAGATTGGTCTGGTGGTGCTGATGGGCCTGGCCTGCAAGAACGCGATCCTCATCGTCGAGTTCGCCCGGCAATTGCAGGTGGCAGGCCGGGGACGGGTCGAGGCGGCGGTGGAGGCCTCCCGGCTGCGGTTGCGCCCGATCCTCATGACTTCGCTGGCCTTTACCTTCGGCGTAATCCCGCTCATGCTTTCGCGCGGCGCCGGCGCCGAAATGCGCACGGCGATAGGCACGGCCGTGTTCTGGGGGATGATCGGCGTGACGCTGTTCGGCATCTTCCTGACGCCGGTCTTCTACGTGGTCATCCGCCGGTTGCTCGGCCAGAGACACAAGGCGCCCGGCCACGAACCGGTGGCCGGGGCTGCCGCGGCCGGCACGGCCGCGAGCCTGCTCGTGCTGGGCGGAGTCTCGGTCCTGCTGCTGGGCGGTTGCGCGGTCGGCCCGAATTATCAGCCGCCGCAGACTGCCGTGGGCGCCAGTTTTGCCAATGGCAACCAGCCGGCCACTGCGGCCAACCAAACGGCCGTGACCTGGTGGCGCGGCTTCGCGGATCCCGAACTCAACCGCCTGGTCGCGCTGGCCGTGACGACCAATCTTGACCTCCGCATTGCCACCGCCCGCGTGCGCGAGGCGCGGGCGCTGCGCTCCCAGGCCATCCTGACCGCGCTGCCCATCATTACTGGCGGCGCGGGCTACAACAAATCACTCAGCAGCAAGGACTCCTCGCCCACTCCGCTCACGCGCGAGCAGCGCGAGCTCCAGTTGTTTGACGCCGGCTTCGACGCGACCTGGGAACTGGACCTGTTCGGCGGCGCCCGCCGCGCCATCGAGGCCGTCACCGCCGGCCTGGCGGCCACCGAACAGGCCCGCCGCGACGTCCTGGTGAGCCTCATTGCCGAGGTCGCGCGCAATTACATCGAACTGCGCGGCACCCAGCAGGAACTGGCAGTCGGGCGCAAGAACGTCGAAAACCAGCGCCAGACCCTCGAGTTGACCGAGGCCAGGCTCCGGGCCGGACGGGCCACCGAACTGGACACCGCCCGCGCCCGCGCCCAATGGGAGTCGGCCCAGGCGGGGCTGCCGCCGCTCGAGGCCGCCAGCAAACACGCCCTCCACCGGTTGAGCGTGCTGGTGGCCCAGGAGCCGGCCGCCCTCGCGGGCGAGTTGACCGCCCCTGCCCCGCTGCCGGCCTTGCCCGCCCTGATCTCCATCGGCACGCCGGCTGAGTTGCTGCGCCGGCGGCCGGACCTCCGGGCGGCGGAACGCTCGCTGGCCGCCGCTACGGCGGCCATCGGGGTGGAAACCGCCCAGCTCTTCCCGCGCGTCACCTTCAACGGGCGGTTGGCTTTCGAGGCCAGCGAACTCTCCGGCCTGGGCGAACCCGGGTCCGACGCCTACTCATTTGGACCGCGCCTCACGTGGGCGGCGCTGGACCTGGGCCGGGTGCGGGCGCGCCTCCAGGCGGCCCACGCGCGCGCCGAGGCGCAACTCGCCACCTACGAGCGGACGGTCTTGACCGCGCTGGAGGAGACCGAAAATGCGCTGGTGGATTTCGGGCGCCAGCAGGCCCAGCGAGACCATCTGGCCGCCTCAGCCCGCTCCGCCGCCGCCGCCGTGGCGCTGGCCAATGACCGCTACCGCAGCGGCCTGGTGGATTTCCTGGCGGTGCTCGACGCCGAGCGCACCCAGTTGGCCGTCGAGGACCAACTGGCCCAAAGCCAAACCCGCACCGTCACCGCCCTGGTCGCCGTCTATAAGGCCCTGGGCGGCGGCTGGGAAATCGAGGCGCCTGGCGCCGCCGCCGCAAAGTAGCCAACGCCCGAACTAAGTCGCCGCGGTTTCGCTGTGTGAGTCGTCGGGCAAACAGCCGGTGCGCTACGCGCTCTGCACGGAGGAGGGCCCGCGGATGGCGCAGGCGGAGGCCATGTTCCCGGGCACGCCGGAGAGCTGATTTCAGGGGGTTGGGAATCGCGCGGATTTCGGACAAAAACGCCAATGCAGCAAATGGAGCCAATGGAGCCAACGGAGGGATTGGCCTGAGGCTGGCCCTTTGGCGGAAACCGGGGGATGAGGCGCGGGTGACGGTCGCAGGGGGCAAAGACAGCGGGGCGGGCGGGGAGAGTGGAATTGGTGGCAGTGTCAGGATGCGCCCCGTTTTTCGAGGGGCGCGCGTTTAGGCTTTGCCCGGCCCTGGGTTCTGATACCTTGGCCAACGCCATGAACCTGCCGCTCGCAGCGGAAGAGCGGGCTCGCGTCGAAGAATTCCGGCGCAGGCACCGCACCGGCCTGGTGACGCTGTTGTTCACCGACATGGTCGGGTCCACGAAAATCAAGCAGGCCCTGGGCGATCGCGACGGGGTCGCCCTCATCCAAAACCACCATGCCCGGGTCCGGGAAATCCTGGGCCAGTTCCCAGAGGGCGAGGAAATCAGCACGGCCGGCGATTCGTTCTTCATCGTGTTCGTCAAGCCCTCGGACGCGGTGCGGTTTGCGCTGCTGCTCCAAAACAAACTGCGCGCGCTGGGGCAAGACACGGTGTATGCCATTCGTGACCGCATCGGCATTCACATCGGGGAGGTGGTGATCGAAGAACGGGAAGGCACGGCCAAGCCGCGCGACCTTTACGGTGTCCAGGTGGACACGTGCGCGCGGGTGACGGCCTTGGGCCAGGCGGACCAGATTCTGCTGACCCGCTCGGCGTTCGACAACGCGCTCGGACATCTACTCGCTGGGCGTGGTGCTTTACCAGTTGGTGGTGGGCGCGTTCAATCGGCCGCTGACGAGCGACTGGACCGAGGAGATCGCTGACCCACTGCTGCGCGACGACCTCCGCCATTGCGTGGCGGGCAAGCCGGCGGAGCGTTTCGCGGGCGCCGGGCAGTTGGCGCAACGCTTGCGGTCGTTGTCAGAGCGGCAAGCGGAGTTGGCCGCGCGGGAACGGGCCGCGCGGCGAGCGGCCCAGCGCCACCGAGTGGCGGTCCTGGCCGGAGGAGCGGCCGTACTGCTCTTGCTGCTGGCGATCACGCTGGGCTACGGATTCAGTCGCGCGGAAAAGCAGCGCCGAGGGGCCGAGGCTTACCTGTACGACGCCGACATGAACCTCGCCGGCCAGGCCCTCCAGCAAAACAACCTCGGCCGCGCGCTGAGTTTCCTGAACCTTCACCGACCCGCCAAAACCGGTCAGCGCGACCTGCGCAGATGGGAATGGCGTTACCTGTGGGAAAAGTGCCGCAGCGACGAGTTGGCCACGATTGGCCAGCACGACGGCACCGTCCAATCCGTGGCTTTGAAGACCGAGGCCAAGGTTTGCGTTCCTGCGCGGACTTGGATTACGGTCCGAAAAAATGTCTGACTCGGGACGATCGACATGAACGCAAACCATCCACGTTTATGCGGGATCGGCTGTGATCATCCCACGAATCACGGCGCCAGTTCCGCGCGGTAAAACCGATGGGGGTAATTGGTGCTCTGGAGATCCACGAAGTCCAAGACCGTGCTGCCAGGAACCTTGTTCGTCAGAATTGACGTCCAGTCGGTGAAGTTGGTGGTGGCTTCGATAAAGAAGACCAGGCCCGCCACGCCCAGCAATTGGAAGCGCGGCGTCCCGGTCGCCTGGTCGAGAAGCGCGGTCAGCGTCGGATTGGGGCCAGCGACAACGAGTTGAACGCCATTGGTCAGGTAAACCGGGTTAAGGTAGCGGCCGTTGCCCAAGGCCACGCTCGGGAAGCTGGCAAAGACACCATTTCGCGACGCGTTGGCGAGAACCAGGAAGGTATCGTTGTTGTTCGCCTGAAAGCCATTGGTCAAAGCTACATCCAGCGCCCCACCCAAGGTAGCGGCGCCGCTCACCGCGAGCTGGTCGAAGCCCGTGCCGGGCGCGGTGCCGGCCAGTTGCAGGCGGAGCGCGCCCTGGTCCGTCTGGGTGTAATCACCGGAGATGCTGAGGATGCCCGGCGAGGTTCCGATGCGCACGACCCCGCTGTTGATTACCGAGGCGGCGACCACGCCGTTGCCGGCCAGCGTGCCGCCAAGGATCTGAATGGGCTGGGGGCTGGCAAGACTGCCTCCGTCCAGCAGGGTCAAGCCGGCGCTCTGGGCGTATGATTGGTTGAAGTTCAGTGTGCCGCTCCGGGCCTCCACCGTGCCGGTATTGATGAAAGTATCGGCGATGGGGGTGACGCCCGTGCCCCCGCTCTTGCGGAATAGCCCGGCATTGTAGATTACGCCCCGCGCCCCACCTGACAGAACGGTTCCCCAGTCCACCACCCAATCAAAC
>JBEKRX010000094.1:0-15675 GCA_049518415.1 Verrucomicrobiota bacterium
TAGAGGGGGTGGAGGAAACGTTCGGCATGGCCTGGCGGTTGTTTGCCACGATGCTCGAAAGAGCAGAAACAACGGAAGCCGTCGGCCTAAACTGGGCGCGCCTCCACTCCACTCGACCCCCCCCACTAGCCGGGCGGGCCCGGCTTCGTTGACACCCCTTAGAGAAGCTGTTAGCTTCCAGTTCTTTGTTAAACAAATGGACTACAAGAACACGTTGAATCTGCCGCAGACGGATTTCCCGATGAAGGCCGACCTGGTCCAACGGGAGCCGGAGCGATTGAAGCAATGGGCCGCCGCCGGGCTTTACGAGCGGGTGCAGGCCCAGCGCGCCGGCGCGGCCAGATTCGTCCTGCACGACGGCCCGCCCTTTGCCAATGGGGAGGTGCACATCGGCACTGCGCAGAACAAGATCCTGAAAGACATCATCGTTAAATACAAGACGCTGCGCGGCCTGCGCGCGCCCTACGTGCCCGGCTGGGACTGCCACGGCCTGCCCATCGAATTCAAGGTCACCCAAAACCTGCGCAAAGCGGGCGAGACCGCCTCCGACCCCCCCACCATCCGCACCGCCTGCGAGGCCTACGCGCGGAAATACATTGCTGTCCAGCGCGCCCAGTTCCAGCGGCTCGGCGTGCTGGGCGATTGGCAGAATCCCTACCTGACGTTACACAAGGCATACGAGGCGGAGGAGTTGCGCCTGTTCGCCGAGCTCGTCGAGCAAGGCTTTGTCTATCGCGGCAAGAAGCCGGTCTATTGGAGCATCCCCTGCCGCACCGCCCTGGCGGAGGCGGAAGTCGAATACAAAGACCATGTCAGCCAGAGCGTGTATGTCAGGTTTCCCATCGTGGGCCGGCCGGGGGTTTCGCTCGTGATTTGGACCACGACCCCCTGGACGCTGCCGGCCAACCTCGCCGTGGCCTACAATTCCACTTTCAGCTATTCGCTCGTCCAGGTTGCCGAGCAGCAGTTCATCGTTTCCGCCCTGCGGCTGGGCGCCGTGGCCGAAAAGTGCGGCTGGCAGCACTACCAAATCGTCCGCAGCCTCGACGGCGGCCATCTGAGCCAGCTTGAATATGAGCACCCGTTCTGCCGGCGCACGGGCCGGCTTTTCGCCGGGGACGCGTTCGTCGATAACGTGACGGGCACCGGTTTCGTGCACGTCGCGCCCGGCCATGGCCTGGAAGATTATCTCCTGGGTTCCGAGCACGGCCTGCCGATCTATTCGCCGGTGGACGACGAGGGGCGCTTGACGCACACGAGCGATTTGCCGGTCGAGCAGCAGATGCCCGCGGCCATGCTGGGCCAGGCCATTCTGGAAAAGCACGGCCGGAGCGAGGCCAACGAAGCGGTGTTGCGCGAACTGCGCCGCCGCACCGCCCTGCTGCACCAGGAGAATTATCCGCACAGCTACCCCCATTGCTGGCGGAGCAAGACCCCCATCATCTTCCGGGCCATGGACCAGTGGTTCATTGAGATCGATCATGTCCCAAAAAGCCGGCCAAGCGGGAAAACCAATGAGCGCGCAAGTGAGAACTGCCCGCCCACCCACTCACCCACTCACGCACTGACTTTCCGCGAGCAGGCGCTCGCCGAAATCAATCGGGTGAACTGGATTCCGGACTGGGGCAAGAGCCGCATTGCCGCCGCCGTCCGGGGGCGGCCGGACTGGTGCATCTCGCGCCAGCGCGCCTGGGGCGTGCCGTTGCCGGCGTTTTATGACGCGCAGGGCAAGCCGATCCTCGACGCCCAAATCGTCCGCCGCGCCGCCGATTTAATCGAGCAACACGGGTCCAACGTCTGGTTCGCCAAATCCGCCCCCGAGTTGTGGGCGGCGCTCAAGCCGGCCGATTGGCCAGGCCCGCCAGGCGTCACCAAATCCAATGACACGCTGGACGTGTGGATTGATTCGGGCTCCTCCTGGCGCGCCGTGATTGCCCAGCGCCCGGAACTGCGCGGCGCCGAGTTGCCGTTCCAGTGCGACATGTACCTCGAGGGGAGCGACCAGCATCGCGGCTGGTTCCAATCTTCGCTGCTGCTCTCGCTGGCGGCCAACGGGGCGGCGCCGTACCGGACCGTGCTCACCCACGGCTTCGTGGTCGATGAAGACCGCGCCAAGATTTCCAAGAGCAAGCAGGGCCAGGGCGGCTATGAAAAACCGCAGACCTCCGAGACCTACATCCGCAAATACGGGGCCGACGTCCTCCGGCTCTGGGTCGCCTCCCAGGATTACCGCAATGACATCATCGTCAGCGAAAAACGCATCGATAAGGTCGGCGAGACCTACCGCATCATCCGCAACGCCCTCCGCTACCAACTCTCGAACCTCTACGATTTCGACCCGGCCAAACACACCGTGCCGGACGACCAACTGACCGCCCTGGACCGCTGGGTCCTCGATGCGTTTTCGCGGCTCGAACAGGAAGTCCTCCGGGCCTACGACAACTACGAATTCCACGTCGTCTATCAGCGGATCAGCCAGTTCGTCGCGGTCGAGTTGTCCGCCGTCTATCACGACGTGGTCAAAGACCGGCTCTACACCGACCCCCCCAACTCCCACCGCCGCCGCTCGACACAGACGGCCCTGCACCGCCTGGTCGCCACCTTGTGCAAAATGCTGGCCCCCATCCTGTGCTTTACGGCCGACGAGGCCTGGGAGTTTGTGCCGGGCAAATCCGTCGGCTCGGCGCATGAACTGACCTGGCAACCGGCTGGGTTTGCCATTTCCTCAACTGAGCGAGCCACTTGGGCGGAGTTGTATGAAGTCCGGGAACTTGCCATGTTGGCCCTTGAACAAGCGCGCCAGCTCAAGACCATCGGCAAGGCGCTCGATGGCCAGTTGACGGTGGTTGGTCCGGCGCCATTGATCGCCTCGCTCGACGCGCACGCCGAGACGCTGCGTGAATTGCTCAACGTCTCCCGGCTATCGCTGGTCAGTGAGCTTCCAAAACCTGGGGCCGGCGGAGCGGCAACAGAGGCTCGGTTTTCCGTGGCCAGGGCTGCGGGCCGCAAATGCGAACGTTGCTGGCGCTGGGAAGCGGACGTCGCCTCGCATCCCGACCATCCCACCATTTGCGGCCGCTGCGTGAAAGCCGTAGAGCAAAGGACCGGCAGCTAGTGCGGTTTAAGCTAAACTGTAGCCGTCTCAGGTCCGGCGAACACCGGTGTTTACGGCCTAATTGTGAATTCCCAACGGCTACGCCGACGGTGAAACAGCTCTAGTGCTTGATTGCGGAAATAAGCGATGTACTGTCCGTGTTATTGGATGGGCCGCGTTTCCGGTCCGAAGGGCCGGCAGAGCCCAGCCGGTACCTTTCCAAAAGTCCAGTTCTGATACTCTCAGGGCTGAGGCCGTCAGGCCGATGCCCTGGGAAGCCGTTTACAAAACCAAGCGCGCCCTGAAGGGGCGCCAAAACCTGGGTCCTGGCGGCCTGTTGCCCCGCGACGCGGACCGCCAACGGCGACGCATTCCATCGCTTATCAGTGCAGTCTGACACTAGGTCGCAAGGGGGCGCTTCCCGACACTACCAGCAACTCCACTCTACCTGCGCGGAGCGGCGGCCCAAAGCAACGTCAATCCCGCCACGGCGGCATTGCGCAACAAAGCCCCAGGCCGAGGCCCGGGAGAGCCGTGCCGCCGTGGCGGGACCAAAGCCGTCGCCCTGAGACTGTTTGCCGGCCACCGCGCCCAGTTGGGCGATAGGGATCGGCCCAGACCGCTAGTGGTGGCCTGTGTTGTCCACGGCGAGTTGCCTTTGTGCATCGCCGGCCAGGGCGGCCAGCAACGCCGCCACCGCCAGACCGAACCTGCGGAGGGACAGTGGTAGAGTAGGCGAAGCGGCGGAAGGCGGATTAAACCGACCGCAGTTGTCGGTTCCGCCCCACCACTTCGCCCCTCGCCAAACCGGCCGAACGAATTTCCCGTGCCTTATGTGCCGCGCCACATAAGGTGCGTTATCTGGCCAGGATGGCTATCTGGCGTCGGCCTGCGGCGCAGGCGTGGGATTTGCGGCCCAGCGACGGACGATGCTGTTCGGCCAGGCTGACAGGGCCTGGCCGCCGACGTCAGTCGGCCCCGTCTTGAACACCGCAAGAATGCGCTGGCTCACGCCGGCGCCCGGGCAGATATGGGCAAGCTAGCGCTTGGCGTAATCGGCCATACCGGAGATGTCCACGAACACCGCCGGCTCACTGCCGACGACCCAGGCATCGTGCCCGGGCGGGACGTACGAAACGTCCCCCGGACCGAACTCCTTTTCGGAGCCATCGTCCATCACCACATGAAGGCGGCCCGAGACGTGGTATTGCAGATGAGCGGCCTCGCAGCTTGGCGTCTGCGCCAGCGGCTTGACGCAGGTGGACCATTTCCAGCCGGGCTGCAGCGTCGCGCGCCCGAATGTGACCGCGTTGACGGTTACCAGTTCCACCTTGCCTTTGTCGAACGCCCGGGTTTCATCCGGGCGCGCCAGGTTCTTCCTTTGCATCTTCTCAGTTGTTGCTGTCATAATGTCCTCTATCACCATACCTTACTATCGGCATCAGCAATTGTCAACTCGGCCGGGCCGAACCGGCCTTGCCTTGTGTCAGGTCATGGCGTTGCTCACGTTCATCCTGGGGAAATCGGTTGCCCCTGCCAAGGCCAAGCCCGGAACCTGCCCGCCCACTGGGCACTCAATGGCCAATCCCGATTCTGAATCGGGACTCAACACTCAATTCCCAATAAATACCCCGTCCCCGACAGCGATACCGCCTCGCCCCTCCTCCCGCCAGGGCGGAAGGGATATACCCGGTCCTCGCTCCTTGTCTGCGCGAAAAATCCCTGTTGACCCACTCGCTACATTGCCATTCCGCCGTCCACGCGGATAACTTCGCCTGTTATGTAGCTGGCATCATCAGAAGCAAGGAAAACAGCCAGTCGGGCTACATCTTCAGGCTGCCCCAGCTTCTTTTGGGGTATCAACTCGAGCAGCCGCTTGCGGCTTTCCTCGGGAATTTTCTGGGTCATTTGGGTTTCAATGAACCCCGGGGCAATGGCGTTAACCGTAATTTGACGCGAAGCCAGTTCCTGAGCGCTCGCCTTGGTCAGCCCGATTAGTCCCGCCTTGGAGGCCGCGTAATTGGCCTGCCCGGCGTTGCCCCTGAGGCCAATGACCGAGGAAATATTGATAATTCTTCCGTAGCGCTGCTTGACCATCGCTCTCACCACGGCCCGGGTGCAGTTGAAGGCGCCTTTTAAGTTAACGCTTAAAACCGCATCCCACTCCGCTTCGGTCATCCTTAAGAGCAGGTTATCGCGCGTAATTCCTGCATTGTTAACGAGAATATCCACGCGACCCATTTGGGCAAGCGCAGCATCCACGGCTTGTTTAACCTCGCTGTGTTTGCTCACATCCGCGGCTAGAGCCAGGCATTTTCTGCCCCCAGCTTCTATTGCTCGCTTGGTTTCCTCAAGCCACTCCGCCTTGATATCAACGGCCACAATATCAGCCCCTTCGCTTGCCAAAGCGAGGCAAATGGCCTTTCCAATGCCGCGTGAAGCCCCAGTAACGAGCGCAATTCTATTTGACAGTTTCATGGCTGTTTTTCCAGCTCACACCCGCCTGACCACCGTCCGCCATCCGCCTCCCGCCCCCCGGAATCGCGGCAACCGCGGCTCTTTTATCGCATAACCACTTGTGTGATGCAAGACCGCCTCACGCCTCCCGCAATCGCGGCAACTGCGGCCTCTGAAATCTGAAATCTGAGATCTGAAATCCCCCCACATCCGCCTCCCGCCCCCCGCAACCGCGGCAACTGCGGCTTGGCTATTGGCTATCGGCTATTGGTCATCCGCCATCCCGCCTCCCGCCCCCCGGAATCGCGCCAACCGCGGCCATCCTGTCAATCCTGTTCATCCTGTCCTTTTTCCCGCCTCCCGCCCCCCGGAATCGCGGCAACTGCGGCTTGGCTATTGGCTATCGGCCATTGGTCATCCGCCATCCCGCCTCCCGCCCCCCGCAACCGCGGCAACTGCACCCCATTGGCCCCATTGGCTGCATTGGCTACATTGGCCATTTTTGCCAAAAAACTGGCCCGGCCGCGGTCTCCCCCGGTCTTGCGAACCGACAAGGAAACTGACATTCTAAAGCCATGAACCTACGATGCGTCCCGCTGACAAGTCTCCTGCTGGCGGCGATCTGCCCCGCTCTGTGGCCGTCGGCAGCGCCGGCCGGCGCCGTTTCAGCGCCGGCACCCTACGGGCCGGCGCCCACGGAGCGCCAGTTGCGCTGGCACGAGATGGAGTTTTACGGTTTCCTTCATTTCACGGTCAACACCTTCACGGACAAGGAATGGGGCGAGGGCGACGAGGACGAGAAGGTCTTCAACCCGACGGCCTTCGATGCGGACCAGATCCTCTCGACCGCCAAAGAAGCCGGGATGAAGGGCCTCATTCTCACGGCCAAACATCACGACGGCTTTTGCCTCTGGCCCAGCCGATACACCGAACACTCCGTCAAGAACAGCCTCTGGCGGGGCGGCCAGGGCGACGTGGTCAAGGAAATCTCGCGGGCCTGCCGGCGGCACGGGCTCAAGTTCGGTGTCTATCTTTCGCCCTGGGACCGCAATCACAAGGACTATGGCCGGCCGGAGTACATCACCTATTATCGCAACCAACTGCGTGAGTTGCTGACGAATTACGGCGACATCTTCACCGTCTGGTTCGACGGCGCCAACGGCGGCAGCGGCTATTACGGCGGGGCCAGGGAGACCCGCCGCATCGACAGCCGCACGTATTACGATTGGGAAAACACCTGGAAACTCGTCCGCGAATTGAGGCCCAACGCCGTGATGTTCAGCGACGCCGGGCCGGACTTCCGCTGGGTCGGCAACGAGCGCGGCCTCGCCGGCGACCCCTGCTGGGCGACGTTGAACGCGGCCGGCCGCTATGCCGGCGGCTCCAGCCAGGGCCTCACCTCTGGCGAGCGTCCCGGCACGCACTGGATTCCGCCGGAGTGCGATGTCTCCATCCGCCCCGGCTGGTTCTACCATGCCTCAGAGGACCAGCGGGTGAAAACGCCCAAACAGTTGCTCGACATCTACTACCAATCCGTCGGCCGGGGCGCCTGCCTGAACCTGAACGTTCCGCCCGACCCCCGCGGGCAACTCCATGAAAACGACCGCAGTTCCCTGCGCGAGTTCCGGCGCATCCTGGACGCCACCTTCGCGACGGACCTCGCCCGGGGCGCTAAACTCACCGCCAGCAACACTCGCGGCCGCGCCAAACAGTTTGCCCCCGAAAACGTCCTGGCCGGCAAACCCGACGCTTACTGGGCCACTGACGACGGCATTACGACACCGGAACTGATCCTCGACTTGCGCCAACCCGCCACCTTCAACGTGGTGAGTCTGGCGGAATACCTGCCCCTCGGCCAACGCATCGAGGCCTTTGCCCTCGACCAGTGGAAAGACGGCCAGTGGGTCGAATTCGCCAAGGGCTCGAGCATCGGCCATCGGCGCCTGCTCCGGGGCGACTACGTCACGACCGACAAGGTCCGGCTGCGGATCACCCAATCCGCCGTTTGTCCGGCGCTGGCGTCAGTGGGGCTGTTTGCCGAACCCCGGTGAGGGCTCGGCCGTCGAATGGCAGGGACGCTCGGCCTTGCGGGCCACCAGCGTCCAGCCCAGGGTCAGGGTGTCGTGCTTGAGGTGGCGGTCGCACCAGAGGAAAAACCGGTTGATGAGCCAGTTGACCGGCCGGGCGGAGAGCGGTTGGATGTGTTGCAACACCTGACCCAGGTAAGCATAGGAGCGGCCGCGGTTGAAGAGCTTTGTCAGCTCGAGGCCGCTCTGGTTGACCAGGTGCAGGAGCCCGTCGTACGGGTAGCGGAAAAAGTCGTAGGGCAAGTCATGGCGGGGCCAGTACATGGGCGTGCTGAGGATGAGGCACCCGCCGGGCTTGAGCACGCGGCGCATTTCCCGCAGGGCCAGGAGCGGCTCCGGCACATGCTCGAGCACCTCCGTGCTCACCACCGTGTCAAACACCTCCTCCGCAAACGGCAACCCCAAAGCCGAGCAGACCACGTCCGGCCGCGAGCGGTCCGAAAGCCTGTCCACCCCGAGGTATTCCGTTGCGCCCGCAAAAAAGGTCTTTTCGTAAGGCCGCTGCCCGCAGCCGACATCCAGGAGCTTGCCCTTGATATAAGAGGCGCATTGCCGCAGGGAGTTCTCGAGCATGACCGCCGAAAGATAAGTGCGGCCCCAGGAGACGACCGAGCATTGCGGCTTGCCGGGCAATTGGTCCAGCGGGTGCTCCGCCAGCGGATGGGTGGGGGTTCTGGGCATGGTTCTGAGCGCGGACGGGCCGCAATCAAGGTTAAATGAGTTAGCGAGGGTGCGCCTCAGACCACCTCTGGAACCGAGTCCCGATTCCGAATCGGGATTGGTCATTGAGTCCGCAGTCCGAAAGTTCATTCGGCGTCACCGGCGGGCATTCTTCAATAACCAACGATCGTTTTTCAATTCTCAATTCTCAATTCACCCAAAAGTCCCGATTCCGAATCGGGATTGCAATCGCAGCGAAACTTGACCTGATTACAACGAGTTTTGCCGGTCAAGAACTTTAAACCGGTCGGCAGTTGTTTTTGCACAGGTGCTCAGGGCAGGTTGGTCCGCCCCATCAGGTAGCGGTCGCACTCGCGGGCGGCGCCGCGGCCTTCATGGAAGGCCCACACCACCAGGCTCTGGCCCCGGCGGCAGTCCCCGGCGGCAAAAACGCCTTTAATGTTGGTGCTGTATTTCCCGAAGTCGGCCTTCACGTTGGTGCGCGCGTCGCGCTCGAGGCCGAGGGCTTCCAACAACGGCTGTTCCGGTCCCAGAAAGCCCATCGCCAGCAACACCACTTGGGCGGGCCGCACCGCTTCGGTGCCCGGCGCCTCTTTCGGGACAAACTGCCCCTGCTCGTTCCGCTCCCAGTGGACCCGGACAGTAAGGACTTCTTTCACCCAGCCGTTTTCGTCGCCGACGAATCGCTTGGCCGTGGTGAGATAGACGCGGGGGTCGGCGCCGAATTTGGCGGCGGCCTCTTCCTGGGCGTAGTCCAGGCGATGAATCTTGGGCCACTCTGGCCAGGGATTGTCCGCCGCGCGCTCGAGGGGCGGGGGCGGGAGAATCTCGACCTGCGCCAGGCTGCGGCAGCCGTGGCGGAGGGCGGTGCCGACGCAGTCCGTGCCGGTGTCGCCGCCGCCGATCACCATCACGTCCCTGGCCTCGGCCGAGATGAAATTTCCGTTCCGCTGCCGCTCCAGCAGGCGGCGCGCGTTCTGGGTCAGAAAGTCCATGGCGAAATGGATGCCCTTGAGCTGGCGGCCCTCGATGGGCAGGTCGCGCGGCCGCGTCGCCCCGGTGCATAACACCACCGCGTCAAATTCCTTCAGCAGTTGGTCGGCCGGGTAATTGACGCCCACCTCGGTGTTGGCCCTGAATTCAACGCCCTCGGCTGCCATCTGGCGGAGGCGCCGGCCCAAGACCTTTTCCTTGTCGAGCTTCATGTTCGGGATGCCGTAGATGAGCAGGCCGCCCAGACGGTCCGCGCGCTCGAAAACGGTGAGGGCGTGGCCGGCGCGGTTAAGCTGGGCCGCCGCGCAGAGGCCCGCCGGGCCGGAGCCGACAATGGCCACTTTCTTGCCGGTGCGCGCCTTGGGCGGCTGGGCCACCACCCACCCTTGTGCCCAGCCGCGCTCGCTGATGGTGTATTCGAGGTTCTTGATGGTGACCGGCGGGGCGTTGATGGCCAGCACGCAGGAGCCTTCACAGGGCGCCGGGCAGACGCGGCCGGTGATCTCGGGGAAATTATTCGTCTTGTGCAGCCGCTCCAGCGCTTCCTTCCACAACCCACGATAGACCAAATCGTTCCACTCGGGAATGAGGTTGTGGATGGGACAGCCTGAGGCCATGCCGCTGAGCAGGGTGCCGGTGTGGCAGAAGGGAATGCCGCAATCCATGCACCGCGCCGCCTGCTGCCCGAGTTTGGCCTCGGGCATCTGTTGGTGGAATTCGTTCCAGTCGCCAACCCGTTCGGCGGCCGAACGGTCTGCCGGCAACTCACGCAGATATTCTATGAATCCAGTGGGTTTGCCCATTTCAAGATCGCACCATTTGTTTAGCCAACTTCATCCCATTGCCTCGGATCGATTTGTGCCTGTTTCAGAATCCGCTTCACCAGCGTCCAATCAATGTCTTTTCCGTGGGGATTCGGAACGGGGACGGTATGCTGGCCTCGGCGCATCAGCTCGTGACGTTTGCCCGGAAATGGGCCGCAATAACCGAAGAGCCGCATGCGCCGTATTAGTTCCCGCCGGCTAATCGGCTTCGGCATACAGCGGTTTCGGGTTGATGTCCAGGCCGTCTATGACCGGCATCGTGTCCCCGTGGCGCACCTTGATCAGAATCCAATCTTCGAGGGCGCTTTCGAGTTGAGACCGGCACAGCTCCCGCGTATCCCCATCCGCCCACAAGCCCGGGCAGAGCGGTATCGAACCAAACCAGCGACCGTCCTCCATCCGCTCGAAGTCGGCGTGTCGCATCGCACCTTCGATGTAGCTCATCAACATAGCACGTCTTCTTAGCATGTCGGCGCTGGTTTTCCAAACCCGATCATCCGCCGCCGATGCGCGCCGCGTCGCGGGCGTTTTCCTCGAAGGCGGCCATGATGGCTTGCTCGCCGCTGAGGCCCGAATCCTGCACCCGCTTGAGGGCCTGCAAGACACGCTTGTAATCCTTGGGCATTACCTTGACGAACCTGGGCGCCATCTGGGCCCAATGCGCCAGGACCTTCGCGGCGCGGGGGCTGTGGGTGTAGGTCTGGTGACGCTGAATCAGCTTCCACACCTGCTCGATTTCATCCGGCTCTTCCAGTCGTTCCAACCCGACCATCTGCTGGTTGCACCGGCACGGAAAATCCCCGCTCTCATCCAGCACGTAAGCGATGCCCCCGGACATGCCGGCCGCGAAGTTGCGCCCGGTCGGCCCCAGCACCACGACGCGCCCGCCCGTCATGTATTCGCAGCCGTGGTCCCCCACCGACTCGACCACGGCCTGCACCCCGCTGTTGCGCACGCAGAACCGCTCCCCCGCCATGCCCTGGATATAGGCCTCGCCCCCCGTCGCCCCGTAGAGGGCCACGTTCCCTACGATAATGTTTTCTTCGGGAACGAAAGTCGACTCCGCCGGCGGATAGACGATGAGTTTGCCGCCGGACAACCCCTTGCCCAGGTAATCGTTGGCATCGCCTTCCAGGTAAAAGGTCATGCCGTTGGGGATGAAGGCGGCGAAGCTCTGGCCGGCGCTGCCGGTGAAGTGAATCTCAATGGTGTCTTCCGGCAGGCCCTCGCCGCCCCACCGCCGCGAGACCTCGCTGCCGACAATCGTGCCGACCACGCGGTGAACGTTGCGGATGGGCAGCACCGCCAGCACCTTTTCTTTCCGCTCGAGGGCCGGCGCGCACAGCCGCAGCAGCACCGTGTTGTCGAGGGCCTTTTCCAGGCCGTGGTCCTGGCCGATCTGGCAGAAACGGCCCACGCTGGTCGGCACCTCCGGCTGGTGCAGAATCCGGCTGTAGTCCAGCCCCTTGGCCTTCCAATGCTCCACCGCCTTCCTGACTTCCAGCCGGTCCGCCTGGCCGATCATCTTGTTCATCTGCCGGAACCCCAACTGGGCCATCAACTCGCGAACCTCGGTCGCCACCATCCGCATGAAATTAACCACGTCTTCGGGCTTGCCCGCAAAGCGTTTCCGCAACTCGGGGTCCTGCGTGGCCACGCCGGCCGGGCAGGTGTTGAGCTGGCAGACCCGCATCATGATGCACCCCAGCGCCACCAGCGGCGCCGTGGCGAACCCGAATTCCTCCGCCCCCAGCAGGGCCGCCATCACCACGTCCCGCCCGGTCTTCATCTGGCCGTCGGCCTCGACGATGATGCGCGAGCGCAGGTCGTTGAGCACGAGCGTCTGGTGCGTCTCCGCCAGGCCCAGCTCCCACGGTATCCCCGCGTGCTTGATTCCCGTCTGCGGCGATGCCCCCGTGCCCCCGTCATAGCCGCTGATCAGCACCACGTCCGCGTGCGCCTTGGCCACGCCCGCGGCGATGGTGCCCACGCCCACCTCGGAGACCAGCTTCACGCTGATGCGCGCGTGATGATTGGCGTTCTTCAAATCGTGGATCAACTCCGCCAGGTCTTCGATCGAGTAAATATCATGGTGCGGCGGCGGTGAAATCAAACCAACCCCCGGCGTCGAATACCGCACCTTGGCAATCCACGGATACACCTTCTGCCCGGGCAACTGGCCGCCTTCGCCGGGCTTGGCGCCCTGGGCCATCTTGATCTGCAACTCCCTGGCCTGGACCAGGTAGTGGCTGGTCACCCCGAAACGCCCGGAAGCGACCTGCTTGATGGCGCTGTTCGTCGAGTCCCCGTTGGGCAGCGGCGCATACCGCGCCGGGTCTTCGCCGCCCTCGCCCGTGTTGCTCTTGCCCCCAATGCGGTTCATCGCGATCGCCAGCGCCTCGTGCGCCTCCTGGCTGATCGAGCCGTAGCTCATCGCCCCTGACTTGAAGCGCTTCATGATCACTTCCACCGACTCGACTTCGTCGAGCGGAACCGGCCTGACCTTTTTGAACTCGAGCAAACCGCGCAGGGTGCACAGGTTCTTGCTCTGCTCGTTCACCAGCGCCGAATATTCCTTGAAAAGCTGGTAACTGCCCGTGCGGACCGCCGTTTGCAGCTTGTGGATGGTTTGGGGATTGAACAGGTGAAACTCCCCATCCTCGCGCCACTGGTATTGGCCGCCGGACTCGAGCACGTAGCCGTTGACCGGCCGGTCCGGGAAGGCGCGCTGGTGGCGCATCAGCACCTCTTGCCCGATGACCTCGAGGCCTACACCTTCCACCCGCGAAGGCGTCCAGGTGAAGTAGCGGTCGATAAACGACTGCTTCAACCCAATCGCCTCGAAAATCTGCGCGCCCCAATAACCCTGGATCGTCGAAATCCCCATCTTGGCGATGACCTTGACCACGCCTTTCATCGCCGCCTTGAGGTAGTTCCGGCAGGCCGTCTTGTGGTCCATGCCCGTTAACAGGCCCTGGCGAATCATGTCGTCCAGCGTCTCGAAGGCCAGGTACGGGTTGATCGCCCCGCAGCCATAGCCGATGAGCAGCGAATAATGGTGCACTTCGCGCGGCTCGCCCGACTCCAGCACCAGGCCCACGCGCGTCCGGGTCCCTGCCCGGATCAAGTGATGGTGCACTCCGCCCACGGCCAGCAAAGACGGCATCGGCGCCCATTCCCGGTTCACCCCGCGGTCCGAAAGCACCACCACATTATACCCCTCGGCAATGGCCTGGCTCACCTTGCCGCACAACTGCTCCATCGCCCCTTCCAGCCCCGCTGGTCCGTCGGCCACCGGGAACAAAATCGGCAGGGTGATGGACTTGAAACCCGGCAGGTCCACGTGCTTGAGCTTGGCAAATTCCTCGTTGGTGAGAATGGGCGACTTGAGCTCAATCTGCCGGGCGTGTTCGGGCGCCGGCTCCAGCAGGTTCCGCTCCGACCCAATCGCCGTCTCGGTCGCCATGATGATCTCCTCCCGGATGCAATCGATCGGCGGATTGGTCACTTGCGCGAAGAGTTGCTTGAAATAATTGAATAGCAACTGCGGCTGGTTCGAGAGCACCGCCAGCGGCGTGTCCGTCCCCATCGAACCCACGGCCTCGGCCCCCTCCCGCGCCATCGGCAGCATCAGTATCCGCAAATCCTCGAACGTGTAGCCAAAAGCCACTTGCCGCTCGAGCACCGTCTGGTGGCCCGGTTCCGGCAGGATGCCCGGGTCGGGCACGTCCGCCAGCCGCACCAGGTTCCGGTCCAGCCACTCCCGATACGGCTGTTCGGTCGCAATCTTATGCTTGAGTTCCTCGTCCGCCACGATCCGGCCCTCTTCGGTGTCAATCAGCAACATCCGCCCCGGCTGCAAGCGGCCTTTCTGGACCACCCGCTCCGCCGGCACGTCCAGCACCCCCACCTCGCTGGCCAGGATCACCAGGTCGTCTTTGGTGACGTAATACCGCGACGGGCGCAGCCCGTTGCGGTCGAGCACCGCCCCAATCTGCTTGCCGTCCGTGAACGCAATCGAGGCTGGGCCGTCCCACGGCTCCATCAGGCACGCGTGATACTCGTAAAAGGCCCGCTTCTCCGGACTCATGCTCTCGTGCTTGGTCCACGGCTCCGGTATCATCATCATCATGGCGTGCGCCAGCGACCGCCCGGCCAGCACCAGCAACTCCAGGCAATTGTCGAACATCGCCGAGTCGCTCCCGTCCGTGCAGATCACCGGGTGCAGCTTCTTGAGGTCATCGCCGAAGAGGTCCGACTCGAACATCGCCTGCCGCGCGTGCATCCAGTTGATGTTGCCCCGCAGGGTGTTGATCTCCCCGTTGTGCGCCAGGTAACGATACGGATGCGCCCGGTTCCAGCTCGGGAACGTGTTCGTGCTGAACCGCGAATGCACCAGCGCCAGCGCCGACTCCATCGCCGGGTGCAGCAGGTCCGGGTAATACTCCGGCAACTGCGTCGTCAGCAGCATCCCTTTGTAGATCACCGTCTTGTGCGAAAGGCTCGGGAGGTAAAAGAAATCTCCCCCGGCCACCTTCCCCGAATAGCGAATCGCATTCTCCGCCCGCCTGCGGATGACATAGAGCTTGCGCTCGAACGCCATGTCGTCCGCCAGCTTCCCCCCCCGCCCGATGAACACCTGGCGCATGAGCGGTTCCCCCGCCTTGGCCGTCTTGCCCACCGGCGTATTGTTGGTCGGAATCGTCCGCCACCCAAGCACCTTCTGTCCCTCCTCGGCCACGATCTCGGCAAATATCTTCTCGCACTCCGAACTCTGCCCCCGGTGCGTCGGCAGGAAAACCATGCCCACCCCGTAGGCGCGCGGCTCGGGCAAAGACAGCCGTGCCTCCCGGGCCACCAGTTTCAGGAACTCGTGCGGCGTCTGGATGAGGATGCCCGCCCCATCTCCCGTGTTGGCCTCGCAGCCACAAGCGCCCCGGTGGTCCAGGTTCAATAAGGCCTGCAGGGCCTGCTGGATAATGCCATGCGACCTTCGGCCCTTGATATTCACCACGAAGCCCACGCCGCAAGCCTCATGCTCAAACTGCGGATCGTAAAGGCCCGCTTTGGCCGGCGGTCCGCTCCGCCGCGCCAACCTGCCCTGCCTCTTATTACCTGCGCTGCTGGTCATTTCTTTGGAGAGCTGCCTCTCTGCGCTGAATCCGACTAAATCCTAGCAGCTTGTACTCAAGAACACGCACGATGCAATACTTGTTTTCGCAACGCACGCTTACCGGGCGCATCCCGACACTGCCACCAGTTCCACTTCACCCGCGCGGAGCGCGGCATCCTTCCGCCCCGGAGGGGCGGCAAGAGAGTAGCCCAGGGCAAGGCCCGTCCCGCTCCGGGCGGGACCCCGGCGCGCCGGGGCCCTGGGTAAAGCGGAAAAACGGATCACCCCCCTCCCGTCCCGCCTTGGCGCATACGCGTCAAGCTAAGCGCCACGGAATTTCCTGGGTGTTTTCTTGATTTTTCGGCTCAAGACCAGGGTGTTTTTGTCCTCCACAAGCCACTCCCATTGCTCGCCCTTGGCGACCTT
>JBEKRX010000095.1:0-16536 GCA_049518415.1 Verrucomicrobiota bacterium
CGATCCAGACGGTGTAACCGCTGGCGGGAGTTTGCCTTTGTGTTGCGCCAGGTGCTCCGGGCGGTAGTGCCTTGGCTTCCACTCCGGCAAATGCTCGATGAGTGGGAACAGATCGCGGCTGACTTGGCTGAACCGCCGCGGAAGCGTAAGTCGCAAGAAGAAATATTCATCGACGCAGAAGAAGGGCTTCTGTAAACACGTTAACGCTTATGGGGCGTTGCCCTGGGCTGGTATGAACCAGGCCTTCGGCCTGAAAAAGGCGCGGAATCGGAAGGGGGCTGACAATGGCGCTAATGGTCTGAAAAACACGTTAGCGTATTTATGAAACGGCCCACTAAGGGCGCGTCCAAAAATAAATTGCAAGATCTAATTGCTCGGGTCGAGCGCGGAGTGTGCGCCAAAATGTTTGAATCACGGCCAAAGCACCGAAGTTGTTTTTGCACGGAAGCTGAGTTTAACCGCCAGGGTCTGTCCAGGTCCTCGCCGGCGTGCGGGCTACATGCCGGGGTAGAGATTCATGTTGTAGAGCGAGGCTTTTTCATAGGGACGGGCATTGGCATAGACGCAGAAGCCGCGCGACCCAAACAGGATCACCTCGTCGCGACTGTCGCCCCACACGTCCGCCGCCATGCCGTAACAATCAGAGAAAAAATCCTTCTCCCCGGGCAGCGGCGCGACCTGCAGCGGGAACTCGTCCACCACTGCTCCAGACCCGTCATAGATGCGCGCGGGCTTGGGCGGCCCTTGACGTTCCACCGAGAAGCCATACACCAGCACGCACTCCGGCTGGCCGGGCCCGAACCATTGGATCAGACGGGTGGCGATGCACCATTCGCCTTTGGCCATCTGGCGGCGCCAGAGTTCACGGCCGTCGAGGTCGTAGAGGTAGAGGATCGCCCAGGCGTTCGCGTCGCGGCGATGGGTGGGCACGGGAGTGCGATCCACGACCATCAACTGGAGCGGCGAACCGGTAAGAAACCGCCCCGCGACCACGTGCTGCGCCTCACCCAAGGGATGTTCCCACAGTGGGGTACCGCTGCGGTCAAGACAATGGATGCCGGCATTCCCGAAGAGCAATCGCCACTTCCCGTCCGGTGGTTTGACGATGAAGGCCGCATCCTGATGAGCGCCTTGGGGGTCCTTCTGGAAGAGGACTTTGCCATCGTGATCAAGCAGGGCAAAACCGATGAACACCTCATCCCGACCGTCCTCATCCACATCGGCAATCGCCGGGTAATGTCCGGTGGAGCCCGCATAGTGCCAGAGCACCTTGGCGTCGTGGGCGACGCCCCACATGTTCCAGTAACGGTCCTTCACCACGAGGTCTTCGCGCCGGCCGCGGCCCGTCAGGTCGGCGAAGAGAAAACTATCATCGGCCGGGGCGGGCAGCGGAAAATGAGTTTTCTCACGGCCCGTCCGGCCGTCGAGCACCATCATGGTGGCGTTGCCCTCGTAGCGGGGCGCGTGTTCGCGGATGTTCCCAGCGGTCGGCGGCGGCGAATCGAGGTAGGTTGCCTGGCGGACGTAGAGCACCTCGTTCGTTCCATCTCCGTCCCAGTCATAGATCTGCACCGGCAGGTCGCAATAGGCCCGACCGTTATCCTTCGACGGCGTGCCGGCCTGCCACAGGATTTCCCCCGCGAGCGTCGCCGCCGTCAGGCACGTGATGATGCGCGGGCCGTAGAGGTTCTGGACAAAAAGGATGTCCGGCGCGCCGTCGCCGTTGAGGTCGCCGATCCGGATTGTTTCCGAGAGGAAATCCTTCCCGACAATGCGGCTGACCAGGTGCACGGTCCGGGCTTCGTTCGTCGGAGCGGCCCGGCTCCCGGTCAACGTCAACATGGTGAACACCAGCACCACGGATTTCGCGCGGTTCAGCATGGACGAATTGTCACTTCCGGACCGGGCAGGGTCAAGCGTGCGCCGCGCAGTCGCGTGCCGGACGACCCGGGCCTCTGGTTCTCTTGAGGAGCGCCCGGCTGTGCCGGCGGGTTCAGGTTGTCGTCGGGACACCCTGGTTACGATTGAACTCCGCGGCCGTCTCTGTCATACATTCCCCCGGAATCAAGACCATGAGATTGATACGCCAGAGGATTTTCGGATGAACCCAAATCAGCGGCGCAACCATTTGGCGCTGGTTAGACCAGGACGCGATCCACCCCTGGGGAGGGGCCAGTCCTATGATCTTTGCACCTTGTTGCTTTCATGCTGCTGTTTCCTTCCGTGACATCTGGGTGAGGCGGCGCTTGATTTGTTCATGCTTCCGTCCAGCGGGGCTCCCGACCTGGGTGATCGCGGAAGCTGGAAAAGGGTCCCCCCGGAACGCCGAACCAGAGTTGGTTTGCTGCCTACGCCTCCTACTCACGTCCAAATCTGCCGGTCGAGCGAGCGGTACTGAATCGCCTCCGAAATGTGGTCGCTCGAGAGGTCTTCGGCGCCGGCTAGGTCGGCAATGGTGCGGGCGACTTTCAGGATGCGGTCGTAGGCGCGGGCGCTCAAGTTCAGGTCGGCCATGGCGAACTTGAGCAGTTCGAGCGTGGCCTCGTCCAGGGCGCAATACTGTTTCAATTCGCGGCTGCCCATGCGGGCGTTGCAGGTTATCTTGGGCTTGTCTTTGAAGCGGGCCTGCTGGCGCTTGCGCGCGGCCACCACCCGCTCCCGGATTTGCGCCGAGGTTTCGCCCGTCTGTTCGCTGGTGATCTCGCGGAACTTCACCGGCGGCACCTCGATGTGGAGGTCGATGCGGTCCAGCAGCGGGCCGGAAATGCGGCCCAGGTAATTCTGAATCTCGCGCGGCGTGCTGCGCGACTCGCCCGCCATTTTGCCGTCCGGGGTCGGGTTCATGGCCGCCACGAGCATGAATTGGGAGGGAAAGGTCATGGTGCCGGCCGCGCGGGAGATGGTCACCCGGCCGTCTTCGAGGGGTTGGCGCATCGTCTCCAGGACGCTGCGTTTGAACTCAGGCAGCTCGTCCAGGAACAGCACGCCATGGTGGGCGAGCGAGATTTCGCCCGGGGTGGGATTGACGTTGCCGCCCAGCAGGCCGGCGTCGCTGGCGGTATGGTGCGGGGACCGGAAGGGACGGCGCGTGATCAGGGCCTGGCCCGGGCTCAGCAGGCCCACGATGCTGTGGATTTTGGTCGTTTCCAGGGCCTCCTCCAGCGTCAGCGGCGGCAGGATCGTCGGCAGCCTCTTGGCCAGCATCGATTTGCCCGTGCCGGGCGGGCCGATGAGCAGCGCATTGTGTCCGCCGGCGGCGGCGATTTCCAGGGCGCGCTTGACCGATTCCTGGCCTTTGACCTCGGCGAAATCCATCTCGTCATCCGTTGGCTGCTCGAAGATTCTGGCGATGTCCACCCGGGTCGGGGCGATTTGGATTTCCCCTTCCAGGAAGCTGGCGGCCTGGCGCAGGTTGCCGATGGGGATGACTTGCAGGCCCTCGACCACGGCGGCCTCGGCGGCGTTCTCCGGCGGGACCAGCACCCCGGTCTTGCCCTGGGCGCGCGCGCACAAGGCAATCGGGAGCACGCCCTTGACCATCCGCACCCCGCCATCCAGCGCCAGTTCACCCACCATCATGTAATTTTCAAGCTGGTCGCTTTCCATCTGCTCGCTGGCCGCCAACATCCCGACCGCGATGGGCAGGTCGAAGCTCGGCCCCTCTTTCTTCACGTCCGCCGGCGCCAGGTTGATCGTCGTGCGGCCCAAGGTGAAGCCGAACCCGGAATTGATCAGCGCGGTCATCACCCGGTCGCGCGACTCTTTGACGGCGGCATCCGGCAGGCCCACGATCACAATGATTGTGTCCCCGTAGCCGGCATTGACCTCGACTTCCACCGGATATGCTTCGATGCCATTGACGGCCGCCGAACAGACCTTGGCCAACATGGGGAGAGTTATGACGCAGACGGGGGCAAAGGGCAATCCGGTTTTTTGGGCTGTCCGGAGGATAGACCCATCGGGCTGCCGGTCAGCACTCGGCGCACTGCGCCCCGTCAGGGGCTTATGACGGGCGCCCGCCCAGCGCGGTCGAAGGATCACAACGACCACTCGAACTCCGCGCAGACCTTGGGAACCTGCGACTCACGAAAGAAGCGTGAGCGTCCCCGGCTGAAGGCTGGGCAGGAGCGCCAACAGCTTCGGCATCAAAGGCCGCGTGTCAGCGAGCCGGTTGCTCCGGGCTTGAAGGGCAACAACGGCGATCTTGAACCGAGCGAGGTTCTGTTGGTGCACCATGGTGCTGTCCATCGTCAGCAGAACCTGGAAACGCTCTTCGGCTCTCCTGAGCAGGACACCGTTCTTGAGGCCGGCCCAGCCGATGAGGGGCAGCGATTCGACCGTGTGGCCGGGGAGATCCCGCCGGAGCCGCCACTCCAGGTTTTCGTCCAGCAGGATGTTCACTCAGGCTGGCTGCAGTAGATCTTTGCGGGAGGCCTCCAGCACCGCAATCACCTGCTCCCGTCGGACGCTGGGGAAGCCCTCGAGAAAATCGTCAATGGAATCGCCCGCCTCCAGGTGGTCGAAGAGGCTCCGGACCGGCACCCGCGTGCCAACGAACACCGGCGTGCCCCCCAGGATTTCCGGGTCTGAGCGAATGACCGATTCCAATTTCACGTTCAAAACCTACCTCGGCCCGCCGTCTTAAGCAAGGCTGGCTTGGTTTCCTCCCACGGGATGGAGGTCTGCGGCTTGGGCTGCAGGTCACGGAAAGGCTCCTCAATGAGGGCCTTTTCCCCATCAGTCAGCACACCCTCGTCACGCGCCGGATTTCGGCACCACCATCAAAAACCGCCGCAGCACGCTCCTGGGCGAAGAAGGCTGCGGCCTCGGGGTCTGCGGCGCCTGGCGATACTACGAAGACGCCCTCGGCGCCAAACCATGAAACGGATTGACCACCTTCACCCCGTCGTAATCCTGCCCGTGGCTCAGATCCTCGGAATAGACGGTGTGCGCGCCCAGTTCCTGCGCCGCCGCCAGGACCGCGGCGTCGTAGGGATGGACTCCGTACCGCTGGACCAGCCGCACCGCTTGCCGGTAAAGGCCGGGGGTGCCCGCCACGCAGGGGAAGACCAGGATCTTCTCCAGAAAGGCCGCCACCTTTTCCGGCTGGACGGGCCGCTCCATCTTGCGCGTCGCCACGACCCACGCCTCCATCACCACCTGGTACGAGGTCCCGAAGTTTTCGCTGGCGATGAGCCTTGCGGCCCGGTCCCGCTTGAGCCGTTCCGCCGGCGCGCTCGACAGCGCATACAGCAGCACATTGCTGTCCAGCAGCACGTCAGCGGCGGGCATGGCGCTCCTCCCGCGATGGCATCCGGCCGACCTTCCCGTCGAACGTCCCGATCATCCGGAGGATGTCCTTGCGCGCCTGTTCCCGGCGGCTATCCGTGCGGGTCAGATACGCCAGCGCGTCGCGCACCAGCGCGCTTACGCTCGTATCCCGCTCCGCCGCCAGCGCCCGCGCCGCCCGCCACGTCCGCTCGTCAATCGTCAGATTCACCGTCTTCATCCCCACAAAGTGCCTTTGTTCCTTTGTTCCGTCAACCCTCCGCTGGCCGCCTGTCCGAAACCGGGCGCAGCCGGACACTGCCCCGCGGGGGCGGGCTTCCAACCTCCACAATATTCCGCGGCTCCGTCCGAATCGCAGTGAACGCCGGGAGGCAATGGAGACGATTTGCATTTTAGGCAGAACAATGGGGGCAGAAAAATGTCCCAATCGGAGTGAACGCCCAAAAGCAATGGAGACCTAATTCCCATCTTTCTGCCCCCATTTTTCTGCCATCACGCCGGAACCTCAGCGAACGCCGGGAGGCCATGGAGACAATGCACCGCCTCGGCGACGGCCTTGAGGCAGGCCGCGGGCCGCCTGGCGGCCAGTGGTTGCTCGCGCACGCTCGCCGCCAGCGTTCGGCCCTCGACGGAGTCCATCGAGAAAAAAAGTTGCTCAGCAAGCCAGGCCATTGTACTAACCATAAAGTTATGCGGCTACTCAATGCCAGGTGGGTTCTCAATTATTGGGCTTGCCTCGGCCTCGCCCTGGTCGGCCTCGGCGGCTGGGGGCGCGCCGCCGGGAGCCAGGCCGGCCAGGGTCCGCTGGTTGGGAAGCGGGCCCGGGCCTTCCAGGCGCAGGGTATCTTCAACGAACCGTATTCCCTGGAAACCTTCAAGGGGCGCATTTTGGTCCTGCAGTTCGGGGCCTCCTGGTGAGGGGGATGCCAACAATGGGCCAAGGCGGTCCACCACCTGATCGAAGACTTTTCTCCCAAGGGAGTCTATTACCTGGAGATTAGCTGCGGCGAAAACGCGCGGGCGGCCCTGGATTACACCTTGCACTACCGCAGCCCGCACATGATGGGGATCGATGCGGACTACGCCATGCATCGTGCTTTCGTGTACCAGGGCTGGCCGGTGTTTGTCGTCATCGATCCGGATGGCCTGGTCCGGTTCCACGGGTTCGACTCGGATCGGAACTTGTCGGCCCTGCGGCGCTGCCTTGAGGGTCTGGTGGACAAGACGCCGGCCGTGGCCGGCGAAAAGGCGCCGCCGGGGCGCGGCCTGGCCATGCCCGCGGAGGTGCTGGCCTGCCGCCAGGCCCGGCGCGAGCGTTCACCCCGGCTGGCCTTCAATCGGGCCGGCCAGGCGCACGTGGTCTATTATTCCAACCGCGAGGGCGCCAACGCGGTCTTCCTGCGCCGCTTCAATCAGCAGGGTGAGCCGGCGGGGGAGGAGCGGTTGAGCCCGGCCAATGCGGAGTGTTACGCCCCGGATTGCGCGTTCGATCCCCAGGGTGCGCTCTGGGTCGCCTGGTGTGCCAGGCAGAGCGGTTGCTATGACATCTATGCCCATTGCCGTCCGGTGGGTAAGCCGCCGAGCACCGAACAACTCTCCTTCAGCACCGACGACGCCATGAGCCCGAAAATCGCCGCCGGCCCGGACGGCACTGTCACCGTCGCCTATTACAAATGGCATATTTTGTGGGGCTATTCGCGCGACCGCGATCTCTATGCGCGCACCTACGAGCCCGGGCGGCTCGCCTGGGGCAAAGAGACCGAAATCAGTCCCCATGAACCCGAAGTCGAGGATCACACCGACCCGGACGTGGTCATCGACCGGCAGGGCAATGCCTGGATCGTTTGGAGCTATGATTACCATCCGCAGCTCTACAAGCAGCCGCTGGACGCTGCCCAGCCGACCATCTTCGCCGCCCGGTTTTTCTCCAACACGGTGTCCGCCCCCATCCTCGTCGGGGCGACCGGAGAATTCCGCTACGCCATTGATCTCTTTCCCTCCGCCGCCCTGGATGAGCGGGGCGTGCTGTGGTGCGCTTGGGATTGTTCCGAGCCCTCCCGCTGCCTTCGCCTGGCCCGGCTCAACCAGCCGGCCAATGCCTTCACCCTGGTCAGCACCTTCGGCGCGCGCTCCGGAGTCTGCTCCACGCCCGAACTGGCGCCGGCGGCGGGCAACCTCCTGTTGCTGGCCTGGTCGCAACGCGGGCCCTCCGGCCTTTGGCAAGGCCGGGCCGCCCTCCTCAAAGACGGCCAGTCGCTTGCGCAAACAACACTCGTCGAGCCCGCGGACGTCCTCTTTCCGCAAGCCCAACAAAGCCCCGACGGCCAGTACTGGGTCGCTTATGAAAAGAGCGACGCGAAAGGTTCGGACCTCGTCTTGCGCAACATCACCAGGGAGCTCCAGCGCGCGCAGCCAGAAGCCGCACGCGCCCCCTGATGGCAGTGCGCACGGTCACAAATCGCGCTCGGCCAGTTCGCGCAGCAAGTCGGGCAGCGGCGCCGCTTGCAGTTCTCCCACGCGCGGTCATCCCTCTTGAAGAGTCGCTTGACCAGTATGTCGTCGTCGTCGTCCAGGAGTGATCCTGGTAGGCGTTGCTCTGTCTATTATGTGACACTGCGGTCCCAAGAGAAATCCTCCGCCCAAAATCTCGCTTTCAAGCGGAACTCATGCGCCATGGGACGAAAGCGACAGAGCACCATAATGTGGCGATACGGGCTCTGGCGCCGCCAAGAGCCGCATTACTGCGCGAACGTGGACTTCGGCTCCAAAGACTTTCTGAACTGCAGTATGTATTTCAGATTCTCCGCCCAGCACTTCGCCATTTCGCTGCGGCCTTCTATTGATTTGACGCTGAACTTCGAACGGAGGTTTTGCGATTCGATGAAGCGACCCGTCCGCTCTTCCTCGGCTCGGTGCTTGACCAGCCATTCGAGCTTTTCTCGCATGACGACAACGGTGACCACAGCTTTTGCGGCTTCGATGCGTTCCTGAATCTGCTTGGGGTTGGAGGGAGCAGACATGGCTACCACACCGGCGTACTGCTCAGGCTGATCATAGGCCAGCATCCAGGCGTAAGCGCCGGCAAACCCGGTTCCGGTCAGATAAACCCTCTGCTCATCAAACTTGAGAATCTGCCGATACCGCGAGAGGAGCCCTGTGAACTCGCGCCGCTTTTTCTCCCATACGACGGGGTCATCGAGCCGGGTGTCGCCACTCAGGTCAGATAGCAGGTCGCACCAGATTAGCAGCACAGGCTCGCCCAGGCGGCCGACCAACTGGGTTAGAACGTCCGGCTTTTGGGAGAAGTTGTGACCGATGCAAATAATCACCGGAAGCCTTTCCTTGAAGCCCTTCCCGGGTTCTGAACACGCATAAAACGACGCGCTTCCTTCTATGGGCATGGGACTCAAACCGAAATAGGTGTGTTTGAAGGTCGAAAGGTCCGCCCGGCAGACTGCGAAGATCGCATACACAAGCACCAGTGAGAGCAGAAACGCAACCTCGAGGATTGTGACAGTGCGCGTTTTCATAGATGTGGATTGGATTCCCGTAGCTTTCACCATATCAGCCGAGTTTGGTGGCCCAACCCCAATAAGAGCACGCCGGCGTTGATGAGGCCCATCAGCAGAGCTGAGATTCGAGGCCGCAGGCCGTTCAGTCCACAGTACCCGATCAACAAGACAACGGCGTTACCCAGGAACATGAGTGGTGAGGCGCCCAGCCAGCCTATCCAGGGGAGGTTAAACTCGTTTGGGCAGTCGTCATTGGGTATGAGCATGACCCCCGCCAGGACAACGAGGCCCGCCAAAGCCAATCGTTGGTGTCCACGGAAGTAAAAGACGGCCAACGTGATGACGGCGACCAGGCTGCTTCCCGTGAGAACAAAGTTGTAAGCGATGAATTTGAGAAAGGAGGGCATTTGTGAACATTCAGCGAGGATATTCGGGCGGAAAGGCGCAAAACCGTGCAGGGACGAGGTGCAAATGACCGACAGGAGCAACAGTCCCCACAGCCAGCTTGCTTCCGAAGCGGCGGGGGGATGCAAGGTCGCTTTGATGCGATGAATGGTCCAGAGGTAAGAGGTGATCACAGCGATGAAGAAGGCCATGCCAACCAGGGCTATGGGAGCAAACCAAGGTGGGAAATGGGACCGCGATTGATACACCGTTAGGGTTGCGATGACGGCAATGATCCAATAGCCGACCAGCAGGCATCGGAGGCTCAGCCGCAGTGGCAAGGGTTGGTTCTGCAGGTGGTGGTTTGCCAACCATTGGGGTTCGGTCGGAGTGTATGGAGTCGTGTTCATTTTTCGGGGAATGGTCTGAGGATAGCGCCAGATTCGGTTCCTCAGGCGCAGGCTGTTGATCTACGACTCGGGCTTCTTTCCAGGAGCTCCGAGAGCAGTTCGGCGGCGTGCTGAGCGCCGTTTGTGGCGATGCTCGGATAAGTCACCTCAGTTCCGATATTGCCTAGCACCACGGAAGCTAAGTGTTCCGGGGTGGTCCCGCTAAACTCGAGCCGCACTCCAGCCCGGTGCCGCTCGATTCGTTTTGCTACATGAAAGCGCTGCTCGAAGTGACCCTCCAGTGGGAAATAGATGAACGGACGCCGGAGTGCCGTCAGTTCGAGGGTCGTCGTGCCTCCGCCTTGCACGATGGCCAGATCGCAAGCGGCGAGGTGTTCGTACAGCCGGTGTACATAGCCTCTCCGCTTAATACCCTCCGGCAAGACAAGGGCGTCGGCTGAGAGACGCGGACCGCAGACCACCACCATTTGGAGGTTGGGTATCTTCCTCTTGAGCACCGGATAGGACCGGCCGCAGAGTTCCAACAGAGGTTTTCCAATAGCGGTTCCGCCGATTGAGCAAATCACCAGCGGCTCGGGGCCGTAGCCAAGTCGTTGCCGGAGACCGGTTCGGTCTCGATAATCAGCGGGAGCAAAGGGACATACATAGCCGATGAACTTCGTGACCGCTCTTGCCAGTTCGCGCCGATTCGGCAGGAAAAGGCCAAAAGGTTTGTCGGCTACGTCCGCTTCTTCTCCAACCATCAGCGTTAGGTCGAAGAGGCATGGAAACCGTCTGACCAGGCGCACCCCATACCAGCTCGCAAGCTGAACCGAGAGCCACTCCAACGGGTTTCGTGAGGTCGTGTCCAGCCCCACGAAATCGAAGATCATGGCCAGCGGCGCCGGTTTAAGTGCGGGATCGCGGGCGACACCCAACATGATGTCATACGCCTCGTCGCCGATGATCAAATCAATCCGCTCCCTTCCAGTCAGTGCTTTGAACAGGGCCAGGTTGGCTTTCTGCGCGCGCACCAAACTCAGGATTCGGCTCAGAATTCGCGGCGATCGGAAGAAGTCGATCGGGTTTGTAAGCTGCAGGCTAAAGCCCCTGGCGAGCTTTTCGGCAAAGTCCGTCTCGCCCGAGTAAGCCACTGATTCCGGGACCAACTCTTCGCCTGCCACCTTTAACACCTCCCTGGCCGGGTCGGCGGCTAACCACGCCAGGTGTACACTCGGATAGAGTCTCCTCAATGCGGCCGCGATGGCCAGGTCCCGGGTGACATGCCCAAGACTGATGCTGCCGCTGATGAACAGCACTTGGTAGGCGTGCCCCTGGCGCAAGGCGAATCCGTTCATCGCACAGGTCCCTCCACCCAGACGGTTTCTCCAACCCTGGGAACCGAAAACACACCGTACGAGAATCTTCGCCAATCAAAACGCAACCAATGGTAAAGCGGCGAATCGAGCGGTTGTTCGAAGTGAAAAGCTACCCGGACGGGCAACCCCGGCTTGCTGACCTCGAGTATCTCCACCGTCAGCCCCCTAAGGATCTGACGGTCACCCGGTTTCCAGGGCCGCCGGCCCACAACGATCCCATCCAGTGAGTTGAACAGATAGGCCACGTGGGCGGCACCCAGGTCGTCACAAGCGAAGATGTCGGACGCCCGTGTCTGAACGATGAGCGTCTTCTCATCCGTGCGCTTGAGTTCGAGACCGGTGCAGCCGGGAACCAAGGCTCTGATAGACCTGGGCAGGGCCTGACCGCGGTAGAGCCGATAACAGGGCGCATAGACAGTCGCGATCTGCAAAGGAGTATTGACCAGGATCACCTCCTGCTCGCCGATGTTCGGACTATCCTCGATCCCGACGACTCGATTTACTGCCCCGAAGAGTAGAGGAGTGAATTTGACGTTGGCGATTCTGCCCACCAACGCCCCTGGAACATGAGCCAGGAGCAGCCAAACACAAGTCGTCCAGGAGAGCACTCGGCAGGGCAACGCCTTGGGCGCCCAACTTGACCCGCTGATCAGCCCACCGACAAAGCAGGCGACCAGCCCAAAAGCACCGACGGCCACAAACGCTAAGTTTTTGCTGAGCGGGGTGACGGTTGCGGCCGGGATGAGCGCCAAGGCCGTCACTGCAAACCAGAAGCGCGCCGGAGCGTTCTGGCGCACCAGCGGAAGAAAGACAAGGCCACCGGCAGCCAGGCAGAGGAGGTAAAAGATCGCCACCCCGCTCTGCCAGGACGGATTCAGAAGAAGCAATACGTCCGGCGGAATGCCCGTGAACTGGCCCCCTGCCAGGGCCAGCACCCTAGGGCCAAGCTGCCCCGCAAAACGCAGAGGCTCATAGCTCGGGTCGATATAACCACCAGCATTGTTCACCCCGCCACCCATATCGGCCACACCATACCCCAAGCCCTGATAGATTAGCCGCCATCCGATGATCACTATTATGGCGGGCAGCGCGGTCAGAGCCCGGCGGCGCCAGGAGCCGGGCTCAAGCACTAGCGCGTAAGCCAGGATGAAGGCGAGAGAGGAGGCTCCCCCCTCATTGGCAAAAAGGGAAACCGCCAAAGAGCACAGAGACAGCACCATAGCCAGGCGAGATTGGGTGGTGCGCCATCGGTGGTGCTCGGAGAGGGCTGCCAGTCCAAAGACGAGCGCCACAACGAAGCCGCGATTGGCCACGAACATCACGGGGAAATACGTGTTTTTGTCAAGCAGGAATAGAACTCCGGCCAGGCCGCCGAGCCAGGCAGGACCAGCAAGCTTGTGATAGACTACCGCCAGGATGAAAATCGCGGCTGCAAACCAACCGATATTGTGCGCGTGCATCAAGGCCGGAGAGTCTGGGAACAACCGGTAATCCAACCAGTGAGTGAAAGCGGTGAACGGCCTCCACAAGCCACACTTGATGGCGTCCGGCCCCCACCAGCCCAAGAGGCCGTAGTCCTTTGCCAGCGCTACCTGTGCAGGGTTGACGATTGAGCCAAAAAGGCCCGCAAGCACCCGGCGCAGGCTGCCGGAATCCGGCGGCAGTAGCTCCCGCATCCGCACCGGTAACTGACTGGCCTTGAATTGGAACGGCCGCTGGATCAGGTCGTCCATGGCGAGCCCTGTTTTCAGGGCCGGCAACATCGCCAGAATGGCCCCGGCCGCGAGCAACGTGGGAAGCTGCCGGTGACCCAGAAGACGCTTGAAGAATTCAATTATGCGGTTTCGCAGGCTACGGGTGTCCGTCCTTTGCATGGGTGCCTTTCTGCGCGACATACCAACCAAAACGGTTCCAAATCTGCCGGGTCGCAACGACCTGGAAGCCGGCCTGGCGTAACCCGGCGATAAACTGTGAATGATCGAATCGATCCTCCCAAGGATGGCCGAACAAGGCACGACAGAGTCGTCGTGCGATAATGTCGCGTAACGCTTCTTCGGCGTAAAAGCGACCGCCTGGCTTCAGAGCTCGCCAGACTTCCCCCAAAGCCTTTCGCCAATCCGGAATATGATGGATGATGCCGAAATCAAACGCAGCGTCGTAACTCGAATCGTCCACCCCCAGGTCAGTCGCATCCGCCACCCAAAGCCTGGCAGGCCGCCCCTTGAGGCGTTTCTGCGCCCGTCGTATCATCTTTGGGTCCAGGTCAACCGCATCGACTCGAGTCGCGCCAAACCGATCCAGTATGATCTGCACACCGACTCCTCGACCGCACCCGATTTCGAGCGCGCAGCCCCCAGCCATCACGCCGCCCATTCTTTCCAAGCGCGGCCCCTCAAAGTGCCTCTGAATGAAGGCGCGCACGGGATTGTTCATCAGCAGAAATTCAAGCTGGTTCAAAGTCATAAGCCCGGCTCGATCATCAACCGTGCCATAAGCAATTACAGCGTCGTGTAACGACCGCGACGAAGTTCGTCGTCTGCAACTTGCGCGCCTGCATTCCGGGCGCCGGCCACCACCGACCACTGGGTGGTGACAAAGGTCACCGGCCTGGCGTTTGTAGTTGCCTGTTGCTGCTTTTCCACAACCATTCGTCGCATTCGCGGCCTTCCCTTCGCCTCACGGGGCGCAGCCTCGATTCCCAGACCACGCATGTTGTGCACGGCCCAGGTCACGGGTCAAATGGATAGACAGATCAGCCGGGCAATGCGCACGCAACTGCGTGAGTGATGTCACACCCCGGGGCCGGGGCCGGCGTACGAGCAGCAAAGAGAATGTCCGCGCTCCTGTCGCGCCCAAGCATCTGGGCCGCCTGCGGGCATGTTCGCTCCTGGCGGCGCCGATGGCCCAGAAAAGGAGTGCAAATCTGCGGCCGCTGTGCCATCTGTGGTTTCAGAGCTTATGAGCGTGGAAACTGTGCTTGTCACCGGGGCTTCGTCGGGCATCGGTCGTGAACTGGCCAAGTGCTTTGCCGCCGAGGGCTGCCGGCTGGTCCTGGTCGCGCGGAAACGCCAGGCGCTCGAGGCGCTGGCGGAAGAGTTGCGCCGCGCCCACCAAACGCACGCGGAGGTCCTGACCGCCGACCTGGCCGAGCCGGGGACGCCGGCCCGCATCTTCGCGCACTTGGAAGGGCGCGGCACCCGGGTGGACGTGCTGGTCAACAACGCCGGGTTCGGCGCCCGGGGCCGGTTCGCCCAACTGCCCCTCGAGCGCCAGCTCGAGATGTTGCAGGTCAACATTACCGCCCTGACACACCTCACCGGCCTCTTTTTGCCCGGCCTGCTCGCCCGCCGCCGCGGCGGCGTCCTCAACGTCGCCTCCACCGCCGCCTTTCAGCCCGGCCCCGGCATGGCCGTCTATTTCGCCACCAAGGCCTACGTCCTCTCCTTCAGCGAGGCCATTGCCGAAGAACTGGCCGGCACCGGCGTGACGGTCAGCACGCTCTGCCCAGGCCCCACGGAGACGAACTTTATGGCGGTCGCGGGGGGCCGCAGTTCGATGCTCTTCCGGCGCGCGGCTATGTCGGCGGAGTCGGTCGCCCGGATTGGCCATCGGGCTTTCCGCCAGGGACAGTGCGTGGCCGTGGCGGGGCTGCGGAATCGAGTCCTTGCCTTTTCCACCCGCCTGGCGCCCCGCGCCCTGGTGCGCAAGATCGCCCGGCGGTTCAATGCGCTGAGTTACGATTAGAGTCTTTGGTCGCAACATCTACGTTTTTGCGTGAATGTCTTGGCATGTTTCCTTTGGAGGGGCCTGATTCTTCGGCGCGGAGCGCCGCATTTAACGCGGCGGGGGAAGGCCCACGTTGATCCGGATCTTGCGGAAGGCCACCGGGTCGTTGTGCCCGGCAAAACCGAAGTAGCCTTTGGTGCGGTCCTTGCCCGGGTGCGCATGATTGCCCAGGTAGTCGTTCACGCTCGCCAGGTCGCAGTCCAGGATGACCGTGCCGTTCAATTCCACCTTGATCTTCGGGCCCTTGATGGTGACCTCCTGGAAGTTCCACTCGCCAATGGGGTGCTGGTAGCCGCGCGCCGCCGCCACCATGCCGTAGGCCGAACCGTGCGCCTGGCGCGGATCGATCCTGTCGCCCGTCGCCTTTTCGTAATTGTCATCCAGCACCTGCAACTCGCACATGCCCGCGTAGGCCGTGTCGCCCTGGCCGGGGTAGCGGATGGCCAGGCCGTTGTTGCCCCCGGGCGGCAGCTTCAACTCGAGCCGCGCCATGAAATCGCCATACTCCCCGGTCGTGTAAATCGTGCCGCCCTTGTTCGGCCGGCATTGGATCGCCCCCTCCACGACCTCGTATTCATTGGTCGGCCCCGCCCACCCGCTGAAATCGCGGCCGTTGAAAACCGATTGGAACCCCTCGTCACCGCGGCTGGCCAGGAGGCGGTCGGCCTCCTCCGAGCCGATTTCGCGGATGAACAGGTGGCGCCAGCGGATTTCGCCGCCGTGGGTCTGAAGTTCAATCGGCCCTTTGGGCGGAACGGGCGCCTTGCGGTCGTAATAGTTCTCCAGCAGGGCGTGGTCCACCACCAGCTTGTCGTTGAGCCACACGCTCACCCGCGCGCCCACCATGAGCACCCGCACTGAATTCCATTGGCCGAAGGGCTTGTCGGCCAGCACCAGCGGGTCTTTGCCCGGCGCGCCGGCGCTGTTGTTCCAAAGCCCGCCCGACCCCTTGTTGGCCCCCATCGAAAACTTCCCCTCTTCGGTGCAATCCCAAATCTGCACCTGCGGGCACCCGCGCAAATAAATGCCCGAGTCGGCCTTGGGCACGGTCTTGTACTCCACCAGCAACTCGAAATCGCCGTAATCCTTTTCCGTGGTGGCGTAGGCCCCCTCGCCGTCATTGACCAACTCCCCGTTTTCGGCCAGCCAGTGCCCTTTCATTTGTGCGGTCCACCTGGCGATTTGCGCCTCGCGCTCCGCGGCGGGCATGGCCAGGAGCTTCCGGTGGTCGAACGTATCGCCGCCGCGCCAGCCGGCCAGGTCGCGCCCGTTGAACAGGGCCGTGAATCCCGGCGGCGGTTCACCTGTGGCGGCGGCGTCTGCGCCCGTGGCAGACTGGCGCGCCCCAGCCAGGAGCATGACGGCCAAGCCTGAATAAAGGATGTTAGTCGCTTTCATAGTCGCATTGTCCTGTGAGCGAGGCCATTCGACAACACAAATCCGGGTCGAAGGCACGACCTTGTTTGATGAAACGAGTTGGCGCCGCCGCTGAGGATCTCAAGGTCAAGCGCGTCTTTGTTCTTTATCCCCGGCCTGACACGTTCCCCCTGGACGAAGCGGGGCGGTTCACCGCCGTGGCATGGCGAGACCTGGCAGGCATTCGGACGAAGGTGATCTGACCACCGACCTTCGGAGGATCTGTGGGCAGCCGATTGGGGCGAGCAGACGCAAGTGACTTAGTACACGTGGCCATAAATTCTATGACGTATTATAGTTGTGCTTTTCGGGACACTTTGCCAACCTCCTCTCGCTCACATGAGCGAGGATATGCCGCGTGCAAGTCCATATGTTATCCAA
>JBEKRX010000096.1:0-14774 GCA_049518415.1 Verrucomicrobiota bacterium
CTGAGGCCCGAACGCAGGCCGCTCTGGTGGAAGCCATCGGTTCAGCCTTGAGGAGTGTCACGCGCCAGGACGCCATGAACTGGTTTGCGCATTGCGGCTATAGTTTTATTTAAAATGCTCTAGCCCGGATATTTCATACGAAGTTCGAAGGGCTGTCACGCCGCAAGGTAGGGCGCGCAGTCCTCTGGGCGCCCTACGCACGGTGTGAAATATCCGGGCTAGGAGGACAGTTCTAGGCCGAGTACCCCGGGCGGACGGTGAGGACGGGACAATGGGCCTGGCGAATGACGCGCTCGGCCGTGCTGCCGAGCAGGACAGGTCTAATTCCGATTCGCCCCGAAGGAGCAGGTCAGCCGGCCAGCAGTGTTGCGCCTGAGCCCGCGCAGAACGCGGGCCTGCGGCTCGCGGACCGGCCGATGGCATTGCCAGGCCCGGCGGCCTCAGAGCTTCAGCGCGCGTTGACGGTAGGCCTCGTCCGGGCGGCCGGCGATGCGCTGCACGTTGTCCTCGGTGAAGAAGACCGGGCCGCCAATCGCGGCCGCGCCCACGAAGATGCTGGCGGCCTTCTCCGCCATCAGCAAAGCCGACATCACGGACTGCCAGGTGGCGCCCAGGGCGATGAGGCCGTGGTTTTGCATGAGGATGACCCGCGGCTGCCGCTGGTGTTGCTGCACGTAGGCCTCCGTCTGCCGCCGGATCACCTGCGAGAGTTTCCAGCCGGGATCCGTGTACGGCACAAACACGGAGGCGACCCCGCAACAAACGATCTCGTCGGGGAACATCCGGTGCCCGGCGAAATCGCGGGCGCGCGACGAGCAGAGGATTTGGTTGACCCTGGTGGCGTGGCAGTGGCCGACAAATCTGATGCCGGGCAAGGACAGGAGATAAGCGTGGAACACCGCCTCGACGGAGGGCTTTTTCGCCTCTGGGTCCACGCGCGCGGCCAGCAGCGCCGCATCCACCGCCTGGTCCGTCAGGCCCTCGCGCTCCAGCAAGGGCAGCAGGGCCGAGAAGCGGCACTCGACCAGGTCCTGTGCTTGCAACGTGCCAAGGCAGGTGCCGCTGGCCTTGACCAGAAACGTGTCATCGCCCAGGCGGGCCGAGGTGTTGCCTTCGCCCAGGATGGCCAGCCCGCGGTCTTCGCGGCCGATTTCGTGAGACAGGGTCAAAAGCTCCGTGAGAGTGGGGGGCATAGGATGAGAAAGAGTTAAAAAAGTCAGGGGCGAAAGTGCGGGCGAGTCAATTCATTTCCTGGCCGCCGGTGACGCTCAGGGAGATGCCGGTGATGTAGGCGGACTGCTCGGAGGCGAGGAAGACGACGGCGTTGCAGACGTCCTGGTAGGTGCAGCCGCGTTTCATGGGCACCTGCTGGATGTAGGCCCGGCGGATGTCTTCGATAGCTTTGGCGCCGGGGACTTTGCCCGCCCGCAAGTATTGGACGAACAGGCCCTGCTCCGGATGGGTCCAGAGGGGGGAATCCAGCAGGTTGCCGGGGCAGATGGCGTTACAGCGGACGTTAAAGGGCGCCATCTCCAGGGCCACACTCTGCGTGTGGCCGATCCCGCCGAACTTGGCGGCGGCGTAAGCGGAATTGGCCGCGCTGCCTTTCTTGCCGGACTTGGAATTGATCTGGATGATCGAGCCGCTCCGCTGCTGCTGCATGACCCGGCAGGCGTGCTTGGTCGTGAGGAAGTAGCCGAAGAGGTTGACGTTCAGCACCGCGCGCCACTTTTCCGCGTCGGCCTCGGCAATCGGCTCGGCAATCAGGATGGCCGCGTTGGCCACGACGACGTCCACGCGCCCAAACTCCCGCACGGCCCGCTCAAACAGCGCCTGCACGTCGGCCTCCTGGGTCACGTCCACTTTGACGCCCAGGACTCGCCGGCCGGTTTCCTGGGCGATGGCGGCGGCGGCGGCGCGGACCCCGCTTTCGTTCACGTCGGCAATGATCACGTGGCAGCCTTCGCGCGCCAGCCGCTGGGCGATGGCCTGGCCGAGCCCTTGCGCGCCGCCGGTAACGATGGCGATCTGGTCCTGGAGTTGGGCGCTCATGCTTTGGGGGATGGTTTCACCAACGCAGCTTCCGCCTCCTTGTTCCACAAACCCTCCGCCAGGGGGAGCCGGCCGCTCAGTTCCGGCAGCGGCGTCAATTTCAGGCCGTGGCAAGAGGGATAGACGAGGATCTTGCCCGGCACCAGGTTCTTTTCGACGGCCCGGATGCCGTCAATGGCGCCCTCCAACCCCGCGACGGCGGCCACCGAGAGATTAGTGTCGAGCTGGCGGGCAACGACTTTGGCCAGCACCAGCTTCATATCGTCGAGCGTCGAACCGCTGGTGCCGATGAAGTAAAGCTCCTTGGCAATGCAGGCATCCAGGTCGAGCTCGGCGGTGACGCCGGCGGGGATGCCGGCGAAGATGTTGATGATGGCGCGCGGGGCGGCGGCAGCCACGGACTGGACCACCAGCGCCGGCACCGGGGCCATCAGGACGATGTAGTCGAACTGCTCCGCCAGGCTTTCTTTGGCGGGATTGTAGGCACGCAGGGCGAGCTTGTTCTTTTGGGCCAGCGGCCCGGCCAGCTTTTGGAGCATCGCCAGCCGTTCGTCGCTCACATCGCCGGCAAACACGGCCACGTTGGGCACGCCCTGGCAAAGGTCGCGCAGGACGTGCATGGTGCCCATCGGGCCGGCGGCGCCGATGATGTTGATCTTGTCGTTGGGGCGGATTTCAGCGGTGGCGGGAATAGAAGCCATCGAGGCGGCCGGGTCGGAGCCGGTGGTGCCGATGAGGCGGAGGCCCCCGTAATGCACGCGGCCAACCGGCGAGACCACCGCCCGGCCGAATTTGCCGCCGCACTGGACCAGATTAAGCAGGCCGCGCACGCCGACCTTGGGGAACAGCCGGGCGACGGTCTCCGCGCAGGCGCCCAAATACACCACGTCGTCATAGCCAGCGTCCGGGAGTTGGGCGAGCTCGGCGGCGGCGGCCCAGGTGATGTCGGCGGGTCTGCCATAATGCGCAAAGAGGTTGGCGAGCCGGGCGGGCTCCACCCGGCTCTCGCCCACGACCAGCATCCGGCCGCCGGTCTTGAGTTGCTGGCGCTGTCTTTCGACATAAGCGTCCTCGACGCAGGCCCAAGGCTCGCACAGGGCCAGGGCCGCCGCCGACAAGTCCTCCGGCACAGCGATGAGCATCGACTCGCCGTCGGGCGCGGTGATCACCCGTTCGTCCAGCAGGACGAATTCCTGGAGCGCGCCCTCGAAGTTGTAGCCGAAGGCGGAGTTGGAACCGGCCGTGGGCAGCCAGCGGTAATCGGTTTGCACCAGGTAACGGTCACCGACTTTGTAGCGGGTGACCCCAGGGCCGACCTCGACGATGCGGAGCACGGTTTCGTGTCCGGGCACCGTCGGCTGGTCGCCCGGCACGTAATGGGGCATCTCTGCCAGAAACTGCGGGTCAATGCCGCCGGCCACGGGCGATTTGCGGGCATGGCCCGAAAACTGTTTGAGCAGCTTGAGGTCCGAAAAGCACAGCCCCACCACCTCCACCCGCCCCAGGACCTGGTGGGGACCGGGCCGGAAGACCGGCTTGCAACGGTTAAGCTGCAATTGGTCCGGTCCGACCAACTGCACCGCCTGCTGCGTTTGTGGAATCCGGCCTTTTGTCATCGGCTTCGATTGTCAAATTCTCGCCAGGACCTCGGCCGGGGTCGCCGCGGCGCTCACGCCGCTCAAACGGTCTTCGCTTTCTGGTTCCAGTTCCTGGCCGAGCTGCTCGAAGAAGTTATTTTTCGCCGCCACGGTGTCAAACGTCTTTCTCGCCCACAGGCTCAGATAGCCCAGCCCGCCCTGGCGCTGCAAGACCGAGTGCGCATAGACGATGTGCGCGCCCCGCCGGCAGGTTGGCAAGAGCGGCGCCAACTCCGCCGTCTGGAACGAATCCACGAACTTGTTGCCCGGCGCATTCATCTCCGTGCCGACCACGATGGGGAAATCGTGCTGCTGCGCCAACTCCAGGACCGCGTAAAGGTTCTTCACCTTCTGGTCTTTCACCCCGGGTGTGTAGTTGCGGTCGGGAATCAGATTCAAGGCGGCCGCGCCGCTGGCCCTGGCGACCGCGAAGAGCTCTTCGATGCATCTCTCCCCGTCGCTGGTGCCATCGAGCCAGGTGAGCGTGGGGATGGCCCCGGCTTCCAGCACGAACCGGTTCATGTCGGCCATCAGCGGGAACGAGCCCTGGCCCGGCTGGACGTAGCCGACCCCGCCTCTTTTCATCGTCTTGGCCCGGATCAGGTTCTGGAGCTGCGTGCCGGCGGGAGGGGCGTCGCCGAGCTTTTCTTTCCAAAAGGCCGCCCGCCGCCCGGGCTCGGGGAACATTTGCGCGGCCTTGCGCTCGAAGGCCTCGCACAGGTGCCGCTCGGTGGCGTTGCCTTTGGGCGTCAGCGGCAGCACCTCGGCTGCGTAGTCCAGCTCCACCGGCCGCAGGTAAGTGTTGACCCGCGCCAGCAGCTCGCGCGTCCGCTGCTCGGCGGCCGCCCGCATCTGCCCCAGGAACGGGTGCGGCCCCGCGCGAGTGAAACCGACGCCCATGTGGTAGGCAATCCCCGGCTCGCCCGGCGAGTTGATGACGCGCGTGGCAAATTCCGGCACATACACCCGCGACTCCAGGCTCACGCAGGTCTTCAGTCCCACCAACCGCCCCGCCTCGAGAAACTCTTCCACCGCGTCCAGCACGTCGAAATCCACCACGCCGCCCGCCGCCAGCCCTGCCTTGCGCGCCAACCAGGCGAACTTCGAGGGCGAATAGCCGTAAGCGTTGTAAGAGAAGAACGTATGCGCGTGCAGGTTCACCGCGCCGCCTCGGGCGGGCAGCCGGAGGCTGCCCGCCTGGACCTGCCGGCACAAAGCCAGCAGGGCCTCCCGGCGCTGGCTGGCCTCAAAACTGTCGAGCTGTTTCTCCAATAATTCGCTCATCTCAGCACCTGATACAAACTGGTGAAGTCGTCCGTCCAGAGCGGGAGCTTCTTTGAGCTTTGGTGAGGCGGCCTGGAGGCCTGGCGAATGGCCGGGGTGTCCAGGATTTCCCGGTTGTGCGTGAGCAGGACCCAGGTGGCGCTCATGTTCCACCACTTGTCGGGGCCGGCCGGTCGGGTTTCGACCACGGCCAGCCCGTAATTGAGTGCGCGGGCGGCATTGAGCAGCACGGGCTCCAGGTCCAGGTATTTGTTCGAGATGTGCGCGGCGATGATGCCGTTGGTCTTGAGGTGCCGCGCATAGAGCTCGAAGGCCTCCCGGGTCAGCAGGTGTAGCGGGATGGCATCGCTGCTGAACGCGTCCAGGACCAGCAGGTCGTACTGCTGCGGCGGCTCGTGCTCGAGCGAAAGCCGCGCGTCGCCGAGCTTGAAGGCGACCTGCCCCTGGCAGTGCTCCAGGTAGCGGAAGCGGGAGACCGCCAGGCGCTGCACCTCCGGGTTGATTTCATAGAAACAGAAGTAATCATTGGTCCGGGCGTAGGCTGCCAGCGTGCCGATGCCCAGGCCAATCAGGCCGATGCGCCGGCCGGCCTTGGGCAGGGCCCGCAGGGCCAGCCCCACCCCGCTGCTGTCGGTGTAGTAGAGCGTCGGCCAGGTGGCGCCCATGGGATGAAAGAATTGGAGGCCGTGCAGGGTTTGCCCGTGCATGAGCGCCAAGTGGTGGTAGTCCGGGTTTTCTTTGGCATCTTCCAGGATGCTCAGCACACCATAGAAGTCGCGCGACCTGTGGACCACCAAATCGGCAAACCGGTGGGCCTGCCCCCAGAGCCCCACTGCAAAAACGACCAGGCCGATGGCCAGCCAGGAGCAGGCCAGCCGGGGCCAATGCTGGTAGTCTTTGAAGCGCTGGCGCGCCGCCCAAGGCACAAACAGCAGGACCAGGACAGACCACCCCGAGGCTCGCTCCCGGGTGGCGCCCTGGGAGCGGGCGGCGTACGTGGCGCGGGCGTCTTGGCCTGCGGCTCGGCCAGCCGTCTCGCCGGGCGTTCGTTCCGGGGGCGCCAGGCCGCCGGAACCCGTAGCCGGGACGGCGGCGCCGCGCGGTTCAGAGGTTGGGGCGATGCGGGCGCCGGGTCTAGCCAGCGCGCGGCCCTCCAGGCCAAGGTAAGCCAGGAAAACCAAAAAGATGCCGCCGCCAATGCGCGCGCCCAGCAGGCAGCCATCGAACAGGTCGCTCGGCTGCCCGACCAACCCGGACACCAACCGGTCCAGCCCCACCAGGACCGCCAGAGGCAACGCCCAGGCCAGCCAGCGGGTCTGCTTGAGGCCCTCCGGCTGGCGGTCGCGGGCGCAGGCGACCAGGAGCAACCCACCGCAGAGCACCAGGCCCCAGTGCAGTTCGTAGTATTCACTGAAGACCTGCGGCGCCACCAGCGCCACCAGCACCCCGCCCAGCGCCCCGCCGGCGGCAATCATCAGGTAAAACGAAGTCAGCTCCTCCGGCTCGGGTTTGAGCCGGTAGAGCTCGCCATGGCAGACCATGCAGCAGATGAACAGCGCCCCGGAATACACCCCCAAAAGCACCAATAAAGAAATCTGGTTGCCCTTGGCCAGGGCCCACCACACGGCGCCCAGCGCCGCAATGAGCGCCGGCCGAAACGGCAGCCCCTCATACCAGCGCGGGCTGTCAAAGCAAAGGATGAAGCTCAGCAGGTATATGGACAGTGGCAGCACCCACAAAAAAGGCATCACCGCCACGTCCTGGCACAGCTTGTTGGTGGTCGCCAGCAACAGCACCGAGGCGCAGGCGGGCAGCAGCAGCCACAGCAGATAGTTGACGGCTGAGGGGCGGGGAGTGTGAGTCCAGTGCCCAGGGTCGAGCGTCAGGGAGGCCAACGCCGAGGGTTGGCGCTCCGCCTTGGGATTTTCCTCGGACCTCCGACTTCGGATTTCGGACTTCCACAGTGCCAGCGCGCAGCCCGCGCAAAAAAGCCCAAAGACCACCAATCCAGAGTCCCAAAGCCAGGCCTGCGTCTTGCGGGTAAAGTGGGTCTCGAAGAAGAACGGGTAGCTGACCAGCGCCAGCAGCGAGCCGAGGTTGGAAAGCGCGTAAAGGCGGTAGGGCGAGCGGCCCGGCCTCGAGAGGCTGAACCATTGCTGCATCAGCGGACCGGTGGACGAGAGCACGAAATAGGGCAGGCCCAGGCTGGCGGCCAGGAGCGCCAGGATTTGCAGGGTCGGGTGGTCGCTGCTGGTGGGTTTCCAGAAATCGGAGGGGGTAATGGGCAGCAGGGCCAGGGCGGCGGCCAGCAGGACCAGGTGGACGCTGGCCTGGACGCGGGGCTTGAGCCAGCGGGAGGTAAAGTGCGCGTAAGCATAGCCGCCCAGCAGCAGGACCTGGAAAAACAACATGCAAGTGGTCCAGACGCCGGGGCCGCCGCCAAACCACGGCAGGATGTACTTGGCGATCAGGGGCTGCACCTGGAACAACAGGAATGCCCCGGTAAAGATCGTCACCGCAAAAACGAACATGGCCCAATACTGTCCGACTCGCCGCTCCGGCGCCAGCCCGAACTTCTTCGGTTTCCGCGTGTCATCCGTGTCATCCCGGGTTAACCTGCTCCCGTGCCTGCGATTCCAAACACCATGCGCGCCGTCGTTTATCGCGGCCCCAATGACCTCCGGGTCGAGCGGGTGCCGGTGCCGCGCATCGGCCCGGAGGAATTGCTCGTCGCGGTGGCCGTGTGCGGCGTCTGCCCGACCGACATCAAAAAGATCCAATACGGCACCCTCCCGCCCCCGCGCATTTTCGGCCACGAAACCGCCGGCACCATCGTCCGCCTCGGCGCGCGCGTCCGGCAATTCAAGGTGGGCGACCGCGTGGCGCTGCACCATCATGTGCCCTGCCTCGCCTGCCATGCCTGCCGTCACCGCGCCTTCGCCCAGTGCCGCCAATACCAGCGCACCGGCATTACCGCCGGCTTCGAGCCTGCCGGCGGCGGCTACGCCGAGTATGTGCGCGTGATGCCGTTCGTCCTGCCCGGCGTGGTGAAAATCCCGCCGCGCAACTCCTTTCTCGAAGGCGCCATGCTCGAGCCGGTCAATACCGTCCTCAAGGCCGTCAAACGCCTGGCGCTCCTGCGCGGCGACACCGTGCTCGTGGCTGGCCAGGGGCCGATTGGGCTGATGTTTACCCGGTTGTTGGCGCTCCGGGGCCTCAGCGTCGTGGCGACGGACCTGCTGGAATCGCGGCTCGAGCTGGCCCGGCAATTCGGGGCGCGTCATACCTTCAAAATCCACGATCCCCTGTCCGCCGCCGAGCGTCCGCCGCCCGGGCTCACGCATCCCGCGTGGCGTGCCCATCCGCTGGCCGAGCTGATCGAGCGGGTTACCGCCGGGCGCGGGCTGGACGCCGCCGCCATTGCCGTGCCTTCGGACGCGGTAGTGCGGCAGGCGCAGGCACTGGTGCGCGGCGGCGGGCAGGTGCTGCTCTTTTCCCATACCCGGCGCGGCGAACCGACGGCCCTGGACCTCGCCACGATCTGTGTGGAGGAGAAGGACCTGCTCGGCAGTTACTCCTCGGATTTCCTGCTCCAGGCCGAGGTGGCGCGCCTGATTTTTTCCCGCCGGCTCGATGCCCGCCGCCTGGTCACGCACCAATTCCCCCTCGCACAAACCGCGGCCGCCCTCGCCCTCGCCTCGCACCCCACTGCGGATTCTTTGAAGATTGCTGTCAACCACCGGTTGCCCAGCGCGCCGTAGCCGCAACCGCTGGGCGCGGCCTTTAGGCTTTTCCGTTTCGGTTTGCGCCGCGCCTCTTTTTTTTGTACAAGCCTGCGCGCTATGTATTGTTATCCGTCAGAATCTTCTCCTTGGGCGAAGATTCTTTGTGCCGGCGCCCAAGGTGTTTCCTCACCGATCCTCTGCGCTGCGGAGCGCCGCTCTTCAGCGCCTGCCGCCCGGCCAGGCCGGCGGCGGGGGAAGGCTTCCGTTGCTCCCCTGACGAGGGAATTCCCCCCGGACTTTGGTTCCGGCTGCGCCGAGCTAAGCCTCAGAACTGTCGTGCTCGGTTTATTGGCGGCCCTGGTGGTCGGTCCTGGCTGCGGCGGCCGCACGCCGTCGGCGCCGGCCAAGCAGACCTCCCCCCCGCCGCCGCCCGCAGCCCAGACCATCGCCCGGCTCCACTGGCTGGGCAAAAAACGCGTCGCGGCCGAGGCCAACGCGGCTGGTTTCATGAACCTCTGGAACCTGCCCGAGAGCCGCAAACTTGAGGCCCAAATCCTCGACAAACTCGCCGTAAGCGTGGCGAGTGGCCAGTGGCGAGTGGCGGAGGCCGGAGGGCAGAGGCCGGGTGTCCGGCGGCAGGAGCCGGGCATCACGCCATCCGCCTCGGCCAGCCTCATCCGCCCTTTGCTCGAGGACCTCCTCCAACAGGAGTCGTATCTCGAAGTCCGCCAGGCCGGCAGCCTGCCCTGCGCGCTGGCCCTCGCCGTCCGGCTCGAAACCGAGCGCGCCGCCCTCTGGGAAACCAACCTCACCGCGGCCCTTGCATCTCTGCCCGGCGCCCGTTTCACACCAACCCAGGACGGCGCGCGCCACTGGCAATTGCCCATCACCCAGGAGGCCTCACGCCTCACGCCTCACCTCTCGCTCGCCCGTGCCGGCGATTGGACCCTTCTGGGCCTGGCGCCGGACCAAAACCCGCTGCTCAGCGATTGGGCCGCCCGCATCCGGCGCGACCAGGCCCCATTGCCGGCGGCGGCGACCAATTACTGGCTTGAGGCCGACCTGGAGGCGGGGCGCGTGGCTGCCGCCGTGGCACTGGACCGGCGCCTGCCGCCAGATTTGGTGAAGCTCTCGCTAACGGCTACCGGGGATGGCGCCTGGGTCCGGTCGGACCTGGAGTTGACGTTTGCCAAACCGCTCAAGCTTGAGCTCGATCCGTGGCGGATGCCCACCAACCTCATTTTGGGTCCGGTAAGCAGCTTCACGGCCGTTCGCGGGATTGAGCCCTGGCTGGCGTCACTTGAGGCCCGGAGCAGCCTTCCGGCCAGTCCCCTGCCCAACCAGTTCTATTCCTGGGCGCTCCAGGGCTTGCCCGTGCAAACCTATTTTGCCGCACCGCACCCCGACGCCAGCAACCAGGTGTCCCGCCTGGCAGACCTTGTGCTCCAGAACAGCGGCTCCTGGTCGGCGACGAACAACCTGGTCAAATTTGGGGAATCGCAGACGTTTAACGGCCTGGAATGGAGAGGGATTCCCTGCATCTCCCCGTTCCTGCAATCCGTTGTGCTCGATACCGGCGGCTTTATCTTCGGCGGCCTCTTTCCCGCCGGCGGAACCAACACCCCGCTCCCCCCGGAGATGCTCCTGGAACTCTCGACCCGGACGAATCTCGCCCTCTACGATTGGGAGATCACCGGGCTCCGCATCGCACAATGGCTCTATCTGGGCCAAAGCCTCCGCCTGGTTTTTCAGCAGAGCCAATTCCCGGCGCAGTCGGCGGGCCTTGCCTGGCTCAGAGCGGTGGGGCCAAAGCTGGGGCCTTCAGGAACCGAAGTGACCCAGACCGGTTCGAGCCAGCTTTCCGTCAAACGCAAGTCCAGCGTCGGTTTCACAGCCGTCGAGTTGCACCTGCTGGCCGATTGGCTCGAATCGCCAAGCTTTCCGCGCGGGCTCTACTCCCTGACCGCCCCGCCTGCCGGGGCCGGCCAAATGCCCGAGGGCGCACGCCCGGCCACCCCAGCGCCCCAAGGCGTGCCTGGGAAGCAATGACCCTCAGGTCCTTTCAAAGCTGCGCAGTGCCACCCCTCCCGCGCCCCACGCTGGCGGCTCGGGCCGCGGCTTCCGACGCCCCAAGGGGGTTGATTTCCACCGTGCCCGGCCGATTGCCGAATGCCGAGCGCGAGTATAACTCCTTGATTATCAGAAACTTAGGCAGACAGAAGGCCACCCCTTTTTCGGCCGAAAAGGCGGCTCTAAAAACGTTCAAAAAAAAATCAAAAAAGTGTTGACACTCCCCTCCCGTTCTGAGATAGTGCGGGCACACACGGTAATACACAAACTACAAATTAGATATGAGAACGAAAGTGCTACTCTGCGCTGCCGCTATCGCAGCAACGTGCGCCCTCTCCTCGACGGCGGCGGACGTCTATTCATTAAACGTCGTCGGCTACGTCAACATCCCTCTGGTTGAGGGATGGAACATGATCGCCAACCCGCTGGACCTTGACGGGCTTGCCACCAACAACACCGTCTCGACGGCCCTCGGTACCAATCTGCCTTGGAATTCGGTAGTCTACACCTGGGATATTTCGGTCGCAGGATATACGAATTCAACCTACTCCACCAAGGCCGGTGGCTGGTCGGTGCCTGGCCTGCGGCTCAATCCCGGACAAGGCGCCTGGCTTTCCATTCCTGCTAACGCCTTCCTCGGGACGACACAGAGCGTCACGACCGTGGGCACGGTGTTGCAGGGCCCTCTGGCCAACCCGAATATTCCGGCTCTCGGTGGCTACACCCTCATCGGCTCCCAGATTCCGATCGCGGGCGGGTTGACGACGACCCTGGGCTATCGCGCGCAGACTAATGAGGTAGTGTATACTTGGCCTCTTGGCGCCACGAGCTTCGGCGCCAATCAGGTCTTCACTTTGTCCGCCAAGGCCGGAGGCTGGTCCCCGAGTGAGCCCCAAATTGGCGTGGGCCAGGGATTCTGGCTGAAATCCTTGCCCGGCTCAGTGTGGACCACCAATTTCACGGTTCAATAATAACCAACAAACCGCAGCTAAACCAAACATTGATCCAAACACGACAACCAGAACACTAAACTAAACCGTATGAAGAAACTATTGCTCACAGGTGTGGCAACCATCGCCCTGGCCGTAGGCGTATTTGCCCAGGGTTCCGTTCAAATCGATAACATGTCCTCCACACACGGGTTCGCCATCAACAGCGTTGGAAATTTCTACGCTGGCACGATGGGCCTGGAAGTGTGGATGCTCAATGGAGGGACTGTCCCAGCCGGCCTAGCTGCTTTAAATGGCTCGACGGACCCAGGCGCGGGCGTGACTGCCTATGCAATGCTGACTCCCGATGGCTTCACCCTGGAAAAAACCTACGCCGCCATTACCTCTGTAGGCGGTGGAGTCGCCCAGGGCGAGTGGCGTATGGCCGACGTCTCCCCTAAAGGCGGCAACGTGACCCTCGCGCTCGCGGCTTGGAATACTGCGGACGCAACTTGGAATGCGATGGCCTCGAGCCCTGCTCCCACTACCCGCGCCGGCGTGCTGGCGTTCATGCAGCCCACGACTGACTACACCGCACCAGGGCCTCCGCCAGTGGCGGCTCCCCTTAATCTCGACAGCGCCGGCACGGACCTGGTCATGACCACTGTTCCCGAGCCCGGCGTGTTCGCGCTGGCTGGCCTGGGCGCTGCGGCCCTGTTGATCTTCCGCCGCCGGAAGTAATTCAGGCCTCGTAGCCCGTTCTTTCCACAAAGCCGCCCTGACGGGCGGCTTTCTTTTTGCGCCGCAGCGGCTCTCTAGCGAGAGCCGCTGGCAGAGGGCACCGTCGATATTCGAGGCGGGACGATCCCCTTGCCAAGTGCGGCGGACTCCACTCCGCCGCTGCGGGCAAGTGCGATTCATTTTGCGGCGTTGACAATCCCGGCGCCAGGGCTAGCATTTATGCAGTCACGGGTTGGCGCGTTCGTCTATCGGTTCAGGACACGGCCCTCTCAAGGCTGAAAGACGGGTTCGATTCCCGTACGCGCTGCCACCCTGAAAATGAGGGGTTTTTGAAGATTCCTGGGCGAGAAAACAAAAATCAGTTCCGTGGCAATTCCTTTCATTTCAGCCTCAACCCTTTGCTCTTCCGGGGACACGAGGCAAGGGCCGGGATAAGCGGCTCTGATGTAATTGACGATTTTCTTCAGACCAGCAGTTTTCGTCCGGCCAACGTGTTTCACAAACGGGACACTCCGGCGAAGGACGCGGGGGACTGGACGGCGCCCACCCGTCGCCCAAAAGGGCTCGGGTCATTATGTTTCCCGGTGAATCCCCGGTGGGATTTTCCGGTGTTGGCCCGATTGAAGTGAACCCACTCGGGGCGATAAGGTCTCCCCAATGAACACCAACATTCGATGGTGGGAAGCCGAATGGTTCAAGGAATGGGAGCGCCTCGCGCTCCACCAGGCAGCTCAAGTGGATCCTGGGACAGCGCGAGAACCGGGGTCCCCAGTTTCAACAGCACCGGCTGACGCCAGTGAGAACACCGTTCGAGTGGAATTACGCGCAGCCTGCGCCGATCATCATTGATCATTCCAATTGCAGGAAAATGTTACCCGGTGATTGGGCTTTTTGATTTGATTTGAGGCAGCTCGGGAGCGCCATTGCTTGCCGGAATTGTTTTGCCAATCCCGTTAATCCTGTCAATCCTGTCAACGACAATGCGCCCGTTTCAAATCATTTTCAATCCGGCCAGCGCCGCGGAATTGGCGCGGATGCCCAAGGAACTGCAGTTGCAAATCCTGGGCGAATTCCGCGGCCTGCCCCAACAGGTGATGAACACCGAGCTGGATCAGTTCGGCAAACTCGAACGGGCGGGCCGGGTCTTGCACCGGTTCCGCGTGGGGGATTACCGGGTCTATTTCGAGCGGCACGAACTGGGCCTGGTGGTCCACCGCATCCTCAGCCGCCACACCCTCAAGGATTTTCTCTTCCGCTCCGGACTTAAAATGCAGGAGGACGAGGCGCTCCAGCAAAACCCGAAGTTCTGGGAATTAATCGGGACGGCGACCGCGGCGGGCAAGCCGTAGGACGGAGCGCGTGGGTCACAGGCCGGAAGCCGGAGGCCGGAGGACAGAGGCGAAGGCAAAATTGCGCGGATTGGAAGGATGCCTGGCAAGATGATAGAAATGCCGGAGCGATTCGCGCCGCCGCCGCGGTCAGGCGTCTGACCGCTCCTCGGCCCTCCATCCGCCGCTCTCCGTCCTCACACGTCTTCCCCCAACTCCACATTCCAATAGGCGAGGTCGATGAAGTGTTTCCAGCTATCGTGCTGGTGGAGGGTGAAGTTGATCTGAACAAACGGGCGCCACTTGGGCCGTTTGGGTTTGCGGATGAGGCGCAAGCCCGCTTCCTGCGGCGTGCGGTTGGCCTTGAGGGTATTGCAATCGACGCAGGAGCAGACGATGTTTTCCCAGGTGGTCGGGCCGCCGCGATCGCGCGGAATCACGTGGTCCAGGTTCAGGTCCTTGCGGTCGAACGTCCGCCCGCAATATTGGCAGGCGTTTTTGTCGCGCTCGAAAATATTGTGCCGGGTGAACTTCACTTCCTTCTTGGGCAGATGGTCATAGATAAGGAGCAGGATGACCCGCGGCACGCGGATGCGGAAAGAAACGGTGCGGATGGACTCCGCATGGGGTTCCTGCTGGGAAAAATCCTGCCATTCGCTGAAACTGAAAGTCTGGAAGGAGCCGTCATTGCGGTTGAGCACAGCCTGGGCGTGGCCCTGAAACAGCAACGTCAGCGCCCGGCGAGCCGTGCAAACGTTCACCGCCTGCCACAGGCGGTTGAGCACCAGCACATGTTGGTTCAACAGCGAAATCATAATCCCGATTCCACTCGCGCCAAACTACACAATCGCCCCCGGAGTGTCAATTTGCTTGGCGCGGCCCCGCCGCCCTGGGCTACTGTCTTGCTGCCCCTGATACGCTTTCCAAAGTTATTCACCACCGAGGGAAGGGTCCCGGTCAGGACCCCAGCCCGAAGGTGGTCAATAACTTTGCCGCCGGCTATAGTGG
>JBEKRX010000097.1:0-14785 GCA_049518415.1 Verrucomicrobiota bacterium
TCAGCCGCGATCTGTTCCCACTCATCGAGCATTTGCCGGAGTGGAAGCCAAGGCACTACCGCCCGGAGCACCTGGCGCAACACAAAGGCAAACTCCCGCCAGCGGTTACACCGTCTGGATCGCTTGGAGATCGTACCCCCAGGGGGAAAGGGCGCGCGCCTGCGCCAGAACCTTGTCGGTGAGCAGCGCCACGAACAGCTTGCCGTAGAGCCAAGCTTTGGCGCTCTCCGGATCCTGCTTGGGCAGGTGGCCAAGTTGGGCGATCTGCTTGAAACGCTTGAAGACCAATTCGATCTGCCACCGAAACCGATAGTACTCCAAGACCAACCACGCCGGAAACTCCGCCTCTGGGAAGGTGGTCAGCACCATCACGTACTCGGCGTAAGTCAGTGTCTCGGGCTGCAAGTGCGAACCCTGCTTGCTGGCCTTGCGCCGGAGTTGCTCGCGCGCCAGGGCGATGGCGGCCTTGCTCTTGCGAATCACGCAAACCCGCACCGCTACTGCGGGCTCCTCCTCCCATGGAACTAGCGCATTCCAATCTGCTATCCGGCCCGTTCGCTGGAGAGGCTTGAGCCTCTTTAGGAGATCGAAAGGCTCGCCGGCCGGGGTCTGTAGCGCGATCCCATCCGGGTTCAACCGAACCGTGACGCAGCAGTTCCGTTTGGCGGCATAATGAATGCCGCTGGCGTGGCAATAGCCCCGGTCCGCCAGGGTGTAGTCGCCGGCCTCCAGCGGAAATTGCCGCAACGACTCCCCGTTGCCTTCGCCTTCGACCGGGCTGAGTCTGAAGTAGTCGCACCGCAGCGCGGGCCAGCGCAAACTATAATGAATTCGCCACTGGGCCCCGGTCGGACCGGGCTCTTTAATCAGCGTGCCGTCCACTAAGCGCAACTGGTGGGTGCAGGCAACTGCCGGTTTTAGGCCACGCTCTTCAAACAGGGCTCGACACAGTTGATAGAGCCATTCCGCGCTCTTACGCAGCCGCTTGAATAACGCCACCGGCGAGAGGTTGGCCAATCCAGCCCGGTTGGCGCGCGTCACGGTCTCGACCATGGACAGGCCGCAGCCAAAGTGCAGCATCAGTACCCGCAGATAGTTCTCCTCGCCCTTATCCTGCCGAAGGCCTTTGAGGGCGCCGGTCGTCTTGGCCAAATGTCTCCAGTCGGCTGGAAAAAAGGTTGTGAGCAATTCCCAATCTTCCTCGGTCGCATTATGGACTGGCATGCCTCCATTCTAGCACTGGCGGTCGAGATCGTCAACAAACATCCCTTCCAGGGATACCACTCCGCATGAAAACGACGCTCTTGTTGATTTGCAACGCGTTACGCGGCTATTTTCGCGGTAACCCTAAGGAGCAAACCAGTTCTGATTCAGCATTCCGGGACTGACCGTTTTCCTTTTCGGCGATCACCCGGGTCAGGAGCCGCCCTGGACGGAAGCATGAACAAATCAAGCGCCGCCTCACCCGGATGACACGGAATGAAACAGCGCCATGAAAGCAGCAAAATGCAAAGATTATAGAACTGGTACCTTTCCAAATAGCCAGTTGTGAAACTGGAACCAGCCGCTAGGATCGTTCTGGTTCCAGTTTCACAACTGGCGCGCGGCCAAAAATAAAAAAACGCCGACCCTTCGTGAAACAACGCCACTCAGCAATGGGAAGTTAAGGACCGGAAAGGCAAAGTTCGCTTCTTTGCCAGGTCCCAATCTGCCTGTTTGGAGTGGGAGGAACAGAACCTGCAACCGGAATGGCCCACCAATCAATCACAACAACCGACAACACCATGAACGACACCAAACAATCGAAACAACCAAACCGACCGAACAAACCCAAGGAGCATCTATTCAGCCCCTCACCGACCTGTGCATCTACTGTGGCAAGAGCGCCATCGGGCCTTGTTTTAGCAGGGCCCGCGATGAAATGGAGGCCGTCTATTTCTCCATCCCCATTTTCCTGAGCAAAGCAAGGAACCTCGGCTCTGAACGAAGATTCTGCCAAAGCGGGTCAACTTTCAGCTCAAGCGTCCAACGGCCTTGTGCCTCAAGGGCTTTTCCCAACCAATCCAGAGCTTTCTCGCGATTCCCCAGACCATGGTAAACTCGAGCGATATCATATTGGACTTCGTATCCCTGCTGCAAGAAACCCGTTAACTCATCGAGCACTTTCCGAGCCTCATTCACTCTACCGGAAATCCCATAAGCACGACCTAGTCCGCCAAGTCCATAAGGAGTGTTACCAACTGACGCCCTTACCGTTTGGAACTCCATGATGGCTTCGCTGTACATCTGTTTCATTAAATAGGTGTCACCCAGAAACTGGTGGGCCGCACGGAAGTATGGACTCAGTTCGAGTACTGAACGGTATGCAGCGATGGCTTGATCATAGTGCCCTTGGGAATACTCGATCAAACCCACATTCACATTTATGATGGGCGAGAGTGGATCAAGCTGTTGCGCCCGTTGAATCTCGCGGCGCGCTTGATCAAACCGACCGAAAACCCGCAGAAGCATGGAATACCAGTGGTGCACGGTCGCGTAATTCGGACTAAGTTCGATGGCTTTTCTGAATTCCGCTTCGGCTCCCTGCCAATCCCATTCATGTTCTCTGACCATGCCCAAAGCCGCGTGAGCTTCACCCAGCGTATCGTCCAGCTTTAGTGCTGTTAGCGCGGCGGCACGCGCCTTGGGCATGGCTTGCTTACTGGGAGCAGCTCCGTACTCAGGCAGCACGACATAACAGTCGGCCAACCCCACATGCGCCAGCGCGTAGTTTGGGTCTTTAACCAAGGCTTGCTCAAAATAGTCCAGTGCTTTCTTCAAGCCGTCCCCGGTGCGCTGGTTCCAGAAGGAACGGCCCAGCAAATACAGTCGGTGCGCCTCTGGATTCTCTGTCCCTTTCTTCTCAAGCTGCTGCCGTTCGCCGGGCAGCAACTGGACTCTCATCGCGGCCACGACCTGCTGCGCGATCTCGCTCCGCAGCTCCAGAAGATCGCTCATCTCGCGGTCGTAGTTGGTGGCCCAGAGATGGAAGCCATCGGCGACACTGATAAGCTGCGCGGTGATGCGGAGTTTATTGCCCGATTGGCTCACACTCCCTTCCAAGACGGTGGCGACATTGAGTTGCTGGCCAATCTTTCGAATATCGTCGGTTTTGCCCTTAAAGACGAAACAGGAAGTCCGGGCGGGCACGCGCAATCCCCGCACCTGCGTCAAAGCGGTGCATAGGTCTTCGGTGATCCCGTCGCTCAGATACTCGTTGTCCTTGTCCGCGCTCATGTTCACGAACGGTAGGACGGCGATGGATCTCTGGTCAGCGGCGGGCGACGCGCTCGGCGTGGCTGGCGAAGTCGAAGCACTCGGCGAACTCGCAACCTGCTTCGTCGCCTTGCCGGATTGATGCACGAGCCACCAGCCGACTGCAACCGCGAACAGCACGAGGACGGCGACCCAGCCAAACTTTGTAGCCGCCGACATCAGCCGGCTCTGACTTCTTGTTCCGGCTTCCGAATTCTGACTTCCGCCTTTGAACAGAGCCTCCTCACGCCGGCTGCTCCTTTGCGTTTCCCACGGCAGGATGATGCGGAACAACTCCATCGGCACCTGGATGTTCTTCAACTCCGCCGGCGGCAGCTTGACCAGTGACGCTTCCAGCGCATGACGAATCTGCCGCTCGACATCCACCGAGATGCATATCCCGCTCGGCCCGGCCAATTCCTCAATCCGCGAGGCGATGTTCACCCCATCGCCCAGCACATCCCCTTCCTGGTGGACGATATCGCCGACGTGGATGCCGATGCGGACCTGGACTTGCCGCTCGGGGGGTGCGGAGATATTCCGCGTGGCCAGCGTCCGCTGAATTTCGATCGCACACCGCGCAGCCTCCAACGCGCTCGCAAACTCGACCAGGAACCCATCGCCGATGGTCTTGACCTCCTGCCCGCTGAAGCGCGGGAATAGGGCGCGCAGCAGCCGGCGGTGTTCTTCGAGCAGTTCCAGTGCGAGGGCCTCGTTGCGCTGGGACAGCGCGCTGTAGCCCACCATGTCGGTGAACATGATCGCGGCCAGCTTGCGTTGTTCAGTGCCGGGATTCATTCGTCGAGTCCCACCTTTTCGGCAGAGCCTGGAAGCGCGGCTGGTTGCGCAACGGGGCGAGCGGGGGGCTCTTCTTCAGGAAGGAATCGCCGGCCGTCTTGATCGCCTCCGCGCCCGCGAAGTCCCGCAGCACTTGCCGGGTCTGTTCATGGTGCTGCTGGAGCAGGGCCACGCCGGCACGGTCGCCCAGGGCTTGCTTGAGCGCAGTGGACCCCACCACGTCCGAAAACAGCAACGTGACCAGTCCGCGATCGTGCCCGGGAGGCTGCACCCCTGGCGGAGCAGGGGTTGGTGTGACAGGCTCAGCTTCCATGCCAAGCTGACCTTAACCGAGCCCTGGCGGCGTTAAAAGCGGAAAATCGCGCAAGCCTGGCTGAGGTGCCCAACATATCCAGGACAAAGGGCTGCATCCGTATGACGAAGTTGATCGCCTCATCGCATCAACCCCCACAGAACCCCTCACTCAGGACGACTTCGAACGCTTGAGCTTCAACTGGCACGACTGGTTGGACCCCATTTGCAGCCCCGTCCCATTTGGCATCCCGCCCAAAACGTGCTAAAGCTGTGACCCAGTGAATGCCAAACTGACAGCGCCGCCTCGCTTCGCGCCCGGCCAGGAACCGGTTCCTGCCCGTTTCCACGCGCGCGCCAGCGGTTACTTCACTTATTTCCACTTATTTCCACTTAACGGCCCGTTGCCTCAATGACCGTAAGCGGTAATCAAGGCGCGGGTCATCGGCAGGCCTGGGCGGCCCGGCGGCCAGCGTCGCCGAATCGCTCCCTCTGGCGCGCCACCAATTCATATCGGTTGGCGCAAGCCGGCGACGCCGACAGAGTGGCCGGCGAGCTCGGCAACTCCGCCCCGCGCTTCACCGCCATTACCGCCCCTGCAAAAAACAACTTCGGTGCTTTGGGCGTAATTCTAACAAACTGCCTTCGCCTGGCGTCCAGAGCGTGGAGTCCCGATTCCGAATCGGGATAGAGCGGGAGGCCATTCCCGATTCGGAATCGGGACCACGCTCCACGCTCTCACGCTTCACGCTCCACCCAAGGAGCCAGATCTCGGAATTTATTTTCGCACGAGCCCTTACCGCGCGCTGGTCAAGCCGCCGGACGCGGCGCGCTGCTTCGCGGTGAAGCCGGAAAGTCCGGCCAACCAACTCACCGCCGGGATGCCAAGCACGCACATCGCGCAATCGACCGGGAGCGGTTGGCTCAATACTCCTGTTTCTTGGTGATGCCGGGCATGGGAACAGGGTATTTGCCATCGGCGGCGGCGCGCAGCGGGGCAGGGGAATCCATGCCCAGTTGGTCCACGCCGGGCGCAAACTCGTGCTGGCAATTGAGCATGTCGTCAAAAGAGATTTCCTGGCCGGTGTGGGCGGCCATGCGGCCCATGCTGGTGACGAGGCTGGCCTCGACGCCGCGCTTGACTTCATTGTACGGCTTGTCGTTGCGGACGGCATCCATCAGGTCGTTCCATTCGTTTGCATAGGGGTCCTGTTGGTCCGGTTGGACTTTGGATGTCCAGAGCAGATTGGAGCGCTGCGGATTCTGGCCCTTGAAAGTGCTGGAGGGCAGGCCGCAGTCGTTGGCCTTGGCGACGATGGCCAGGCCTTTGCTGCCGTGCGCGTAGCTGGAATAAATGGGGTTGCAGCCGTCGGTGCAGCGCCCATCCATCGTCATCTTGGCGCCGTCGGCAAAGGTGTATTCCACCGCATAGGAATCGAAATTCTGGTCCACGTAGGGGCTGCCCTCGGGGCTCTGTCGGTAATGCCGTCCGCCCAGCGCCTGGGCTTTGACGGGCCAGGCGTTCTTCATCCAGCAGAGATGATCGATATGGTGGATGTAAAAGTCGCTGAAGCATCCGCCGCCGGCCCAGAGGAAACTGTGGAAGCGCTGAATCTGCCAAAGCAATTCACTGGGGTTCCCCGGCCACTTCGTCGAAAAGGCCGAGCCGAGCGGCCCATGCATCCGGTAGCCGCGCAGCAGAATGAGGTCGCCGATTTCGCCGTCCTGGAGGCGCTGAAACAGTTCCTGGAACGCCCGACTGTGACGGGACATCAGGCCCACCGCGGCCTTGAGGTTCTTCGCACTCGCCTCCTCGGCCAGCTTTAGCAGGCGGCGGGAAGTCGGACCATCCGCCGTCAGCGGCTTTTCCATAAAGACGTGCAGCCCTTTTTCAATCGCGTAGGCAAAATGCACCCAGCGAAACGCCAGCGGCGTGGCAAAGATCGCGATGTCGCCCGGCTTGAGGCAGTCCATGGCCTTTTTGTATGCATCAAAGCCGACGAACTTGCGGTCCTGCGGAACTTCGACCTTATTGGCGTGGTCCTTCTTAAGATTCTCATAGCTGCCGCTGAGGCGATCTTCAAAAACATCAGCCATAGCCACGAGCTTGACGGGGCCGCCCTTGGTATTGAGGGCATCTGCGGCGGCGCCCGTGCCGCGGCCGCCACACCCGACCAGGGCCAGTTGAATGAGCTCACTGCCCGCAGCGTGGACGTGGGGGAGGACCACACCCGCCAGGGCCGAGGCCGCCGCCAGGCGGCCGGTAGTTTTGATGAACTCGCGACGTGTCGTGAGGGAATTGGATGATTCGTTCATAGGCAGCATCTTCCAGACGTTGCGGACCCAATGTCAATCCCAGAATTTCGGCCGGGCAGGCCCGCCTTCAACGGCTTGGTCCTAACGGCCTTGACTGTCCGCCCGAACTCCGGTCCAATCAGGCCATGAAGTCTTTTGTGGGCGCGCGCATCGCATTCCGGTTTTGGTTGCCCTTGCTCCTGCTGCTCTGGCTGGCGGCGGGGTCGCGGGCGGCCGAGGCTGCGCCGGCCACGGTGGAAGCCCGCCTGGCTCGGCTGGAGGCCAAAGCCGCTGCGGCGCCGGCCATCAACTCGGGCGACAACGCCTGGTTGCTCGCCAGCGCGGCCCTGGTGCTGCTGATGACGGCGCCGGGCCTCATCCTCTTTTACGGCGGTTTGGTCCGGCGCAAGAACGTGCTGGGCACGATGATGCACAGCCTCGTGCTCATGGGGCTGGTCTCGGTGCTCTGGGTGCTTTTTGGCTACAGCATGGCCTTTGGCGAGGGCAATGCCTTTTGCGGCAACCCGCTCAAGCACCTGCTGTTGCGCGGGGTGGGCACCGCGCCCAACAGCGACTATGCCGCCACGGTCCCGGAGCAGAGTTTTATGCTCTTCCAGTTGATGTTTGCCATCATTACCCCGGCGCTGATTAGCGGGGCGCTGGCCGAGCGCATGAAGTTCAGCGCCTACCTGCTCTTTACGTCGCTCTGGGTGACGCTGGTCTATTTCCCGCTGGCGCATATCGTTTGGGGCAAGGGCGGGCTGTTCAACTGGGCCTCCACAGGCTGCCGGATGCCGGTGCTCGATTTTGCCGGCGGCACGGTGGTGCACATCAGTTCCGGGGTTTCGGCGCTGGTCTGCGCCCTGGTGCTGGGCAAGCGCCTGGGTTTCCCGCGCGAGCCGATGCCCCCGCACAACGTGGTCCTGAGTCTCATCGGGGCCGGTTTGCTGTGGGTTGGCTGGTTCGGTTTCAACGGCGGCAGCGCCCTCAGTGCCGGCGGCCTGGCCACCAGCGCCTTTGCCGCCACCCACTTCTCCGCCGCCGCGGCCGCCCTCAGTTGGGCCCTGTGCGAGTGGTTGCGCAAGGGCAAACCGAGCGTGCTCGGCGCCGCTTCCGGCATGGTCGCCGGCCTAGCCACCATTACCCCGGCTTCCGGCTTCGTCTCCATCCCGTCGGCGCTGCTCATTGGTTTGGCCGCCGGCGCGGCGTGCTATCTGGCGGTGACCCGGCTTAAGGCGCGGTTTGGCTACGATGATTCGCTGGATGTCTTTGGCGTGCACGCCGTGGGCAGCACCCTGGGCATGTTGATGCTCGGTTTCCTGGCCAGCGGCCAGGTCAACGATGCCATTCTGAGCACCTGCAAGATCGCCGGCCAGCTCGTGCCGCTGGCCGGCGGCGGCGCCCAGTTCTTCAACCAGCTCCGGGGCGTGCTCTTTACCATGGCCTTTGTTGGGGCGGCGACTTTTGTTATCTTGAAGGTGGTCAACGCCCTGATCGGTCTCCGCCTCACCGAAGAAGACGAGACCCTGGGTCTAGACCTTTCGCAGCACGGGGAGAGCGCCTATAACGATTGATTATCCCATGAAAAAAATCGAAGCGATTATCAAGCCGTTCAAACTGAACGAAGTCAAAGACGCCCTGCACGAAGTCGGCCTCCAAGGCATGACCGCCACCGAAGTCAAAGGCTTCGGCCGGCAGAAGGGCCATACCGAAATCTATCGCGGCAGCGAATACACGGTGGATTTCCTGCCCAAGATCAAGCTCGAAATGATTGTCCCCGACAGCCTGGTCGCCGCCGCCACGGAGGCCATCGTCAAATCCGCCCGCACCGGCAAAATCGGCGACGGCAAGGTCTTCGTTTTCCCGGTCGAAGACGCCGTCCGCATCCGCACCGAGGAACACGGCGAGAAGGCGATCTAGGGTAAGCCCCAGGCCTGAAATCCGAGATTAGACAAAAAGCGCCGGCGGTGACGCTTGGCCAGGTGAAATCGCGTGAAGAGCGGTTGGCAACATGAAACGCCCGCTCCATCAAACTGGGAACAGTGGCTGGCAGAGCATGCCCCGGTGCTGCTCCTCTTTGCCCGGCAGCAAGCCCGCTGCGAGGCCGACGCCCAGGACCTCGTGCAGGCGGCCGTGGTCGAGTGCTGGCGCCGCCAGGCCGGGGGCGCGCCGCCGCCGCCCGCAATGGTCTTCGCCACCATCCGCCGGCGGGCGGTGGATTTGGCCCGGAGCCAAGCTCGGCGCGCCAGCCGCGAAGCCGCCGCAAACTGGGAGGCGGCCCAGTGCTGGTTCGACTCCGGGGTGGAAGAGCGCGAACGCAGCCGCTTGATCCACCAAGCTATGCAGCAACTGCCGGGCATTTATCGTGACGTCCTGACGCTCAAGGTCTGGGGCGGCCTGACCTTCGCCCAGGTCGCGGAGGCGCTTGAGATTCCCGCCAATACCGCCGCCTCCCGCTACCGCTACGGCCTGGCGGAATTGCGCAAGCTCACCAAAGAGGTGTTCGCGTGAACGACGAGGACCGCTTTGCCGCCGACTTGAGACGAGTGGCGCCGGCCCGGCCGCCGGAGGAGTTCATGGCGCGCCTCCTGGCCGCGAAGCCGTCCGTGGAGCTCCGCCGGGCAGCGCAGCCTCGGCGGGCAAACGGGCCGGCGGCTTGGGCCAGGGCGTGGGGCTGGCTGGCCGCCGCCACGGCGGTGCTGGCCGCCGCCGCGGGGCTTTGGCGCTGGCATCCGCCGCCGGGCAACGGCGGCCGCCAAACAAATTCCGCCCTGGCTGTGCCGGCGCTTAGGGCGCACGGCGTGCAGATCGACCAGGCGCTGGTCTGGTCGTTCGATGCCGTGGCCCGGCTGCCGAGCGGCGAACCGATTCGCTTCCGCTGCCGGGAGTGGATGGACCAGGTGGTTTTGAGCGACCGCGACCGCGGCGTCGTCTTCGAGCAGCGCGCGCCGCGCGTCGAAGTGGTGCCGGTGCGATTTGAAACATACTGACAGGCTGACGAATTGCGAAACTAACCCCAATGTTCAAACTCCTGAATGCTAATGAAAACGATAAGAGAGAGATTAGATGGAACACCCGCTTGGTTAATGGTTGCGGCCAGCGCGTTGGTTGTGGGCCTGGCGGCGGAGCAGGCCGCCGGGCTGGAGCAGCGCAGCCTGGTGGTGAGAGCAAAAGCCTCTGCCGAAACTGATGACCAGTCGGCCAACGGGCCGGTTACCAAACAAAAGAAGATTGTGATCGAGGCCATCGAGCCCGATAGCGGCAATAAGGCCGCCAAGGAGGTGGCCTGGCTGGGGCTGTCCACGGAGGAGACCCCCGACGCGCTGGCCTCACAATTGCGTCTGAACTCCGGCGAGGGCCTGGTGGTGACCTACGTGGCGCCCGACAGTCCGGCCGCCAAGGCGGGAGTCGAGAAAAACGACGTGCTGGTGCAATTTGGGGACCAGTTGCTGGTTCATCCGGCCCAGTTGCGAAAGCTGGTGCAAATGCATAAAGAGGGCGACACGCTCAAGCTGGCCCTTTACCGGGGCGGAAAAAAGCAGTCGCTTTCCGCCACCCTGGGCAAGACCACGCGGGGGTCGGGTTTGTTGCTCGGCGAGGATGTGTTGCAGGGCCCCCTCGAGGACCTGCCACGCCAGCTCAGCGACCTGAAAATCGGAGAGAACATTCGCCAGCAGATGAAGGCCGCGCGGGAAGCCATGGCGCGGGCCGGCGTTGACAAGGAGAAAATACGCGTCGAAGTCGAACGCAGCGTGGAAGAGGCCCGCAAGGCCCTGCAGGAGCTGTCGCGGCACCTTACCAATGCACAGTCGGCCTTTGGGCCTGCCGCGAAGTTCCTGGAGGAGCTGGCCCGCGGGGGAGTGGACGTCGAGAAGGACGCCACCGTCGTGGTCAAGAATGACCGCCAGTCGGTCAAGACCATCGTTACAGCCGACGACACGGGCATATACGTCATCGTGGCCAACCCCAAGAAACGGCTCACCGCCCATGACAAAGACGGCAAGCTGGTTTTCGACGGAGCGATTGAGACCCCGGAAGAGCAGGCGCAAGTGCCCAAGGAAGTCTGGGAGAAGGTCAAGCCGATGCTCGACAAGATGGGCCCGGTGAAGGCGGCCCCGCCGGACGCCGAAGAGGATTCCTCCGAGTAGCGCCAGGGAGCATTTCACTTTTTCGGGTGGTCTCTCCCAACCTTAATCCTAATCCTAATCCTAATCTTAATCCTAATTACGATTAGGAGCAAGGATTAAGATAAAGAGCCGGAAAGGCCTCCAAAAAAAGCGAAATGCGCCCGCGCCCGCGGCGGGCTTGCTTCCCCCGGCGCGCCCAGGCAAGCTGTGGCGGGGCTGGAGCACCCATTGGCTGCCAGCCGCCGCAATTGTCGGGTATGCCGAAGAACAGTTGGATTCTCGCCGCCGGGCTCTGGGTGGGCGCGTGCTGCTCCGGGCTCGCGGGGGCCAGCCCGCGCTTCATGGTGGACCGTTTCGACCCGGAGAAAGGCCTGCCGCAGAGTTGCGTGGTGACGATGACGCAGACCCGGGACGGCTATCTTTGGGTGGGGACGCTCGGTGGTCTGGCCCGTTTCGACGGCGTCGGATTCACGGTCTATAATCCCGACAACACGCCTGGCCTGAAGAGCTGGCACGTGGTCAAGCTATTCGAAGACGGCCAGACCAACTTGTGGGTGGGCACCGAAAACGCCGGGATCGTGCTGGTCACCCAGAAGGGTAAAGTGATCGACTTCCCAGTCCCGCCCGGCAGTGCCCCCGGCCGTTTGCTGGCGGCCTGTGAGGATGCCAGCGGCGCGGTTTGGCTGCGTACCGCCGATACGGAAACGGACCAGCCCACCGGCCGGCTGGTCCGTTTCCACCACGGCAAACTGGTCAGTTGGCCGCTCGGACCCAGCCACTGCCGGGAACTTATCCTCGAGGACTCCGGCCACCTTTGGGTCGGCACCGACGGGAGCCAAATCGCCTTAAGCCCCGATTCCGGCGGCGCGGCGGGCGGGTTCCTCCCCGTGGCCGAGGAGTTGCCGGTCGCCAGACTCGATTTTCTGCTGGCCAGCAAGCTCGGCGGCTATTGGCGCCTGGCTGGCCTCCGCATCCAGAAGTGCCGGACCAACCGCGTCGAGCGGGACCTCGGCCCCTATCCGTGGGATCAATTGAACTCCCCGGTCACGGCGGTGTGCGAGGACCAGGAGGGGAACCTGGTCGCCGGCACGGCCGCCGGCGAGGTGTATTGGTTTGATGCGGCGGGCCGGTTCACGCGGATTGGGAGCGGACAGGGCTTGCCGCGCAGTCCGGTGCTCTCGCTGTATGTGGATCGGGAGGGTTGTCTCTGGGTCGGCACCAGCACCTACGGCCTGCTTCGCGTCCGGCGCCAGGTCTTTGATGTCTGGCCGGCCTCGGCGGGGTCGGTGGTCCAATCGGTCTGCGCCGATGGCCAGGCCGGATTCTGGGTCGGCTACCACGACGGGAGACTTGACCATTGGACCGGGGAGTTGGTGGAGACGTTCACCAACATCCTGTATCAGCAGTCTCCCAACACCAACGAGCCCGCCGCCTTTTTGCTCAAGGAGTCGGTTTATTTACGGACGGTGTTTGTGGACCGTGACCGCAGGGTCTGGGCCGGCTTCGAGAAGTATGGCTTGTTTGAGTTCCAGGACGGCGGCTTCAAACCCGCCCCCGGCGCCGACCTGCTCAATCCGCATATTTCAGCCATCCACCAGGATCGCCAGGGGGTCTTGTGGGTCGGCACGGAAGGCGGGTTGGCCCGCTGGGATGGCCAGAACTGGAGGACTTATGCCACCCTGAACGGGTTGTCGGCCAACGCCGTCCAGGCCATAGCCGATGATCGGGAAGGAAACTTGTGGGTGGGCACCGCCGGGGGCGGGCTCAATCGTCTGCGCGACGGTCAGTTCACTTGGTTCACCCGGACCAACGGGCTGCCCAGCGATCACGTTGCCTCCTTGTTGGTGGATAAAGAGGGGGTATTATGGGCGGGAACTTCCGGCGGCCTGGCCCGCTGCCGCCACGGCCAATGGACCTGCTTCACCAGGAACGAGGGCCTCCAACTCAGTAATATCGGTTACCTGTTGGAAGATGGACAGGGCTACCTGTGGCTCGGCTCCAATGCCGGGCTGATCCGTGTGGCCAAGCAGGCCCTGAACGCCCTGGCCGAGGGGCTGACAAACCCGACCATCCCGCTGCGCACCTATGGCGAACTGGACGGCCTGCCGACCAGCGAATGCACTTTCGGCTCCCAGCCCGCGGCCTGCCGGACCCAGGATGGCAGGCTGTGGTTCCCGACCATTCATGGCCTGGTTTCGGTCGACCCGGCCCAACTCCATCCCAACACCAACCAGCTTCCCGTCGTCATCGAGTCCGTCTTCATCGGCGGCCAGCCGCAGCACACCAACAACTTCCGCCTCGCCCCGCCGCAGGCCGTGAGCATCCCCGCCGGCAAGGAGGGGCTGGCCATTCATTTTACCAGCCTCAATCTCGCCGCCGCCGAGCGCGCCCGTTTCCGCTACCGCCTGGAAGGATACGAGCGCGCTTGGACCCCGCCCAGCGACAAGCGCGAGGCCTACTACGGCAAACTCCCGCCCGGCCCCTACACCTTCCACGTGACCGCCTGCAATGAAGACGGCCTCTGGAGCAAGCAAGGCACCACCCTGGCGGTCACGGTCTGGCCGCCGTTCTGGCAGACCTGGTGGTTTCTCTCCGCGGCGGCGCTCTGCCTGCTCTGGCTGATCGTTGGTTCGGTCCATTACATCTCCACGCAGAAGCTCCAGCGCCAATTGGCGGTCCTGCGCCAGCATGAGGCCCTGGAAGCAGAACGCGCCCGCATCGCCCGCGACCTCCACGACCAACTCGGCGCCAATCTCACTCAGGTCGCCTTGCTGGGGGACTTGGCCGAGAGCGACAAAGGCCTGCCCGAGGAGGTGAGCGCCCACGCCCGGCAGATCTCCCAAACGGCGCGCGACACCACCCGCGCCCTCGAGGAGATCGTCTGGACCGTGAACCCGGCCAACGACACCCTCGACGGCCTCATCAACTACCTCTGCAAGTATGCCCAGGAGTACTTGGCCGTGGCGGGGCTGCGCTACCGCCTGGAAGCGCCCGCCCAACTGCCCCCCATCCCGATCTCCCCCGAACTCAGACACCATGTCTTCCTCGCCGCCAAGGAGGCCCTCAACAATGTCGTCAAACACGCTCGCGCCTCTGCCGCCTGGCTCCGCTTGCGCCTCGAACCGGGACGTTTTGTCCTCGAAATTGAAGATGATGGCCGGGGACTTTCCCCCGCCGACGAGCACAAAGGCCGGAACGGGCTGCGCAACATGCGCCGGCGGATGGAGGACCTCGGCGGCAGCTTTGCCATCGGCCCCGGCCCGATGCGAGGCACGGTGGTGCGCTTATCGGCCCCACTCAGCCACGGGACCAGGTGACCAGCGCGGCGCCCTTTTCCGGCAGAGACGTAGTAGGGCAGGCGTCCCGCCTGCCACCCGGGCTTCTCGCCCGCGAATCACCCAGTTCATGGCCCCTAAGCGCGGTCCAAAGGCCGTCGAACCTTTCCATGCCCCCCCTGCGTTCATAAGCCGCAATGACCTGTAACAGAGCGGCTTGCGTCAAATGCCGATGTTTGACCATTTCACTTGCGATGTTTCAGGTTCAGGGGTTCAAAGCCCGAGAATCTTGTTGGGGAAATTCTTTGTCGGAGCGCGGACATTGCCCTGAAAATGGCCGATGCCCAAAGCTCTGAAATCTGAAATCTCAAATCTGAAATCTCAAATCTGAAATCCAAGCGCGGACATTGCCCTGAAAATGGTCGATGCCCAAAAGGCGAGTTGTTCTCTGTTTCTAACCTGCGCTCAACCCGCGGAATTTTCATCCCGAGTGGCGCCGACGCCTCGGCATGGCGATTCTTGTCCGCCTGCGTGTTGACCAAAGCCCAGCGGCGCAGAAGAATGTCCGCGCTCCAATCCGCGAGCGGGCGCATCCTGACACCGCCCCCAATTCCACTCTACCCGCGCGCAGCGCGGCTCTCCGCTGCCCCGAAGGGGCAGCAAGACAGTAGCCCAGGGCGGCGGGCCGGGCCCCGCCCGGCGGGG
>JBEKRX010000098.1:0-13682 GCA_049518415.1 Verrucomicrobiota bacterium
GTCAGGGGCGAATGCGCCCGGAGGGCGGCCTGCCAGGCCGCCTGGAATTCTCGGGGAAAGTTGTCGATCAGGATCAGCTTGCCCAACTCATGGAGGATGCCGGCCAGAAAGGCCTCCTCGGCCTGCCCCTGCGAGAGCCCCTGGTCCAGGCAGATGCCCTGGGCCAATTCGGCGACCTGCCAGCAGTGGGTCCACAGACGCGGCAGATCGATTTCCCAGCTCTGCACTCGCGCGTACTGCCGGAACACCTCCTGCGAGAGCACCACGGCTTTAATCATGTCGGTGCCCAGGCACATGACGGCCTCCAGCAGACCGCTGACCAGCGCCCCACGCCCGAACATGGGGGAGTTGGCCAACTGCAGCAGCTTGCTCGACAGGCCGGCATCCTTGGCCACAAGCTGCGCGATAGCCTCGACCGAGCGCCGCTCGTTTCCCAGTTCTGCCAGCAGCAAGTAATACACGTGCGGCAACGAAGGCAGCGAGCGCAAACCCGTCACCAATGCCCCCAGGCCCTGCTCCTCCAGGCGCGCCCGGGCGGCGAACGTGCGTTCAATCAGCTCCTTCAGTTGCAGCGCCTCGAAGGGCTTGGCGATGTACTGGTGGGCCGAAAGGACCGTGCTCAGGGCCTGGACGTCCACGCAACCGGAGATGATGATCCGCACGGCCTGGGGCGCGGCTGCCCGCACCTCTTCCAGCAGTTCGTTCCCCTTCATCTCGAGCATCTCGTGGTCGGCCAACACCAGGTCCGGGGCCTCGCTCTTCACCGCGGCCAACGCTGCCAGCGGACTCGTAAAGCCCCTCACCCGCCAGCGCGCATCCATGCTCTCCAGCAGCAACACCATCGCCTCCACGACCGCGGCCTCGTCGTCAACGATATAGACCAGCTTCCTCATGCGGGCGGGGACCTCAAATATTGGGTGACGGCGGACTTGGACATGGAAGCGGTTTCCTTCAATACCTAATTCAATACCCAATTAAATGGGTAATACCTATTTGCCGGTCTTCCTCCATCTGGCTTGCCGGCCCTTCGCGCGCCAGCCAACCAGCCTCCTGCCCTCCGCCAGAACCCTTCACTCTCTTTCATGCCCTGCCATCATACCCGATGCCCAACCGGCGACCAGAAGAAAACCAAAGGCCCCCTTGGCGCGACCGGACGAATCAGGCTCTGAGCAGTTAGGTATTGACAAAACCCGCATTTTTTGCTCTCCTTTTACCGCAAGCCAGCAGCGGGCTGAGCCAGGCGCCGCCTGCTCCTTGCTTTTCTTGGCGGGCGGCGTCCCTCGGGCGGCAAATGAATGTGCGCTGGGAATGCACTGACCGGGCCACAACGGGGTTTGGGAAAATGACCAGGCTCCCGCTGCAGAGGGAAATTGCGCGCCCGTTTGCCTCTGCGCCCCGGCGGTCCGCGACCGCGCCGGCCCATCCCCGAGCCGCCAGGGGCGCGTGCAATAAGACCCCGCCTTGTCGGGACCGCGTCCCTCAATTTGGACCGGTCCGTTCCGACCCTCGGCCCTCGACCCTCAACCATTAACGATTCTACGAAAAGCATGAGAACGAATCTATTAGCGAGCCTGCTCCTGGCCGCCCTGGCAATGGCGGCGACGACTCAGGCCACAGCCCAGGAATACACGTTCACCACGCTGGCCGGACCCGGCGAGAGTCCTGGCGCCATTGACGGCACGGCCAGTGCGGCGCGGTTCTACAAGCCGTGGGGCGTGGCGGTGGACAGCGCGGGCAACGTGTATGTGGCGGATAGCTGGAACCACACGATTCGGAAGGTGACGCTGGGCGGGGTGGTGACGACGCTGGCGGGCCTGGCGGGAACCTCGGGCAGCACCGACGGCACGGGCAGCGCGGCGCGGTTCTACCTGCCAAGGGCCGTGGCGGTGGACAGCGCGGGCAACGTGTATGTGGCGGACACGTATAACTGCACGATTCGGAAGGTGACGCCGGGCGGCGCGGTGACGACACTGGCGGGAAACGCCGCCGTCCTTGACCCGTATGGTAACCCGATGGGTGGTTATGCCGACGGCACGGGCAGCGCGGCGCGGTTCTACTGCCCATCCGGCGTGGCGGTGGACAGCGCGGGCAACGTCTATGTGGCGGACTCCGACAACCGCACGATTCGGAAGGTGACGCCGGACGGCATGGTAACGACGCTACCGGCGGGGTTCTGGCAGCCACTCGGCGTGGCGGTGGACAGCGCCGGCAACGTGTATGTGGCGGACAACTACACGATTCGGAAGGTGACGCCAGGCGGGGTGGTCACGACGCTGGCGGGCCTGGCGGGAAACCCTGGCAGCGCCGACGGCACGGGTAGTGCGGCGGGGTTCTCCTATCCAGCGGGCGTGGCGGTGGACAGCGCGGGAAGCGTGTATGTGGCGGACGCCTGCACGATTCGGAAGGTGACGCCGGGCGGGGTGGTGACGACCCTGGCGGGCTTGGCGCGAACCGGCGGCAGTGCCGACGGCACGGGCGGCGCGGCGCGGTTCTACGGTACGTCCGGCGTGGCGGTGGACAGCGCAGCCAACGTCTATGTGGCGGATACCTACAACCACACGATTCGGAAGGTGACGCCGGGCGGGGTGGTCACGACGCTGGCCGGCCTGGCGGGGTATCAGGGCAGCGCCGACGGCACGGGCAGCGCGGCGCGGTTCAACGAGCCATCCGGCGTGGCGGTGGACAGCGCGGCCAACGTGTACGTGGCCGACACTTCGAACCAGACGATTCGGAAGGTGGCGCCGGGCGGGGTGGTCACGACGCTGGCGGGAAAGGCTCTCTTTGACCAGGGGGGTAACCCAATTCGTGGAGATGCCGACGGTACGGGCAGCGCGGCGCGGTTCAACGAGCCATACGGCGTGGCGGTGGACAGCGCGGGCAACGTGTATGTGGCGGACTCCTGGAACGACACGATTCGGAAAGTGACACCGGGCGGGGTGGTCACGACGCTGGCGGGCCTGGCGGGAACCCAAGGCAGCGCGGACGGCACGGCCAGCGCGGCGCAGTTCTCTGGTCCAAGGGGCGTGGCGGTGGACAGCGCGGGCAACGTGTATGTGGCGGATACCTGGAACCACACGATTCGGAAGGTGACGCCGGGCGGGGTGGTGACGACCCTGGCGGGGCTGGCGGGAATTTCTGGCAGCGACGACGGCACGGGAAGCGCGGCGCGGTTCTACGATCCATGCGGCGTGGCGGTGGACAGCGCGGGCAACGTGTATGTGGCGGACACCTGGAACTGCACGATTCGGAAGGTGACGCCGGGCGGGGTGGTGGCGACGCTGGCGGGCCTGGCGGGAAGCTGGGGCAGCGCCGACGGCACGGCCAGCGCGGCGCGGTTCTACCTTCCATCCGGCGTGGCGGCAGACAGCGCGGGCAACGTCTATGTGGCGGAGTTCTCTTACTGCACGATTCGGAAGGTGACGCCGGGCGGGGTGGTGACCACGCTGGCGGGCTTGGCGCGAAGTTCGGGCAGCGCCGACGGCACGGGAAGCGCGGCGCGGTTTGGCAGCCTTAACGGTGGCCCCGCCGGCGTGGCGGCAGACAGTGCGGGCAATGTGTATGTGGCGGACACCTGGAACAACACGATTCGGATTGGCGGTGTCGCCTGCCCGGATGCGCCCACGATTGACCAGGCTGTCGGGCCGGTGGGGCAATTGCGCCAACTGGACACCAGCCCGCAAACCGCCCTGGCCTCGCACTGGCGCCTGATCCGGGACCCGTCCGCTTCATCGGCCTCGCTCTCGGCCGCGAATGTCCGCAACCCCACGTTCATGCCCGATGTCGCAGATTTGTATGTTTTCCGGCTGGAAGCGACCAACGCCGCCGGGGCGATCTGCATCCGCACGCTGGACTTTACCGCGGTGTGGCCGCCTCCGGGCATAGCGACGCCGCCCCTGACCCAGACCGCTGAGATGGGGTCGCTTGCGTTCTTCTCGGTGGAAGTCACGAACACTGTGCCGGGAGCAACTTACCAATGGTACTTTAACGACACCAACGCGCTCGCCGCCGCCACCAACTCTTACCTTGACCTGGCCAAAGTCGGAGCGGCCCAGGCGGGGGCTTACACGGTGGTCGTCACGAATCCCTACCCCTACGGGGCCGTGACCAGCGCGCCCGCCGAGCTGAGCGTGATCGCTGCGGTCGAGCGAAGGAGCGTTGCGGCCCTGAATCTGACGGGGGACGTGGGCAGCTTCCTCCACCTGGATTATGTCAATGCCTTCGGCCCCGGCAAACCGTGGCTGTCGCTATCGAACTTTACGCTCGCGAGCACGCCGCAGCTCTGTTTTGATCTTTCCGAGCCGCTGCCCGCGCAACGATTCTACCGCGCCTGGCAGACCAACGCGCCCAGTGCGCGGCCCGTGGTGGACCTGGGGTTGGCCACGGAGATTCCGCTGGCCGGGGCCATCGGCAGTTCGGTGCGGATTGATTATATCAATGTCATTGGCCCGACCGACGCCTGGGTGACGCTGGCCACGGTGACGCTGACGAACACGACGGAGCTTTACTTCGACCTGACCGCCTTCCGGCAGCCGCCCCGGCTCTACCGCCTGGTAGCGGTTCCGTGACGCCCTGCCTGGATTTGCGCTGCATCCCCTGCGGCCCCCGCCCGCAACCCGCGAGCCGTTTCAACCGCTGCTCCTTTCCAGAGATAAACCCTCCGCCCTCCCTCACCGCGCCAGCCGCTCGAGGGCCTCTTTGGCCTTCTGCCGGGCCTCTTCGAGCCGGGGGTCTTTGGACGACTCCTCAGCGGCCGCCAGTTTCCAGGCGGCGGTGGCCTCCGCTTGCCGCCCGAGGGCGGCCAGGGCGTTGCCCCGCTGATATTGGATGTGCGCCTGGCGGGCGTTTTCGAGTTTGCCGGTGGCCAGGTTGAGGGGGTATTCCAGCGCCCGGTTGAACTCGGCCAGAGCTTCGTTGGCGTGGCCGGCCTTAAGCTGCGCCTCGCCCAGGGCCAGGTGCGCCTGCTCGAACAGGTCGTGCACCTCGTGCGCACCTTCCCAGACCGTGACCCGCACCCCCTCGAGCATCCGCGCCGTCGCGGCGAAGTCGCCCAGCCGGTTTTGCGCCCGCGCCAGCAGGCCGACGAAATCCGAGCGGCCTTTGCCGGTCTCGAACGAGGCCCTCAGCCGCTCCCGGGCCTCCGTGAGCAGGTCGCGCTTCTCCGAATCGCTCCCGGCCTTGTCGGCCAGATCGAAGAGGATGTTCGCCAGGTCACGGGCCACGATCGCGTCTTTGGCATCGGCCTGGCTCGCCTTTTCGAGCCATTGCCGCGCGGCCTTGGTATCGCCCTCCAGCGTCTTCGCCGCCAGGCCAAGGGCGCGCCACGCGATGACCCGTTCGGCGCCCAGTTCGGCCGCGCGTTGCCACAGCTCGCGCCCCTCGGCATAGCGGCCCAGGTGAAAGAGCACGTGGCCGAGGTAAAGCGCCGCCCTGCCCTCCTTGGGCTCGGTCGCCACGGCCCAGCGCAGCACCGGCACGGCCTCCGCTTGGTAGGGAAAGACGCCCTCGGGCGATGCCGCCCGGGCTTGGCTCAGGTACCACCGGGCGCTGGCGGCGGAAGCGCTGTCGCCCGTGAGGGTCCGTCCCGAGGCCGCAAGGTACGCCAGCCAGTAGAATTCCAGCGGGCTCAGCTCCGCTCCCTCGGCGAGCGTTGCGCGCGCTTCGGGAAAAACATCCAGCGCCGCGCCGGTGTCCCCCACTTCCGAATACTCGGCCAACAGGTTGAGGAGATTTTGACGCCTGGCCTCCTTGCGCAGCAGCAAATCGGCCCCCTTGGGCATCGGCTCCACCCGGGTGCGCAACCGGATATTGCGCGCCAGCGGGTCGAGCGGGTCGACCGCCAGATTTGCCTCGGCCAGGCTGGCGGCCCAGCGCAGGTCGGCCCGGTCTGCTTTTTTCGTTCGCTGCGCGCCGGCGGTTTGCTCGGACCGTTTGAGCGCGGCCAGGGCGAGGCGATTGCGGCAGACCGGGTCCTCACGCCACGGGCCGTCTCCGGAGAGCGCGGCCAGGGCGCTCGAGTAATCCTGCCGCCGAAGGTCCAGCTTGGCCACCAGCGCCCGCGCCGCCACAGCCACGGCGGGGTCGCGGGCCGCCTGCCAGGCCTCTTCCAGGGCCGCCGCTTCGTGCCCCAGCCGATACTCGGCCGCCGCCAGGGCGTAGCGCGCCCGGCCGTGGTCGGGGTCCACGACCAGGGCCGACCTGGCGGCGGTCGCGGCGGCCGCGGGGTCCCGCTCCAGGTTCAGGTAAGCCAGCCCGGCGTTAGCCTCCGCGCTGGCCGCGTCCTGTTCCAGGGCCTTTTTGAACCGCCCCTCAGCCTCGGAGTATCGCGCGAAGAGGTAGTCCTGCCAGCCAGCGCGCACCAACTCGGACGCCGTCTGCGGCGGCTCCAGCTTCTTCTCCGGTCGTTGGCGAACGGGCAGGTCCAGCGGCAGCCGGAATGCCGCAAGCTGTTCGCCCGACGCGAGGATTTCCACTTCAAAAGGCTCGCGCTCGCCGCTGGTGGCAAGCTGCAGTTGGGCGGGTTGCCGCGGCGAAAGTGTGCAGCCGGCAGCCTGGACCTGGCGACCCTGCTTCGTCACCTTAACCGTTGCTTCTCCCCAGCCGGCGGTCCCAAGCAGGCCAAGGCGCAGTTGCCCCTCCGCCACTGAGGCATTCACCGCCACGTTCTGATTGGCGTAGGTGAACCCGCCCAGCCCGTGCACCGGATACCACCATTCGTCCCACTCCACCGCCTGGCAGGGCTCCAGCCGGCCCACCTCCCCCTGGGTCAGCAGCGGCCCCGTCTGCACTTCGTTGTAGGGACCGTCCTCATCCGTCAGATCCATCTGGTGCATCTTCCCGAAGCCCCCCTGGCCCCAGGTCCACGCCTTCTTGCCGGGCACCTGGTGGTGGTTGGCGCAGGCGACCACCCCCCGGTCCAGGTCGTCGTCGTACGACCCGAAGAAATCCTGGTCGCAGTGCCACGCGAAGATGGAGGAAGCGTCGAAGTAATTCGTGCCCCGCGTGAGGTCCTTGCCGTGGTCAACGGGCCATTGGAAAAACCTCTCGCCGGCATGGTCGCAACCGAGGGTCATCGGATAGATGAAGCGGAAACCGGGGGTGTTGGGCTCGGCCGTGCAGTTCCAGAAGTAGTAGGGGCGCACCGTCTCGGTCGGGTTGTAAATCCGGATGCGCTCCTCCAGAAACGACCGGCCCGGCCGCAGCCTCACCACCACCGTCCATTTCGTCCCATAAATCCGCTCCGTCTCCCCCACCGCCACCGCCCGCGAGCCGTCTTTCTCGACCGGCAGAATCTCCACCTCCACCGGGACCAGGCAACTGACCGTGTGCCCTTGCGGACCCGTGTTCCACTCCACACCCCCGCTGGTCCAGGCCCCGCATTGCGCGATCAGGCCGGGCTTGACCACGTGGTTCACATAGAACATCGGCTGCCCCGTGGTCTTGTCGAGCACTTCGTAGATCTTGCCGCCCAGCTCAGGCAGAAAAGTTATGCGCAAGTATTCGTTCTCCAGCACCACGGTCCGGTAGCTCCGCTTGCTCTGCTCCCGGCTCAGAAAATCCAGCATCGCGTAGGGATAGATGTTCACCTTGTCCGTCCCGCGAAAGTAGGGGTGTCTGACCGCCGACCATGGATAGGTCGGGATTTCGATTTGCCCAGTGCCGGCGGTGACCGGACGGGCCGCCGCCGCGGCCACGGCGCCCCACCACGGAGCGCTAACCAACATACTGACCAGGATGCTCTTCTCAACCCAGTGCCCGAGGGAACGTTGTGCCAGATGCATAAGAACGGCTCGCTGCTGAATTCTGGCCCTCAAACTGGGCGGGCCGGCCTCTTTCGTCAAGCCTCAAGCGAGGCCAAACCGTGGTCCATGGCCTTCCCGCGCCCGCATGGGAAGGCCCGAGCCGCCGAAATTCCCAATACAGCCAACAGAGCCAATGCAGCATTTGGCACGCCCCACAAATTGCGCGATAACTCCCGCCAGGTGAAGGCTGATTCCAACTATGGTAATTGCAATGAGCCGAAGGCGTTGCCTCCGCTGGCGCTGGGCCCGCTACCGGCTCCGCCCTCAGGCAGACGGTCGGTTTTTGCAGTTATTTCCAGATATTTCCACTTAGCCGCCCGGCCAGCCAATGCTCTTGCGCCCCGTTAGTTTGGTGGCCTGACCGTGCTGCTTGGCCGGAAGAAAACCGGCGCAGCTCACCCGATTGTCCTTGAAGTCATTCACAGGCCTGCTACGATGCTGGCGAAAATCAAGGGCCCGGGGGCTGCTTCTTCGTTTGAGAATTTTGCCCCCGGGCCTATGCCGCCGATGGCCGAACGACAAATTGCCATGAACCTGCTTGTCCTACCCTCCTTACGACTGTTTTCACGCTCCCTGGCCGCCCTGGCCCTGAGCGGCCTCTGGCTGCTGCCAACGGCCACCGCCCAGACAAATTACGGGAACTACACCTTCTTCACCCTAGCCGGCCAGGCCCCAGGCTGGTTTGACGGCGCCGGCCCCGCCGCCCGCTTCACCTTCCCTTCCGGCACGGCCCTGGACAGCCAGGGCAACTGCTATCTGGCCGACTCCGCAAACCACACCATTCGCAAGATCACCCCCGCGGGGGTGGTCACGACTCTGGCCGGCCTGGCCGGCACCGCCGGCAGCGCCGATGGGACTGGCTGCGCCGCCCGCTTCAACAGCCCGCGCAGCCTCGCGGTGGACAACGGCGGCAATGTTTACGTGGCGGACAGCTTTAACAATTTGATTCGCAAGATCACCCTGGGCGGGGTGGTGTCCACCCTGGCTGGGAGCGCCCAGGCTGCCGGCACCAATGACGGCACCGGCACTGCCGCCCGGTTCAACTTCCCTTTCGGCCTCGCGGTCGACAACGGCGGCAATGTGTACGTGGCCGACACTGACAATCATACGATTCGCAAAGTGACCCCGGCCGGCGCGGTGACCACGCTGGCCGGCCTGGCCGGCACCGCCGGCAGCACCAACGGGACCGGCTGCGCCGCCTGCTTCGCCTATCCGTGCGGTCTGACCGTGGACGGCAATACCAATCTCTACGTGGCCGACACTTACAATTACACGATTCGCAAAGTGACCCCGGCCCGCAAGGTGACCACGCTGGCCGGCCTGGCCGCCACCGCCGGCAGCGCCGATGGGACCAACAGCGCCGCCCGCTTTGACTACCCGCTGGCCGTGACCGTGGACACCAACGGCAATCTCTACGTGGCGGACACTTACAATCACACCATTCGCAAAGTGACCCCGGCCGGCGTGGTGACGACCGTGGCGGGCTCAGCCGGCAGTCCGGGCAGCGCCGATGGGACCAACAGCGCCGCCCGCTTTAACTCCCCATGCGGCGTGGCGCTCGATGGCGGCGGCAATCTCTATGTGGCGGACGCTCACAATCACACCATTCGCAAGGTGACCCTGGCCGACGGCGTCGTGACGACCCTGGCCGGAACCGCAGCCCCTGAGGGCAGCGCTGACGGCACCAACAGCGCCGCCCGCTTTAGCTATCCCGCCGGCGTGGCCGTGGACCTGAGCGCCAATGTGTATGTCGCCGATTACGCAAACAATACCATCCGCAAAATCACCCCCGATGGAGTCGTGACCACCCTGGCCGGAACCCCGGGCGCCTGGGGCACTAACGACGGCACCAACAGCGCCGCCCGCTTCACCTATCCCGCCGGCGTGGCGGTGGACAGGAGCGGCAATGTGTATGTGGCGGACTACTGGAACTACACGATTCGGAAGGTGACGCCGGGCGGGGTGGTGACGACGCTGGCGGGCCTGGCGGGAAGCTCGGGCAGCGCCGACGGCACGGGCAGCGCGGCGCGGTTTGGGGGGGGCCTTTACGGTGGCCCCGCCGGCGTGGCGGTGGACAGCGCGGCCAACGTGTACGTCGCCGATACCCAGAATCACACCATCCGCAAGATCACCCCCGACGCAAAAGTATCAACGCTGGCCGGGTCTGCCGGCCCGCCGGGCGACAACGATGGCCCCGGCAACTTCGCCCGCTTCAATTTTCCCGAAGGCTTGGCCGTGGATGACCACGGCAATGTTTACGTGGCTGACACCTCCAACTCTACGATTCGAAAGGTCACCCCGGACGGAACCGTATCCACTCTGGCCGGAACCCCGCACCTGCTGGGGGCCAATGACGGCACCGGCCCCGCCGCCCGCTTCAACTATCCTTTCTCCGTGGCAGTCGACAGCCGCGGCTATCTGTTTGTGAGCGACGGCAATAACCATGCGATTCGAATGATCTCACCCGCCGGAGTAGTGACTACGGTGGGGGGAACGGCGGGCACTACGGGGGGTGTGGATGGGACCGGGCCCGCGGCCTCTTTCTGGTCTCCTGAAGGCGTGACCGTGGACACCGACGGCAACCTCTATGTGGCCAACACCCTTACCCACACCATTCGGAAAGGTTCCCCGGCTTTGCCTGACAGCCCCACCATTGACCTGGCCTTTGGCCCGGCGGGAACGACCCGCCACTTCGCTGTCACCAACCTGACGACCGGCGCATCCAATTCCTGGACCATCGTGCGCTATCCCGCTGCCGCTGCCGCCCAGTTGTCCTCGACTACCGCCACCAACACAACCCTGACTCCGGACCTCCCCGATTTGTTCGTCGTCCGCTTCGATAGCTCGGCTGGGCCCGGGCGTGCCGCCATTCACACTCTCCTGGTCGCGACCGACACCACCCCGCCCACTTTGAGCATTACCACCCCGGCCCCCGGCCAGCAGGTGAGCAACTCTGTCTTCACGGTCACCGGCGCCGCCAACGACGACGTGGTGGTCTCGGCCGTCAGGTGCCGCCTCAACGGCGGTGACTGGACTCAAGCGGCGGGCACGGTCAATTGGACGAACACGGTGCTCTTGAACCCGGGCTCCAACACCTTCAGCGCTTACGCACTGGACGCCAGTGGAAAAGTCTCGGCCACCAATACCGTCCGTTTCCGCTATGTCCCGGTGCTGACGCTGCAGTTCTCCGGTGCTGGAACCTTCTCCCCGACTTACAGCCGCCAGCCCATGCAAATCGGCAAGTCCTATACCATCAGCGTCACGCCCGCCAACGGCTACCTCTTCGCCAACTGGACCGACGGCGCCGGCCACGTGCTGGCTACCACTCCCAAGTACAAGTTCACCATGACGCCCGACCTGATTTTGCAGGCCAATTGCATCCCCAACCCCTTCATCCCGCTCAAAGGCACTTACGCCGGGCTGTTGGCCGATACCAACGGCTTCACCTCAACCAACGCCGGCGCCTTCTCCGCCACGCTCACCGACCGGGGCAGCCTCAGCGCCAAATTGCAACTGTCCGGCGGCACTTACCGGCTCGCCGGCTCGTTCTTGACCTCCGGGGCGTATTCCAACTCGATTGCGGGCCCGGGCCGCAGCCCCTTAGCGGTGCAACTGCAACTGGACCTGCTGGGGGGCAGCCAAACCCTCACCGGGCTGGTCCGCAGCAGCACCTGGACCGCGGACCTGCTGGCCCACCGGGCGGTGTATTGCCGCACCAACCCGGCGCCGCAAGCCGCCAGGAAATACACCCTGGTGATTCCGGGGGCGGTGGACCCCGCGACCGGGCCGGGCGGTTATGGGTTTGGGACGTTGACCGTGGATGTTTCGGGCAACCTCAGCTTCAGCGGCCTGCTGGGCGATGGCGCTAAGGTGACCCAGGCCAGCGTGCTCGTGGGCCAGGGGCAGTGGCCGTTTTACCTCTCGCCTTACGCGGGCAAGGGCCTGGTGCAGGGCTGGCTGCAGTTTCTGACCAATGGGACAAACCAGGACATCACCGGCCAGGTGAGTTGGTTGAAGCTGGGCGGAGTGCCTGGGAAGCTGTATCCGCGCGGCTTTGAGTTCCCTGACGGGGTTGACGTGGTGGGGTCGCTCTATACGAACGGCACGCCCCTGCTGAACTGGACCGATGGCCATGGCCTCATCGAGCTGGAGGGAGGCAATTTGTCACCGGCCATCACCAATGCGCTGACCCTGGGACCGAACAACAAGCTGAGCGGAACCAACAAGCTGAGCCTGACGCTGACGACGACCTCGGGTTTGTTTCGGGGCAGTGTGCCCGGGCCGGGACGCCAGAGCATTTCGGTCAGCGGCGTGCTTCTGCAAAAGTGGAACGAAGGCTATGGCCTGTTCCTGGGCACGACCAACAGCGGCAGCGTCCATTTGGGACCGCAGCGCTGAAACGATTGACTCGGAGGAGAGTATTTCTTATGCAGTGATCGCCGAGGATATAGGGCGGGCGCCCTCGGCCTTTGCAGAAGATTAGCGGCTTATGAACGATTGGATCGCGCGCGGCGGCGGCGGCGCCGCGCCAACGGATTACGCCAACCTGCCCAGCGCATGGCCGGCGGCCTTGGCCCGCGCCCGCGCGATCCCCTGGATGCGCCTCTTCCTCCGCACTGCACTTTGGCCTGCTTGAATTATGAAACCCGACGCTCCCGCTCGCATCCCCGTTCCCCTCCCGCAACGCTGGCACGACGCGCGCATTCGCGCGCTGCCCGTGTTGATCTTCGCCGGCGTCCTGGCCGCCGCGGCCATGCTATGGAAAGACCATATCGCGGCGACCGGGATGGTCGGTCAGGCCGAACCCGTGCTCGCCAACGTCAGTTGCTACAAGCCGGGCGTGCTTTCTGAGTTGACCGTCAACCGTTTCCAACGGGTCAAGCTCGGCGACCCGATCGGGCGGGTTATGATCACCGACCCGAAAATCCTGCTCGCCTCCCTGGCCGTCTTCCAATCCGAGATTGCGATGCTCCAGGCGACCATGTCGCCGATTGCCGACCGCCAGCGGGTCGCCATGAATTACGACCAACTCCACTTGAATTGGCTCAGGCAGCGCGCCCAACTCGCCGCGGCGCGGGCGGGCCTGCCATCCGCCGAGAGTGAATACCGCCGCATGGAAACTTTGTTCAAAGACAAGATTGTCGCCGAACGCTCTTATGAACAGGCCAGGGCGGCGCGGGACAAGCTTCAGGACGAAGTCAAGGAGTTGACCAAGCTCGTGAGCGAATGCGAGACGCAGCTCCAGGAACTCCAGGTCACCAACGCCGCCGAACTCTCGAAGGTCTCGACCGACCCCCTGGTGGCCGCCATCGCGGTGCAGGAATCCAAGCTCCGCCAGACCGAAGCCGAACTCAGCCCCATCCTCGTCCAAGCGCCCATGGATGGCATCGTCACCGCCATCTTCCATCGCGCGGGCGAGGCGGTCACCCCGGGGCAGCCGATTGTGGCCATTGCCACCCTCGACCCCGTCCGCATCGTCGGCTACCTGCGCCCGCCCATCTTGCACGAGCCCAAGGTCGGCATGAAGGTCTGTGTCCGCACTCGCGGCCTCCGCCACCAAACCGGTTCCGCCACCATCCTCGAGGTCGGCACTCAGTTCGAACCCGTCCCCCCCACCCTGCTCGGACCGCTGAACTTCGCCAATATCGTCCAGGGTCTGCCGATTGACATCAGCCTGCCCTCCAACCTCAAGATTCGCGCCGGCGAGTTGGTCGACATCACCCTCCTCACCAAGCAGGAGTGACCTTCGGGTTCATGCAAGAACAAGTTCCGCAGGCGAGGCGTAATTCCAACATTATTCTCTGGCACCCCTCCGGGGTGCGACCGCCAGTCCCGATTCGGAATCGGGAGCCCGGCGGTCGTTCCCCCTTTACCCTGAACGAC
>JBEKRX010000099.1:0-13257 GCA_049518415.1 Verrucomicrobiota bacterium
GGCATCGGCCAGGTCGTCTCGGAAGAAGCGCTCAAGGGCGTCACCAAAGCGGGCTTTACCCAAACCATCGTCGCGGAGTCTTCCTCGTCGCAAACCGGCTCGCAGATGTACATGGCGCCGGAACTGCTGGCGGGCAAGCCGGCCACGACACGCTCGGACCTTTACTCCCTGGGCGTGGTGCTCTACCAAGTGCTCGTCGGGGATTTCACGCGGCCGATCACCACGGACTGGCAGCAAGAGGTTACCGAGCCGCTGCTCCGTGACGATCTGAAGCATTGCTTCGCGGGAAATCCACAGGACCGGTTTGCCGGGGCGGGCCAGTTGGCGAAGAACCTGCGAGCGTTGCCGGAGCGGCGGGCGGCCTTGGCGCAACAGCAAGCGGAGTTGGCCGCGCGGGAGCGGGCGGCGTATCGGCGCGGGATTGTCCGCGCCGCGAGCCTGGCCGCCGTGATTGTTGCGCTGGTCACCGGGTTAGCGGTTGTCGCGCTGCATCAGTCACGCAAGGCCGACGCAACGGCCCGACGTGAGAGCGAGCAACGCCGACGGGCCGAGGCTTACCTGTACGACGCCGACATGAACCTCGCCGGCCAGGCCCTCCAGCAAAACAACCTCGGCCGCGCGCTCAGTTTCCTGGACCTTCACCGACCCGCCAAAACCGGCCAGCGCGATCTGCGCGGTTGGGAATGGCGTTACCTGTGGGAAAAGTGCCGCAGCGACGAGTTGGCCACGCTTGGCGAGCACGACGGCATCGTCCAATCCGTGGCCGTGTCTCCCGACGGCAAGTGGGTGGCCTCGGGCGGCTTTGACGGCCTGCTCAAGATTTGGGCGCTGGCTTCCGGAGCGGCGGGAGGTCGATGGGTGACCAACCTGCAACTGGGCGGAGGACCGGTTTCCAGCGTGGCGTTCTCTCCCGACGGGCGCCTGCTGGCCGCACGGACTTGGAACAATGGTTCTGCCGTGCTACGGCTGCCGGGATGGCAGCGGGAAATGATGGTGACGGAGACAGAAACAGGGTCCATGTTCGGGTGCCTCGCTTTCTCAGCCGACAGCCGGCTCCTGGCCGTCGGGGGCGAAGTGTGGAGCCTGGATACTCGGACTCGTTTGCGCACTTTGCCATGCAGGAGGTGGGTTTGGGGAGAACCGGCAGTGGCTTGGCTGCCCAATTCGCAGACGCTCGCTGGGTTCAGCCGATCGAACGGCCTGGAGGAAGTTTCGTTGTTCGACGTTCGTTCCACCAGCCTCGATGCCACGGTGTCTGTGATACCGTTGCCAGCCGAACTGGGCAGGCCGCCGACCCCGGCGACCCTGGCTTTCTCACCGGATGGAAAGCACCTGGCTGTCGGCTGCTGGGACAACACCATCCGCATCCATGCCGCCAACGACTGGCGCCAGGTGAAAATGCTAACCAACCACACCGCCTGGGTCAGTTCGCTGGCCTTTTCCAAGGACGGGCAATGGCTGGCCAGTGCCAGCGGCGACCACAGCATCAGAGTCTGGCGCACGCGCGACTGGCAGGAGACGGCCACGCTGCGCGGCCATCTAGATGAGGTGTGGGCGGTAGCTTTCACCCCTGATGGCCAACGACTGGTCACCGGGTCCAAGGACCATTCCGTGCGGGTCTGGCCGGTCACCGGCCAGTCAAGGCCCGTCGAGGAAGTGTCCGTGGCCGCCGAAGGCACGAGATTCTTCGGCCTGTCCGGAGTGTTTCCGTTCAGGGTTGGCCCTTCGAACATTCTCACCGTCTGGGATGGGCAGACGCTCCAGGTCCGCCAGCGTATCTCCAGCTATCCGGTCAAGAATGTCCTTGGCTGCAGGCCTTCGCCGGACGGCCGCTTGCTTGGGATGGCGACGGCGGAAGGCGGGTTATGGCTGATGGACCTTGCGCCAGGCGCAGTTTCGCCGCCGGTCTGTCTGCAAACCAACGGGTCCCGATTAGAGCGAGCCGCCTTCTCAGACCAGGCGAAGTGGCTGGCGGTCGCGGACGGCGAGGCGCTCCGGGTTTGGAACCTCAAGGACCAGCCCCCGCGGCCGGGATTCGCGCTTGCGGCGGGAGGCTTTTGGGGCTTGCGTTTCTCGCAGGACGAACGGCTCCTCGGCGCCGTCACCGGCCCCATTATAACCGAGCAGAGAGTCCTGGTCTGGGACGTGGCTTCGGGAAAGGAACTGGTCCGCCTGCAACCCCACCATAACAACATAGCTGGCCTTGATTTCTCTCCGGACGGCACGGTGTTAGCGACGGCCAGTTGGGACAATACGTGCAAGTTGTTCGATCTGCGTCGGCGGCAGGAGATCACGACCTTGCGTGGCCAACTGTTGTCGCTTCACTCGGTGTGCTTCTCGCCCGATGGCCGCCGCCTGGCCGCCGGCACGGGCGATAGCAGCATCATCATCTGGGACCTGGAAACCGCTCGCGAAGTCCTAGTCCTGAAAGGACACGGGAATCTGGCGAATGTGGTCAGCGCGGTGCGGTTCCACCCGAGCGGAGACTCGCTGCTGTCCAGCGATGGAGACACCTTGCATCTCTGGCGCGTCCCGTCGTGGGCGGAAATCGAGGCGGCAGAGGGGAGGGAGAGAAAGGAGGCTGGAGCGCAATGAATCCTTCCCCTGAACAATCGTCCTGTGCGTTCGGGCTGGGAAAAGCGGCTGCCGGGTTCGCGGCGGAGACGGGCGCTCACACGAGGGTGAAACCGAAACAGGCGCTGAGGCGGCGCGCGATGCCGACACTGCCCCGGCGGCTGGCGGAGGGACACGGACGAGCACGGACGAGCACGGACGAACGCGGACGAGCGCGGACGGGCACGGACGAACACGGATCGCTGGCACGGGGCGGGCGGCTTGGCCGCTGGCTGGAGCCGAGCAGGACGTTCACCAACGGAGCTCGCACGAGGCGATCGGGGTGGAAAGGAATTGGCCGCCAGCGCGAGGGCGCGGATTGTTTTCATCTCATTTGACCACACGCTCCACCTTCACTTTCGGGTTGGCGGGGTCGTAAGGCAGGAAATCCATCAGGTTCACGTGCACATAGGGACGGCGGTACGCACATTCGTCTTTGAGGGCATAGCTCAGCCAGGCCTCCCGGCTGGTGGCGTCATAGACCGCGTTCATCAGGTTGCCGCCCAGCGAGCCGATGGCTTTGGACAACTGGATGACCGCGTCCGCATCGTAGCTGCCGCGGGCGTATTGCGCCAGGTGGCCGCGGGCCGTGGGGGTGCGCGACTCGGCGTGATACACCACCCCTTTGAAGACCTCCGGCGCCATCTCATCGGCGGGGTCGTTGTCGTGCCAGATAATCAAGTTTGGCGCCCAGGCCTTCATCTTCACGGCGCCGGGCAGTTTCCCGTCCCCGACCACGAAATGGTATTTCTTGATGCGTTTAGTGTCCTTGATCATCTGAACCGCCTGGTCGAGCGTCTTGGCCGAGTAGAGGATGTCGCGGAACATCATCATGAAGTGCAGGCCGTGCAGGTCGTAGGGTTTGTCCACCCCGGGCGCATCGCCAATCTCGGTCAGCGTGATGCCTTCCGCATTCATCCCGGTGTGGCAACCGATGCTCCCGGCAAAAGCAGGGTTCAGGTGCGGCACCCCCTGGTCGGGCACATAGATCACCACGCAGCGGAAATCCTGCAGGTGCGCGCCCGTCGCATAATCAAGGTTGCGGATTTGATAAAGGTGCCCGTTGCGAGTGGCCGGGCCCCAAAGCGCCACGCCGCTGCAGGAGTATTCGCTGATGGCCGGGAGCATATGCACCCGTTGCAACAGGGCCAAGGGCAAGCCGCTCCCTGCGGCCAGGCCCCGCAGTTCCTCCCTAAACCGCCCACTCATAAACGGTTCCATCGTCTGCCAGGCCGCGTCCAGGCTCGCGTTACTGAGGTCTTTCCCGCCGGCCTTTTGCGCCCCCGCCAGGAACTTCGCGGCGAAGGCCTCGATTTCCGGCCGCATCAAGGCTCCCAGTGACACTCCCATCTCGTAGGGCGTTCCTGCGACGACCACTACGGGGAAATCGTCGGGTGCCGTTCCCAACGTCGTGCGGTAACCTTCCCCCTGGAGGCTCTCTGCGGCCGCCAGCAGAAAAACCAGCCACACCGCGCGGCGGAGCCGCAACCCAAGAGTTAAAGAAGTTAAATGAGTTGCCCGCACGCACAAAGACCTTGCCCAAGCTGAGAAAACCTTGGTCAATACTATCGCGGGGGACTTGATCGCATTTTTCATAGGCGTGAGTTATACCGCCGGTCAATAGTGTCCCGACATTGCCTCGCTGGCAGAACCTTCGCCGGGTGCGCGAATTCTCCGGCAGCCACGCGGGGAAGGCAATCCCGTCTTGTCGGGACCGCGTCCCTGGCATTCTTCGGGCCAAAAAGCGGGCGGCGGTCGAGCCCGTCCCCGCCGGCTGGGTTGCCGCTCCGCCGCGCCGACAAAACTGCCGGTTAGCGATAGGTGATTGCGACGTTGTTGCCCAAAACCGTGATGCCGGTGAGCGTGACCGGATTGAGCGTCTGCAGGCGGTAGAACTGGGCGGGGCCGGACCTCGGCGCGGTCACCGTCTGGTTGACCGTGTCAATCACGGCTCCGGCCATGGTGGTGTAGGGCCCCTGGACGTTCGCCGAGGAAACCAGGCGGATGGGCAAGTAAGCCTTCACGCTGCCCGCTGGGTCGCTCGGATCGTTCACCAGCGTGCGAGCGGTCGGGTCATTCAGGTCCACCGAGAACAACTGGAAATCGGCCGAGCCGCCGTTCTCGTACCAAAGGCAGCGGGCGGGATAGAGGCCGGTGGACTCGACCACGAAATCGAAGGTGCCATTGAAGGTGCCTCCGTCGTGGACGCCCAGGACCATGGCCTGGGTGTCGTGCAGGCCTGCCCCGGAACGCAACTGGAAGCCGTCGTCGCTCACCGCGCCAAAGCGATGGACGCCGGCGCTCAACTCCAGATAGGCAAAGCTCTCGCAAGCTATGTTGTCGTGCGAGCCGTCGGGCGCCAGCCCGGGCACGCCGGAGACCAGGGTTGGGTCATTAAAGTAGCCAAAAGTCTGGGCGTTGACACCGTCCCCGGCATCGTTCCAGTTCAGGACCTGCACCACGGTTTGCGTGCTCAACAGCCAGGGAATCTGGGGCGGCACTGCCAGTTGCTGTTCGGCGCGCGCCAGGCTGTTGCCCAGCGCCGGACCGTTGGTCCAGACCATCCGCGCGTCCCAGCCCCGCAACGTGAAGGACCCCAGCGGAAGACTGTTCGACGCGTCCAGATAGGGATAATAGCTCGTCCAGGCCCAGGTATTGGTTTTCCAGAAACCCGTATTGTCGCGGAACGCGATGCTGTTGGTGTGCGTGCTGTTCCACGGCAGGAGGCTCGTTATCGCATAGGTCACGGTGGCGCCGCCGAACACGTTCGGGTAGCCGCCGGGGTTGCCTGCCTCCGTGACCGCCGCCACGATGTTCACGTCGGCCGACGGCAGCAGATTCCCGTCCAGCCACAGCAGAATCGCACCGGTATCCACCGTGGTGTCACGGTCCAAGATCGCCACCGCAATCGTCGGGTAAAGCCCGGTGAATTTCTCGTTGGCCGCGGGCGAGACGTGGGCCACGGTTGTCCTCAAGGAGTTGGCCGCTGGCGTCGAGGCACTGTAATTGTCAAAAGTCGCATCGGCTCCCACAGTCGAAGGGGAGGTCCCGTCATAGACCAGCATGCCCATCCAGCCCCCGTTGTAAGTGCCGTCGGACGCGATAGCGGCCGCCACGGGGTTGTCCAGGTCGCTGGGGTGGAACACCTGCGCCAGGTAGGTGCTGCCATCGTGGCTGCTGGCCACAAAGCGATAACGTTGCGTCGGGTCCAGGATCACGTTTTGCAGCCGCCCGACAGTCGTCGGCGACTCACCGTTAACCACGCTAATCAGAATCTCCCGCCCGACCGGTTCCCAGCTCATCACATACCCGCCGGTAGTCCCCGGACCCGGGTTCTGAATGAACCAGACCGGACCGAAAGCCTGGTCGATGGTGTTGTCCCAGTTGATCACGTCCACCCCAACCGAAAATCGACCGCCGTAAGTAACGTCCGGCCGCCAAGCCAGGGCCCGGGACGGGCCGACGTTGTAGGGCGGCCCGTCGTAAGGCGCGTCCGGCGGAGAATGGATTCGGTAGGCATACCCGCCGGTGCCGTCGGCCGGGAAGGTATAAGTGGCCCCAAGCCCCGGCACGATATCGCCCACGTCATAGTGCACCCAGGCCGGGGCGCTGCCCGAGTTGAAGTTATCCGATTGCGCCTGCAGACCAGCGCCAGGCGTGAACGTTCCTGCCGCCACGAGAGCCAGGAACCAAGTGGGGAGGGTGATGCTGCCGTGCCGGAGCCGAGGAATGCCATAGTTCATAATATCATCGGGTGGTTGAGGATTGTTTCAATGTTGCTGTTGTGATCTGCGCCAAACATTTAGGCCCGCAACTAGCGCCGGGCTCATTGTTCCCCCTACCAGGATTTTGGCTTCCTGTAAAGCAATTTTTTCGCGCAATCTGAGCGGGGGCTGCCGGGCGGGTGAGCAAACCCTGCGCAGCCGGCGAGCAAACCCTGCGCAGACTGAGCCGCCAAAGGCCCGGAACTCGGACCGACGCGCCTTGGCACGGCATCTGCCTCTGTTCCCCCGGCGACGCGCACTGCAACCACCAAAGAAACCTATGGCTATGCGGAACTATGAAACCCAACTTTGAACCCAAACGTCACCTCCACCTTCGACCTGGCCGAGGATTTACCCTGGTCGAGATGCTGCTGGTGCTCGTCATCCTGAGCGTCCTGGCGGCGATCGTCTATCCCAACCTCGCCCGGCAATCGCTGCGGGCCCGCCGCGCGGCCACCCAGGCTCAAATCCGCATCTTTCGGACGGCCCTGGCGTCCTTCGAGATCGACAACGGGCTTTACCCTCAGGGTCGAAACGGACTGCTCGAGTTGATGCAACCGCCGGCCTACGCCCGATCCTGGCACGGCCCCTATCTCGAGGCCTTGCCCAAGGACCCCTGGGGGCACGACTACCTCTATGACTGTCCTGGCCGCCACAACCCCGATTCCTACGACTTGCTCTCCCCGGGGCAAGATGGCCTCCTGGGCACCGACGATGATATTACCAACTGGGACGTGGACAAACAGGCCTCGCCCTGAGGCATGGCAAGCCGGGCCGTTTCATAAACACGGTGACGCAGGCGGCGAGGGATTTTTCGTGCAGCCAAGGTGCGAGCACCGGTGTTTTTATCCACCATTGGTCTGGAACCCGCGCCCCCCGCTCCCCCCCCTGCTTGCCGGCGGGGCTGCAATGACAAATTACCATTACTCAATACTCAATTACCATTTGCGCACGCCGCCGAGGGGCGAGGGTTAATTGAGAATTGAGAATTGGGTAGTGGTAATTTGTCATTTGCGAGAGGCGGCGGGCGGCGCATTTGGGGGTGCAGGCAGCAGAGCCAGCCGCCGCCTGGGTTTTGCTGGTTCCGGCTCACCTGGGGCCGGCCATCTGCTCCGGGGGCGGCAGTTTGGGGAAGGGGGCGTGCGGCTCGCTTTGGTACCAATAGGCAACGCTGTAATAGTAGTTGCCGCTGCGGAAGGGCGGCTGCCCGTTGCCGTGTTCGATCTGGAACCGCAGCGATTTCCGGAACACGACCGGGTCGGGGATGTGCCAACGGTAGGCCGTGGTGTAGGGCTCCTCCAGGAGCGTGACGCCGAAGTAGGGAAAGCAGCCGGGCCGCAGGCCGTAGGATTCACAAAAATAGTCTTCCGAGCCGGTCCCGTGCATGGCCGGCCGGCCGTCAATATAGACGATTTCATCGCCCTCGCCCCACCAGCCGCCGTCGTTGTTCTTCACGCTCAGCACGCAGCCGAGCAGGTGACCGCGTCCGGCGGCTTCCAGCAGCGTGTAAGGCCCCTCTGCCGGCGGCGTGGCCTGCCGGTATTGGGCGTGGAAATAGCCCTGGTCCCGCGGCGGCTTCCGGTAGGCCCGGTAGTTGACCTCGAACCAATGCTGGCTCGGCTGTTTGCCGGTATTGGTAATGGTCAGGCGCGCCGAGCGCTTAAACGGCATCGGCATATAGCAATTGCGCGCCGCCCCAAAGGCGGCCGGGTCGGTCAGCTTGCCGGGCCGCTGGTCAATACACAGCAGGGCCGAGCTGAACTTCTCCGTAAAGCCGAAGCCAACCCCGAAAAAATCCCCCACCGGGGCTTCCACGCTCGGTTCCGGTTCCCCGTCCCACCAGGCGCGCAGGATATGGTAGCGGAGGTGGTGCGGCTCACGGCTCGTGATATTATCCCGGAAATGGACGATGCACCCGGGGCCTTTGACCTCTGCCAGAACCAGCGTTTGCCCGGGTCCCAGCACCCGGAAATCCTCGTTCCCGCCGCTCGGGTCGGCCGAGGTAATCCGGTGTGACGCGAAGTCGCGCAAGGCCGCCAGGCCCTCGGGCGAGAATTCCTGGGCCTGCGACGTGAGCAGGCCGGCCAGCAGGCTGACCAGCCAGGTCGGTGATTTCATGCCGCCAATGTGCCCGCACACACAGACGCTGGCAAGCCACCTGCCGCAACCCAGTTCTCCTTGCCCACTGGCCGGCTCTCTGCAACCATTGGAAGTCATGCGCGCCCGATATTCAATCCTGCTGTTTTGCCTCTTTGGTTTGCCTTTGCCCGACGCGGCGGCGGCGCAACTGGAAGCGACCGCGAACCTCCCCCCGCCCAGCCCGGCCGCCGCCCCCGAGCCGGCCAAACTGGTTGACCTTCGACCGGCTTTTGGCGAAGCGGGCCTGGGGCCGCGTCGCCAGGGCAGTCGTTCCACCTGCTCCGCCTTCACCGTCGCCGGCGCTTTGGAATACGCCGTGGCCAAACGCCAGGGGCATTGTCCCCGCCTGAGCGTCGAGTTTCTCAACTGGGCCGCCAATCTGGCCGGCGGCAATACCAACGATGGCGGGTATTTCTCCGATTTGTGGAAGGGCTTTGCGGCTTACGGGATTTGCACCGACCAAGAGATGCCCTATGAGTCGAAGTTCGACGCGGCGCGGCAGCCCAGCGCGGGCGCCCTGGCCGACGCCCGGACCCGGCTGGCCCTGGGCCTGCGGCTGCACTGGATCAAGGAGTGGAATGTCAATACCGGCTTGAGCGAGCCCGAGTTCCAGGGCGTCAAGCGCACGCTCTCTCGGGGGTGGCCCGTCTGCGGCGGCTTTCGCTGGCCCAAGCAGGAGCAATGGCTGGCCGACGTGCTCCAGATGTGCCCTTCCAACGCCGTGCGCGATGGCCACAGCGTCTTGCTGGTCGGCTACCGCGACGAACCCCGTCAGCCCGGAGGGGGCGTGTTCCTCTTTCGGAACACCGGCGGCGAGGGGCGCGACGGTTTCATGCCTTATGCCTATGCGCGGCTCTACATGAACGACGCCGCCTGGGTGGACTTCCCATCACGGACCAACCAAGGCGCCCCTGCGACGGGCGCCGCCGCCCGGTTCCCCGACCCGCTCGGGGCGCTGCTTTCGCCCCCTTTGGGTCGCAGCCGGCGAATTTCCAGCAACGAATTGCCCAAGTGGAACGACGCCAACCTCGACATGACGGTGCTGCCGCCGGGCAAATCCCTTGAAATGCCGCTGCTGGAAGGTCCCGGGGTCATTACCCACATCTGGTTCACCAGCCATGCCGGGCGCGTCGGCGAACTCAACGCCCTGAGCCTGCGCATCTATTGGGACGGACGCCCGGACCCCGGCGTGGAAGTCCCGCTCGGCGAGTTCTTCGCCGTCGGTCAAGGCAGACCCGAGGTCGTCGAGAGCCTGCCGGTCCAGGTCTCGCCCTCCGGCGCCTTGACCTGCTATTGGCGGATGCCTTTCGCCAAATCCGCCCGCCTGGTCGTCTCCAATGACAACCCCGACCGCACCACCGGTCTATACTGGCAGGTCGACTGGGTCGAACTGGACGCCCTGCCGCCAGACACGCCCTCTTTCCATGCCTGCTACCGCCAGGAGTACCCAGCCACCGCCGGCCAGGACTACCTCATCGCCGACCTCGCCGGGCGCGGACAATATCTCGGCACCGTCCTCTCGGTCACCCTCGCCCAGGACGGCTGGTGGGGTGAAGGCGACGATTTCTTCTACGTCGATGGCGAGCCGGTCCCCAGCCTCCAAGGCACGGGCAGCGAAGACTATTTCAATGACGCCTGGGGATTCCGTCCCCGCACCAGCCATTGGTTCGGCCAGCCCCGCTGGCAAGGCGACCTCGCGGGCGACAGCGGCGTCTGCTACCGCTGGCACGTGCTGGACCCGGTCGCTTTCCAGAAATCCCTCAAACTGACCATCGAACACAAGGGCAACCGCCCCGATGACCTCGAGGGCTTCTTCCTGGAACGGCCCGACTTCCTCAATAGCGTCGCCTTCTGGTATCAGACCGGCGAGCCGAAACCCTTTGCCCATCTGCCGCCCTACCCGCAGCGGCGCGTGCCCTGGCAGCAGCACCACCTGGTGCGCGCCTTCCGCCAGGCCCAGGTCACCGGCCCGGCCAACGTCCGGGTCGAGACCACCGGCATGTTCGGCGCCCGCCCCACGCTGGCCTGGACCAACTCCCAGGTCGGCGCCCGGCTCACCTTGCCCTTCACCGTCGCCTCGGCCGGACGCCAGGCCGTGCGCCTGACCGCCGCCGGCGCGCCCACTTACGGGCTCTATCGAGTTGAACTCGACGGCCAGCCCGCCCTGGCCTCCGCCGATTTCCGCGCCCCCGACGACCAGGAGTTGGACCTCCCGCTCGGCACCCATGACCTCGCGGCGGGACCGCACACGCTCTCCTTCCAGGCCCTGGCGGTCGAGCCGGGACGCGCCCGGCCGATGGCCGTCGAAATGCTCCGCCTGCTGCCCCTCCCGCCGGAAGCCACCCGCTCCGTCAAAACGCACCACGAAGCCCATTTCATCCGCCTGGGGATCGGGCGCGCCCTTTATGCCTACCGCCTGGCCTACGGCCAATTGCCCGAAAACCTAGAAACCCTGGTCAAAGCCGGCCTGTTGCCGCCGCGTTACCTGGCCGACGAAAACCAAAAACCCCTCCGCTCCCGCCGCGATGGGGATTACCTCGTGGTCGAGAGCAACGGACCGGAACCCTGGACCTGGCGCTGGCAAGGGCTGGATGCGAGACGCTAGGCCGCAGATGCGTGGCCAGCCACGCCTCGGGCGCAGCGACGACACCTCCCGGTTTCATCGACGCACGGCAAAGCTCAGGCCGTACGGACCATCAGCTTTGCCGCCATCCGGCCTCGGAGTGCCGCCGTCCTCCTGCCGGTTGCGACCGATGGCATAGACCACGTAACCTTTCGGGGACAGTTTCTTGTAGCGCAGCGGCTTGCCGTCGTACGGGTCTTCCGGAACAGCGCTCAGATACTTCGGAACCACTTGGCTCAGGGAATCAGGCAGGGCATAGCTGCTCGCCAGCCGGTAGCGCTCGACTGCCAGGCCCGCCTCGGCAGCTCGCAATTTGCCCACGCAATCCGCCGCGCGCTCCAGCCCATGGTTCAGCGCCGCCGGCGACATCAGGGCGGAAATGTAGTAGCCCTTGGTCTTGGCCTCCCCGACTTGAGCGGCGGCCTCGGGCGCCCATTGGCCGGCCGCCTCCAGGCAGGCGGGAAACGGCGCTGAGGCAACGGCGATCCAGTTGCTGAACTGGTCCAGGCAAAGGTTGAGGTCCGCCTTGAAGGCGGCGCTCTTGCGGTAACCCTCCAACTCGCCCGGCGGCGGCAAAGGACAGTTGGCCCCCGCGCTCCTGATCAGTTCCTCATACTCCTGGGCAGGCATTTGAAACAGCCGGACGAGCGACCACCGCTCGGTCGCAAACGCCCGCGCCAAAGACGGCTCGACTGTGCGCTCCTCCTCGCGCAAGGCCGCCTGCAACCCGACAAGCTGTTCCTCCGGAAAGGCCCTCAGACTTAGGGCTTCTTCCAGGCTGCTTTGGGTGATGGAGTCGCAAGCCATTCGCACCAGTTGCGAGATCAGCAGCGGCTCTTGCTCCAGCGACCGGGCCAGGCGCAGTCCATCACTCAAGGACTGCGCCGCCAAATCGGCTCGGCCCTTGCCGGCGTCGGCAACGGCCTCTCGGCCCAGCAATTGGGCGCAGGTCTTGAGCTTGCCCAGATGCGGCGCCTTCACGAAGACCTCGCCCAGGTCCAGCGGGTAACGGCACTGGCTCTTGGCGGCGGCCTTGTGCAACCGCGCCAGCGCCGCCTGATTCTCCGCCAGGAACGACGGCGATTTTGCCTCCGCTGGCACCAGCGCCGCAAAGGCCTCGGCGTAGAGCGGCGCGGCGTTTTCCCCGGCGGGCGGTTCAGGATACCAGGCCTTCATTTCCGCCAGCGTCATTGGCTGGCCGGCCTGGCGGATGACTTCCAGCTTGGCGCTGATCATGGCCTTGGCCTTCGCCTCCGTCTGGCCACCATGCTTGCCTCCCCCTTGCCCGCACCCGCTCAGGCCTATCAGCAGTCCCAGCCACATCGCCCAGACACAAATCAATGCATTTTGAGGTTTCATAGTCCTTGGCATCAGTTCCACTGGCGTTGAACGAACGGTGGTGTAATTATTAGCGCGGCGGCGCCTCAGACCATCTCTGGAATCGAACCTGCCCGAAGAGGTTTATTGAGAATTGAGTATTGAGTATTGCTTATTGGTCATTGAGTCCGCAGCGGGCAGGCAAGCCTTGGGCTTGGCCTTCGCTGTCGAAACCGATTTCCCGAGGATGCGACACAGTTGGTTGCACTCTTCCACCAGGGCCTCGACGCATCGGGCGGGCAGCAATTGCGCCCGGATGATGAACTTGAGCCAACCTCCAGTCTCCACCAACTCTTTCAAAGCCACATTGATCTTGTGCGCGAAGTCAGCGCGGCTTTCCCCGACCCGGGCCTCGTGATCATTTGGGCGGAGGGCCGGCGCGCCGGCCCTGCGCACCAACTCCCGACAAGTCGGGACATGCCGGCCCAGGCGCGTGTCGGGTAGGGCGTCCACGACCTTGCCAATTCGCGCAGCGAAACACCACAGCCGCTCCGAAGGTTCATTCGGCGTCATCCACGGGCATTCTTCAATAACCAACGATCGTTTTTCAATGCTCAATTTTCAATTCACCTGAAAGAAGCGCTGGCTCAGCGCACTTTTGCAATCGCAGCGAAACTTGACCTACTGAATTTCGCATAATATAGTGACATCCCCGAGCTTCCGTGTTATTCTTTGGGCATGGGCAACCCAAAAGGCGTGGAACGCGATTTCGATGAATTGGAACGTCGGCGACTCAAGGCC
>JBEKRX010000100.1:0-13031 GCA_049518415.1 Verrucomicrobiota bacterium
CCTTCCCACCCAGGCCTTTCGTCCTGGGCCACTGTTCATGTTTTCGTGTTGTCGTGCATGTTCAGTCCGGAGGGACTTTCACCCTCGGCGTTGCTCAGCTTCACCTGTGGCGCTCCGCATTTGACCTTTTTGGTAGCCTTTCTGGCTCTTTATCTTAATCCTAATCTTAATCCTTGCTCTAATCTTAATCCGAATGAATTAAGGCCAGGAGGGACCGCCCAAAAAGTGAAATGCTCCCGTTCCTCAGGGCGGCGGCGCCGATCTGGTTGACAGGCGCGCCCGTTTTCCTTATGACTGCGCCGTGAAAACAATGCGCCCGATCTTTGCCCTCTGGTTCGGCCTGACCTGCACGGGCCTGCTTTGGCCCGCCGGCGTGCCGGCGGCTGACCTCGTTTACGCCAAGGACGGTTCCGGGGTCTATGGCTATAAGGACACGCCCAAGCTGCCGTGGTGCCAGTGGCTGGTGCACGACCCGGACCGGCCCAATCCCAGGCGAGTCGACCCCGGCAAAGCGGGGCCGCCGGCGCCGGTGCCTGCCGACGCCATCGTGCTTTTCAATGGCAAGGACGCGTCGAAATGGGAAGCCCTGGGCGATTGGAAGGTGGCGGACGGCTGCCTGGTCGCCGGCGACAGCCATTTCGCGACGAAGGACCGCTTCGGCAGCATTCAGTTGCACGTCGAATGGATGGGCCCGGCGGGGTTCGAAGGTCCCTGGTACAATCGCGGGAACAACGGCGTCATGCTCATGGGCGTGTTCGAGATCCAGGTCTTTGATTCCTACAACGAGAAGATTTATCCCGATGGGGCCTGCGGGGCGGTCTATGGCCAGACGCCGCCGCTGGTCAACCCCACTCGCCCGCCCGGCGAGTGGCAGACCTACGACCTGATCTTCATCGCGCCGAAGTTCGAAGGGGACCAGTTGGTTTCCCCGGCTCGCGTCACGGTGTTTCAAAACGGGGTCCTGGTCCAGCTCAACCAGGAGATTTATGGCGAGACCGGCCACCGGATTGTGCCCGAGTACACGCACAAGGTGAGCACCGGCCCGCTGGCCCTTGGCGGACACGGCTGCCCCGTGCGCTTCCGGAACATCTGGCTCAGGCCCCTCTAAGCCAAGCGCGCGCCCTTGGCGCTGGGATGCAGCGTGTTAGCGCTTCCACGCACCCCGGCTCCCAACCATCTGCCCAAACGCGCCAGGCTATTCCTGCGGATAGACGAGTATGCGATCGTGAACGAGCACGATGAGGTCGTTCTTGCCGTCGCCGGTGACGTCGGCGATGGCGGCCTCGCGGGGTTCGGGCAGGTCGCCGCGCCGGCTGCGGAAGGTGCGCTCCTCGAACACCTGCCAGCGGTCGGCGGGCATCAGTTTATGATGGGCGTCGAAAATGACGAAGTCGAGATAGTTCCGGGCGGTTTCGAGGAAGACCAGGTCCTTGCGGCCGTCGTGGCCAAACTCGCCGGAGACCACGTCATTGAGGTGCCCGTCTTTGATGGGGGTTTCGTAGCCGTCCAGTTCGGTGAGTTCCCAGACCGGGCCGTGCAAAGGCAGGCAGCCGACCGCGTTCAAGCCGAGCAAGGCGACCGCCTGGTCCTTGGCAGCGCCGAGGGCGAGGGCCCGCAAACTATTAAACTCGCAAACCGGCAGGGGCACGTTGCGGACGACCTGCCAGACGCCGACGGGGTTGCGCTCGCACAAGGTGAGGGCCTTGCGCTCGGCATCGAGCAGAAAGAGCGACGGGACGGTGTTGGTGGCGTTGGGCAGGGCGGCGGCGCCCACGAGCCGCGAATTGCTGGCCGCCCCGTTGATCTGCTCCTTCACGCTGAAGACCCAGCCGGCCCGGTTGGTGGCGTCCTGGAAGCCGGGCTCGGGTTTCAACACGACGGCGCGCACGAAATTCTTCTGGGGCAGCAACAGCTCGGGCTTGCCGTCGCCGTCAATGTCCGCGGCGGCCAGCCAGGGTTGCTCGAGGGCGCCGCCGGGCGGGGCCACGTCCAGTTCTTCGAAATCCTTGCCCGGCACCTGGCGGAGGACTTTGACTTTTTCATAGGGAATCAGGATGACCAGGTCCATCAGCCCGTCCTGGTCCAGGTCGTGGAAGGCCAGGGTGGTGGGGTTGAATTTGAAGCTTTCGCTGAGCTTCTGGGTCTTGGTCTTGCCGTCGAATGAACGGGTCACCAGCGAGCGCCGGCCATCCTGGTCGCTGATGATGGCCAGGGTCGGCTTGGCGCCGGGCTGGAGCGGGCCGACGGCGAGCACCAGGGGCTTGCCCTCCAGCGGCAGCAGGGTCGGAAAGGGCAGGCGCCCTTTTTCATCCAGACGCGTCACGCCGACCTGGCGTTCGTCCTGGCTGAGCATAAAGATCTCGGGCCGCCCGTCGCCTTCCCAATCGGCCACGGCCAGGTCGCTGATGCCGGCCAGGGTGGGGAAGGTCTTGGGGGAAGCCAGCGAGCCGTCCGGTTGCTGGAGGTAGAGGGAGAGTTGGCCGCTTTCGGGCTCGGCCACGAGCAAATCCGGGAGGCCGTCGCCGTTGACATCGGCCCACAGCAAGCCGCGCTGCGCCTTGTCGGTCTTGTTGAGCGGCCAGACCTGGAACTGGCCTTGCTGGAAGGCGCCGGCGAGCGGCGCGGCGGGCTGGCGGGTGAACTCGGAAATCTGCGCCCGGCCCGAGTTTTGGGCGATGGTGATGATTTGTGTCTTGCCGTTGGGTTCCAGGTTGTCGGCCCAATACGCGCGAATCGGGGGCGAGCTGAAATAGAGTTCCGGACCGAGTTGGCCGTCGGGCTTCTGCAGGCGGAACCGGAACGGGTTGCGGTCCTCCCAGTTGAGCAGCAGCAGGTCGCGCCGGCCGTCCCCGTCAAGATCCACGACCTGCACCGATTTGACGACGCCGGAAAAGGGAATCCGTTCGGGTTCCCCGAGCGTGTGGTCCGCCTTCTGGGGCAGGAAATAGACGCAATTCTCCGCCAGCAACACCAGGTCTTCGCGGCCGTCTCCATTCAAATCGCCGGTGCAGAGGGCGTTGGCCGAGAGTTGGCCGTCCTCGAGGGGCCAGCGTTTGGGCGCGCTCCAGCCGCCGGCGCCCAGGTTATAGAGCACAATCAGTTCCTTGGGTTCGCCATAATAAGCGATGTCCGGCCGGCCATCCCCGTTCAGGTCGGCCACCACCAGCGAAGCAATGCGTTTTTCGGAGGCAATGGATTCGAGGCGGAAGCGGGCGTCGGGCGGCAGTTCATTGAGCTCGCGCTTGCGTCCGGCCTTGGCCCTGGCAGCCAGGTTGGTCTGGCCGGTCTGGTTGTAGAGCAGATTGATCTTCGAGCGGGCATTGTTGACCACAATCAGATCGTTAAGCCCGTCCCCATCCAGGTCGGCCACGCGAAGCTGGCTAACCTGGCTGTCGAGCGGAAACTCCTCGGGATCGGTGAAGGCGAGGCCGTTGGTGTAGGCTGAGGCCGCGAGGGCGGGCAAAGCCAGCCCGGCGGCCACCGCCGCCGGCGCGCCGCGCCAGACCGATCCTCTGAATAAAGTCATTTTTCTCAACGTCGCCCAAAATGCCCGCGCCCCCTGGCGCTGGCGAGCACAATATTCTGGGCGGGACAAGCACCCGGCGGGGCGCTAGGATGTTTGGCCGCAGCGGGCGGCGGCGTGGTATCCGGCGCCGCCCGTGGATATGGATGAACCGGTCGAAATGCCGCCGTTTGCCTGGCAGCCGCTTACGCGGCGGGGCGTAGCTGCCTTTGCGCGCGCCTCGGTGGGGCGATTGCTGCTGGTGCAGTTTTGCGTTGCGCTGCTGGCGGCGGGCACGGTCGTTTGGTTTTTGCAGACGGCCTGGTTTTCCACGATGGACGAAGCCATCGCGCGCCTGCCGCCGCAAGGGGCCATTGCCTCCGGCGCCTTGGATTGGCGCGGCGAATCCCCGGCGAGCCTGGCGGAGAACCACTTTCTGGCGCTGGCCGTTGATTTGACGCACACCGGCGCGGTCCGTTGCCCGGCCCATGTGCAGGTGGAGTTTGGCCGGAACGATTTCGAAATCATCTGCCTGGGCGGAGGCCTGCGCGTCGCCTATCCGGGGGACTGGGTGGTGGCGTTCAATCGAACGGGATTGGACCCCTGGTGGGGGGCCTGGCGGCCGGCCATCCTGGCGCTGGCGGCGGCGCTGGTGATAACCGGGCTGATGCTGAGCTGGGCGTTGCTCGCCACGCTCTATTGTCTGCCGGCGTGGCTGGCCGGGTTTTTTGCCAATCGGGATTTGAGTTTGGGCGGCAGTTGGCGGCTGGCGGGCGCGGCGCTAATGCCGGGGGCGCTGTTGCTGACGGTGGCGATCCTGGTTTACGGGCTGGGGGCCTTGGACCTCATTGAATTGGCTGTGGCCGCCGCGGGGCACATTGTGCTGGGCTGGCTCTATTTGTTCGCCAGTTCGCTCTCGCTGCCGCGTCACCCGGCAACTCCCGCCGCCCCGCTCAATCCCTTTGCGGAGCGTGGTTGAATGTTCCTGGCGGTTGCTTTAGTCTGGGCCCCATGAAGTTCTCGGTCAGTCCGTTGCACGGCGTGCTGCTCTTGGTCTTGGGCCTGCTCCTGGGCGGCTGCGCGCCGGCGGGGCTGAGCCAGTTGGACGAGGAGAAAGAGCCTCACTTCCTGGCCGGCAAGAGCCATGTCAACACCATGGATTACCCGGCCGCCATCGGGTCCTTCGAGAAGGCGCTGGCTGTAAACCCGAAATCCGCGGCGGCGCACTTCGAGCTGGGTTGGCTGTATGACCAAAAAGCGCCCGACCCGGCGGCGGCGATTTATCACTATGAGCATTACCTGAAACTGCGCCCGGCGGCGGAGAAGGCCGAGTGGGTCAAACAACACATCCTGGCCTGCAAACAGGAACTGGCCCGCACCGTCTCGCTCGGGCCGGTCACCGAAAAACAGCAACGCGATTTGGAGAAACTGGCCGAAGACAACAAACGCTTGACCGAAGACAACCGGCGCTTGAACGAGGAAGTGGCCCGCTGGCGGGCCTGCTCCGCCGCCCAACCGCATCCGCAAACCAATCCGCCCGTCCGCCCCTCAGCCACCACGAAGGAGTCGCCGCCCACGGCCGCCCAACCGCCCCGGCCGAGCAATCAACTCGCGCGAACCGCCCAGCCTGCCACCCCCCCCCCCCTCGGCGCCAGCCCCCAGCTTCGTCCGGCCCCGCCACCCGGCCCGGCCATTCCGCCAGCCCGGGTCGCGTCCGCAGTCGGACCCGGTGGGCGCGAGCCAGGGGCCGCCAATCCCGCGCCGCCCGCCCCGGCCGGCCCCGTCCAGCCCAGCAGCGCGCCCGCGGCGGCCGCCCGCACCCACCTGGTCAAACCGCATGAAACGCTCTGGGGGATTGCCCGGCAATCCGGCGTCAAGCTCGAGGCCCTGACCGCCGCCAATCCCGGAATAAACCCCCGCCGCCTCCACCCCGGCCAAATGTTGAACCTGCCGCCGCCATGAATTTTGAAAAAGTTTTGAACGGCTCCGCCAGGCTGCGGTCAATAGTCTAAATCACATGCCATCTGCCGCCGGGTCGGGCGTGAGCAGGGGGTGTGGATTTGCGCCGTTGGCCGGAGCAATTGGGCCTGGCGGCGGAGCGCAAAATTGGGTGTAAATTTTCTTTGACACCGGTGCGCATTTTCAGTAAAACACAGGCTGGTTTGAGTTTGATGTTGACACTGCTTCTGCGGGTGTGAACAAACAAGTATTGTTTCTTATGAAAAGAATCGTTGCCTCTGTCGGTTTGGTTGCCCTCGGCACGTCCGGTCTGCAAGCGGCTACGGCGTCGAGTCTAACGGCGGAATCTGCCAAGCCCTGGACCGTCTCAGCCACGCTCCGCGGATTCTATGATGATAACCTTAACAGCGTGTCGGACCAAATTAAGTTGGAGCCCTATCACCGGGGCACCTTCGGGTTCGAGGTCAGCCCCGCGATCTCGTTGAACTGGCCCTGGGAACAGGGCTCCGCGAGCCTCGGTTACGTGTACTCGTTCAAGGATTACCAGAACAAGCCGTACCTCCAAGATGACAGCTACGACATGACCCACAACTTCAATGCCGCCCTCAATCATGCCTTCAGCGAGCTTTACCAGGTCAATGTCCGGGACTCCTTCGTCATCGGCCAGGAACCTGACTTCCTCCGCGCCGGCAATACCTACTCCACCTTTGCGCGTGTTTCCGGCAACAACATGCGCAACAGCGGCAGCGCCAACCTGGACGGCCAACTCACCCGGTTGCTCGGCTTTGAAGTGGGCTATGCCAACGCCTATTATAATTATGCCGCCGACGCCCCGCCGTATCCGAGCCTGGCTGGACTGTTGAATCGCGTCGAGCACGCCATCCACCTCGACAGCCGCTGGCAATTGCTCCCTACGAGCGTCGGCGTCGCCGGCTACCAATTCTCCCAAACCGATTTCACCGAAGGCCAACCCCTGGGCATCGGGACGTATGTGAGCGACTCCCGCGACAACCGGTCCCATTACGGATACGTGGGGCTGGACCAGACCTTCCGTCCGGACCTGACCGGGTCGCTGCGCGTGGGCGCCCGCCACACCGATTATTACAACGACTCCGCCAGCTCGCCCAATACCGTTCCTTACGTGCAGTTGAGCCTGCGCTGGAATTATGGGGTCGAGAGCTACGTGGAAGCCGGCTTTACCCATGACCGCTCGTCCACGGACCTCTACGCGAGGACCCCCGGCGCCACCAGCCTCACTTTGGACTCGGAAACCTCGGCGGTCTTTGGCTCGATCAATCATCGGCTGGCCCCCAACCTCTACGGCGGCCTGGTGGGCCAGTTCCAGGACTCGGTCTATAATGGCGGCGACTACCAGGGCCAGTCCGACTGCTTTTACAGCTTTGGCGCCAGCCTCGAGTACCGCCTCAGCAACTACTTCTCCGCTCACCTCGGCTACAATTTTGACCGGCTCGAATCCGACATCCCGTTGCGCGGCTTTGATCGCAACCGGGTTTACCTGGGCGTTACTGCCAGCTATTAATTGACCTCGCCATGTATTGACGGGGGGCTGGACGGTTACGACTGGCCCCCCTTTTTCTTTTCCTGCTATGGACCCCCTGAAAGTCACGCCGCCCCAGGAAACCAAGCTGCATTTCCTGGACTATTGGCGCATCATCCGCATTCGCAAGACCGTGATCCTGGCGGTCTTCCTGCTCGTCGTCATCACCGCGACGCTGGTGACCTTCATCCTGCCCGAGTCTTACTCCAGCACTGCCAAAATCAAGATCGAGCGCGACCGCTCGGACATCCCCGAAGTCCTCCAAGCCCAACTGCCCATGGGCAACTACGACCCCTATTTCATCCAAACCGAATTTGAAGTCATCCAGTCCGAACTCATCCTGGGCAAGGTCATTGAAAGCCAGCACTTGCAGGAGGAATGGGGCAAGAAATTCGCCAACGGCGAGAAGCTCACCAAGCTCGAGGCCATCAACTCGCTCAAGAGCCGGATGGCCTTGCACCCGGTGCGCAACACCATTATCATTGAAATCCAGGTCTTTAGCGACAAACCCAAAGAGGCGGCCGACATCGCCAATGCCATCGCCGAGGCCTACCAGCAGCACCGCCTCGATGAGAGGAAGAATTTGAGCACGGGCGGCATCGCAGCCCTGCTGGAGGCGCGCAATCTCAAGGAGGCCGAGATTGTCCAGGCGCAGACTAACGTGGACCGCTTGCGCCGGGAACTTAACATCTCCGACTCCATGGCCTCTGAATATGCCGCCGCGCCGCTCCTGAGCGCCGAAACCCTCCGCCACATCAACGGCTTGCGGCTGGAAAGCGAGGCCAATTTCGTGCAGCAGGAAACACTCCTGAACCACCTCAAGACCCTCAAGCCGGAGGTACTGAAGCACACCCTCCCCACCGCCCTCCAGGACAATTTGCTCGGCACCCTGCTCGATCAAAAGACCTACGCGGACCAAAGACTGCTGAGCGTGGAGAAAGATTACGGCGCCCTCCATCCGGACGTCATCAAGGCCCGCGCCCTGGTGGCCGACCTGCAGGACAAGATCGACCAGCGGGTCGCGGGCATCATGGTCGGTTTGGGCGCCAGAGTGGATGCCATGGGACAGAGCCTCACCAACCTGAACCGCAAAGTGGAAGAAGCCATCTCGAATGACATCGTCAAGGCCAACCAGAGCGCGCCCTATTTCGACGCGAAGCGGCGGCTGGAGGAACTCCTGCGCTTCCGCACCCTGCTCGATACCAAGATCGCCTCAGAAAAGGTGGACGTCAGCCTGCCCAAGACGGTCATGGTTACGATCACCGACCGGGCGCAACCCGGCGCCAAACCGGTGCGTCCCAACAAGCCCCTCAATATCGCCTTGGGCATCATCATCGGCCTGGTGGTGGGCGTGGGCCTGGCCTTCTTCATCGAATACCTCGACACCAGCGTCAAGACCATCGATGACGTGGAGCGCTCGCTCCAGGCGCCGGTCTTGGGGGTCATCCCGCAGAATGTCGGCCTGATGTTGGACGAGGGGGCCGAAAGCCCGCACGCGGAGGCCTACCGCGTGCTGCGCACCAACATTATGTTCTCCCGCAAGGACGACAAGCTCAACAGCATTGCCGTCGTCAGCGCCGGCGCCGGCGAAGGCAAGTCCACCACCGTCTTCAACCTCGCCTCCATCTTCGCCCAGAGCGGCCAGCGGGTCATTGTGGTGGACTCCGACCTGCGGCGGCCCACGCTGCACAAGATGCTCCACGTGACCAACAACATCGGCCTGACCAACTACCTGCTCAAGCAGAACGGCCTGGAAGAAGTCATCCAGACCACCAGCAATCCGGCCCTCGACTTCCTGGCCAGCGGCAAACTGCCCAGCAGTTCCCTGGGCATCCTCAGCTCCGCCCAAATGAAGGACATGATCAGCGAGTTGAAACAGCGCTACGACTTCGTCTTCTTCGATTCGCCCCCCATCATGGGCGTGAGCGACGCCTCCATCCTGGCCAGCGAAGTCGATATGACCTTGCAGGTCATCCAATACCGCCGCTACCCGCAGCCGATGAACATCCGCGCCAAGCAACTGATCGAGAAAGTCGGCGGCAACCTCGTCGGCATCGTCCTGAACAACATCAACATGTCGCAGGACGAGAGCTACTACTACTACAGCGGTTATTACCATGACTACTATTACCGCAGCAGCAGCAGCGACGAGGCGGATGCCGCCGCCAACGAGAACAAAGACAAGACCGGCTCAGCGGACAAAGCCAAGCTGGACATCAAACCGAAGTACTAATCGCGACGGGCTGCATGAGCAGAACGAAGATCGATAAAGCCGTGCCGCGGTGGGGGACCGTGTGCGGGTTGCTGCTGACTGGGTTGTTCCTGGCGGGGTGCCGCGCCGGCACCGCCCACTACAGCGCGGTGCCGGGCGGGGCCTCGCTGGCGCCGGCCACCCCTCAAGCCAGCGCCGGCGCGCCGGCGGCCGCCGCCCGACTGCCCAGTTCGGACCTCCTGCGCGTGGGCGACTCCTTGACGATCACTTTCCTGGACCTGCCGGGTACCGTGCCGCCGTTTGAGAGGACCATCAAGGAGGACGGCTCGATCACTCTCCTGTTGAATCAGCCGTTCCAGGCCGCCGGCAAGACTATCGGCGAACTGGAAAAAGAGATCCGGGAACATTACGTCCCGAAATACTACAAATACCTGACTGTCACCGTCAGGCCGCTGGGCCAGTACTACTCCGTCAAAGGCGAAGTCAGGTCCCCCAACCGCTATCCCTACCTCAACGACACGACCGTCCTCAAAGCGATCGCCTCGGCCGGTGATTTCACCGACTTCGCCAGGAAGAGAAAAGTCAAGTTGTACCGGACCAATGGCCGGATCGAAACCGAGGATTGCGTCAAGGCCTTGCGGAATCCGCGCCTCGACCTGCCGGTTTACCCGGGCGATTGGATTAATGTCTCGCGCCGGACGCTGCCCTGGCAAAAGTGATTCAACTGAACATCCTCTCCGGGAAAAAGGCGGGCACCGCCTGGGTGGCCCGCCGTTTTCCTGTGCGGATTGGCCGCTCCCCCGCCGCGGACCTCCAACTGGCAGAGGACGGCGTCTGGGAGCAGCACCTGCAATTGGACTTCAAGCCGCGCGATGGTTTCTTTCTCACCACCCAGCCCAACGCCCTGGTCACCCTCAACGGCCAACCCGTCCAGCAGAGCCGCTTGCACAATGGAGATTCCCTGGAAATGGGCGCCCTCAAAATGCGCTTCTGGCTGAGCCAAACCCGCCAGGCCGGCCTGCGTTTTCGCGAAGCGCTCACCTGGGCCGCCATTGCCGCCCTTTGCCTCGCCCAAATCGCCCTGATCTATTGGCTGCCGGCCTGAGGGCTGCCCTTGAAGCGGCCGCCCCAGTGGGGCGGGCGTCTCGCCTGCCGGCGCGGGCGTCCCGCCCTCGAAACCAACGCGGGCTACCCGCTCAAAGCAGCACGTCCTCGGGCCGCACCTCGAGGCATTCATCCTGGTCTTCCCAGACCACTGCGGGATAAAACTCGAGCAACTTGGGCGCCAGGCTCTGGCCCGCCTGCCGGAGCAACCCCTGGGCTTCTTCGGCGGCACCCTCATAGGCGTGGTCGTAGTCGCCGGCCCGCCGCCGCTGGCGGTCGTCCCAGTGGGCTACGGCATGGACGGGGGCGTATTGGGCGGCCCAGGACTCGAGGTCGGCCCGCAGCGCGGCGGGGATTTCGTCGAAAGGGGCCACGGTCTCGCTGCAATGCAGGCAGATCAGCCCCGTCTCGCGCACGTCCCGGCTCAGCAGCGGCAGCAGGGGCGCCCGGCAACAGGCAGATTCGGTGTAGGCCGCCGGCGGTGTGACCAGGAGCTTGAGCCAGATCTGCCGTTCGTGCCCCAGTTGCGCGGCCAGACGATAGGCGCCCAGCAGTGGATGGGTAAAACGCCAAACCTTGCCCTCCAGTTGGCCCAACGTCTGCGCCAGCCACCGCGCCAGGGTCAAATCGTCAAAATCCCGAAAACCCAGGCCATACTCTTTCCAGAGCAAATCCAGCGGACTATCGGCATTGGTAGCCATTGCCCGGAGTATGGCGCGGAGGAATCGAAATGTCGAGCCGCGATCCGAGTCGACGGCGGGCAAAAGGAGTTGGCCTGGGAATCGCGCGCCGGCACCGCCGGGAAGGGCGCTCACTTTCACGGCGGGCACGGCGTGTAGCGCCAGTCCACGTGTCCGTCGTAGGCCATGGTTTGATTGACGAGCGCGCAAAGGCCGGGGTCATAATCCTTGAGCGCCTCGCGCGTGGCAATGGGGTGGGCGGCGTCGTTGGGCGCCGCCTGCTGGCCGGTGGCGTTGAAGTAGGCCACCACGCCTTCGGCCCAATACTCGAGGTGGTCTCTGACCGCAGGCGTGCCCTTCCACAGGCCCCTGGCCAGGGCGGCCTGGTAGAGTTCCTTGAGCTTTTCAGCGAACTGGACGTCCAGGCGATTGACCCGCAATTCATACTGCTGCACGGCCCACCCGCGCCGGTCCCAGTTAGGGTCAACCGGACGCCTGCCGGTCACGTAATACAGGGCCTTGGCCAATTCGCGGATGATTAGGCCCTCCCCCGTCAGCGGTTCATTCGGATCACCCAGGACATTTTCCTCCCCGACGGCCAACAGCTTTGTCTCGGGCGCATAGTCCAGCATGCGCGCCAGGGCGTCGAAGCCTTTGGCTGCCTGCATCGCCTTGAATTCGGGCAAATCGGCCAGGCGCTCGTCGCGGCCCAGCACCACCAGTTTTACGCCGTCGGCAATGAGCGCCTTGAGGATGTCGTGACGGTAGGCAAACATCTTGCGGATGGTGTCGTTGGCCTTGAGCAGCGCCGCGTCGCTGGCGCGCCGGCCAATGACAGTGAACTCGCGCGCCCAGGTGAATTTGGTGTAGTAGGGGTCGAGCTTGAACTTGGCCGGGGGCGGGATGACGTTGGGCAGTTGCCGGAGCCAGCGGTAGCGCCAATCCTGCTCCGGCGTCAGGTTGAAGGTGGTCCGAATCAATTCGTAACCTTCGGGGTCGTAAAGCTTCAACTGCTCGCGCCGGGCAATCGGGCCGTGGTTCCAGTTGTTGGGCCGCCCGCAATCGAAGTAGGCCTGGCAAAGCTCGGCCCAGTATTCGGCCGGGTTGGAGCCGGCGTAAGTGTTTTGCCACAGGCCCTGGCTCACGGCGTGCTGGTAGGTCTGCCGCAGGCGCTGGCGCCAGCCCGCATCGAGCCGGCCCAGCGCGGAATCAATGGTATGGCAAAACTCATGCACGCCGATGCTCTCGTCGTCGTAGCGGTCCAGGGGCAGGCATAACAGGTTCTCCTCGCCGAAGCTGGTGATGTCAAAGCCGCCCGTGCCGCGCACCCGCTCGTTTTGATATTCCGGGTTGGGCGTGCGCCGGTACTCGGGCATGTCCGTATAGACCTGGTCCCGCCCGATGATGATCAAACGGGTGTGGTTGCTCACCATGGCCTGCAAGATGTCGGGCCGGCCAGCCAGCAGGTGGGTGACGAGGTCGTAGGTGCGTTCCAGCGCCAGGTCCGCCACTTCACCGGCCGCGGCGGCCGCCAGGCCCTTCACATCGATGTACTTCTTGTAGAACTGCCGGGCCGCCTCCCGGTCACGCTGGTTGACCGAGTCGAAAAACGAGGCCGGCGGCGCGGTCACCAGCGGGCGGGCCGCGTTGCCAACGGTTTGGCCCTGGGCGTGAGCGCAAAGGACCAGAGCGCCCAGCGCGACTGCGGCTGCTGCAGGCCTGGTGAAAGTCATGCGCCGATTCTCTCCGTTCCGCGGGGGCTGGTCAATCCGAAGCTGGGACGAGGCCGCGCGAGGGGCAGGGCCAGTCACAAAGTCATCTTGGAGTGCGCCGGCTCGGCCTGCCCCTTGCACGCCGCTGGTGAGAACTGACCGCCTGAGGGCTCGTGCAAAAGCAAATTCCGATTTTCTCCAACCCGGAGGGTTGGTAGAAAGTAGCCGGTGGTCGTTCAGGGTAAAGGGGGAACGACCACCGGGCTCCCGATTCCGAATCGGGACTGGCGGTCGCACCCCGGAG
>JBEKRX010000101.1:0-14838 GCA_049518415.1 Verrucomicrobiota bacterium
GGGTGGAAGCTCACCTCAAAAACCATCTCCTTTACGAGCGCAGGAGGGATCGAATAAACTTCTACGAACTGCTGGCTGGGATCACCCATCCCTTAGCTTGACGCGTATGCGCCTTGGCGGGACGGGCCGCCGCCCTGCGTAAAGTGGAAAAGCCGATCACCCCCCTCCCATGCGCTCCGAGCGCATGGGAGGGGGGAAGGGGGGAGGGCTTCCGCCCGCGCTCGGGGGCAGAGTCAGGATGCGCCCACAAAGCAGCTCTGAGTAGTTACGTATTGACGAAACCCGCATTTTTTGTTCTCCTCCTACTGCAGGGCAGCAGCGGGCTGAGCCAGGCTCCGCCTGCGCCTGGCTTTTCTTGGCGGGCGGCGTCCCTCGGGCGGCAAATGAACGTGCGCTGGCAATACACCGACCGGGCGACAACGGGCTTTGGGAAAATGACCAAGCTCCCGCTGCACAGGGCAATTGTGCGCCCGTTTGCCTCCGCGCCTCGGCGCGGCGCGACCGCGCCGGCCCGTCCCCGAACCGGCAGGGGCGCGTGCAATAAGACCCCGACTTGTCGGGACCGCGTCCCTCAATTTGGGCCGCTCCGTTCCGACCCTCGGCCCTCAACCCCCAACCATTGACCATTCTATGAAAAGCATGACAACTAATCTATTACCGGGCCTGCTCCTGGCCGGCCTGGCCATGGCCGGGATGGCTCAGGCTGAGGCCCAGGAATACACCTTCACCACGCTGGCCGGACCGCCGGAGGCCGGCCTGGCCGCCATTGACGGCCCGGGCGGCGCGGCGCGCTTCAACAATCCAAGTGGCGTGGCGGTGGACAGCGCGCGCAACGTCTATGCGGCGGACTATGGCAACAACACGATTCGGAAGGTGACGCCGGGCGGGGTGGTCACCACGCTGGCGGGCCTGGCGGGAACCTATGGCAGCGCCGACGGCACGGGCAGCGCGGCGCAGTTCGACAGTCCTTTCGGCGTCGCGGTGGACAGCGCGGACAACGTGTATGTGGCGGACACATGGAACCACACGATTCGGAAGGTGACGCCGGAGGGGGTGGTCACGACGCTGGCGGGCCTGCCGGGAAGTCCGGGCAGCGCCGACGGCACGGGCAGCGCGGCGCGGTTCTACTTTCCTTTCGGCGTCGCGGTGGACAGCGCGGGCAACGTCTTTGTCGCGGACTCCGACAACCACACGATTCGGAAGGTGACGCCGGCTGGGGTGGTCACGACGCTGGCGGGCCTGGCGGGAAGCCCTGGCAGCGCCGACGGCATGGGCAGTGCAGCGCGGTTCTACTGGCCAGAGGGCGTGGCGGTGGACAGCGCGGGCAACGTCTATGTAGCAGATACCGACAACTTCACGATTCGGAAGGTGACGCCGGGCGCTGGCGGGCCTGGCAGAAAGCCAGGGCAGCGCCGACGGCACGGGCAGCGTGGCGCGGTTCTACTTTCCTTTCGGCCTCGCGGTGGACACCGCGGCCAACGTCTATGTGGCGGACTCCTGGAACCACACGATTCGGAAGGTGACGCCGGGCGGGGTGGTCACCACGCTGGCGGGCCGGGCGGGAAGCTCTGGCAGCGCCGACGGCATGGGCAGCGCGGCGCGGTTCTGGTGGCCATCCGGCGTGGCAGCAGACAGCGCGGCCAACGTGTACGTGCCGGATAGCGGCAACAACACGATTCGCAAGGTGACGCCGGCCGGGGTGGTGACGACCCTGGCGGGCCTGCCAGGAAGCTCTGGCAGCGCCGACGGCACGGGCGGCGCGGCGCGGTTCGACGCGCCAGAGGGCGTGGCGGCAGACAGCGCCGGCAACGTCTATGTGGCGGACACATGGAACCACACGATTCGGAAGCTCACCCCGGGCGGGGTGGTGACGACGCTGGCGGGCCTGGCGGGAACCCAAGGCACCGCCGACGGCATGGGCAGTGCAGCGCGGTTCTACTGGCCAGAGGGCGTGGCGGTGGACAGCGCGGGCAACGTCTATGTAGCAGATACCGACAACTTCACGATTCGGAAGGTGACGCCGGGCGCACGGGCAGCGTGGCGCGGTTCAACGGGCCATCCGGCGTGGCGGTGGACAGCGCGGGCAACGTCTATGTGGCAGATACCGTGAACTGCACGATTCGGAAGGTGACGTCGGACGGGGTGGTGACGACGCTGGCGGGCCTGGCGGGAACCCAAGGCAGCGCGGACGGCACGGCCAGCGTGGCACGGTTCAACTATCCCCAGGGCGTGGCGGTCGACAGCGCGGGCAACGTCTATGTGGCGGACACCGCCAACCACACGATTCGGAAGGTGACCCCGGGCGGGGTGGTGACGACCCTGGCGGGCCTGGCGGGAAGTTCGGGCAGCGGCGACGGCACGCGCAGCGCGGCGCGGTTCAGCCAGCCATCCGGCGTGGCGGTGGACAGCGCGGGCAACGTATATGTGGCAGATACCGTGAACTGCACGATTCGGAAGGTGACGCCGGGCGGGGTGGTGACGACCCTGGCGGGCCTGGCGGACAGCCGGGGCAGCGCCGACGGCACCGCCAGCGCGGCGCGGTTTGGCAGCCTTAACAGTGGCCCCGTCGGCGTGGCGGTCGACAGCGCGGGCAACGTGTATGTGGCGGACACCGGAAACAACACGATTCGGATCGGCGGTGTCGCCTGCCTGGATGTGCCCACGATTGACCTGGCTGTCGGGCCGGTGGGGGAATTGCGCCAACTGGATACCAGCCCGCAAACCGCCGTGGCTTGGCGGTGGCGCCTGATCCGGGACCCGGCCGCTTCGTCGGCCTTGCTCTCAGCCGCGAATGTCCGCAATCCCACCTTCACGCCCGATGTCGCGGATTTGTATGTTTTCCGGCTGGAAGCGACCAACGCCGCCGGGGCCGTGTGTATCCGCACGCTGGCCTTTGCCGCGGCGCCGGTGCCTCCGAGCATAGCAACGCCGCCCTTCACGCAGACCGCTGAGATGGGGTCAGTTGCCCTCTTCCGGGTGGAAGTCACGAACACTGTGCCGGGAGCAACTTACCAATGGTACTTTAACGGCACCAACGCGCTCGCCGGCGCCACCAACCCTTACCTTGACCTGGCCGAAGTCCAACCGGCCCAGGCGGGGGCTTACACGGTGGTCGTCACGGATATTTACGGGGCCGTGACCAGCGCGCCCGCCGTGCTGAGCGTCATCGCCGCGGTCGAGACAAGGGTCGTTCCGGCCCTGAATCTGACGGGCGACGTGGGCAGCTTCCTGCACCTGGATTATATCAATGCCTTCGGCCCTGGCGCCCAGTGGCTGTCACTATCGAACTTTACGCTCACGAGCACGCCGCAACTCTGTTTTGATCTTTCCGAGCCGCTGCCCGCGCAACGATTCTACCGCGCCTGGCAGACCAACGCGCCGAGTGTGAGGCCCGTGGTGGACCTCAGCTTCGCCACGGCGGTCCCGCTGGCCGGGGCGATCGGCAGCTCGGTGCGGATTGATTATATCAATGTCATTGGCCCGACCGACGCCTGGGTGACCCTGGCCACCGTGACGCTGATGAACACGACGGAGCTTTACTTCGATGTCACCGCCTTCCGGCAGCCGCCCCGGCTCTACCGGCTGGTCCCGCTCCCGTGACGCCCTGCCTGGCCCTACGCTGCATCCACTCCAGCCGCCGCCTCGATGAGTTCTGCAAAGACAGGCTCAACACCCGTGCCGCCGCCAATGATACCCTTCCTCTCCCAGCCTAAGCGAAGAATTCTGTCGTGCGCCCCCATGTAACTCCTGCAACTGGCCTATGCTCAACGACACCATCGCCGCAATCGCTACCCCGCTGGGCGAGGGCGGGCTGGCGGTGATTCGCCTTTCCGGTCCCCAAGCCCTGGCCGTGGCCGACCGCTGTTTTGTGCCCAGGGCCAAGGCGGCGCTCCTCCCCTCCGCCGCCCCCACGCACACACTGCATTTGGGCCATATCGTCCGCGACCGGCAGACCGTGGACGAAGTCATGCTGGCCGTAATGCGCGCCCCGCGCACCTTCACACGCGAAGACGTGGTCGAGATCACCTGTCACGGCGGAATCCTCCCGGCCAAAATGGTCCTCGACACCGTTCTGGCCAATGGCGCCCGCCTCGCCGAGCCGGGCGAATTCACCCGCCGCGCCTTTCTCAACGGCCGCATCGACCTCGCCCAGGCCGAGGCGGTCGCCGACCTCATCCATTCCCGCACCGAATTGGCGCTCCACGCCGCCAACCAACAGCTTGCCGGCAAGCTCTCCCGGCGCATCAATCAACTCCGCGACGAAATGCTCAAGACCCTCGCCCACGTCGAGGCCCACCTTGATTTCCCCGAAGAGGACATCGCCCCCGATTCTCGGGAGCAACTCCTCGCCCGCCTGGAACGTGGCGGCGCGTTCATGGACGAGCTGCTGCGCACCGCCAACGAGGGCCAAATCCTGCGCCGCGGGATTCGCGCCGCCATCATTGGCCGCCCCAACGCCGGCAAATCCAGCCTCCTCAACCAGCTCCTGGGCCGCGACCGCGCCATCGTCTCCGCCATCCCCGGCACCACCCGCGATACCATCGAGGAAACCGCCAATATCCGCGGCTTACCGGTCGTTTTCATTGACACCGCCGGCCTGCGCCCTGCCCGCGACGAGCTCGAGCTCGAGGGCGTCCGCCGCAGCCGCCAGACCCTCCGCCAGGCCGAGTTCATCCTGCACGTCTTCGACGTTTCCCAGCCGCTCACCGAGGCCGACTCCGATTACCTCGCCGAATTCGCCGGCAAGAAGCGCATTCTCGTGCGCAACAAGCTCGACTTGCCTTCCCGCCTCCAGTTCTCCTCCAGCCCGGCCGCCCCGGTCGTGGACGTTTGCTGCCTGACAGGGCAGGGGATCGAGGCGCTCAAAGACGCCATCAAAGAACTCGCCTGGTCGCCTGACATCAAAGCCGGGATGTTGGAAGTGATGGTCAACTCCCGCCACCAGGACGCCCTCAACCGCGCCCGCGCCGCCACTCTCCGCGCCCGCGACGCTCTCCGCTCCGGCCACACCCTCGAACTCGTCGCCATGGACCTCCGCATCGCCCTCAACGCCCTGGGCGAGATTGTCGGCCAGACCACCACCGAAGACCTCCTCGACATGATCTTCAGCCAGTTCTGCATCGGGAAGTGACCGCTTAGACTCGGCCAGCCCCTGGAGTTTCAGCGTTTTCTAACGGCCTCGTTGGCCGACGCCAACGGCGTCAGGTCATACCAGCCTGGGGCAACGCCCCAGGACAGGTGCAAGAAAACAGAATACAGCGCCAACGGCGCGATTCATCGGCTCTTCCCCGCGACGCGCTTGCAACCTGGCGCCCTGCACTCTACCTTTGGCCTGGAATGTTGAAGTCCTCGGCGCGGTCGGCGATTCGCCTCCGGGGCGTCCGCCATAACAACCTGAAAAATTTCGACCTCGACCTGCCGCTCAACCAACTCATCGTCATCACCGGCTTGAGCGGTTCAGGCAAGAGTTCCCTCGCGTTCGACACGCTTTTCGCCGAGGGGCAGCGCCGCTATATCGAAACCTTTTCCCCTTACGCGCGCCAGTTTTTCGACCGCATGGACAAGCCCCAGGTCGACAGCATCGAGGGCATCCCCCCCGCCATCGCCATCGAGCAGCGCAATGCCGTCAAGACCACCCGCTCCACCGTCGGCACGATCACCGAGATTTGCGATTACATGAAACTGCTCTGGCCGCAGATTGCCCAACTCCACTGCCGCCACTGCGGCCAGCCCGTCCACAAACAATCCCCGCGCTGGATTTGGGATACCCTCCAGCCCCCGGCGCCCCGCCCGCCAGGCCCTGCCGACCTGCGCCCCGAGGTGCTCATCACCTTCGACCTCCCGCTCACCCCCAAGCTCCCCCTGGACGAGTGCCTGGCCCTGGTCGCCAAACAAGGCTACCAACGCCTGCTGCTTGAGGGTCAGATGCTCCGCCTCGAGGAACTCGCCGCGCGCGCGCCCAACCAGGCCCCCAGCCTCACTTCGCTCACGGTCGTGCAGGACCGGCTCCGCCTGGCCGAGCCCAACCGCGCCCGCTTCGTCGAGGCCTGCGAGCAGGCCTACCATTTCGGCAAAGGCAAACTCACCATCTACCAGCCAGGTCCCGCAAACGCCCCGCCGGCACACCCGCGCCCTTTCTCCAACCGGCTCCATTGCGCCGCCTGTGACCTCGAATACCGCGAGCCCACCCCGGCCCTGTTCAGCTTCAACCACCCGGTGGGCGCCTGCCCCACCTGCCGCGGCTTCGGCCGCGTCATCAGCATTGATTACAACCTCGCCTTGCCCGACCGCTCCAAAACGCTCGCGCAAGGCCTAGTCAAGCCGTGGCAGACCGGCCTGGGCGCGGAATGTCAGAGCGACCTGCTGCGCATCTGCCGGCAGTTCGCCATTCCCACCGATGTCCCCTTCGAGCGGTTGGCCGGGCAATGGCAGGACTTGGTCATCCAGGGCGAGCCGGGCTACGGCCAGGACGCTGCGCACCAATGGCCGCGCGCCTGGTACGGCATCAAGGGCTACTTTCGCTGGCTGGAATCCAGGGCCTACAAGATGCACGTGCGCGTCCTGCTCTCCCGTTACCGCGCCTACTCCCCCTGCCCCGATTGCCAGGGGAAACGCTTTCAGCCGGAGACCTTGCTTTACCAGGTCCGAAGTCACCAGTCAGGCCCTTTGGCCCCTTCCCTCGCTTTCGTCCCTCCCGTCAGACAACAGGCCGCTCACAACGGTGGCGGCGACTCGCCTGAGGCCCAAGACAGCGACTCTTTGAGCCTGGCGGATTTTTATCAACTCCCCATCCGCGACGCCTTGCGGTTCGTCGAGCGGTTGGCCGAGCGGCGCCGTTGGGGGCCGGCGGACCCGCTCGGACTGGTGCTCAACGAAGTGCGCTCGCGCCTTGGCTACCTCCAGCAGGTTGGCCTCGGCTATCTCACCCTGGACCGCCCGACGCGCTCGCTTTCCGGGGGCGAGACCGAGCGGGTGAATCTCACCACCTGCCTGGGCACTCGTTTGGTGAACACCCTTTTTGTGCTGGATGAGCCCAGCGTGGGGCTGCATCCGCGCGACACGCAACGGTTGGTGCGCATCCTCGAGCAGTTGCGCGATGCGGGCAACACCGTGGTGGTCGTCGAACACGAAGCCAGCGTGATGCGCGCGGCCAACCAGATTGTGGACCTGGGCCCAGGCCACGGCGCCACCGGCGGCCAGGTGGTCTTCCAAGGGGCCTTCGAGGAGATTCTCAACTCGCCGGCCTCGCTCACAGGCCAATACTTGAGCGGCCGCAGACGAATCGAGATTCCCGCGCGGCGACCAGTTGACCCGGGACAGCCTCGCCGGTCGCCCTCGGCGGACGACCAGCCAGCCGCTTACGAGCCGCTCGTCTTGAAAGAGGCCACCCCTCCTTTTGGCGTCGGGCCGGCCCCAGGCCCGCTCCTCATGCTCTCCCACGCCACGCGCCACAATCTCAACGACCTGGCGGTGGCAATCCCGCTCAACCGCTTTGTGTGCGTCACCGGTGTCAGCGGCTCGGGCAAGACCACCCTCGTGCGCGAGGTCCTGCTCCCCGCCCTGGCCGCCAGCCTCAAAACCGCGCCCCTCGACCTCAAAGCCTCGGACCGCTTCTCCGGCGGGCAAAACCGTGAAGACAATGACCACGACTCGGCCCCCGCCGCGCCCCCGGCCACGCGGCTCGAGGGGGCCGAGCCTCTCGGCGGTGTTACCCTGGTGGACCAATCCATCCTCGGTAAAACGCCCCGCTCCAACCCCGCCGTCTATATCGGCGCCTTCGATCACATCCGCGAATTCTTTGCCCAGTCCGACACGGCCAGGCAGCGCGGGCTCAATGCCAGCGCCTTCAGCTTCAACTCCAGCCAGGGCCAATGCCAACGCTGCCGCGGCGCCGGCTTCGAGAAAATCGAAATGCAGTTCCTGAGCGACGTCTTTATTCGCTGCCCGGACTGCAACGGCCGCCGCTACCGCCCGCATATTCTGCAAGTCAAGATTACTCAGAAGTCAGAGCCCAGCAGCCAGGCCTCAGTCGGAGCGACTGTCCCCACCCAGCCATCCCGCCTCCCGCATTACCCTTTGCGTTCTGTCTCCATTGCCGACCTCCTGGACGCCACGGTCGAGGAGGCCCTCGCTTTCCTGTCCGCCTTTCCTGAATCCCGTCCCGCCCGCCACGCCGTCCGGGGCCTCCATTTGCTCGCCGAAGTCGGCCTTGGCTATCTCAAGCTCGGCCAGCCCATCAATACCCTCTCCGGTGGCGAGTGCCAGCGCCTCAAACTGGTCAGGCACCTGGCGGAAGTCCAAGCCGGGCCTGGGTCCGCCGCTGCCCAATCCAGCGACGCCGGCCAGGCAACCGGTCGCCCCGGTGGCCGGCCCTCACTGGCCGGCGGGCCGAGCATTTTGGCCAATGGACCAAATGCACCCGCTCCGGACCAACCAGGCCAACCAAGCCAACCAGGCCAACCAGGCCAACGAAGCCAGCCAAGCCGGCCAAAGCCAACCCTCTTCCTCTTTGACGAGCCGACCACGGGGCTGCATTTCCACGATATCCGCCTGCTGCTCAGGGTGTTTGCCCGCCTGGTGGACGCCGGCCATTCGGTGGTGGTTATCGAGCACAACCTCGACGTCATCAAGTCCGCCGATTGGCTCATCGACCTCGGTCCCGAGGCCGGCGACCAGGGCGGCCGCATTGTCGCCCAGGGCACCCCGGAACAAATCGCCGCCTGCCCGCACAGCCATACGGGCAAGGCCCTGCGCGAGGTCTTGAGCGCGGCCCCAAGCAGGAGCGCGGCCAGCTTGCTTTGATTCGGTTCTTGTGCGACTGGTCACATAGGTCCGACCGGGAACCCGGACTTTCCGGACAACCATGAAATGAAAGGACTTCGATTATGATGACTCGCAGACAAGCTTTGAAAACCACCGCCCTGGCCTCGGTCGCTTGCGCCGCTGCCGCGACCCTCCGCGCTGCCGACGCTCAACCCGCTGCCGCGCCGGCACCGCCCAACGCGCCCAGTGGGCCGTTCACTCTCCCGCCCCTGCCGTATTCATTCGACGCCCTTGAGCCCTACATGGACGCTCTCACCATGCAGATCCACCACGACAAACACCATGCCGCTTACGTGATGAATCTGAACAAAGCGGTGGCCGATTTCCCCGAGCTTGGGAAAAAACCGGTCGAGGATTTGCTCAGCGATTTAGACGCCCTGCCGGCCTCAATCCGCACGGCCGTTCGGAACCAGGGTGGGGGTCATTATCACCATGCCCTTCTTTGGCAGATGATGAAAAACCCTGGCGGCGGCCAGCCTGCTGGCGAGCTCTTGAAAGCGATCGACAAACGGTTTGGCAGTTTTGGCGCCTTTCAAGACGAATTAACCAAGGCTGCCTTAGGCCAGTTTGGCAGCGGTTGGGCCTGGCTTGTCCTGGATGCCAACAAGCAATTGAGTGTCGAGCCGACCCCCAATCAGGATTCCCCCATAAGCTGGCACAAGCTGCCCCTGCTCGCCATCGATGTCTGGGAACATGCCTACTACCTCAAGTACCAAAACCGCCGCCCGGAATATGTGGCGGCCTTCTTCCGAATCATCAACTGGGACTTCGTCAGCCAACGCTACGAAAAGGCCGTTTAATTCCAATTCGCGTTCAAGATAGCACTAAGGCGCGCAGGCCCAAACGACAAGCGAATTAGTGCTATCTTGAACGCGAATTGGAATTAGACTCAACTCGTGTTTGACGGAACCGAACTGACCGCCGAGACGGGCGGGGCCATTGCCATTCACGGGGCGCGGGAGCATAACCTGAAGAATCTCTCGCTGGCCGTGCCGCGCAACTGCTTCGTGGTGGTGACCGGCGTGAGCGGCTCGGGCAAGAGCACGCTGGCGTTTGACTTGCTTTTTGCCGAGGGCCAGCGGCGGTTTCTCGATTCGATGAACGTCTATGCCCGGCAATTCGTCGAGCAACTCTCCCGGCCCGACGTGGACCTCATCACCGGCATCCCGCCCACGGTAAGCATCGAGCAGCGCTCCAGCCGCGGCGGCGGCAAAAGCACCGTCGCCACCGTCACCGAGGTGTATCATTTCCTCCGCCTGCTCTTCGCCCGGCTGGGCACACAGTTTTGCCCCGACTGCCGGGTTGCGGTCGAGGCCCAAACCCGGGATGAGCTGGGCCGCCAACTGCAAACCGAACTGCGGCGGCGCGGTCAGCTCCTCCTGCTCGCGCCGGTCGTCAAGAACCGCAAGGGCTTCCACACCGATGTGGCCGAATGGGCCGCCAAACACGGCTACGCCCAGGTGCGGGCCGACGGCAGACTGCATTCCACCAGCGAACAGTTGCGGCTGGACCGGTTCCGCGAACACAATGTGGAAATCGTGGTCGGCGCCCTGGCCGCAGGCGGCCGAGCCTTCAAGGCTGGGCCCCGCCCGGCGCCCGCGGGCAGACCAGGCGGGGCCAGGCTACTGCCCAGCCCAGACATCTTCCAGGCGCCCAAGACGCCCCCGCAGCTCATCGATCAGACGCTCGAGCTGGGCCACGGGACGCTCCTGGCCCTGGACCAGCACGGCCAGGCCTCGGTGCATTCCACCGAACGTTCCTGCCCCCAATGCGGCCGCTCCTTCGAGCCGCTCGACCCGAAGAACTTCAGTTACAACTCCCCCCAGGGCTGGTGCCCGCGTTGCCGCGGTTTCGGCGAGTTGTTTTATCTGCCCGACGTGGACCGCGGGGCGCGCGCCGAGGCCATCGAGGAATCGTGGTACGAATGGCAGGAGGGCAGCCGCGACACCTGTCCCGACTGCCAGGGGGCGCGCCTGAATGCCGTGGCGCGCGCCGTCAGGCTGGACCTTGCCAACCGCCCATTGCCCATTGCCAATTGGAAAACTGCGCCCACCATTGACGAGTTTTCTCAAATGTCCGTGGCCGGGGCGAGCCGGTTCTTCCGCCAGCTCAAGCCCCGGGGCCGCGCCGGGATTATCGCCCGCGACATCCTGCCTGAGATTCGCGCGCGGCTCAAATTCCTGTGCGCGGTTGGCCTCGGTTACCTGCAACTGGGCCGGGGCGTTCCCACTTTGTCCGGCGGGGAAGGCCAGCGCATCCGCCTGGCCGCACAGCTTGGCTCCAATCTCAGCGGCGTGCTTTACATCCTGGATGAGCCGACGATTGGTCTGCACGCGCGCGACAACGAGCAACTGCTGGCCGCGCTGCAAAAGCTCAAGGCGCGCGGCAACTCCGTCCTCGTCGTCGAACACGACGAAGCGACCATGCGCCGGGCCGATTATATCATCGATCTCGGTCCCGGGGCCGGCACGCACGGGGGCCAGGTCGTGGCCACCGGCACGCTGCCGGAGCTGCTCCGCCACCCCCAATCCATCACCGGCCAGTGCCTGCGCGCCCACAAGACCTACCCCGCCCGCGGCCACCGCCGCCGGGTTAGTCCACGGGCCACGGACCAGGCGCCGGAGGGCAGAGACCAGAGGCCAGAGGCCGGCGTCGAACCGCACCGGCTGCCGTCGGCTGGTGCGGCAGGGACGAAGCCAACAAAGGCAATGGCGGCGGGCGGTTGGTTGACATTGGAACATGCCGGCAGGAACAACCTGAAAGACATTACGGTCCGTTTTCCCCTCGGACGCCTGGTGCTGGTGACCGGCGTGAGCGGCTCCGGCAAGAGCACGCTGCTTCGTGAATGCCTCTTGCCGGCGCTCCGCGACGCCCTCAAGTCCCGCCGGCGGGCGAACGCCCCCCAGGCTGCCCCCTGCGGCTCCCGCCGCCCGCCTCACGCCTCACCCCTCCCCCTGGCGGGCCACGAATCCATCCAGGCCGTCTATGAAGTCGACCAGTCCCCCATCGGCCGCACCCCGCGCTCCGTCCCGGCGACTTACGTCGGCTTCTTCGACACGATCCGCCAACTCTTCGCCCAGGTCCCGGAGGCGCGGCTGCGCGGTTATTCCCCGAGCCGGTTCTCCTTCAACAGCCCCCAGGGCCGCTGCCCGGAGTGCGCCGGGGCCGGCACGATCAAGCTGGCGATGAATTTCCTGCCCCCGGCTTTTGTGCGCTGTGAAGTCTGCGGGGGCACCCGGTTCAACCGGGAAACGCTCGACCTGGCCTATCACGGCCGGAACATCGCGCAGGTGCTGGAGCTCTCGGTCGAGGAGGCGCTGGCCTTGTTCGCCAGCGTGCCCAGGATCCGCCGCGCCTTGCAGGCCCTCTGCGACACGGGCCTGGGCTATCTCAAGCTTGGCCAGACCAGCCCCACCCTCAGCGGCGGCGAGGCCCAGCGCGTCAAACTCGTCACCCATCTGCTGGCCGGCTTGCAAGAGCCGGCACGCCTGGAGCGGCTGCCCAAACGCAACCTCTTCATCTTGGAAGAGCCAACCATCGGCCTCCACATTGCCGACGTCCAGCGCCTGGTGGACGTCCTCCAGCGCCTGGTCGATGCCGGCCATACCGTCATCATCATCGAACACAATCTCGACCTGATTGCCGAAGCCGACTGGGTCATTGACCTGGGGCCGGAAGGCGGGGAGGGCGGCGGGCGCATCGTGGCCCAGGGCACGCCCGAGCAGATCGCCCGCAGCCAACGCTCGCATACCGGGCGGTTCCTGCGCCGCGTGCTCAACTCCAAATGAGCCAGCCCTATCCAGAGACCCTCGACGGGCCAGGCAGCTCGCTGGGCAAGTCCCCGCGCTCCAAGGCGCGCGCGGGGTAATCCGGAATCCGCCCTGATTCGGAGCTGCGCCCGCCCCGGGCTATTTCGGGGTGACCGGCAACATTCTGGGGGTGCCGTCTTTGGCCACGAGCGCCCCGGAGCGTTTGTCCCAGACGCGGTTGCGATAGTACATGCGGTGCTCGCCGTGGCAATCGGTGCAGAAGCGTTTGTCGCGGACGCGGCCCTCGAGCACCGCCTGGTGGTCGGGCTTCTCCTTGAGATCCGTCCGAGCAACCTTGGTCTTGTCGCTGGCGAGCAGTTTGACCCAGTCGTGACAGGTCAGGCAATTGAGGCGCAGGACTTCTTTGCGGAACATCCGGTCGGGAGCCGTGAGCCCGTCTTCGTCCGTGGAATGAGGCGAGGACTGGCCATGGCACCGGATGCAGCCGACGTTGGCCTTGGCATGAGTGACGGAGAGCGCCTCGTCCTCGTAATTGGCGTGGCAAACAAAGCAGCGGCTGTTGTCGGCGACCGGGCCGGCGGGTAGAGCCGGTTGCCCCTGGCCCACCGGCGGGGGTAGGTCGCCCGCTGCCCGCTCACGGAGCGACGGGGCTGCCCCTGGCGCCTGGCCCGAGGGATTGGCCGACTCGCCCGAGAGGAGGCTCAGGGCTGAGGCCGCGCTCAGCAGGGCAGGCCACAAAACAGTTCGCACTGAGGCTCAGACGTACTCAAAGTCTTTGAGCCACTGGTAATCTTGGGGCAGCCTGGCCCACATTTGGGCGCCAGCGCGCTCCAGGTCGGCCCGTTCGTTGCGGTCGAGTTGGCGGCGCTCCTGCACGGCCTTGGCCAGGTTATCGACCTGTTCCAGGTTGATCAGCCCGGGAATCGGGGCGGTGATGGCGGGGTTGCTGAGAATATTCCGGATGGCCAGGCGGGCGATGCGGCTGTCTTCCTCGGCCATGGGGTGGTTGCGGGCGCTACTGCCTTTGAAGAGCGAATTGCTGGCAAAGGGCTTGATGCCAAAAACGCCCACGTCGTGTTTCCGGACGGCCTCAAAGACGCTGTCGGTCGGCAGGACCTTGGTCCTGGCAGTGTAGGGCGTGACGGCCACATCGACGATCTGCGGGTAGGTTTCGATCATCCACTTGATATGGGGACGGTCGTGAGAGGAAAAGCCGGTGAAGCGGGCTTTGCCCTGCTGCCTGGCCTTTTCGAGCGCCTTCATCATTTCTTCGACCTCGGCCGGGGTGTGCTGGCCGCTCTGTTCGAGCATGGTGATGCGCCACAGGTCCACATAATCCAAGCCGGCTTGTTTCATGCCTTTTTCCAAGGTCTCGAGCAGCCGGGCGGTGGTCCGGCACTCCTTGTTGCGCATTTCCTCCTCGTACCAGGAGAATCCGAGGTGCATCTTGTCGCGCCGCCCTTTGAGGGCGCGGCTATAGACCATGACCTCGCTGCCGACGCAGGCATCGATATAATTCATGCCCCGTTCGATGCAGCGGGTGACGACGTCGTAGCGGTTCTTCTCGAAATCCGGGCTGCCGGGATCACCGGAGACAACGGTATCAATTCGCTTCCAATGGCCGCCCAGGCAAACGGCGGAGATTTGCAGGCCAGTCTTGCCCAGGCGCCGATATTCCATGTCCGGGTTGTAGTTCAGCGGTTTGGCGCCGGACTCGGCGGCGCGCACCGCCGGCACGCCGGCCACCAGGCCGGCGCTCGCCACTGCCGTCTCGCACAAAAAGCTGCGCCGGTTGATTCCGCTGTTCTGCTTTCTTGATTTCGCGCTCATAGTCATAGTGCAATTGAATGGCGCGATTATGCTCACCGTGCCCTGGATTTGTCAAACATTTCAAAGAGGCGGACGATGAGGCTGGGGGCATGTTGACAATGCCACCAATTCCGCTTCGCCCGCGCGCAGCGCGGCATTCTTCCGCCCCGGAGGGGCAGGAAGATAGTAGCCCAGGGCAAGGCCCGTCCCGCTCCGAGCGGGAGGGGCCGCCGCCCTGGGTAAAGTGGAAAAAGGGATCACCCCCCTCCCATGCGCTCGGAGCGCATGGGAGGGGGGATGGGGGGAGGGCTTCTGCCCGCGCTCGGGGGCAGTGTCAGGATGCGGTGCAGCCTTCGGTCTTTGACATGCTTGCAGGTGAAAGTCCTGCCTCGGCAATGGATGGTTGGGCCGAGTAGTTATAGCAGACCCTGGCCCG
>JBEKRX010000102.1:0-12550 GCA_049518415.1 Verrucomicrobiota bacterium
CAGTTGCTCTCCACCCGGGGTTATTGCCCCGGCGCAGTTACTTTCAATTACTGGCCTTACAGTGTCGGCCAGGTCAGGGACTTTCACCCTGCTGTCCAAGCGCGCTTTCAGGCGCACATGAGCTGACGCCGTTGGCGTCGGCCAATGAGGTCGTTCGAAACCGTCCAAACTCCAGGGGCTGGCCGAAGCCAGCGCCTTAACTAACCGCCATTCGGGTGGCATCTATAATTTTCTACATTTGCTTTGCAATGGCGGCTATTTTGCAACGCAGTTCCGGAGTTCGTTCCATTGGCCGGCCGAAGCGGGTCAGCGCCTGGGCTACGGCCGCATACCCCATTCCCCCGGCTAACCGGCCAAGCTCAGCCAACGAGAGCCGCCCCGCCCTGCGCCCAAGCCATAACGCCGCACCCCATTGGCCACATTGGCTGGATTGGCCACATTGGCTATTTTTTCCAAAAAACTGGCCGGGCCGCGGTCCCGACAAGTCGGGATGTTATTCCAGGCGTCCCTCCCGGTTCGGTTGCGGTTGCGCCGCGCTGAGGCCAACGGCTTCACTGGTAGAACCCGTAATCGTATGCGGTGTCGAACATCGCCACAATGTTTTCCGGTGGGACTTCGCCCTGGATATTGTGGACATTGTTGAAGACGTAGCCGCCACCGGGCATGAGGGCCTGGAGATTGCGGCGGACATCCTGGGCGACCTCGGCCGGGGCGCCCGTGGGCAGGACGTGCTGGGTATCGACCCCGCCGCCCCAAAAGGCGATTTGGCGTCCGAACCGCTGCTTGAGTTGCGCCGGGTCCATGTTGCGGGCGCTGATTTGGACGGGGTTGAGGATGTCGGCGCCGTTATCGATCAGGTCGGGGATGAAGTCCTGGCAGGCGCCGCAGGTGTGGTACCAGATTTTGGCCTGGGAGCGGGAGCGGAGGTATTGGACGAGGCGTTTTTGGCGGGGCTTGACCATGCGGCGGTAAATCGCCGGATTGAAGAGTGGCCCCTGCTGTCCGGCCAGGTCATCGCCAATCATGATGACATCGAGGAGGTCGCCGACTTCGTCGAGGAAAGGGCGGAACCAGTCCAGCCAGAACCTGAGGGTCTGGTCGAGCAAGGCTTCGCAAAAGTTGGGGTTGGTCATCAGGTCGCAGAACCATTGCTCGAGTCCGCGCAGGTACCAGCAGATTTCATAGACGACGCCCGAGATGCCGCCGACCACGGCGTAGGGGGTGTTTTGCTTGAGGGCCAGCGCGCGCTGGCGCAGGCCCGCAAAGCGGCTGGGGTCGTCGCCTTTGGGCCAGGGATAGTCGGGGAGGTCGGCGAGCGTGGCGTTGGCGAGCGGGTGCAGGGTAATATCCATATAATAGGGCGCATCTTCGGGCATGGACCAGCGAATGCCAAACTCGTCGGTCAGGTCGTCCCACAGCCGGCCGTCGCGGCGGGCCTTGAGGATGCCGCCTTTCCAAGAGTCGGCCGCGCCCGCGGCGACATAGCGGGTATCGACATGGAACCGCTGGAGGACCTGCTCACAAGGCTGGGCCAACTGCTGGACGGCATCCATGATGCGGATTTCATCGCTGATGCCGAGGTGCCGGATGAGCGAGCGATAGGCGTTCTTGTGGATGCCGGTTTGGTTGCCGCCGAGGTCAATGGGAACGCGGTCCGGGATTTGATGGTTGAGCGCCCGGTTGACCCGCTGGCGCGAGGTCATGGTTTCCTTGTTTGGCATAGGTTTGCTGGTGTTTTGGTCTGATGATTTATCAGACCTCAGTTGAACCCATGCGCGGCGAGTTGGCAAGCCGGCTCGCCGGTTGCGGGGCAAAGAAGATGGTCCATGGACGCGGTGGAACGGGGCCCTGGCGGAGGATGTTCGCAGGCTGGGAACATTTTTGGGCGCGAGCGGCGCGCGGACAATCTTGTCCGCGCTCCTATCCTGTGCCGCGGCCAGCCAAGCGCCGCGCCGCTTTGGCTCCCGGATTTCGGCCTTCCTTCGGCCTTCCGGCCGCTCTTGTCCTTGCCAAGGCGGAAGCCCTTCAGGCAGAATGGCTGAGTGAATTTTCAAGCGAAAGTCATTCCCTGGGAGAAGTTGCCGGAATGGCGGGCAACCCTGCGCGCCAGCGGCAAGCAGTTGGTGGTGACCAACGGCTGCTTCGATCTGCTGCATGTGGGCCATGTAACTTACCTGGAGCGGGCGCGCAATCACGGGGACGCATTATTGGTGGGCGTCAATGGCGACGAGGCCGTGCGGCAACTGAAAGGGCCGAACCGCCCGGTGAACGGAGAAGACGACCGCGCCGCCGTGCTGGCTGCGATGGAGTGCGTGAGCGGCGTCTGCATTTTCGCGGAGCGGACGGCGACGCGGTTTCTGGCGGCGGCCCAGCCGGACATTTACGTCAAGGGCGGCGACTACACGCTGGAAACGCTCAACCCGGAGGAGCGGCGGGCGGTCGAGGCGGCGGGGGGGACCATCGTAGTCGTTGCTCTTGTGCCGGGTAAAGGCACCACGGCCTTGCTCGACAAGATTGCGCGGTCATAGAAGTCGAGGCCGCAAGCTTATGGGCTTTTCACGCAAAATCGGGTAATCAGCCCGGCGGCGGGAGCCATTGCCCAATGGGGATGGTTCCCCTCGCCAACCCCCAAGCGGGGCTTGGCTCAAAGCCCAGGGCGGGCGCGTGCAGCGCGGCAAATGAAGATTCTGGTGATTTCGTTGGCAGGCATTGGCGACACCCTGTTCGCCACGCCGCTCATTCATGAGTTGCGGGCCAATTTCCCGGACGCCCGCATCGACGCTTTGGTGATGTGGGCCGGGGCCAAGGGGGCCTTGGAAGGCAACCCGCACCTGGATGCCGTTTTCCAGAAAAACCTGATCGCGGCCGGCAGGATGGAAGGGCTGAAGTTTCTGCGGCAGTTGCGCGCCCGGCATTACGATGTCTCCATCAACACCTATCCGCAAAGCCGGCTCGCCTACCGGGCCGTGGCCCGCTTCATCAAGGCGCGGCTGCGCATCAGCCATGAATACGACAATGCCTCCGTGCTCGACCGGCTGCTGGTCAATCGCACGCTGCCCCAGGATTATGAGCGGCACAGCATCGAGAACAACCTCGCCTGCCTGGCCTGCCTGGGGGCCAGGCCGGTTCTGCCCAGGCACGATTACGAGATTTACCTCTCCCCGGCGGACCTCGCCTGGGCCGAGGATTTCATCGCCACCCAGAACCTGTCCGGGCGCCGGCTGCTGGGCCTGCACATCGGCTCCGGGGGCACGAAAAACCTCCTCCTCCGGCGCTGGCCCCTGGAACATTATCTGGAGCTCGTCCGCCGCCTGGCGGGCGCGCGCGCCGACGTCACCACCTTGCTCTTTGGCGGGCCCGAGGAGCAACCAGACCATGCCAAACTGCTGGCGGCGGCCGGGGGCGAACGCTTGCGCCATCCCCAGACCAGCAACCTCCGCCAGGCGGCGGCCTTGCTGCGCCGTTGCGAGCTGTTCCTGAGCGTGGATACCGCCCTCATGCACCTGGCCGCCGCCATGAAAGTCCCCAGGCAGATCGTGATCGAAACGCCCACCTGGAACAAGCCGATTGCCCCCTACCAGAACCCGTTTGTGCTGGTGAAAAACCCGGCGGTGGCGGGCCGCAACCTGGAGTACTACCGCTACGACGGCCGGGGGATTCGCGGCTCCGCCCAGGAATTGGCGCGGTGCATGGCCGCCGTGCCGGTGGAGGAGGTCTATCGCGCGGTCGAGCAGGCCCTCCAGGGCCGCTAGGGCGCATTCTCTGCTGGAAAGTCCGGGCCGGGCAAAGTAGGATGGCCGCCATGGCCATGACACGACATTGTTGGAAATGCGGCCTTGAGTACAAGCTGCCGGGCGTGCCGGGTCGCTCGGCCGGTTGCCCTCGGTGCGGCTCGGACCTCAAGGTTTGCCTGAATTGCGTGAGCTACGATGCCGCCGTGGCGCAGCAATGCCGCGACGCTCGCGCCGACCCGCTGGCGGAAAAGCACCTGGCCAATTATTGCGAGTACTTCGACTTCAGCCAGCGCGAATTCGCGCCCCCGCCAGCGGACAATGGCCGGGAAAAGAAAGCGCGCGAGGCCTTGAAGAAACTGCTCGGGGAATAAGCGCTGTCCGCCCCGGGCAGTTGGGAGCGCCGCGGCGCACTTTGGGGCGGCTCTCCGGCGGCGGCGGCGCCGCGCCCAGTCACATGGCCGCGCGGCTGAATTTCACCCAGTCGCTGTAGCGTTTGTTGTCGGCCCGAATCCGGGCGGTGAGGGTCCTGCCGACCGCCAGGAGGAAGGGGGTGGCAATCTCGGGGGCTTCCCGGGCCAATTTTTCAAAACCCGCGGCGGAAATCTTCGCGACCAGGCTGTCGGAATTGGCCACCACGTCGGCCGAGCGCGGCCCACGGTCGAACAGAGAAATGTCCCCGAAGAATTCGCCCGCGCCGAGCGTGGCGAGGATGTTTTCCTTGCCCATCACGTTGATGCGGACGCGGAGTTCGCCTTCGAGAATCAGGTACATCGTGTCGCCGGTCTCGCCTTGTTTCACGATCACCGACCACTGGGGGATTTGCTCCACCTCGAGGAACCCGGCAAAACGCTCGAGTTCGTCGTTGGCCAGCCCCGCGAGGATTTTCACGCGCCGCAACATCTGCGGCTGGAAACCGCCCGCCCCCGCCCCCGGCGCGCCCCCAGCAGCCCCGCGGGATTTCGGCCGGAAGAACATCTGCAATTCGGGCAGGTCGGGGGCCTTCTGCCAGGCGCCGGTCTGCGAGGCAAAAACCCACGTCTCGGCCGTGACCCGCTCGTCTTTGACCCACGAGACCAGGGCCGGCAACTCGACCGGGCCATAGGCATTCCGGTCAATGCCCCAAACAAAAAAAACTGCTTCTGACGGGCTGGCAACCATGGTCACGTCCCTCTATTAGCAGACCCGGACTGCGGGGCAAAGACAAAATGCAGGCGCCGAAACGGCGCCTACAGGATGACCAGGTTATCGCGGTGGACCACTTCGACGCGTTTGAGTTGGCGGGCTTTGATGTCGCCGGCGTTGAACGCGGCGATGCCCCGGGCGAACTCCGTTCCATCCAGGTCGCAGATGCGCACCACCTCACCGGCGGCGAACTCGCCCTCGCAACGGGCGATGCCCGGCGGCAGCAGGCTCCTGCCGCTTTCCCGCAGGGCCTTCCTGGCGCCCGGGTCCACAAACAAGGTCCCCTTGGGATGATGAAAAAAGGCAATCCACCGCTGGCGTCCCCGGAGCCGGCGCGGGTGAGGCACGAACAACGTCCCCTCCTCCTCCCCCGCCAGCACGCGCGCCAGCGCCTGGCTTTTTCGGCCCGAGGCAATAACCAGGGGAATGCCCGAGCGCACGGTGATTTTGGCGGCTTGGATCTTGGAAGTCATGCCGCCAACGGCGGTGAGGCTGGAGGTTCCGCCGGCGATGCTCTCCAGGGCCAGATCGAGGCGCTCGACGGTCGGGATCATTTTCGGGTTGGCCTGGCCGAAGTCTGCCATCAGGCCCTCGACGGTGGTCAGGATGACCAGGAGATCGGCCGGCAGGAGCGAGGCCACCAGGGCCGAGAGCTTGTCGTTGTCGCCGAATTTCAGTTCGGTGAAGGAGACGACGTCATTTTCATTGACGATGGGGACGATGCCGTGGCGCAGGAGGGTGATGAGGGTGTTGCGGGCGTTGAGGTGGCGCTCGTGATGCGCCAGGTCCTCGTGGGTGAGCAGGAGTTGGGCGACCGCCAGGCCAAAGGCGCCGAAGAGCTTTTCATACGTGGCCATGAGCCGCGATTGGCCCACGGCGGCGCAGGCCTGCAATTCCGCCAGCTCGGTGGGGCGCTTCTCATAGCCGAGCGCGCCCATGCCGGCGCCGACCGCCCCGGAGGAGACCAGGACGAGTTCCTTGCCCGCCTGGCGCTGTTCGGCGAGTTGCGCCACCAACTGCCCCATCTGCGCCGGGTCCGGCTGTTTCCGGCTGTCGGTCAGGACACCGGTGCCCAGTTTGACGACGATGCGCGTGGCATCCTTGAGCAACTCACGCCGCATGTTTGTTCTCCTGGTAGGCGTGGAATAAGAGGCCGACTCGTCGGGGTCGCGTCCCTGGAACCGTCGAGCAGTATGGCAGGCGGTCCCGACACCTCGGGATTTCATTCCACCCGTCCCTGGCCAGCGGGTTGCGGCTGTGCCGGGCTGTGATCACCGCGCGCCCTCCCACTTTTGGGTGCGTTCCGCCGCTCCGGCGAAGAGCACGTAATCATGAACAATCTGCGCCCACGACTCCATTTGGCCGTAGTAGGGCGTGATTTCCTCCGGGGACTTCCAGACGGCGGTGTAGTTCTCTGGTTCCACAATGGTGTAGCGCGGGGAGGCGGTTGTCAGCAGGAAGACAAAACCCAGATGGACGCGCGCGACTTCGGTTGAATCGTCGTTAATAATCCCAACCAACGCGCACGACTGCTCGGCTTCGACCTGAATCTCCTCGGCCAACTCTCTGCGCAGGCCGGAGACGATCACATTGTGGTTGCCGGACGCGGCGTCCCCCTGGTTAATGTGCCCCCCGACCCCGAGCGAGTACTTATCGTGCAGCCTGCTCTCGGTCTGCCGCTTCGTCCGGCGCATCAGCAGATAACGGTGACGATGTCCAATCACTACGTAGGGGATAACCTGCTTGCAGCCGAAATCGTGCTCCGCCACCGTGCGCTCGACAAAGCGGCCGTTGGCCAGAACGGCGGCCGCCACGCGTTCGCCTTCCCTCGAAAACGTCCGGGGACACAGCCGCTCCACGACCTCGCGGGAGACGACCAGCACTGATTCCTGAAGTTCTTTGTTCACCATAAAATCGCATTACGTTCCGCTGCCGGGAGCGCGCCGCCGCCGGGCCTGCTGCCCGGAGCGGCCAGTCTCGCCGGCTCCAAGCACCTTTGCGCTTGGGACGATTCCAAGGCTAGATGGTTGCCCGGGCCTTGTCCATCCCCGGCAGCAGGCGACGGTACTCCATAGTCGGACAGACCGGCGGGCCGCGGGGTAGTTGGCGGGCACGGTTGCGGCTCTGCGCGCTGAGGTATTGTCCTTTACCCCTCAGGCTTGGGCCACTAAATTGCACTCATGCGCCCAGAATCGCTCGAATTCCTCAAGGCCCTGGTCAACACCCCCAGCCCGGTCGGGCACGAAGTCCGCGGCCAGCGGGTCTGGCTCGATTACGCCGGGCAATTTGCCGAGGAGACTTTCTCCGATGCCTACGGCAACTGCGTGGCCCTGCTCAACAAGGGCGGCTCGCCCCGGCTGATGCTGGCCGGCCATGCGGACGAGATTGCCATGGCGGTCAACTACATCAACGACGAAGGCTACCTCTACGTCCGCAAAATGGGCGGCATCGATGCGACCACCACCAGAGCCCAACGGGTCGTCATTCACACCCGCAACGGCCCGGTCAAAGGTGTGGTCGGCAGCGTCGCCCTGCATCTCAAGAAGGAGGACGAGGAGCCCAAGCCGCCCAAGATGCACGATTTGTTCATCGATATCGGCGTGAGCGACCGCAAGGCAGCCGCCAAGCTGGTGCAAATTGGCGACCCCATTACGCTGAACGAAGAATTTGACGCGCTGCGCAACGACCTGGTGATCGGGCGCGCCTTCGACAACCGCATCGGCACCTTTGCCGTGGCGGAGGCGCTGCGCTTGCTCAAAGCCTCCAAGCGCCCGCTCCAGGCGGAGGTCTGCGCCGTCTCCAACGTGCAGGAGGAAGTCGGCCTGCTGGGCGCCCGCCAGATTGCCTATGCCCTGAAGCCGGATGTGGCCCTGGTGGTGGACGTGACCCACGCGACCGATTACCCGACGGTGAACAAGGCGCAGCACGGGGAGGTGAAAATCGGCCGCGGCCCGACCATCACCCACGGCGGCTGCAATCATCCCGCCGTGGTGGCCCGCATCGAAACCGTCGCCAAAGCCAGGAAAATCCCCCTCCAGCACGAGGCGATGTCCAACACCAGCGGCACCGACGCGGACGCCATTTTCTGTACGCGCGGCGGCATCGCCAGCGCGTTGATCTCCTTGCCCAACCGCTACATGCATTCCCCGGTGGAATTGGTGAGCCTCAAGGACCTCGAGCTCATCCCCGAGCTGCTGGCCGGCTTCGCTGCGTCCCTCAAAAAGGGAGAGGCCTTCAAGGTCAAAGTTTAGTCCGGGTTCAATTTACAATTGGGATTTCGCTCGGCGGGGCGAGGCGCATGGCGGCGCCAGTTTTTTGGACAAAATGGCCAATGTGGCCAATGCAGCCAATGTAGCCAATGGAGTGTTCCGCCGGGTGGCGGTCCCGCCGCGGCGGGACGCCGCCGTGCTTCTCCGAAATCTCCGGTCTAGAGCAAGCCCTGGTAAGCCAGCCAGAGGGCGCGGTAGTACTTCATCAGGCGCACCGGGTCGGCGCTGGGGGGGATTTCGGCCAGGCAGAAGCCGTGGAAGGGGAGGTCGTTCAAGCGGGTGAGCAGTTGGCGGTAGGGATAGTCCTCCTGAAACAGGTCGCCCATGTGGACGGAGAAGAGCTTGTTCTTGAGCAGGTCGAAGTTGTGGTCCCAGCCTTCGCCCTCCAGGTCGGAGGCGTTTGAGTTCCAGCAGGCGCCTACGTTGGGGTGGTTGGCCACGTCCAGGATGGTCTTGATGCGGGGCGGGAAGGCGGTGCCGGCGCCGTGCACCTCCAGGCGGATGACCTGGCCGTGGTCGCGGGCGAAGTCGCCCAGTTCGCCCAAGGCGTGCCCGATTTGGGCGAGGGTTTTGTCCACCGGCACCTCCTTGGGCAGGGCATTCGGCCGGACCTTGATGCCGGTGGCGCCGACGTCCTGGGCCAGGACGATGTATTGTTTGGTGGCCTCGATGTCCTGCCGCAGCTTCGCCGGGTCCGGGGTATGATAGTCGAAAGCGCTGCCCAGGCCCATGAGTTGGACCTTGGAATCGGCAAACCGCTTTTTCACTTCCTTGCGCTCTGCCTGGGTGAGATTGACCTCGACCTTGTGGGCGTGGCCGGTGCGCAGTTCCACGCCTTGGAACTTGGCCGCCTCGGAGTTCTTGATAATGGTCGGGACATCCCAGTCTTGGGCCAGGTTGTAGGTGACCAGGCCCAGGCGCATCGTGGGAGGCCGGACGAGGAAGCCGGGTTTAGCGGCGGCGGCGGCGCCGTGGGACAACGGCGGTTGCAGGCTGAGCGCGCCCATCCCCAGCCCGGTCGCCTTTAGAAAGCGGCGTCGGTTGATCTTCATAGCGCACGTTGTAGCACAGGCGGAGGCGCGTTCAATGTCTTTCCTGTAAACCGGGCACACGAATACGGCGCGTCGATCTGACATTCCAAGCCTTTGGATTTGCCGCGGCTACGAGGCTAAAGCCCCGGCGGGCATTTTCCGCCTCCAGGTGGCGCTGGCAATCTCGGGTGCCCAATTATCACAAGGAGGGAGCTTTGAAGATCCTCAGCCTCACGCTCACTGGGCTACTGGCAACCTACAGCTCGTTGGGGGCTGCGGCCAACCTTGTCCTCGGGGAGCGGTCGCAAGGGGGATCCTACATGTACTCGCTTGAGTCGGCCCTTATCGAATCGGCCAACGGCCAGCAGGGTTACGCTGACCTTGATTCGATCGACGCGGCTCTGGAGATGACGGGATTCTGCGGAGCAGAAGCTCTCGTAGCGTGGGACGTGTTCGCGGATGCCTGTAGCACTTTCGAGGCAGGCTTTGTTGGAGGCCATAAATAATGCTTGTGGGGAAGGCCGGATTGGCTTACACTGATAATGATATGCCTAAGCGCGGGTTATGCTACTACGCTGTGATCTTGCCGCGTCATTATCTCCTGGGCCTTCCGGGCGTTCTGGGTCAGGCCGTCGTGTGCCATTTCACTCCGTTTGAGCTCAGGAGGGGTATTCGGATAGTCGATCCCATTGAGCGAACGCGCGCTCACTTTGTAAGCGTGGTGGGTATGGCGCTGGATCTCATTGCTCAGTTCGACCCAATCAGGTTCAGCAGGGTACAGTCGGAAATCCAAACGATAATGAGCGTCCCTGGGACTCCGGGGTGCGATTACCAGCGGCCGCTAAGGCTTTGCTCCACGAACCTCCAGTCGTTTTACGACCGAGACTATCCCGATTCGGAGTTCGCGATCAAGCTCTTAGCCTCCACACTGATTCGTGACGCTACATCCGGCCATCTATCGAGCCGAGGAATACGGCGATCCAAACGCAACGCTCGGCGTTTCGATGCCCTGTGTTGCAGAGAAGCTCAGCGGTTCATGCGTCGGCTGGGAATGACGATTACACCGTGGGATCCTGAGCGCCTCTACCATATGGGCCGCTGGGAAGCCCTGCGGTGGATCTGGGAAGACCTTCGCACACTGTGAAGATAACATGGGGTGGTCAGGCCGGGGAACATCCGACAACCTGACCGCAGATGAGAACTAACAAAAACAAGACCAAGGCCACGATGACAGGAGGTGCCGGAGGCGCTGTAGTTGAAGCGTGGGACACCTTTGCAGCGGCCGATGACATTTTCGCGCAGGGCTCCTCCGGGACAGTAGGGGAACATCCGTGATTGCATGCCTGCCGGAGGCCAGCTATATTGAGTGCGCTATGACCGCGCGTCGGCTATTTTACTACGCGGCTGCTACGTGGCGCTACTACATCCGCGGTCTGCCACAACTCCTTGTTTACCTGGCTCTCTGTCGCCTGTGCAGGTGTGAAAGCGTAAATGGATTTCGAGTGGTCGATCCTGAGCCTACGAGTAAGGACCGGTTCAGGGCAGTCGTCGGTTCAGCCCTGGCTCTCATCGCCAAGTTCGACAGAATCAGATACCACAGGGTGCAGGCGGAAATTCGGACGATTGTGAATCTTCCCTCCGTGTGGGGATACAGCTACAACCGCCCCCTCAGAATGTGTTTTCTGGAACTGGGCCGTTGGCCCGACGCGGAAGACCCTGCGAGGGCTGTCAAGCTTCTCGCCTCCTGCCTGGTCCACGAGGCCACACTCGGGCACATCATGAGCCGAGGCGTCCTGCGCAACCGGCGGAACCCGATGCGTTTTGACCGCCTGCGGTGCAAGGAAGCGCAACGGTTTTTGCGTCGTCTTGGAATGACCAGGACACCGTGGGATCCGGAGCAACTCGTCCCTGAGCCCAAAGGAGCGAGCTGGAGGCTCGCCAAGCGAACGCTCAAGCGAACGCTACGTGACCTGTTCGGGAGATAGAGTGAGACCTGCTTCCGAAGGACGCCGTTGCCGTCCAAGTCCAGTGTGGGCGGCCCGGGCGTCGCCACGCGGCATTGGGGCAATGCGCCGAGGGGCCGTTGCGCCAAGCAGTGATCGAGCGGCCCTGGGACCGGCTGGTCGGCGGGCTGGCGCTGGGAAGGGCGGCGTTTGCCAAGCGGCTGGCGGGGGGGTGGGGGGCAGCCGGGGGGCAGAAGGAGGTGGGGCGTCTGGCGCGGCGCCTCGGTTGGGCCGAGATAATCTGGGTGGTGGAGCGGTGGAAAGGCGAGGGCTGGGGCGAGTTTTGCGACCGGCCTGGGGATTGGGGCAGGGATGCGGCGTTGTGGCTTGGCCGCAGGGCGGGGCGGCTGTGGTTGGGCGAGCTTGGGCGGTTGGCCCTGGGGAATGGAGTATGCGGCCGTAGCCCAGGCGGTGACCCGCTTCGGCCGGCGAATGGAACAAACTCCGGAATTGCGTCGGGAAATAGCCACCATTCAAATGCGAGTGTAGAAAAGTATGGATGCGACCCCAGCCCCCTCTCGCCCAGTCCGCGGGTGGCGCCGCCCAGGTACTGGTGGGCGCGGGCGCGCCATTCCGGCCTGAGCAAGGCGCGGCGTTCCTTGGTGCTGAAAACGGCGTGGTAATGGAGACTATAAAACGTGCTGCCCATAATCACTTTCTAGCACCCCTGCCGGGGTGCATGGAACTGCTACGACGGGCGCGCCGGAGGTCGCCCCGCCACCCCTGGCGACCTCCGGCTACCATCTGTCAACCCTCCGGGTTGCAGACCGAGCCCGCTGGCCGGAGGTTGACCGCGCCTAACCTCGGGCACAAACTTTTCGGATGAACCCCACAAACTGGTCGTTCCCATAGGCGATGGCGTTAAGGTTATTGCCCGTCAGAAAGGGATTGCGCAATGTCCACTGGTCGAGTGGATCAGCCTGGAGGCGGTTTGGTAACAGGCAGAAGCATAGGAGGGTCAGTACGTAAAGCGGCAGTTGAGAGTTCATAAGGGCGCATCCTGACACTGCCCCCGAGCGCGGGCGGAAAGCCCTCCCCCCTTCCCCCCTCCCATGCGCTCGGAGCGCATGGGAGGGGGGTGATCGGTTTCTTGCACTTAACCCAGGGCGGCGGCCCGTCCCGCCAAGGCGGGACGGGCCTTGCCCTGGGCTGATATGTTTCGCCCCTACAGGGCTGAAGAATGCCGCGCTACGCGCGGGTAGAGTGCAATTGGTGGCAGTGTCAGGATGCGGTGCAGCCTTCGGTCTTTGACATGCTTGCAGGTGAAAGTCCTGCCTCGGCAATGGATGGTTGGGCCGAGTAGTTATAGCAGACCCTGGCCCGGGGAGACC
>JBEKRX010000103.1:0-11479 GCA_049518415.1 Verrucomicrobiota bacterium
GCCATACTTGGCAATCCAACCCTGAACCGTGCCCACTCCAATCCCATACTTGCGCCGCACCTGATCCACGGGCGCCACCTCCCGTTCCAACTCCCGCACGATCTCCAGTTTGAACGCCTCACGATACCGGACCGCCGGCTTGAGTTCGCTGCCTTTTCCGTTTCTTTTTCCGCTCATCCTGTCAACCTATGTCAGGACGGGACCGGATTCATTGAGTATTGAGTATTGGTTATTGGTCATTGAGTCCGGAGTCCGAAAGTTCATTCGGTCCCGCGTGGCGGGACGGGCATTCTTCAATAACCAACGATCGTTTTTCTCCCGATTCGGAATCGGGATTCAATTCACCTAAAAGAAGCGCTGGCTCAGCGGACTTCTGCAATCGCAGCGAGACTTGACCTGACTGCAACGAGTTTTGCCGGTCAAGAACTCTGAGCCAGTGCAGGGGCTTCACTCACTCTTGGCCCCGGACTTGGTGTCGGCGGGGCGCGGCGGGGGGCTGGGGGGCGGCCCGGCCGGGCCTTCCCTGGGCTTGAGTCTTTCATCCAGGATCTGGATGTCGGCCTCTTTTCTGAGCTTCTGGTAGTACTCGGGAAGCTGCTTTTGCACCGCCTCCGAAATCAGGTCCTCTTTGACCCGGTCGCTGACTTTGGCCAGTTCGATTTTCTTGGCCGGGATCTTCTCGGTGAGCTTGATGATGTGATAGCCGTACTGGGTGGTGACGATGTCGCTGACCTGGTTGGTGTTGAGCGAAAACGCCGCGGTCTTGAACTCGGGCACCAGGGGGTCGCTTCGTGAAAAGACGTACTCGCCGCCATTCTGTTTGACGCCTGGGTCCTCGGAGAATTCCTTGGCCAGCTTGGCGAAATCCTCGCCGGCGCGGGCGCGCTTGAGGAGGTCTTCCATTTGTTTGTGCTTGGCTTCTTTCTGCTCTTTGGTCAGCTCCGCGCGGGTATTGGGATCGTTGGTCAGGAGCAGGATGTGGCTGGCGCGGACCATCTCCGGTTGCTCGAACTTGGCCGGGTTGTCGTCGTAGAACTTTTTCACATTCTCGTCCGTGATGTTGATCTTGAGTTCACGCACCAGCATGTTTCTGGCCGCGAGCTTGTCGGCCCATTGGCTAACCTGCTCCGCGCGCGTAATGTTGGCGAGTTTGAGCTGCTGATTGAGCCTTTCCTCGCCAAGTTGGGTCTTGGCTTCTTCCATTTTTTTCTCGGCGAACTCTTTGCCGGAGAGCTTATCGGCGGGCGTGGCTTTGGCGAGCAGGAGCTGGAACTGAATCAACCCCTCCAGGATCTGCTGCTCGACCAAGGGCGTCTGTTCGGGCGGGATCGGCCGGCCCTGGGCGGCATACTGCCCTTTGGTCCGAATGACTTCTTCCTCCAATCGGCTGCGCTTGATCTCCACGCCCTTGCCTTTGGCCAGGACAGTGTCGGGGAACAGGTCGGAGGGGTTGGTCGGCCTGGGGGGCGGCAGGGCGTTGGTGGCGGCCAGCGTCTGGGCGGGGGCGCACCAGGCGGCCAGCGCGGCGGCGCTCAGGAGCAGCACCAGTGATCTGGTCGTTCTGTTCATAAACATAGCTTTGGACTTTAGCACGGATTCACAGTCTGACCACTCTAACATTGCTGATGTCCGGGTCGCTTTGCATCTCCGCCAACACTTCCGGCGGCGGCACGCTGTCCAGATTCAATACGGTCAAGGCATAGCCGCCCAGAGTATCCCGGCTCAGGCTCATGCTGGCAATATTGACGTTGGCCCGGCCCATGAGGGTGCCCAGGTAGCCGACAATGCCGGGCCGGTCTTTGTTGCGCAGGAGCAAGACCACCCCGGAGGGGACGATCTCCGTGGGCTGGCTGAAGACGCGCACGATGCGCGGGTTGTCCGGGGAGCCAAAGAAAGTGCCGGCGGCGGAGATGACTTTTTCCTCGCCGCGGAACACCTGGACGTGGAGCCATTCGTGGAAGGTGACGGGTTCGTTGGAACGTTTTTCCTGGACGGTGAGGCCCAGGGTGGAGGCGACGCTGCGGACATTGACATTGTTGAGGTCCTGGAGGGAGGCGCGGGAGAGGAAACCCAAGAGGATGGCGCGGGTGACGGGGTCGATATTGGGCAGTTCCTGGGCCTTGCCGCCGTAGGTGATATAAAGGCGGTCCACTTGGGGCGGGGCAAGTTGGGCGAGGAATTTGCCCAGTTTCTCGCCCAGGTTGAGGTAAGGCCGGACCTGCTCGTAGGTCTGGGCGTCGAGGTAAGGCAGGTTGATGGCGTTGCGGACTTCGCCGGTGAGCAGGTAGCCGGCGATGACCTCGGCGACCTCGCGGCCGCACTTTTCCTGGGCCTCGAGGGTGCTGGCGCCCAGGTGGGGCGTGAGGGTAATGCCCGGGTGTCGGCGGAACGGGTGCTCGGCCGGGAGCGGTTCGGTGGCAAAGACGTCCAGGGCCGCGGCGGCCACCTTGCCGGAATCCAGGGCCGCCAGGAGGTCGTTTTCCACGATGATTTCCCCGCGGGCGCAGTTGACGAGGCTGACCTTGGGCTTCATCTTCGCAAAGGCGGCCGCATTGACCAGGCCGCGTGTCTGGTCGGTGGCCGGCAAGTGGATGGTGATGAAGTCCGCATCGCGGTAAACCTCGTCGAGGTCGGCGACCAAATCGATGCCGAGGGACTTGGCGCGGTCCTCGCTCAGGAAGGGATCGTAGCCCAGGACGCGCAGGCCGAAGGCCAGGGCGCGCCGGGCGACTTCGCTGCCGACCCGGCCCAGGCCCAGCACGCCCAGGGTCTTGCCCATCAGTTCGGTGCCCTGGAACTGTTTGCGGTCCCACTTGCCGGCCGTCATCGAGGCATAGGCCTGGGGCACCTTGCGCGCCAGGTTCAGTATCATGGCGAAGGACAATTCGGCCGTGGAAACGGTGTTCCCGCCGGGCGTGTTCATGACCACCACCCCGTGCTGCGTGGCGGCCTCGACATCCACGTTGTCAATCCCGACTCCCGCCCGGCCGACCACGCGCAACTGGGGCGCCGCCTCGATGACCTTGCGCGTCACTTTGGTCTCCGAGCGCACCACCAAGGCCACCACGTCCTTGACAACCGGCAGCAATTCGGCTTCCGAGAGTCGCTTGGGCAGGACCACGACCTCGAACTCGGGCCGCTGCTGCAACAAAGCAATGCCCTTGGGCGAGATGGGGTCGCAAATCAACAGTCTCATAAGGAGCGGGCAGTGTAGGCAAAGGGCGCTGGGAGGTCAAATGCTCAGAAAAGAATTGTCGTGCGTTGGCGGCTGTGCAATGGTCTAAATCGTGAAGTGATGAGCGAATTCAAGTTTGCGTGCCCGGTCTGCGGTCAGCACATCACCACCGACTCCGCCTCCAGCGGCAAGCAAATCGTCTGTCCGACTTGCTTTCGGAAGATGGTGGTGCCCCAAGCGCCCACCTCGGGGGACACCAAGCTGATCCTGTCGGCGGCGCAGGTGGCTGACCCTCGGCCGGCGGCGGGCGGGGCGGCGGCGGAACGGGGAGGGCGGCGGCCGGCGCCGGCCATCAGGACCATCGCGATAATGGCCGTGCTGCTGGCGCTGCTTTGCGCGGCTGGGGCGGCCGCCTGGGTGCGCTGGGGCAAGCTGCTCATGGCGGAAACGACGCCGCCCTCGACGCCTGGCGCCCCCAAGAAAGCCTATCCGATCCCGGCAGACATCAAATGGACGCTGGACCTGACGGAGGCGGTCTTTCCCGCCACGGTGGCGGCGGGCAGCATTCACGGCTGCGGTTTCAGGTGCGAGCGAGCGACGCTCCAGGGCGGCCGTTTGACGCTCCGGCAAGGAGGGCTGAGCGGCGCGCCCCTCATGGGCGTCAGCGTTTATCTCTTCGCTCGCCAGGGCGAAGAGTTGAGCGGCAAGTCCGTCCAAATCCCGCCGGACCGCCCGCCGCCGCGGCCGCGGGTGACCTTGCGCTGGCGGGATGAGCAGCCGCAGGCAAAGAAAAACGACATCGAGGGCGGCTACGCCCTCAAGCTGGCCTTCAGTCAGGCCACCAACGGGCGGCTGCCCGGCAAGATTTACCTTTGCCTGCCGGATGCCTCCAAGAGCTTCGTGGCCGGCACCTTCGAGGCGGAAATCAAGAAAGCCACGCCACCCAAACCGCCCCCCGCTAAAACCCCCAAGCCCTAACTAGAGTTCCTGACCGGCAAAACTCGCCGTAATCAGGTCAAGTTTCGCTGCGATTGCAAGAGTGCGCTGAGCCAACGCTTCTTTTAGGTGAATTGAGAATTGAGCATCGAAAAACGAGCATTGGCTATTGAAGAATGCCCGTCCCGCCACGCGGGACCGCATGAACTTTCGGACTCCGGACTCAATGACCAATAAGCAATACTCAATTCTCAATTCTCATTTGGCAATCAGCGCCGTCTTTTGCTGCAGGCGCCCAATTTCCGGAACTCCTCGCAATTGGCTGTGACCAGCATCCGGCGAGTTTGGACGGAGAAGCCGAGGCGCTGGCTGATCTCGTTTTCCAGTTGCGCGAGCTTCTCGCTCTGGAACTCGACAATCTTCTCACATTCCAGGCAGATAATGTGGTTGTGGTGCGGGTGCTCCGCGTAATTGGGGTCGTAATACTTGCGGTCTTTCCCGAAATCCATTTCGCCCACCAGGCCGCTGGCGAGCAACAGGGGCAAGGTGCGATAGACGGTGGCGCGGGAAACCGACTTGTCTCGCCGGCGGGACCAGGCCAGGAGTTGTTCGGCCGTGAAGTGCTGGTCCGTGCCGAAAGCGGTATCTATGATCACCCGCCGCTGGGCTGTCAGGCGCAACCGCTGCTGAGAGAGATACTCGAGAAACCGCTGCTTGGCGGACTTTTTGCCGGCATCAGCCATGCCTGGAATATAGGGCGGCGCGGGCTGGCAAGTCAACGGGCGCCGGGGCGCCCCTGCCGCTTGACGCTGCCTGGCAAGAGGGTGAAGATGGCCGCCATGAACTTGACCGCTCCCAGTCGCGAAGGCCCCTTGCCGGCACTCGGTCTGTTCCTGGCCTGTTCTCTGTGCGCCCGCGCGCTGGCCTCAGCGGTGGCGCAAGGCCCGGGTCCCGAGGCCTTCTACGTGCCGGCAAACCCCAAATACACTGTCGTGGAGTCCGCGCTCGATTCCGTCCGGTTCACGTTGACGAAAACCCTCCAGCGGGACGCGCGGGGCAACCTGGTCTCGATTTCCAGCTTTGTGAATCCCGAGGGACAAGTCATGGGCTGGCACGACTTCGGCAATCTCGAAGGCCCGGGCTGGGCGGCCAATGCCGTCGGGGGCGCCTGGGAGATTTATGCCCTGGGCGCGTTCCTGGGCAAAGCCGAGTGGCAAAGCCAGGCCCTGGCCATCCTGGACCACGTGCTGGAGGGCGGCTTTGTGGACGAGGCGAGCGGGTTCATTCGCGGCTACCGCGAGACCACCTCCGGGAAGTTCTGCCTGAACTACAAGCACAACTCGGATTGGTTCTGTCCCGGCGCGATGGCCAAGATCGGCTTTCAACTCCTGGGCTTCGCTGAGGAACTGGGCCAGGACCCCCGCGCCCGCCGTCTGCGGGCCATGGCGGCGCGGTGCGCCCAGTGGCTCCAGGGCCGCCTGGAGCCGGTGCCCAACGGCTGGTTCCCCCGCCGCAGCGACCCGGCGGGCAAGACTTATCGCAAATCACCCGACGGCGGGGAGGATCGCTTCTGGCAGAGTTCGGCCGACGGCTTGTTCATCGTGCAATTGCAGGCGGCCCTCACGCAGCGCAAACTGGCCGATTACAGGCCCTCCCTCAAGGCCAAGGCCGAGGTCTTCCGGCGGGCCGGCGGCATTTTCGGGAGCATCAACCAGGACACCTACGATCCCCTGGAGAACGTCGCCTGTGCGGTAGCCTTCCGCACCTGGCTCCTGGCCTCGCGGGTGCTCAAGGATGACGCGCTCCGGCGATTTGCCTTCGAGCAATGCCTGGGCGCGCTGGACCAGTTCAAGCTGCGCGACGACCGTAACGGCGTTCCCACCCGGGGGCTGCTCTACATGGAGAAATCGTGGGACACGGCCTATCTCTGGGAAAATGCCGAGGCGGCGCTGGCCCTCTTCGAGGCGGCGCTGGATACGCGCCCGACGCAGCCTGCCCGCAGCCGCCAATACGAGCTCGACGGGTTGGTCATCCTCCGGGCCATCGCCAGGCACCACTATGGGCCGCACGGGTTTCTCACCGAAGGCGTGGACTGGAACGACCACGTCGGCCGGCAACATCATATCGAGCAGGCCAAGTACGGAGCCATTGGCTACACCGAGCCGTTCCTGAACAACCAGCACATCGCCGAGCCGACCCTCTTCTACTTGAAACACCTCGCCCGCAAAGAGGGCAAAGGCGGCGCCACCCATTGGTTCGACCTCGAGGGCAACCGCTTGCTCTAAGATTCGGATTCCGGCCTGCTGGCGGACGGGAGCATTTCACTTTTTTGAGTAGTCCCTAACCTTAATCCTAATCTTAATCTTAATCCTAATCCTAATTCTTCATTCGGGTTAAGATTAGGAGCAACGATTAAGATAAAGAGCCAGAAAGGCTGCCAAGAAAAGTGAAATGCCCCTTGCGGACCCTTGCGACTTCAGATTTGTTTGCTACGGCCGCCGGCCTGCGGCACATTGATACCGGATGTCTGCTGTCGGAATGCCCCGGTCATCATTGCGCCTGGACCGGGCCGAGTCCTCACGACTGGCCTGGGCCCTGGTGATTTCTGTTGCCTGCCACCTCCTGGCCTACAGCGGCTACGAGACGGGCCGGAGACTCCACTGGTGGGAAAACTGGCAATGGCCCGCCTGGATGGTGGCGCCGCGAATGCTGACCGAGCTGTTCGTCAAGCCGCCCACCGCCCGGCAACTCGAGCAACTCCGCAAGCAGCGCCAGGAACAGACCCCGCTCATCTTCGTGGAGGTCAGCCCCGCCCAAGCCACTCCCGAACCGCCGAAAAAGGCGGACTATTATTCGGACAAGAATTCCCTGGCCGCCAACCCGGATACGACCATCCAGTCCACCGTCCCCAAAATCGATGGCAAGCAAACCGAGGTGGCCAAGACCGAAGACGTCCCCCGGCCCAAGCCCTTTCCCTTGCAGCCGGCGCGTCCCGCAACCCCGGCCGTTCAACCGCCGGCGGAGCCCAGCCAAGAGGCCAAGCCCAAACCCACCCTGGCCTCGGGGGATTTGACCGTGGGCCGGCCGGAGGAGGTCGCCCGCAAAGGCGAGGGGCAGGCCGAGCGGCCCAAACGGCGCCGGTTGGAGGACGTGCCTCCGGAGGAGCGCGCCGCGGCGCTGGCCGGCCAGAAAATGAAACAGGAGGGCGGTGTCGGTCGCCACACGCTCGAAATGTCGTCCCTGGATGTCAGGGCCACGCCCTTTGGCTCCTATGACGCCAAGATTGTCTATGCCGTGCAAAAGCGCTGGTACGAACTGCTGGAGGAACAGCGCTTCGCCGGCGCCCGGACCGGCAAGGTGGTGCTGCAATTCCACTTGAATTCCGACGGCACCGTCTCCCAAATGAGGCTCATGGAAAACACGGTGGACCTGACCTTGGCCCTGATTTGCCAAAGCGCGGTCCGGGACCCGGCGCCTTTCGCCCCCTGGCCGGGCGACCTCCGCCGGCTCGTCGGCATCGATTACCGCGAAGTAATGTTCACCTTTTACTATCGGTGATTGGCTGACTTCAATCCGGCTGCTCCTGGAAGGCAAGGCCCAGCCGGGGACCTGGCAACGACAGTGCCGCTTGGAAGTATGCCGACATAGCCTATGCAGTCCGAAGTCCGAAAGAAACCCGGTTTGAAACCCTGGGCTGCTGAAATACGCATGGCCGCTGCTATATCAACATGGAACCATTCGTTTACGCACTGCTGATTCTCACTTCAATCGTTGGCCTCACGTTCATCGTCGAACGCGGCCTCGCCCTGCGCTGGCGCCGCGTGGTCCCGCCGGCAGTCGAAGCCGCCGTGCAGTCCTGCCAGACCCCCGCCGACGTGCCCATGCTCCGGCGCGTCTGCCAGCAGCATCATTCGCCCATGAGCCGGCTGCTCCTGCTGGCGGCCGGGCATCTGGATTGGCCCAAGGCCGATACGATCGACGCCCTGCAGACCCGCGCCCGCCATGAAGTCACCCGGCTCGAGCGCGGCCTGGTCGTGCTCGAAATCATCGTCGGCATCGCCCCCCTGCTCGGGCTGGTGGGCACGATTGCCGGCATGATGACCCTCTTTGGCAACATCGGTCAGACCGGCCTGACCGAGGTCTCGCGGCTGGCAAAAGGCATTGCCTTCATCCTCAATGCCACCCTCATGGGCCTGCTCATCGCCATCCCCTCCCTCATCTTCTGGAGCTACTACAGCAAGAAAGTCGAGACCTTCGCCGTCGAAATGGAAACCCTCTGCGATGAATTCATCCGCCGCCAATACCGCGAAACGCCGCCCCCGCCCGCGACGCCCGCCCCCAGGCGACCGGGGATGAAATGAGTTAAGTAACTTACAATGTTACATGCGCTTTTACGTTAAGAAACGGCGGCAGCCGCCGGCGGTGATCATTGTCGCCTTGATCGACATTTTGATCGTGCTCCTGATCTTTCTGATGGTGACTACCACCTTTACCCAGCAGCCCGCCGTGAAGCTAGCGCTGCCGGAATCGACCTCGGCGCAGAAAAGCGGAGCCAACGAGTCGCCCCCATTGGTCGTCAGCATCGAAGCGAACGGAAACTTGCGCCTCGGCGCCGAGGCCAAACCGGTGACCGTGGACCAACTCAGAGCCGAGCTGGCGGCCGAGGTGGCCAGGAATCCGAACCTCAGGCTGGCCATCAGCGCGGACCGGGCGGCCCCCTGGGGCCAGGTGGTGAAGGTGCGCGATGTGGCCAAAGAAACGAACCTCCGGGACAAAGTGGTCAGCGCCTTTGTCAAGCAAGCCGCCAAGTAGCCGGAGCGCCCCGACCCCCGCCGGCGGCGCATAATGGTCCGCGCCAGGTGCTTCTGCCGCCCCGCAGTCACGGTGCCTCGGAAAAGGCTCGACATCCGGGGACCAGGTTCCCTAAACTTGAGCAAATGCCTGATTGCGCGGCCCAGCAACTTGGAACCGGTGACCGCTGGCCCTGGCAAGTTATATCATTACCTGTGAAAATTGACGTAATTCGCGACGATTTTTCCTCCATGCACACAAAGCGTTTCCTCATCGATGCCCCTCGGCGCGACCGCGCCGCCTTTAGCGCGGCGGGGACGGGCCTTCGTTGTTTCCGTGACCAAGAAGCTTGCCGCTGGTTTTGGTTCCGGATCTGCCGCGCTAAGAGTCATTCCATTTCCTTGGCGCGGCCAACGGCCGCCGGCTTGGCGACTATCCTCGGGCTGCTGGCTGGTTCTGGCCAGGCCCAACCGGTCAACGATCTGTTTGCCAATCGTATTGTCATTAGCGGGACGAGCAACCGGGTCGCCGGCAGCAGCGTCGGCGCGACGTCTGAAGCGGGCGAGCCCGATCATGCGGGCTATTCCGCCGAGGCGTCCGTGTGGTGGTCCTGGCGAGCGCCGTCGGTCGGCACGGTGACGATCAGCACCGCCGGGAGCGATTTCGACACGGTATTGGGTGTCTATGTGGGCACGTCGGTTTCGGCGCTGACGGAAGTGGCCAGCAACGATGATGAGGACTACGATGCGGGCATTTTCACCAGCAAGGTGGTTTTCGATGTCGTTGCGGGGCAGACTTACCAGATCGCGGTGGATGGTTATCTCGGGGATTCGGGCATTGTCGTGCTCATGGTCCAGCTTGGCCCATTGCAGCCGCCCCCGCTGGCGCCGGCCTGGTCGTTGCCGGACCAAAACGGCGCCACCATCCACTCGACCAACTTCGCCGGGAAAGTCGTCATCCTGGATTTTTGGGCGACCTGGTGCGGGCCGTGCAAGGCGGAGATGCCGGACCTGGTTGCCTTGCAGACCAAGTATCAGGCTGACGGCCTGGTGGTCGTGGGCGCCGATGTCTCCTGGTCGGGGGACTCTGCGCAAGACGTGAGGACCTTTCTGGCCACCTACTCCCCGGCGATCAACTATCAAATAGTGATGTCCGATGACGCAACCGACAACGCTTACGGGGGTAGCGGGGGTATCCCGGCGATCCCGGACACCTTCATTATTGACCGCCGCAACGTGATCCGCAAACAGTATCTCGGGACCCAATCCGGGAGCACATTGGAGCAGCAAATCATTCCCCTCCTTTATGGCGACACCCGGCTGGTTTCGCAGTGGAGCGGGAACCAGACCGTACTGTGCTGGCCCACTAACGCCTCGCCCTTCACCCTCGAAAGTTCCGCTTCCCTGGCCAGTCCTGCCTGGACGGCCTGGCCCACCACACCAACCGTGGTAAACGGCTCAAACACCGTGCAGGTGCCCAGGACCAACTCGGCGCGATTCTTCCGGCTGAGAATGGCTTATTGAGCCGGGCCGCTCAATGCGGGCGGCAAACCGCATAGTTGGTCCGGCCCGTTTGGGTAATCGCCCACAGGTTAAAGGGGCACAGGCTCTTGCCGTAACGCAACGCCCGCACGCTCCCATCGCCAAAGGCGTAGTTCGAGCACCCCGATTTATTCAGCAGCGACTCGCTGCCGCCATGCCGGCTTTCCTCCAGGTCGGGCAAATAGCGGGTGGCGTCCGTATCGAGCACCACGTAGAACTGGGTGGATTGAGACTGTTTTTCGCCAAGCAGGATGGCCTCGACCGGCTGAAAGAGGTCGCTCTCCCGGACCGCCGGCCACGGGGTGTCTTTGGGCGCCGCGAGGCCTCCGAGCGTGTAAAAGTCCTGAAAACCATTCATCAGACAACTGCGCGGCGCCAGGTCCGGCAGCGAATTGGTGTTGGCCCCGTTATTGGCCTCGGGGTCTGAAGGACAGCGCAGGAGCTTCACGTCGGAGAAATGGGGCTGCAACTGCGCCGGCCAGCGGTCGGCGGCGTTGCGCGGCGGCAGCCCTCCGTTGTAGTCAATGGCATACAGCCCCAGGGCCAGGCGCAGTTGGCGCAGGTTGTTGGCGCAGTGGACGCGGCGGCTGGAGGCCTTCGCCCGGCTCAAGGCCGGCAGCAGCAGCGCCGCCAGGATGGCAATGATGGCGATCACCACGAGCAACTCGACCAGCGTGAACGCCTGCTTGTCGCGGCGTCCCGCAAGTTCTGACCTTCCGCCTTCCACGAGCGCCATTCTCTACCAGGCGCCGCGGGCCTTGGCAAGGCCAAACCTGACCCCGCTCTCACAGGGGGGAGCATTTCACTTTTTGGGGTGGTCCCTAACCTTAATCCTAATCCTAATCCTAATCCTAATCCTAATCTCCTAATCCTGATCTCCGTCGTGCAACCGCCAATCAGAATTGGCTTTGATTAACCCCACGAGCATCGAAACAATTCTGCGTAGCCGCTCTTTCCCGGAGGCGACCACACCCAACTCACACCGGTCCCGCCCCGCGGGACCAGAACATCCAGCGCCGCGGCACACTCCAAAGCC
>JBEKRX010000104.1:0-11347 GCA_049518415.1 Verrucomicrobiota bacterium
GCCACCCGTAGGTGTCTGGACCGTGTCTCAGTTCCAGTGTGGCTGGTCGTCCTCTCAGACCAGCTACCCGTCTTCGCCTTGGTGGGCCGTTACCTCACCAACTAGCTGATAGGCCGCGGGCTCATCAGGAAGCGTCAGGCCTTGCGGTCCCCAACTTTCACCACCGGGAGAGGCCTCCCGGGGGTCATATCCGGTATTAGCTCGCCTTTCAGCAAGTTATCCCGAACTTCATGGCAGATTACCCACGTGTTACGCACCCTTGCGCCGCTCCGACTGCGGAATATTGCTACCCCGCAACCAGCGCTCGACTTGCATGTCTTATCCACGCCGCCAGCGTTCGTTCTGAGCCAGAATCAAACTCTCCGTTAAAAAACGTTAGTTGATTCCTGACCTTGCCCGGTTCGTGAGAACCGGCCGGTCATTCCACTACTTAAAACTCTTCAAACCCATCCCACTAACAGGATGGCTCTGAAGGGGCTCTTAACTTATCGCACAATTCAATTTTCAATGAGCACCGGGTGTTGCCACCCGAAAATCTCTCCACCCTCGACCAGGCCTTTTCTGCCCGCCGTCCCAGGGACAAAAAATCCAGGGGCCGATTCGCTCTTCGCTTCGGCCTCTCAGACCTTAGTTGAATTCACAGTCAAGTCAATTTACCCTGACTGCGCCGGCTGTCAACAGCTTTTTTCCACTTTTTGCAGCCGCTCTTCCGCTTAGCAACGAAACTTTATCACCTTAAAACCGCCGGGTCAACACTTTTTCTTCCTTTTCTGCGGCCCCGCTTTGCCGCCTCCGACCCGGCTCACAAAGAACGTGCCGTAAAACATACTCGACGCCCAGGGCCGCGCAAGAGCTTTTTCAGGATTCTTTGCAACCAATTGCGGCGCAAGCTCTTCCGCCCGGCTGCGTTCGCAGGATGCGCGCGAGCGTCCTCTTGATTCGGCGCGCGTTTCGTTTCACCGGCTCAGCGGCCCCGCAACGCGGACCGAGATACGGCACCCCGAAGAGGGGTGTAGGCGCCAGCCATTCGGCCAGCAGCCGCGCGTTCGAGGCCGCGGAGCAATCCGGGCGGCGGCGCTCCATGAGCACCACCCTCGCATCCTCGACCCCGGCCGCCCGCAGGGCACCCACAGTGAGCAGCGTGTGATTGAGCACGCCGAGTTGATTGCGCGCGACCACGATCACCTCGCACCCCAAGCGCCTGCAGACATCCAGCGCCGTAAAATCCTCCCCCAGCGGCGCCAGCAGCCCGCCGGCCCCTTCAATCAGCAGCCAATCGCACCGCTCCGCCAGCTCCCGGACTTTTCGCAGGACCTCACACAGGCGCACGCAACGGCCGTGTTTGCGCGCGGCCACCACCGGCGCCACCGCCTCTGCGAAGTAAAACGGGTTGATCTCCCCGGCTGACAACTCCCCGTCCTGGAGCGCGCCCAGCAACTTCACGTCCCCGGCCCCTCCGCAGCAGAACGGTTTCATCGCCAGGGCCTGGCAGCCGGCCTGACGCAGATGGTGGAGCAGCAGCCCGCTGAGCACGGTCTTGCCGACCCCGGTGTCGGTGCCGGTGATGAAAAGGGTCCGTGCTTCGCCACGTTGCTTCACGCCCGACAATAAATCACACATCCAAAGGGATGGACACCAGGAAATGCAAGACGGAGAAAGAGTTGACGAGGGCTGGGCTCCTGCCTCTTAATCCGGGCAGTCAACACACCTATGAAACCAGCACCTCGTTCGGGCCTCTTCAGATTGCTAGCCGTTGGTCTGTCCCTGCTCACGGTGCCGTTGCGCGCCCAGGACGCTAATCGGCCGGCCGCCCGCACGGCCCCGCCGTGGCTGCGCGATGGCATCATTTACGAAATCTTTCCGCGCAACTTCTCCCCGCAAGGCAACTTCAACGCCATCACCGCCCGCCTGGACGAGTTGAAGGATTTGGGCGTTGACATCCTTTGGCTGATGCCGATCCATCCGCTCGGCCAGAAACTGCGCAAGGGCGCCATTGGCAGCCCTTACGCCGTGCGCGATTATTACGCCATCAATCCTGACTATGGCACCGCCGCGGATTTAAAGCGTCTCGTCTCGGAAGCTCACCAGCGCGGCCTCAAGGTCATCCTCGATATGGTCGCCAATCACACCGCCTGGGACTGCCTCCTGATGCAGCATCCCGACTTCTACAAACAGGATGCCAACGGCAAGCTCCTGCCGCCGGTCCCCGAATGGACCGACGTGGCCGGCCTGAATTACGAGAATCCCAACCTCCGCCAATACATGCTGGCCATGCTCAAACACTGGCTCGACCCGGCCACCTTCGACCTCGACGGCTTCCGTTGCGACGTGGCTGCCATGGTCCCCACCGGTTTTTGGGAGCAAGCCCGCGACGAACTCACCAGCATCAAACCCGACATCATGCTCCTGGCCGAGGCCAGCAAGCCGGAGTTGCTGCTCAAGGCCTTCGACGCTGACTACGCCTGGCCCATGCACGGCACCCTCAACAACGTCCTGCTCAACGGCGCTCCCGCCACCGAGTTTCAACGCTCTTGGGAGCAGACCCGCCAGCAGTTCCCCCCTCGCTCGCTCCACCTCCGCTTCTCTGATAACCACGATGAAGCTCGCGCCGTCGCCCGGTTCGGCGCCCGGGGCGCCTTGGCGGCCTCCGCCCTCATGTTCACCCTCGACGGCGTTCCCCTGCTTTACAACGGCATGGAAGTCGGCGATGCCACCGAATCGGGCGACCCGGCCTTGTTCGAGAAACTGCCGATCTTCTGGAAACCCAAGGAACGCCCGCCCTTGCGCGACATTTACCGCGATTTAATCAAGTTGCGCAAACAATACCCCGCCTTCCGCAATGACCGGGTGCTCTGGCTGCGGAACTCCCAACCAGCCGACCTCGTGACCTTCCTGCGCCTGGACGCCAAAGACGAGTTCGTCGTGGCCATTAACTTCTCCAACCGTCCGCTGGTCGGTTGGGTGGAAGTGATGCACGATCAGGAATTCAAGCCGGTAAAGATTTCGGGCCTGCCGGAAGGCCCGCCGAGCGGCTTCCCGCTTTTCCGGCTCAACGGCTTTGAATGGCGGATTTATCATCGCCCCGTCCAGTAGGCAAGCCCTCCGCCGCCCCCTCGGCAACTTGCCGGCGCGAGTCGGGCCTCGCCCCGACATCCTGGACCCGCCCGACCATGGCCGCGGCGACCAGCAGCGAGGCCCCGCCCAGCATCACCACTTTCACCGGGTCATTCCCGAAGGTGTGTTTCACCACCGGCTCCAAGGCCACCGAGGCCACAATCTCCGGAATCACAATGCACAAGTTGAAAATGCCCATATAAACGCCCATCCGCTCCGCAGGCAGAGCGCCCGAAAGCATCGCGTAGGGCATCGCCAGAATGGAAGCCCAGGCTACCCCCACGCCGATCATCGTCAACTGCCACAGCACCCGCTCATGAATGAACCCGGTGGCCAGCAAGCTCACGCCCCCGGCCACCAGCGCCAGGCCATGCACCAACTTCCGGCTGGTGGCCCGCGCCAGCACGGGCAGCACAAACGCCACCGCAAAGCATACAATGGAGTACCAGGCAAACGTCCGCCCGCCGAAGGCCGTCCCCTGGTCAAACGCCTTTGAATTTGCATCCGTGGTGTGGAAGATCTGCTGCGCCGTAGCCAAACCGAAGAACATCCACATGCAGAACAAACCCAGCCAGGTGAAAAACTGCACCACCGCCAACTCTTTCATGGTCGCAGGCATTTGCTTGATGGCCGAAGCCACGTCCCGTCCGCTGAGCACCGCCCCAATGGCGGCGCCAATCGCGCCCCCGGCCAGCAAATGCCAGACCGTGAGGTGGTCCTCAACCAGCGCCCCGCGTGCCCAGCCAACCGCCGCGCCGGCCAGGCCCGACCAGAGCAGAAAGGCCCGTTCCAGATGGATTCCGGCCCGCTCGCCCTTTTTCCGGCGGAACTCTTCCATGTCCGCCGGCGGGTATTCCCCGGAACTGACCACCGTGTAGAGCACCGCCAACAGGAACACCACTGCCCCCATCTTGAAGGCGTACTGCACCGCGTAGGGCACCCCGTTGGGCGCGTTGCCCTGGACCCCGAAATAACCCAGGATTTCGGGCAGCGCATTCGCCACCGCCGCCCCGATGCCGATGAAAAAACTCTGCATGACAAAACCCACCGTCCGCTGCTCCGCCGGCAGTTTGTCAGCCACAAACGCCCGGAATGGCTCCATGCTGATGTTGATAGAAGCATCCAGCACCCACAGCATCGTGGCCGCCGCCCACACCGCCGGGGCGTCCGGCATAAAAAACAAGGCCACGCCCGACAGAATCGCCCCGGTCAGGAAGTACGGCCGCCGCCGACCCAGCCAACACCAGGTCCGGTCACTCATCGCCCCGATAATCGGCTGCACCAGCAAACCCGTAATCGGCCCCGCCAGCCACAGGATCGGAATCCTGGAAGGATCGGCCCCAAGTTTCGCGTAGATCGCGCTCATGTACGCCAACTGCAATCCCCAGCCAAATTGGATGCCGAGAAACCCGAAACTCAGGTTCCAGATTTGCCAAAAGCCTAACCGTGGTTTCTGCATAGCGCCTTGTTCAGCCGCCCAATCCAACATCCTCTGGCCCCCCGCCGCAAGCCCATTCGCACACGCCAATTGGAATTAACGAGTGCGGCGGCTCGACGCCGCTTCTCAGGTGCGCCACCACATCGCCGGTGGCACCGCCGGGATGTGCCCAGCCATAACTGCGCCCACACTCCAGCCTTGCATTTCCCCTCCACTCAGGCCTTACTGCGGCAAACCGTATGAAGACACTACTATCTTTAAGTGGAGCAATCCTCGTGGCGGGCGCCGTGTTGGCTCAGGAACCCGCCAAACCAGGCAGTCCGGCCGACAAGCTCGGCTGGCAACTCGCTATTCATGCCTATACTTTCAAGGAATTCCCCGTTGCTGAGGCCATCGATAAGACCGCCGCCCTCGGCCTCAAGTACCTGAGCCTCTCCGGCAGTGTCAACCTCGATGCCCAAAACAAGCCCCGAACGATTGACCTCCCCGACAAAGACATGGAGGCCATTCTCAAACGCGCTGCCGCCGCGGGCATCAAGCTCGTCAACATCGGCGTCGTCCAGCTCCCCCCGGACGAAGCCCAGAGCCGCAAGGTCTTCGCCTTCGCCAAAAAGTGGGGCATTGACACCCTGGTCGCGGAGCCCGAACCGCAGGCGCTCGATGTGGTCGAGAAACTCTGCAAGGACTACCACATCAAAGTCGCCATCCATAACCATCCCAAGCCTTCCCGCTACTGGAATCCCGACACCGTCCTCCAGGCCCTCAACGGCCGCAGTCCCCTGCTCGGGGCCTGCGCCGACACCGGCCATTGGATTCGCTCCGGCCTCGACCCCGTCGAGTGCCTCAAGAAACTCCAAGGCCGAATCATCTGCCTGCATTTCAAAGACCTGGCCCAGAAGAGCCCCCAGACACACGACGTGCCCTGGGGCACTGGCGTCGCCGATGTCAAAGCGATGATGGCCGAACTCAAACGCCAGGGCTTCCGCGGCACCTTCGGCATCGAGTACGAATACCACTGGGAAAACTCCTCCCCCGAAATCGCCCAGTCCGTCAACTTCTTCAACGCCACTTGCGCCGCCCTGGCCGAACAGCCCTAATCAGGGCTCTTTCGCTGTTCCAGGAAAGCCACGTAGGCCTCAACGGGGATGCGCCAGAAATTCCGGCAGCCGCTGCCCACGTTCACGGCCCGCAGCAGGCCCTCTTCGATGAAGTCCCGCACGTGCTGCTCCGTCACCTTGAGCCGCTCCGCCACCTCGTGCACGTAAAGCATCGTCCGCCCGGGAAACGGCGATCGCTGTAGCTCCTCGGGCGGCCGCCCGGGTTGCGCCCGGGCCGGCCCGCCCGCGCCGCCGGCAGGCCTGCCGGCCGGCGCCGATGCCGGCCCGGAATGCAAATGGCCCGCCGCGCTCTGGGGCCCTGAGGCCGGCCCCAAGGCAGCCGCCTTGGCTTTTGCCCGCACCATGATGGCCGCCCGGCCTGGTGGCGTTCGGTTGCCCGTGCGCCGCACCGGGCCCGGGTTGGCTTTGCCTTTCTTCGTGGTTGTCATATCTGGATGAGAAACTTGGCCGGCGGCGTCAATTGCGGCTGGTCGTGCTCGCCGTTTCCGGTTTGGGCCGGATAAAGAACTGTTCATCCTGGCAGAACCGGATGCCTGCCGCTAGGCACTGCTCCGAGGAGAGCTTTTCCCGGTCCGCCAGCAGCGCCTGTTTGTCCGGTTGCGCCTCAGGCCGGCGCACGTAGGCCGCGCCCCAGGCCAGCCGCAACAGCCGCCCTACCACGTCCTTCCACTTCACCTTCTTGCCGGCTGTTTCCACCCGCGGCGGCGTCAGCTCGAAGCCGAACTCCGCCAGGTTCGTCTCGCGGCTTTTCCGCGCACTGAACAGCGCCGCCCGGTGCGCGATGGCATAATCCTGGATGCCCGCCTCCAGTTCGGCGATCTGCTCCAGGAGATTCGCTATCGCCCCCGCGTACCGCTGCTCCAGCTCCGCCCCCGCCGCCTCCTTCGCCGCCACCGCCTGCGTATGCAGGATGCGTTTCCGCACCGCCTCCGCCACCGCTGCTTCCAGTCCCTCCGTCGAATTGATCGTTAGTGTCTTCATAACTTCATGCGCCAATTGTATAGCAATGAAATACATCTGTCAAGCGGAAATTTTGCCGAATTTTCCTTGAACCCTGCCGGGCCCTCCTCTACAACCGCTGCATGCCCTTAGGCGCGCAATTGCCCGTCAGATTGGAACCCGCCGTCGAGCAGCGGTTGGAAGCCATCGCCCGCGAGATCGAAACCAGCAAGTCGGCCTTGATCCGCCTGCTGGTGAGGACGTTTGTCGACCAGGCGATGGACGACCGCGGGCGGGTCTCTCTGCCGCCCGACTGGTCGGAGTTGCTCGGCCGCCTGCCGGCGGCTGACCGCCGGAGTGTGGACACGCGGTCCGGGCGGGCAGCGGCCGCCCGTTCCCGCGCACCGGCCGCCGGGGCGGCTAGTTCAAAGCCAGCTTCCGCCGCGGCAAGGCTTTTAAAACGGCAGGCCTCCTTGGTTCCGCGGCGCGGCGCAAAATAAAGGCGCTCACCCGCAGTTGCCTGGCCCAGCGCTCGAACTTCCGCGCCAGCTCCACCCGCTGGGCGGGGCTAAACAGCGCCACCTCGCACTCCAGTTCCGGCTCCAACCTCACTCTTGGACGTGGTTTCATGGCAACTAACACTTTTTCCCCCTCATCTTGCCGTCCAGTGGTAGGACAATGCCTGTCCAACCCCCCTCTCCGGACGTGAAAACTTACTCACACCCCGGGGGCTGGCCCGGCAGGCCAGGCCTTCTAGCCTGCCGGCTCGGGCCCCTTTCCAGCCGCCCGTCCCTGCGCCGCGCTCCAAAGCCTCCCCGCCGCTTGGGAGCCCCGACACCTCGGGACAAAGACTGCCCTACTCCCTTCTTTCGGCCTTTGGACCTCCGGCTTCTTTCCTGGCCGACTTACCTGCCGGTTGGCGCGCTGGCGCCGGGGCCGGGGCGCTGAGGGCCGCCAGGCCTTTGGCCACGAGTTCTGCGCCCCGGGCGTCGCGCGTCTCCCGGTCGCTGCTGTCCAGCACCACCACGATGACCCGCTGGCCGTGCCGAGCCGCGGTCAGGGCGATGGAATAGCCGGCCGCGGCAATCCACCCGGTCTTCAGCCCGTCGCAGCCTTCCAAATGCCCAAGGAGGTGGTTGTGCGTGCGCATGATGACCGGTTTCTTGGGGACATTGGTGCGAAAGGCGCGTTGGCGGGTCGAGGCGTAGCGCAGGGTGTCGGGGTGTTTGAGCACTGCCCGGCAGAGCAACGACAGGTCGCGCGCGGTCGTGACGTCCGGTTCCTGGCCTCGGCCTGGGGGCAGGCCGTGGACGGACCGGAACAGCGTGTTGGCCATGCCTAGTTCTTTGGCTCGTTTATTCATCAGCTCCACAAAACCTTCGGTGCTGCCGCCCACCTTTTCCGCCAGGGCCACCGCCGCGTCGTTGGCCGACTGGACCATTAGGGCATACAACAACTCATCCACGGTGAACGACTCCTTGTCGGCCAGCCAGACTCGCGAACCCCCGGTGTGCGACGCCTTCGCGCTGGTGGTCACCGCCTGCTGCAACGAGAGTTGGCCCTGTTCAATCCGTTCGAGCACCAGCAGCAAGTCCATCAGCTTGAGCACGCTCGCCGGGTAACCCTTGGCGTCGGCCTGGTCTTCAAACAGCACCCGCCCGCTCGCGGCGTCGAGGGTGATGGCCCCGAGGTAAGGGTTGCGCGCCGTGCGGGCCAGGCCCGGCGCCTTGGCCGGCCTGGCTGCTTTGGCCGCTTTCGGCGTGCCCGCCCGGGCAGCCGGCCCCACGGCCATCAGGCACAAGGCCAGCCCGATCAACAGGACATTCCCAACCATCCGCTTCGTTCTCACGCGCAAAATCATATTCAAGCCGCCTGCAAGCATCTGCGCCGGGCGCACTCAGGTCAAGCTTGAGTCGCAGCCAGCGCCCCAAATACAGAAGGGCTGATTCCCCGCCCCAGCGGGCCAGCGGAGCGAACGGCGAGCGGCGAACAGCGAACGGCATCCGCGCCGGCGCGCGCGCGGGCCAGCGGCGATAGGCAATAGGCAATAGCCAATAGCCGATGGCCAATAGCCGATGGCCGACTCCGCGCCCGCACGCGCGGGCCAGCGGAGCGAACGGCGAGCGGCGAACAGCGAACGGCATCCGCGCCGGCGCGCGCGGGCCAGCGGCGATAGGCAATAGGCAATAGCCAATAGCCGATGGCCAATAGCCGATGGCCAATAGCCGATGGCCGATTCCGCGCCGGCGCGCGCGGGCCAGCGCCCCAGGACCTCCCGCCCGCGGCCCCGCTGCGGGCTGAAAGCCCGAACTATCGCTCGGCTTTCCGCGGAAAAGCCGGTTGTTCCTGGCGGCTTCAGGAGCAAAAACACCGCCAAAACTCCCAATACAGCCAATACAGCCAATGGAGCATTTGGCGCCCCACCCGAAACCCTCCCGGCTACAGGCGATCTAAGAAATGCAACGCATTTCTCCGGGCCAGCGCCATGATCGTGCCTTGCGGGTTTACGCCGGGGGCCGTGCACAGCAGGCTGGCATCGTTGATGAACAGGTCATCGAATCCGTGCACCCGGCCGAAGGAGTCGGTGGCGCACCGCTCTTTGTCTTCGCCCATCGGACACGAAGAGAAGAGATGAACCGTCATGAGCCTGGCCCGCCCGCTCGGGAGTATCTCCGGCCATTTGCCCAGTTCGTCGCGCGAGCGCAACTCCGGGCCGTGGTCCAGGCCCGGATAAAGCGCAACTGCGCCCGCGGCGAACAGTATCTCGGCCAGCTTTCGCAGGCCCTCCGCCAGGTCGCGCCGGTCTTGTGCGCTCACTTGGTAGCGGACCACCGGGTCGCGGAACCTGCCCAGGGGGCGCACGGTGCCCCGCCCTTGGCCGGGGATCATCGCATAATAGTTGGCCATCTGCGTCCACCAGCGCCGCACTTCCCCCGCCGCGGACGGATGGTCCACCAGGCCCAGCGCCAGGTAGGCCGGTGTGCTGATGGAACAGCCGAAACTGAGCCGCGGTGCAAATTCCTTGACCTGGTGCACCGGCACCCCCATGTCGGCCGCGTTCACGGCGTCGGGGAATTTGGCAACCACTTTCACGGTGGGATGCAATTGCAGCGCATCCCCGATATTGCGCGTGATGCCGCTCCGCCGGAGCAGGGCCGGTGTCTGCACCGCGCCCGCGCACACAAACACGGCTTCGGCTTCGATGCGCACGGCCCCGCTCGCCGCGTGCCGGCCCTCGAGCAGCCATCGCCCCGCCCAGCGGCGCAGTTGCTCGATGCGCGTGTGGGGCAGCACCTTGCCCCCCGCCACCAGCAGCCGCGGCACGAACGTCTTGGTCATCGTCTGGCGCGTCCCGCCGGCCCCGCTCCCGCCGGCATAGCGAAACCAGCGAGGCACTGCCACCGACTTCCAGCCCAGCCGCCTGGCCCCCTGGTCCAGCTTGAGCGAAGCGCCCGGGGCCGCTCCCGCCAAAGGCGACACCAAGACCTCTCGTTCGCAGGCCTCAAAATGCGGGCGCAACTCCTCCTCCGTCAGGCCGGCCACCTGGAATTGCCGGCGCCAAGCCTCCAGCAACTCCGGCGGCGTCCGATGATAAAGCCCGCTGTTAATCTCGCTGCCGCCCCCCACGCAACACCCTTCCACGTAGGCCACCTTGTCCCGCCCCAGCGCCACCGTCTGCCCGCCGTGGCGGTACTTTTGCAGCAGTTCCTCTTGCGAGAATGGCCGACACGATTCCAGCGGCTGGAAAGGACCCTCCTCCAGCAGCAGGACATCCCGGCCCCCTTCGGCCAACAGGCAGGCGGTGAGCGCCCCGCCGGGCCCGGAGCCAACCACCGCAATCGCGCACCGCAGTTCCCGCGCCGGGCCGGAAATCACCTGACCCGTTGGCAGCGCCACGGTGGGTCGGGCCGGGGACTCGCCTTCCGGGCCCTCGAACTGGCGGCTGTAGAGCGCGAACGTGGCCAGGCTTTCGTAGTAACGAATCAAATCGCGCCCCCAGCCAAGGCGCGAGTTTTTCCAGGCCTCCACCTGCCGCCGGCGATTGGCTGGGGGCTGACCGTGAAAAGGCCGGCCCGTCCGCAGGAGACCGGCGAGGTCAAAGCCCAGTGTCGCCGCCCGCAAAGGGGCGCGCAGATAGTCCGGCATCTGCGCCTGCTGCCGCAGGACAAACCGGGTGAGGTCGTTGTAGGGCGGCTGCGAATCGGCCCGCCCCGGCTCCGCATGAGCCTGGGCCAGCGAATAGGCCAAGGCCGAGACCGCGTCGTGATACCAGCAATGGGAAGGGCGGGGCATGGCGGCCGCACAATCAGCGGCGTGCGGGCGGAGCCAAGTCCGAAGTTCCGAGTCCCAAGGCAGCCCCGCGCCCGAATACTTGACACCTCGCACGGAAGTCCGACAGGACGGACCGCCGGCATCTGGCCGGCTTTGCCCATCCCAACCGCCAAAGCTGGCTGCAAGCCAGCCCTCCGGCCGCGCCAGTGTGAAATATTCGCGTTAGCATGGCGCGCCCCAGCCGCGCTGAATCTCGGCGGTCAATTTGCGCTTCGTTCTGCTGCATGATTAGGGCTTGGAGCGGATGTTCCTTCAGTAATTATTCCTAAGTAGTTGATAGAGCTGATGATAGGAATATATTTAGCCAATTGTGTAGCCACTAATAATATCAACATTGTGCCTTTATTTACGCAATTATGTGTTCATATTGTGCTCACTATGTATCTCGACCGCTCCAAAACCTCCG
>JBEKRX010000105.1:0-11167 GCA_049518415.1 Verrucomicrobiota bacterium
GGGGTTATTGCCCCGGCGCAGTTACTTTCAATTACTGGCCTTACAGTGTCGGCCAGGTCAGGGACTTTCACCCTGCTGTCCAAGCGCGCTTTCAGGCGCACATGAGTGACGCCTTTGGCGTCTCGCCTCCCCGCATGCCTCGCGCTGGGCTACTATCTCGCTGCCGCTACGGGGCAAGAGGGCAGAAGGATGCCGCGCTGCGGGCGGGTGAGGTGGAATTCGTGGCAGTCTCGGGGTGCACCCGCTGCAAATCGGGAATTGCAGGCGCGGGCTTATTTCACGTCGTTGTGCAAGAGGCGGGGCGGGCGGGTGTCGGCGGCAAAGCGAAAGGGCTGGCCGCCGATGATTTGGTCGCTCGTGATCGTGGGGCACCAGTACTTTTCGATGTGCCAGGTGACGAGGTCGTTCCCGGTGAAGTGATCGACGCAAGGTTGGCGGCGGGAGTTGTACATGCTGTCGGTCAGGTCCCGCATCAGGACGACCTGCTGGCCCTGGCAGACCATTTGGCGGATGGCAAAGGGGCGGCCGAGGATGCACATGTTCTGGTGCACGCCCATGACGATGACATTGGTGATGGCGCGCTGGCGCATCAGGTTGTAGGCCTCGGCGTTGTCGGTGATGGCATCGCCGGCCTGGATTTCAAGCGTGGCGATTTGGCGCCGCCAGGGCGCGCCCGCCTGGCAGGGCGGCTGATCGTCACAGCCCCCGTCCGCATCATCGATCGGCAGCGGCGGCTCCTTCACCCCCTCCAGGCGGCACCAGCCCGGCAAGGCGACCTTGGGGGAGACTCTCGGCGCGGCCTGCGCCAGCTTGCGCCCGGGCGTGCCTTCGTAGAACGGCATGGTCTCGCTCGGACAATGAATGATGAGCACCCCGCGCTGGCGCAGTTCCGTCACGACTTGGTTCATGCGCCCGGCCATCTCCGCCACCCGCGCCGTCGCCCCGCGGCACCAGTGCTTGTCCCACATGTCGCAGATGACCACCGCCGTGCCTGCCGGCGCCCATTGAACCGGCGTCTCGACCGTCGCCCACTGGTCCAGGCCGGGTTTCGTTTGCTGGAGGCTGCGCAGGCGCAACTCCAACGGTTGTGCCGCCGCGAGGAGGGAACCGCCCAGCACCAGCAGGGCGCACAGCAGCGGCAGCGGCCGGGTCGGCAGGGATGCGTGGAATGAAAGTCTGAATCGAAGGTCACCCCGAAAATAGGCGCGTAAGCCGTTGGAAATGAACGAAACCGGCATTTTCATCCGAAGGGAAATCCCAGAAGGGATAGAGGGTTAATTGAGCATTGAGTATTGAGTAATGGTTATTGGTCATTGAGCCGGCAGCACGCAGGCAAGTTTTGAGGTTACCGCAAAGATAGCCGCGTGAGCCGTTGCAAACAACAAAGGCGTCATTTTCATGCGAAGTGGTATCCCTAAAAGGGATGGGGGATTCATGAGAAGAACTCCCGGCCGCGCCAGAGCTGGAACCAGCCGGTGTCGGAATTCAACTCGACGAAGAGGAATTCCTTGGCGGTGTTGCCGGCCCCGAGGTCCAGCTCGCGCCAATAATCCCAATACTCGAGCTTGAGCGGCGCAAGCTTGCCCGGGGCGGCTTTGCCCTCAGGCGTGGTGCCGGTCACGACCAGCACGGCGGCCTGGTAGGATTCGCGCAGATCGTTGATGCGGGCATAGGTCTCCTTGGCGCCCGACGGGTCGTCGGTCACTTCGAAGACCCCCGTATCATCCTTGACAACACCCAGGAAATCCTCCGCAAAGGCGAACTCGTCGTAGAGCCGCAGCAGCAACGCATCGTGCCCGCCGGCCTGGTTCGGCACCGTCCGCACCCGGACGGTGAGCGCATCCTTCGCGTCGAAGGATTTCGCATTGACTCCGCGCAGGACGTAATCCGTGAACCGGAATTCCTGGCCCCCGATTTGCCGGTTGTACTCGCGGATTTCCTGCACGCTGAAGTCGTAGTTGGCGAACTCGGGGCCGTTGGCGAAGGCAACGGGCACGGGGGACCCGATGCCCAGAGCCAGCGGGTTGGCGAAGGCCAGCCCCGCGCCATCCCCGCTGCCGTGGACGCGCGCCAGGAACATTTCCCAGAGTGTTTTGCCTTTGTTTTCCGGTGGCATGGGCGTGACGGGTGACGGGTGACGAGTAATGAGTGTCGAGTGTCGGTCGAGGGTCGAGGGGCCCGGGATCGCACTGGACGCCCGGGTAAAATCCGGCCCCGGTCAACTCCCGCCGCCGAGGATGGCGGAAACCACGCGGGCGATGACGTGGCAGAGGCCGAGGATAAAGGCGCCAACGACAATGGCCAGGGCCACGTTGCCCTTGTTGAGCAAGTCGCTGAAGTCCAGCTTGGGCGTCAATTTGTCGAAGACTATGTAGCCAATGACGATGAGGAAGATGGCTAAAAAGCCAAACGCGACCGTCGCCAGGAGGTCGCCCACGATGTACTCAGGGAGATGCAGTTGCATGAGGTTAGTGTGTGAGTCAGTTTGCGGTTTGCCAGCGTTTGAACCAAATCAGCCAGATGAAAAAGACGCACAAGGCTATCGCGGTCGGAACGCCCAAGGCCCAAAAGGCGGCCACCCCGAGCAGCGTGGGGCGGTTGCCGTAAGCCTGCGCCACGTAGCCGTCGGAGTACATCAGGTCCCGGTCCACGCCGGCCGGGACGTAATTCGGGTCGCGCGCGGTCTGCCCGGCCTCGAGTTGTTCGACCCGCGCCTCGAGTTGCTGGTCGCTGGCGACAAGCGCCTGGTAGCGGGCCGGGTCCATGTCGTAGCGGTGATGGTAAGCCCACGAGGCCCGCTCCTCGAACGAGCGGTCCAGGAGCCACCACCAGAACAGGCTGTTGTAAGGGTCCCGATAAACCACCACCGGCCGCGTGTAGTACCCTTCAAAGAGCGTTCGCACTCGCCCCGGCCGGCTCCCGATGACTTCCGTATCCGGAATATAGGCTCCTGGGCGGTAAGAGCCGCCATTGCGGACGATGATCGGCGGCGGCTTGCCCTGGTAAGAGGCCGGGCCGCGAGCATCTGAGGGCGGCCGTATGGTGGCGCCGGGCGCGCGTGCCGGCGCGGACTGGGCCTCTTTGAACCCCTTGTATTCCCGCTGGCTGACTTCTTCCTGCTTCGCGCGCGCGGCGGCGGTGTCGAAAGAAAAACGGCTCGGCTCCGGCGCAGTTCGCCGGGTGGCCAGAGCCGGGCGGGCAGGCTGAGCCTCGTGCGCCGCGCCTGAGCCGGACGTGAAGCCATGGCCGGGGCTGGAGGAGTAGCTCTTGCCGGAGCTGTAACCGTGGCGGCTGTCGCCCCGCCAGGTCGAGCCGGAGGAGTAGCTCTTGCCGCTGCCGGATTGGTAGCTCTTGCTGGTCGAGCCGGAGCTGCGGCTCAAACTGCCGCCCGAACTCCGGCTGCTGCTCGAGCCGGAACTCCGACTGCTGGAAAAACCAGAGCTCCTCGACGAGGAGGAAGAATAGCTGTGCCCCCCGCCGCTGGTGTAGCCTTTGCCCTGGCTGCTCAGTGGGCAGACCGTCGCCAGCAGCGCCGCTGCCAGCAGCCAACTCAGTGTTCGCGTCGGGCCTTTCATCGCTAATTCCTCCTGCATAGTGCCACGACTTTCGAAAATGCCTATTACTTTTTCCAGGGGGGTTTGTACTCTGGCGCATCCTGACACGGCTCCCGAGCAGGGGCGGAAGCCGTGCAGGCTGGAGGCTGGAGGCTGGAGGCTGGAGGGCTGAGCCCGAGCGCCGGCGCAAGCCCTCCCCCCATCCCCCCTCCCATGCGCTCCGAGCGCATGGGAGGGGGGTGATCCCTTTTTCGACTTTACCCAGGGCGGCGGCCCGTCCCGCCCGGAGCGGGACGGGCCTTGCCCTGGGCTACTATCTTGCCGCCCCTCCGGGGCGGAAGAGTGCCGCGCTGCGCGCGGGTAGAGTGAAATTGGCGGCAGTGTCCGGATGCGCCCTTTGTACTCACAATTCTTTTACAAACTCTTGACTCCGCCCGAACAACCCCCTGGCCCGACCTATGTTAAAAACCTTCCCGGCTGGATAAGACGTGAAGACTTTTGAACTGAATTGGGAGTTTTATGAAAAACGCACTGACCTCTAAAATGATGGCGCCCGTGTTGTTGTGCGCAATAGTGTGGGCTGCGCCGGCGAACCCTGGTTCGGCCGGCGCGGCCGGCCCGGGGCCTCTCCCCGCGGCGGGACTGGTATTTCGCCAGGTCCGCTACGAGGGCAAGCTGGGCGATGCGGAGGCCCGTTTCACCGTCGCGCTGACCGCTGAGCTGCTGGACCACCAGGAGGCGGCGGCGCCTTTGTTCGAGGGCGAGCTGGCGCTGCTGCCGCCCAGGTTGCCGGTGCCCCTGCGCGTCGAGCGCGCCGGCAATCAATACCGGCTCGTGGCGTCCAAGCCGGGCCAATACCAGCTTAAGCTCGAGCTGGTGGCGAAGATCAGCCAGACCGAGTTGTGGAACCAGGTTTCGTTCAAAGGTCCGGCGGCGGCAATCGCCGAAGTGCAGGTCCAGGGCAACGGCATGGAGGTGCAACTGCTCAGCGGCACGGCCCTGGAGTCAAGCGCCACCAACGGCCTGGCGCGGGTCAAGGGATTCCTCGGGGCGGACCAGACGGTGGCGTTGCGGTGGTCGCGGGTGGGCGGGCCGGCCGAGGTGGCGCGCAAGGCGGTGGTGACGGTCGAGACGACGGCCAGCGCCCAAATCACGCCCACGGTCGTCAAGCATGTTACCCAACTGCGCTACGAGATTCTCCAAGGCAAACTGACCAGCCTCACCATTGCCTTGCCCGCCGCCCAGGCCTTGACACGCCTGGCCGGCGAGCAACTCCGGGATTGGGAGCTCAAACCCGGCCCCGCCCCCGGCAACAGCCCGCAACTCCTGACCGTCGAGTTCATCAAGCCGGTGGAAAAGGAGTGCCAGTTGACCCTTTACTCGGAACAGACGATCGAGGCGATGCCCTCGACGGTGGCGCTCACGCCGCCGCAGCCGCTCGAGGTCGAGCGCGAGGCGGGCGCGCTCACGATTTCCACCGAAGACACCCTGGCGGAAATCGACTCCGCCTCCGGCTTGCGCCAGGTCAATGCCCCGGCCGGCGCCCTGGCGGCCTACCGTTTCAACGGGCGCCCGTTGAGCCTGAGCCTGAAATTGAAACGGGTCGAGCCCGTGCTCAAGGTCGCCGACCGGGTCACCGCGCGGCTCGAGGAGACCCGCTTGCTGGCCGGGCACGCCCTCACCCTCGAGGTGGAGAAGGCGGGGGTTTATGCCCTCGAACTGGCGCCGCAGCCGGGATTCATGGTGGCTGACGTGCGCGGCGAAGGGGTGGAGGACTGGAAGCTGACCGAGACCAACCAGGTGCTGCGGGTGAGTTTTGCCAGCCGCGTGCTGGGCACGCGCAAGCTGGACGTCCAACTGGAGCAGCCCTTGAAGAGCTTCCCGGAGCAGGTCCGCCTGGCGCCCCTGCGTGTGCTCGGCGCGGCCCGCCAGACCGCGCAGATCGGCGCCGCCTCCGCGCCGGGCCTTCGACTCAAGACCGCCGAACTGGCAGGGCTGAGGGAAATCCCCGCCAGCCAACTCTCCGCCCGCGCCGATGAACTGCTCGCCTACACGGCGGAACAGCCCGATTGGAAGCTCTCGCTCGCCACCGAGCGCCTGGCGGCGCGCGTGGTGGCCGACCTCTTCAACCTGGTCACGATCGGCGACGGGATTGTCGGCGGCAGTGCGACCATTCGTTACGGCCTCGTCAACCAGGGCGTGCAGGAGTTCGACGTGGCCGTGCCGGGCACGTGGAAGAACGTCGAGTTCACCGGCCCCAACATCCGGCGCAAAGAGCAGAAGGCCGACGGCCTCTGGACCATCCGCCTCCAGGACAAGGCCTGGGGCGGCTACACGCTCGTGGTGACCTATGATTACCAGTTCGACCCCAAAGGGGCGACGCTGACGGTGGGGGGAATCCATGCCCTCGGGGTCGAACGCGAGACCGGTTCGGTGGCCATTACGACCGCCACCAGCCTGAAGCTGGCCGCCAAAGCCCCAGGCGACCCCCTGCGGCGGGTGGATGAAGCCGAACTGGCGCAGGCCGACCGGGCCTTAATCACGCGCGCCGTGCTGCTCGCCTACCAATACACCGGCGCCAATTACCGCCTCGAGGTCGAGGTCAAACGCTTCGCCGAACTGCCAGTCCTGTCGGCCGTGGCCGATCGCACCCAATTGACGACCGTATTGACCGAGGCGGGCGAGATGCTAACCCAGGCCTCGTTCATGGTGAAGAACAATGACAAGCAGTTCCAGCGGTTCAAACTGCCCCCCGGCGCCAGCTTCTGGAGCTGCGACGTCAACCGCCTGCCGATCAAGGCGGAGCGGGACAACGACTGGCTGATGGTGCCGCTGCCGCGCGGCCCCAACCGCGACCAGGCCTTCGCGGTGGACATCATCTACGCCCAGACCAACAGCCTGGCCTGGTCGCTCTTTCCGACCCGATTCCAACTCGCAGCGCCCCAAACCGACGTGCCCAACACTTACGCCGAATGGCATCTTTACGCGCCGCCGGCTTTCCGGCTCTCAGCCTTCGGCGGAAACATGACCGTGGCGCGCGGCGCCTCCTACGGTCTGCGAGACGCCTGGCGGCAAGTCCTGGGGTTCTACCAGGAGATCGTGCGCGAGGCCGGGGCCGGGCTCGCCCTGGGCGGCGTCCTGGTGGTCCTGCTGGTCGCGCTCATCGGGGCCGGGGTGCGCCGCGGCCGGAGCGGGGTCTTCGCGGTGCTCGGCGTATTCTGCATCCTGGCGCTCCTGGGCGCCATGCTCCTACCGGCCCTGGCGCGAGGCAAGGCAAGGGCCCAACGCGCCAGTGCGGTCAACAGTCTGAAGCAAATCGGCATCGCTATAAAGACTTTCGGACTCGACAATATGGACCGCTTCCCAACCTCGTTCGAGGAGATGATGAACGAACTGGGCACCGACAAGGTGCTGATCGACCCCGAGAGCGGCCAGCAATTTGTCTATCTGGGCGGTGGATTGTCGGAAGGAGAAGTGGACCCAAGTTCAGTGATCGCATTTTCGCCGACGGACGTGGACGGGCACCGCAACGTGCTCTTAGCCGACGGCAGCGTCCAGCAGATGAGCAGCGAGCGGTTCGCGGAGATTGCGCGGCGCGGCTACATCGTGCGGAACAGCCCCGCGGTCGCGGCGCAAAACCAGCAACTCGCCGCCGTCCGCCAGGCCCAATTCCAAGCGGCGCGCCCCGCGCCTGCCGAGGTCAATGCGACCGCGCAACCCCCGCCCGCGACCGTCACCCCCGGCGCACCGCCGTCCGCGGCGCCAATGGCGGCCGGCGTGCATTCGCTCCACATCGAGATTCCCCGCGCGGGCCAGTTGTTCACCTTCACCAAGGCCCTCAACGCGGGCGACGAACCCCTGTCCGTGAAAGCCAGCCTGATGAAGTTGCAGACGTTCCAGATGGCGCAGATGGCGCTGCAACTGACCGGGTTTGTTGCCGGTTTGCTGCTCGGGTGGTGGCAATGGCGCCGGCAGGGGCGGAGCAGCTTCCTGCTTGCGTTGGCCCTGGCGCTGGCGCTGGGCTCGGTGGGCAACCTCCTGCTGGCGTGGCGCCTCCTGCACCTGGGCCTGATCTTGCTGGCGCCAGTGCTCGGGCTGGCCGCGGTGGCGTGGCTCACTTGGAAATACTGGCCGCGCAAGCCGCCGGGCTCGCCCGCGCTGGCCGCGCACCCGCAGCCCGCCATCCCGCCCGCCCTGGCCTCCCTCGCCCTGCTGGCTCTCGGCCTCGGCGCCTTGTCCGCAAACGCCCAATCGCCAGCCCCCACCGACCCCACTCCGGCGGCAGCCATCCTGTCCGCCAACTATAGCGGCACGGTCAACGACAAGGTCGCGCAACTGGCCGCCACTTTCGATGTGACCGCCAATAAGCCGCACCAGCGCATCGCCCTTTTCGGCGAGGACATGGCCGTGCAGGAGTTCTCGGCCAGGCCCGGCCAGGCAAGCTTGCTCCGCGAGGGAGGCAAGGTTTGGGCCCTGCTGGCGCGGCCCGGCCAGACCGTGCTGCAAGTCAAATTCCTGGTCAAATTGGCCGGTGACGTGACCAAGCGCGAGCTTGGATTTGGCGTGCCGCCGGCCCTGTCCGGCCAACTGGCGCTGACCATTGACCAGCCGGAGGCAGACGTCGAGTTTCCCACGGCCATATCCTGCCAGCGGCTGACCAGCGGCCAGCAGACGCGCGTGCAGGCGCTCCTCGGCGCGGCCGAGCGGGTGGACCTGCGCTGGACGCCGCGGGTCAAACGCGCGGCCGAAATCGCCGCCAACGTCATCTGCCACAATGCGACCCTGGTCTCTTTCGCCGGCGGCGTGCTCGACGCCCGGGCCAGCCTCGATTACCAGGTGACCCAGGGCGAGATGCGGCAGGCGCGCATCCGCTTGCCCAACGGCCATAAACTCCTGCGCGTCGAGGGCGAGTCCATTCGCACCTGGGAAGTCAAGACCGAGGCTGCCGGGCAGGTGTTGGTGGTGGACTTGCTCAAGGGCATGGCCCCGGATTATCGGCTGACGCTCCAGACCGAGAGCCTCCTCCCGGCGCTGCCCGCGGTCGTCAGAATTGAAATTCCCCGCGCCCTGGACGTCAAACGCGAGACCGGCCTGCTCGGCCTGCGCAGCGAAGAGGAACTCGAACTCACCCTCGAACGCCTCCAGGAATTGACCCGCGTCGACGCGGAAGAGTTCGCCCGCGCCGCCGGGCCAAAGGCCGAAACCGTGTTCCACGCGTTCCGGTTTCTCAAACCTGCCTTCACGCTCGAGACCCGCGTGGCGCCCCAGCGCCCGCAAATCGAGGCCGTCGTCCGCCACAGCGTCCGCGTCGGCGCCGAGCAAGTGGCCGTCGCCAGCGTCATCGATTACACCATCAAGCGCGCCGGCGTCTTCGCGCTCAAACTGGCGCTGCCCAGCGATTATCGCCTCGAGGCCGTCACCGGAACCAATATCCTGCAATGGGCCGAGCGCCTCGAGGCGGACCAACGGTTCCTGGAGCTCACCCTTAAGGAGCGCACCACCGGCAATTATGCCCTCCGGCTCGATTTGCTCCGAACCTTCTCCGAACTGCCCAGGCTCCTGCCCATCGTCGGCGTGCATCCCCTCGGCGCGCAGAAACTCAGCGGCTTTGTCTCCGTGTCCGCCGAACCCGGCATGGCCATTGGGCCGTCGGCGATTGACGGCCTGACCGAAGTCCCGGCCGCCCCCGGCGCGGCGAGCGACCCGGCGGGCGCGGGCAGTGTGCTGGCCTACAAGTTCCTGGCCGCGGAACCCCAGCCGGCCGCCGCCTGGAAACTGGCCGTCGCCACCGAACCGGTCGATCCCTGGGTGCGGGCGGAAATCGTCAACACCTTGACCCTCACCGAGTCCCTGGTCAGCGGCCGGGCGCTGGCGCGCTACGAAATCCAGAACGCCCCCGTCAAGGAACTGCGCCTCAAAATCCCGGCCGCCTTCCGCAATGTCGAGATTTCCGGCGCCAATATCCGGCGCCGCGACCAGGCGGGCGAAATTTGGAAGGTCGAGTTCCAAAGCAAAATCCGCGGCCCGCACACGCTGACGGTGACCTGGGAGCTGCCGCGCCCGGCCGGGACCAATCGCCTCGACTTGCGGGGCATCTCGGCGGCGGGAGTGGAACGGGAGACGGGCATCCTGGCCATCGTGGCGCGCCCGCCGCTGCAAGTGACCGAGCAGAGCGCGGCCGAGCTCAAGCCGCTCGACACCCGGGACCTGCCGCCCTGGGCCGGCCGCCCCGACGAGGCCACGGTGCTGGCCTATCGCTACCTGCGGCCCGAGTACACCCTCGCGCTCGAGGCCAGGCGCTTCGAGCAGGCCGAAGTCCTCCAGGCCCTGGTCGAGCGGTTGGACCTGACCACCGTCGTGGCCGACGACGGCCAGATGATGACCGAGATGTCGCTCGCCATCCGCAACCATGGGCGCCAACACCTCGAGGTCGCCCTGCCGCCCGGCGCCAAGGTCTGGTCGGCCTTCGTCGCCGGCGAGGCCGTGCGGCCCAGCCTGCGCGAAGGCAAACTCCTGCTCCCGCTCCAACGGTCCGGCAGCGACGATGCGCCCCTCACCGTCGAGTTGACTTATGCCGGCACCAACCGCTTCCCCCAAAACCGCGGCCCGGTGGACCTGGTCTCACCCAGGCTCGACCTGCCGCTCAAGAACACCCGCTGGGAAGTCTTCCTCCCGCCCGATTACCGCTACAGCGACTTCGGCGGGACCATGACCCGCGCCGCCGCCGGCGTCGCCGAGGCGGCGAGCTTCTCGCTCTTCGACTACAGCCGGAAGGAGTCGGAAAACAAAGCCGTGCTCGCCAAACAACTCAAATCCGAATTGGCCAGCGCCCAGCAGAAGTTGTCCTCAGGCAAAGTGAGAGAGGCCATGGCCGATTACAACCGCGCACGGGCCAAGGGCAATTTTGTCGAGAGCGGCGACCCGCAGGCCCGCCAACTCGAAGAGCAGTTGCGCCGCGCCCAGGGCAGCAACCTCATCCTGGCCCAAAACGCCTTCAGCCTCAGCAACGCGGCCCAACAACCGGCGGGGCCGCAACCACCCCCGCCGGGCGCCCAGCCGCTGCAACTCCAATACGATGCCTCCGCCGCCGAGGCCCAATGGACCAAATTGCAGCAGGCCCAGGAACTGGGCCTCGCCAAAGTCCAGCCCATCCGCGTCAACCTCCCCACCCGCGGCCTCCGCCACGCCTTCACGCAATTGCTCCAAACCGAGCTCGGCAAACCGATGACCATTCACCTGCTGGCGGTCAACGACAAAACCGTCCATTGGCCCAAGCGCATCGCCGCCGCCCTCGCCGGCTTCCTCGCCCTCTGGCTGCTGGTGGCCGCCTGCGCCCGCCCGCCAAGGGCATCGGCGCCCTGACAAGCGGCACCCACCCCACCCCCTGATTCCAACGCGAATTGGAATCAGACGCATTTGGGACGAAAAATCCCAATCCAGCCAATCCAGCCAATAGAGCCAACGGAGGAAGGGCGGATCTTGACACTGCCACCGAGCGCGGGCGGAAGCCCTCCCCCCTTCCCCCCTCCCATGCGCTCGGAGCGCATGGGAGGGGGGTGATCCGTTTTTCCACTTTACCCAGGGCGGCGGCCCGTCCCGCTCGGAGCGGGACG
>JBEKRX010000106.1:0-10973 GCA_049518415.1 Verrucomicrobiota bacterium
TAGAGGGGGTGGAGGAAACGTTCGGCATGGCCTGGCGGTTGTTTGCCACGATGCTCGAAAGAGCAGAAACAACGGAAGCCGTCGGCCTAAACTGGGCGCGCCTCCACTCCACTCGACCCCAATGCCGCACCCTGGCGCAAGACCGCATTGGCCACATTGGCTGGATTGGCCACATTGGCTATTTTTTCCAAAAAACTGGCCGGGCCGCGGTTTAAAAGCAACGGCACAGCTCAGCACAACACTTTGTCGGTCGCAGTTTGGCCGCAATCCCGAGGTGTCGGGATTGGCGGCCGCCTGGGTAGGCACGGCTCATGCCGGGCGGGTGCTCTCAAGGGCTTGAGGATCGCCCGGGATTGCTTGCTCAGCAGGAACGGTCCAGACCACCTCCAGCGGCTCAGGGCTTTGAAGGGTTTCTTGAACGCTCATAATCAAGGCGCCATATTCTGCCAAGCGCACCAACGCTTGCGTCAGGGTTTGGTCCGGGACGCCGAATTTGGCGCGATAGTTGTCGGTGATGATAAAAACGATGCGCTGCTGAACATCCAGACCTACCCCGACCAGACTCACATCAATGCCTTCGAGCGCCGATTCCTGTGTCCCGATAAAGGCAACCCCTTTATTAAAACGAGCCACATGCCCTTGATTGAGAAAGCCCAAGCCGCCTTTTTCGGTGAGAAAGATTCCCTTGAAAGCAGGCTCGGCAATCTCTTCTGTTTCGCCCAGGGCAACCGCCCAGCAGGCACTAAGGCCGAATTTGCCTTCCCGCGAATTGCCGAATCTGGCGGCCATCTTGCTGTAGGCCAGACAGGCGAACCAATCATGTCTGATCGGTTGCCGAGCGAGGATTTCTTCGAGCCATAGATTGGGCAAGGGCTTGAGCTTGTCCACTGGCTTGAGACTGGGCGCAGTTCCGGGCTTTTCCATGGTCGCTAAAGCTGGGGCCGCTGCCTCTGCGGCTGCTGAGGCCGCTGCCGCTGGCGAGCCGGACACAGGCCCTTGAACTTCCGTGAGACTACTGTCTGTGCGATCACCTGCGGGGGCTGGGAGGGGCGGTGGCGGCGGCGGTGGCGGCAAAGGCTTCGGGAAGTCGGGCCTGGGGAGACCTTGGCCCAGCCCGTTTGCGGGTGACTTGAGCTTACTATGCTGATTAATCGCGGGATGATTGAAAACGGCAGTAAACTCAACGGCGGTCAACCGCAGATAATTCACTGGCTGGCTCAAGTCGATTACTTTCTGCCCGCCACGATCATCGGTGAGGGTAACGGTATTTTCCGGGGTCCTTTGAAGATACCGCTCGCCGCCATCCGGGGTCTTTTGCTTGAAAACCAGGCTGGGCCGGGTGACTTTAATGACGATCTCCTTGTGCAACAGGCCACAGGCGTTCGAGTCCTGCAAGAGAGCCAGGGAGTCCTCGTTCAAAGGGCGTCTGCGATTTTCAAGGACTCCGGCCAGCCTGACGGGAAACTGAATATCAAAACCGGTTGACGAGGCCGCGTTGGCAAATATCACCACGTCCTTGCCCCGTCCAAGGGCGGCCTCGGGGAGATAGCGCTCATTCAGGGCTTTCTCAAGCTTGCTGCTGTCATTATTGCCTCTTTCGAAGCTGAAAAGTGCGCCGTCGAGCTCCACCCAGTTATGCAGCACCCCCACGTTCAATGAATGAGGTTTGCGCATCAAGCCCTGATTAAACAGGTCATTAAATCCCGGGGGGTTCAGGCCGATCGTTGCCGCCTCCTCTTTGCCCTGCAAACATTTGATATGAGCCTGCCCGCGCTTGTCAAGTTCCACCTGAAAATGCAAGGCCTGTTGTTCTGGCTGGCGGGCGGTCTCTGGCGTGGCGGGCGATGGCTTGGGGTGAGCCTTTTTCCTTGCCAGCTCCAAGGTGTCTTTTTCCAAAGCCAGCCATTGATTGAAAATCGTTTCCAATTTCGAACACGCATCGGGGTCCTTAGCGGAGACCGTCTCGCCCAGTATTTTCACATGGTCGAATGTAACCTCCAAACCGGCGGGGGTTCCGGGCAGCTTTCCTTGAACCGTCCACTTATGAACATCCAGTTGGGCCCAGGTCCTCAAGGGCAGCAATTGCATGGTGTCGGCCCCCAAGGTCATGGTAAACACCTCGATTTCCACTTCCTTGCCTTTCTCCTCTGCAAGGACAAAGGCCTTGCCGATTGTTATGGCCGGCGGCTTGCCGGAGACGGGTTTGGCTTGCGTCAGGGGCTGGTGAGGCTCGTGGCCAAGCCGCTCAGGGTGGCCGGGTTGGCCCTCGGTGGCTGGTTCATTTTTCCAGTTCATATCGCGGAGGCTCGGTGGCCGCTTTAGGCGCTGTCTCGGTAAGGGGAGGCCTTCCAGCCGCCCAGTTCCACGCCGGGCTGGAAAGCCAGGCGAACCGGTCCCGACGAATCGGGAGAAGCGCTGCCCTACGGGGATAAGCACTGAGTGCCCGCCGAGTCGGTTGGCAGTCTAATCCTGCATCCCAGTCTTGGCAAGCATTCTGCAGGGCGTGAAGGGCATAATTTTCAGGGAGCCGCTCCGTTGGCGGGCGGCAGGGCCGGCGGGGGAAATTTCTGGCCCGGTTATTCCAATTCGCGTTGGAATTAGTATTCTCCGCTTGCGAATGAAGGGTGGTTGCCTACATTCTGTGGGCGCATCAGAGCGTTGGCGCTAATGGACAATGACCGAACTGGCAGTGGAGTTTTATGAAAGAATATCGACCTGGTGACATTCGCAACTTCGCAATCGTAGGCCATGCTTCATCGGGGAAGACCATGCTGAGCGAGTGCATGCTGGCGTGCGCCGGGGTGATTAACCGCATGGGCAGCATCGCCGCCGGCTCGACCGTGTCGGACTATCATGAGAGTGAGCAGCAGCGGCAAATCTCGGTCCTGGCGACGCTCATGCACCTGGATTGGCTGGGGAAGAAGTTGAATCTGCTGGATTGCCCGGGGTATGCGGATTTCATCAGCGAGGGTCTGGGGGCGTTGCGCGCGAGCGACTTCGCGGTGGTGGTGGTGCATGCCAATCATGGCGTCGGCGTGGGCACCGAGGCGATGTGGAAATACGCCACGCACCTGGGCCTGCCCAAGGTGATGGTGGTGAATGCGTTTGACAAGGAAGAGACTGATTTCGACAAGACGCTGGGGCAGCTCCGGGAGCATTATGGCGAGCGCGTGTTCCCCCTGGCCGTCCCGGTCAACCCCGGCGCCGGCTTCAACCAGGTGCTGGACGTGCTGCGCAATACCCTCATCACCTACGCGGGCGACAAGAGCGGCAAGTTCACCGAGGCGCCGGCCAGCGGGCCGCTGGCCGAGCGCGCCAAGGCGTTGCACAACCAGCTCATCGAATTCATTGCCGAGTCCGACGACGCCCTGATGGAGAAGTTCTTCGCGGAAGGGGGATTGTCGGACGATGAGCTGCGGGCCGGGCTGCACGCGGCCCTGCAAAAGCAGGTCTTTACGCCGCTGTTCGTCACCGCGGCCGAGAACAATATCGGCGTGGCCCGGCTGATGGATTTCATCGCCAAGTATGGCGCCTCGCCGCTGGACCGCCCCAAGGCCAAGGGGAGGGATGCCGAGGGCCAGGAAGTGGAAGTGGCGTTGACCGACGCGGAGCCGGTGCTGCTGGTCTTCAAGACCATGAGCGAGGCGCAGTTCGGGGAGTTGTCGTTCTTCCGCGTTTATGCGGGGGCGGTGAAGTTCGGCAGCGAGTTCTACAACACGGAGCGCCGGAGCACGGAAAAGATCGGGCAGATTTATTGCCTGAACGGCAAGACCCGGACCAGCGTGCCGGCGTTGAGCGCGGGCGACCTCGGGGCCGTGGTCAAGCTTAAGGACACGCAGACCGGCAATACGCTCTGCCAGGCCAAGAAGCCGGTTTCCCTGCCGAAAGTCGAATACCCCCGGCCGAACATTCACGCCTCGCTCAAGAGCAGGGTCAAAGGTGAGGAAGACAAGGTTGCTTCGGGGCTGGCGGCGCTGCACCACGAAGACCCGACCTTCCTCTACATGGTGGATTCCGAACTGCGGCAGACGATTGTCTCGGCGCAAGGGGAGCTGCACCTGGAGGTGATCGCCGAGCAGTTGCGCCGGCGCTACAACGTGCATGTGGAACTGACCGAGCCGCGGGTGCGGTATCGGGAGACGATCAAGGCCCGGGGCGAATCCAAGTACCGCCACAAGAAGCAGACCGGGGGCGCCGGGCAGTTCGCCGAGGTCTGGATGCGCATCGAACCCAAGCCGCGCGACAGCGGGGTGGAGTTCACCCAGTCGCTGAGCGGTCAGAACGTGGACCGGGTCTACGTGCCCTCCGTGGAAAAAGGCGTGATGAAGGCCTGCGAGGAGGGGATTCTGGCCGGTTACCGGGTGATGGACGTGAAGATCGATTTCTACGACGGCAAGATGCACCCGGTGGATTCGAAAGATATCGCGTTCCAGATTGCGGGCTATTTCGGCTTCAAGGAGGCCTTCAACGCGGCCCGGCCGTGCCTGCTGGAGCCGATTTACCTGGTCGAAATCCGCATTCCTGAGGATTGCATGGGCAAAGTGATGGGCGACCTGTCCAGCCGCCGGGGCAAGATCCAGGGCATGGACATGGAAGGCGGGGTCCAGGTCATCAAGGCGCATGTGCCGGCCAAGGAATTGTACCGGTATTCGAGCACGCTCCGCTCGCTCACCGGCGGCCGCGGCGTCCATGCCGAATCCTTCAGCCATTACGTGGAAATGCCGCGGGAGGCCGAGGCCAAGGTCATCGAGGAAAGCAAGAAGGCCAAGCAGCAACAGCAAGCGGAGTGAGGAGTTGGAAGGGCAGGCCTGAAGTTTTCCGAGCCGAAACAGGGGACTGTGGCGGAGCGGCGGCTCAGCTTGGCGGCCTGCCCTGGGAGTGCCAATGAAGAAGCAGGGAGGTTGATTTCTCCTGGAGCGACTGAGAGCCGGTCCGGGACGCCACGAGCCTGGCGAAGAGGTTCTTGGCCTGAGACAGACGATTCTGAAGCTGCGCAAGAGAGTTACGGCAATCAGCCGCCTCCGCTGGCAGGCGAACTTCCCCGTGGATTCCCAGCCGAGACACCTCAACTACCAAGGCAGCTTGCTCAGGGCTGGCGTAGTCGACTTGGCGCACGTCTTTACCGGCTCTGAACACAACGGCATTGGGACGGAACAGGTCGCTTGGGCCCAGGGCTTGCGCCCTGCCCTCGGGGATTTCAACCGGCTGAGCGCCAGGATAGCCGGAGGCGATCCACTGTGGCAGGGCGGGGCCTCGCTCCGCCTCAGAAAGGGAGTGCCACACGCTTTCGGCCAGGTCGTGCGCGCCCAAGCGGCGGCCATTGTTGCCGGCGCGGTTCGCCATGGCTTGAATGTCCTGAGTCCGCTGGTAACGGTAGTACCTGGTCGTTTCCAGGTAGAGTTCGTCCAGCAGCTTCTCCCTCTGGTTCCGGTTAGCGACGCCAATCATTTCCAGGACGCAAGCGTCGAGTTCCCGGCGGTCGGGCTGTTGCAGTTCCGGCGGAAGTTGCGGCGGCTGGGCGAGAATCCGCCGCATCAGTTCTTCCGAGTGGCATTGGAGCAGGGCCGGTTCGACCAGGTGCGTGACCTGGCGGCTGCACATTCTTCGGAGGCTCTGCTGCAGTCGCTTGGAGAGGCCCTGGCTGATGCCACACGGGTTGGGAACCTCCAGGAGGAGGCAATCAATTATCTCAGTGTCCAGTGTCCCTTCTGAGCCGGCGTACCTTCCATAAAAATGCTTGACCAAGGCAACAAGCGTCGAATTGAGTATGGCAGGAAGCGCCGCCGCCTCAAACTCGTTCAAATCCCGCGGGGCGACGTAGAAGAGTCTGTGGTTGCAGAGCAGTTTGTCAGGATTCGCCGCCACAATATGGCGGTACTTCTGAGTCATTGGCCAAAAGGCGACGCCGTTGATCTCGTTCGTCAGGTCGTACCACCGCTGGCGAGCGGCGCAAGTGGAGCGCTGAGGAACGGTCACCGCCCTGGATTTTTCCGATTCAAAAGTCTGGTTTGCGCCCCAGCGGATGTATTTGCCAACGTAGCGGTGGGCCAGCTTGCTGAGTGGCTGGTGCACCCACAAGACCACGCGGTCCAAATCCTGGGCCCGGACGATCGGGCGATCAACTTCCATGAGGCTGTGGACTTCCGGGCGGAGGTACTCGGTCTCGATGGGGTGCAGCGTGTTGTCGCCCGCGCGCACGACACGCACCTTGCCACTTTCAACCTCTGCGCGCTTGCAGGGCGTCATCAGACCGAGGTCATTCCATGGCAAGCCCTCCCGCGCCTGCTTTAACACTTCGCTGGTCACGTCGCGCGGCATGAAGAAGGCATCACAACCGCTCTTGATGCCGAACTTGATGGTGGCAATTTCACCCAGCCTGACCAAGCGACTGCCGTAGTCGCGGATGAGGCGAAAGTAAAGGTCCGGGGCGCGCAGGAAGCGGCCCCATTTGCCGGCCACGTAGGTTTGCCCAATTCGATACAGCGCGGCAGCCTCCCTGAGTTGGCCGGCTTCTGGCTGGCCATTGTCGGCCTGTTCCGGCTCTTCAATTGGTTCGTGGTTGAGCAACTGTCCGGCGCGCACGCCTTCGTTCCACAACTGCTCCTGCGCCACCGGGATGATACGCAGCGTGTCCGTTGTGAATGGCCTGTTCGTGTGGAGAATCAAGCGGCGAAAGCATTCCACAGCGTTCTGGCGGGCGGCCTCATCTCCGTGGGTCCGTTGGCCGAGGATTTCCCCGACCGGTTTCAAGAGGCGAACGAACCTCACAACGTTGGACATGCGCTCTGTCTCTGAGTTGCATCGCTGGAGGATCGTGATGGCGGTCTTCACGCGCGCGTCGTGAAACCACGGCTCGTCCAGGCTCTCGATCACCGCCAGCAACTTGAAGTTTTTCAGCACCCACCCCTGGAGCGGGAACCCGTATTCGACATCGAGCCAGCTTGAGGAGGTCAGAAAGCCGAAATACCCACCCTCTTTCAGGAAGGTCGCCGCCACGGGCCAGAAATAGCAGTGCAGATCGCTGCGGCCGGAGAGCTTGAGCCCCGGAAACATTTCCGCGCAAAGTTCCTGCAAGAAATCTTTGGTTGTCTTGAGCCTGGCCTGGTAGGCTTCCTCGCCCTCGCCGTCGAGCCGCTTGAGGTCCTTGCGCCGGGGAATGCCCTCCTGCCGGACATAAGGGGGGTTCCCGACCACAGCATCGAGGCCGGGCAAGGGCACTGGGATCTTGTCCCGGCCGCCGCCCGGCGAGCGAAGGCCCGGTATTACACAAAACCGCTCGCGTTGCCCTGGTATGGCGAAGAAATTGCCGCGGGCGATGCAGGGGTAGTTCTCTTCATCTTCAATGTGCCGGGCGGCCAGGTTCAGCGTCGCCAGGTGCGCCGCGAAGACGGCGATGTCACATCCAAAGATCTCCCGCAAAAGTTCCTGGTGAGGCAGGTGGGCATCTCGTGCCCTGCGGCCGCCACGCTGTTCCGAAAGCCAGGCCTTGCGATGGTAAGCGCGAACCAGAAAGCTGCCCGAGCCGCAGGCCGGGTCGAGGAGGTTGTCACCGGCGCGCCGAATGCAGAATGCGTTGATGATGTCGACGATGTCTTCCTTGGTGAAGAACTGGCCGAACTTCTGGCGTTCCTCGGGCGAAATCAGCCGCTGGAAGATGTGCCCGATGATATCGTAGGGAAGCTTGCGGAAGTCATATTCGGCCAGGTGCGCCAGGAGGCCCTTCCAGCCCTGGCAGGCGATGTCAGAGCCGAAGACCAGCGCGCCGGCCCAATCGCCGACCTGGGGATAAAAAATCGGCTCGTAGTCGCCTGTTTCCACGACTGCCCTGTGAAAGCGAGCGCGGAAATAGTCATAAATGCCCTGCTGCCCCCTGGGTCCGCGCTGGGGCAGCTTCAGCCCGGGCAGACTCTCAGGATACCGGGTGCGAAGAGCATCATAGAAGATCGCCCGGTTTGAAAAGACGTAGCAGAGGGTCCGAGCCGCCGTGTCGAGTGCCTGGCGCCAGTTATCCGTGTCATCGGGATCGAACGTCCAGTTCATCTCCTCGGACATCCATAACTGGAGTTTCTGCCCGAAGGCCGAATCCTGCCGGCAGGCTGCGGCAAGATAATCCCGCGTGCCGACGACCGGCCAGTCCAGGTGACTCTCCAGAGAATGAATGAAGATCTCGTCGGGCGGTTTGCCCCACTCGCCTGCCTCGCCGCGCACGATTTCAGCGAACTGGGAGAAGAAGTCCGGCAGAAATATGTCGCGGATGTAAGCCAGCGCCTCGGCGCGCTTGCAGTCCTCGGGAGAAGTCAACTCCAGGCCAAGATGCCAGTCTCGGATGCGGCGTTCGATCATGGGGAAGTTGTACTTGCTGCGGTCAAAGAGCACGAATCGATTGACGTTCCACGTGAAGAAATAGGGCGCTTGGACGTTGTCGGCTTTGTCGAAGGCATCCTGCATCAGGGCGCTGTCGTAAGGGCTGCGTCCCTCTGGCGTCCCCGGCATTTTGACCTCTCCGGTCAGGACCGGTGTGTTGCTCCCTTCGCGATAGACCCGGAGGTCTTGGCGTCTATAATTGCCCGCGCCGTATTCCTCAATCGATGCCCTGGTGAACGGCCACTCCGGGTGTTGCGCAAAAAGCGCATCCGCCCACGACTTGACCTCCGCGCAAAAAGCGACCTCGTGGAGGCGTAGATTGGCTGGTCTTGTCATCAGGTGGGTGGACATTTGGAGTTCATTCGCCTCCCAGGCTATCGCAGACGGACAGGGCCGGCAACCGGTTTCCGCCCGGCAATGTCCTGGGTGTGGGTGCCACGCGACCCCGATCCAAGCGTAATCATTGGAGCCGCTGAGGGTTCAGCCGCGCCGCCGCTGAGGATGGTGGTCCCGCATTCGATACAGGCTGCGGAGTACGCACCAAATTTTGTTGCACCTGCAACAAAGTTTCGCAGGCCCCATCTCAGCCATCATTCACGAGGGGAGCATCGTCCGGATCGGCCGGGTCGCCTGTTCTCACGCGTGGATTAGGGGGGCGAAGGAACTGATTGCCGAGGAGCAGGATTTGGTTCAACATAGTCAGCATGAACTCGTTTCGTGCGGATGTTCAAGCCATGTAACTTTTTAACATTTTTGGCAATTTCAACTTATTCAACGCATTTCCCTCTGAATAGCCAATGCCTTCCTCGCGCCGGTCCGGCCCGCGAGGCTCTGCGGGCCAAGGGCCAGTTTTGGACGCCGCCGTGGTTGGCCCGGGCCATGGCGGCCTGGGTAGTGGCCGAGCGACCGCCGGTGCTGTTTGACCCGGCGGCGGGGCCGGGGACTTTTTTCGCGGCGGCCCGGGGCGTTGGTTTCCGGGGCGGCTTTGCGGGGTTCGAGTTGGATGCGGCGGTCCTGGCGCAGGCTCAGGAGTTGGGGATTGGGCCGGCTGCACTGCAAGGCATCACGATTGGTGATTTCCTGAGCAGCCGGCTCGAGTCAACTTATCCTGCCATTATCTGCAATCCTCCTTATATCCGCCATCACCGGCTGAGCGAGGAACGAAAGCGGGAACTGCAGGAGCGGGCGGGCCGATGGCTCGGTTTCAGGCTGGATGGCCGGGTGGGATTGCATCTGTATTTCCTTTTGAAAGGCCTGGAGTGCCTGGCGCCGGGCGGCCGGCTGGCCTTCCTGCTGCCGGCGGATGTTTGCGAGGGAGTCTCGTCGGCCGGCCTGTGGCGGCGGCTCAGCGAAAGCTACTGCCTGGAGGCGGTCATCAGCTTTTCCGAAGGGGCTGCTCCGTTCCGGGGCGTGGATACGAACGCGCTGGTGTTCTGCCTGTCGAACCGGCCTGCGCGGCAAGGTATCCGCTGGCTGCGCGTGTTGCGGCCGGAGGCCGAGGCGGTCCTTTGCGCGCTGGCCGGGCGAGGTTCCGAAACTGGTCACGGGGACTCAGTGCTTGCCTGGGAGCGGGACCTGGAGGAGTTGCTCTCGACCGGCCTTTCCCGCCCGCCGCGCGCTGAGGAGATGCGCGGTGTGGCGCTGTCGGCCTTGGCCCGGGTCATGCGCGGCATTGCCACCGGGGCGAACGAATTCTTTTTTCTGACCTCCGGGCAGCTCGAGCAGCACGGTCTGGACAGGCGGTTCTTCCGGCGGGCGGTGGGAAGAACCCGGGATTGTCGGGGCGACCTCCTGAGGGCGGGGGATTTGGCGGCGCTGGACCGGGCCGGACGGCCGACCTGGTTGCTCAGCCTGGACGGCACGGGCGAGGCGAGCATGCCCGCCGCCCTGCGGGCTTATTTGAAGAAGGGAGAGCAGATGGGGCTGCCGGCGCGCCCTTTGATTGGGACGCGCAAACCGTGGTACCGGATGGAACAGCGCGCCACGCCAGCGCTTTTGTTCGCCTATCTTGGCCGGCGGGAATGCCGTTTCGTGCTGAATCAGGCCGGGGCCGTCCCGCTCACCGGGTTTCTTTGTGTGTACCCCAGGGACGAAAGCGGCGAAAACGTCGGCCGCCTTTGGCGGGCACTGAACCATCCCGCCACGCGCGCCAACCTCGTCTATGTCGGCAAGTCTTACGGCGACGGCGCGATCAAAGTCGAACCGCGGCAGCTTGAGGCCTTGGAGCTCCCCCGCCCGGTGCTGCAGCAGTGCGGGCTGACCCCGAAGGTCTGCAATCGCCGCGGCTTTTCCTCATCGTGACGCACCCGCCATGTCGCATCGGCTTAGAGTTTTGATTTCAGGAAACAGTCCTCCCGTCGAGTCCGGCCGCACCTTGGGTCCCGGCTTCGCCGCCCCGGGTCCAATACCACACGGCAATCACGCCGTCGTCATGGTCCTCCGAGTGGGAAATGCCGATTAAACGCTCGCGGCCAATCTCCGTGGCGACAGGGCTGCATCAAGCCCGGAAGCTCAATCCGGCAGGGCGCGACCTTGAACGATTTTTCGGGACATCGCCCTCCGAATGGTATTTCATCGGCGGATGCCTAAACCGCAACGATTACCAAATA
>JBEKRX010000107.1:0-17851 GCA_049518415.1 Verrucomicrobiota bacterium
GGCCGACTGTTCACCGCCGCCACTATAGCCGGCGGCAAAGTTATTGACCACCTTCGGGCTGGGGTCCTGACCGGGACCCTTCCCTCGGTGGTGAATAACTTTGGAAAGCGTATCAGGGGCAGGAAGATAGTAGCCCAGGGCAAGGCCCGTCCCGCCTTGGCGGGGCGGGCCGCCGCCCTGGGTAAAGTGGAAAAACCGATCACCCCCCTCCCATGCGCTCCGAGCGCATGGGAGGGGGGAAGGGGGGAGGGCTTCCACCCCCGCTCGGGGGCAGTGTCAGGATGCGCCCGGGCTCCTTGGCTCATTTTGGTTGCGGGTGCGGCGCGGTGAGGCCATTTGTAGGGTGAGTATGAATCGAGGGCCGCGACCGGGATCGCTTCCCATCTGGCAAATCGAAGGCGCCATTGTTGAGGCGCTGCGCAGCGGGGACCGGCTGGTGCTGGTCGCGCCCACCGGCTCAGGCAAGACCACCCAGGTGCCGCAGATGCTGCTGGACGCCGGGCTGGCGGGGCAGAAGAAGATTGTGGTGCTGCAACCGCGCCGGCTGGCGGCGCGCACCGTGGCGGCGCGTGTCGCCTGGGAACGCGGCTGCCGGCTGGGCGCCGAGGTAGGCTACCAGGTCCGGTTCGACGACCAAACCAGCCTGGGGACACGCCTGAGTTATGTGACCGAGGGGATTCTGCTGCGCCAGCTCCAGGAGGACCGAACGCTGTCCGAGACGGGCGTGGTCCTTTTCGACGAATTCCATGAGCGGAACCTGCTGAGCGACGTGGCGCTGGCACTGGTCAAGCGGCTGCAGCAAACGGAGCGGCCGGATTTGAAGCTGGCGGTCATGTCCGCCACGCTGGAGGCGCAGCCCGTGGCGGACTACCTGGCCCGCCGGGCGCCCGGAACCGGGACGCCGGTCCTGCAGGCGCAAGGCCAGAGCTTCCCGGTGGAGGTGCGTTACCTGGGCCAGCCCGATGAGCGGCCAGTGACGGAACAGGCCGCCGAGGTGGTCGAGCAGATCGTCAACTCCGGCGACCCCGGCGACATCCTCGTCTTCATGCCCGGCCTGGGGGAAATCAACGGGACGATTGCCGCCCTGCGGAGCATCGCTGTGCGGGAGGGGTTGGTGCTGCTCCCGCTGCATGGGGAGTTGCCGCCAGAACAGCAGGACCTCGCCTTTGCGCCCAACCCGTGGCGCAAGGTGGTGGTGGCCACGAACGTGGCGGAGACTTCTGTGACCATCGAAGGCATCCGGCACGTGGTGGATAGCGGCTTGGCGCGCGTGGCGCGTTACGAGGCCGAGCGCGGCTTGAACACCCTGTTGCTTGAGCCCATCAGCCGCGCTTCCGCCGAGCAGCGCAAGGGCCGGGCCGGGCGGACCGCGCCAGGAACCTGTCACCGGCTTTGGACCGAGAGCGGCCAGTTGAATCGGCCCGAGCGCAACACGCCGGAGATTCAGCGCAGCGACCTGGCGGAGGTCGTCTTGCTGCTGCACTCGCTGGGCATCCGGCGGGCGGCGGAGTTCGACTGGCTGGACCGGCCGGACCCGCAAGCGGTCGAGCGCGCGGAAGACCTCCTGCGGACACTGGGCGCGCTCGGGCGCGAGGCGCCGCCGGCAACCGCCGGGGAGCAAAGGGCCGGCGAAATCCATTGCGACCTGACTGCGACCGGCCGCCAAATGCTCAAGCTGCCCATGCACCCGCGTTACTCGCGAATGCTGGTCGAGGCAGCCAAGTTTGGCTGCGTGCCGGGGGCAGCCTTGTGCGCCGCCCTGGTCAGCGGACGCGATTTGTTGCTGCGCCTGGGCCGGGAGGACCAACACATCAAGGCCGCCCGGGAACTCTTTGAAGCCAGCCGGGAATCTGATTTTTACACGCTCCTGCGGGCCTATCAGTTCGCCAGGCACAACCACTTCAGCGTCGAGCGGTGCCGCCGCTACGGCATCCAGGCCCAGACCGCCCGCCAGGTGGAGCAGACCTTCGACCAACTCCTGCGGATTGCCCAGCGGCAGGGATTGGTCGCCGCAGAGGAGGCGGGCGGGGGGAGGTCTGAAGTTGCCGGCGCGCAGGCGCAAGAGAGCACGCGGACGGCCGAGGTCGCGGCGGCCCCCTCCCGCACGCTGCGGCCGCCATCCCCTTCCAACGGTCCCCTGCTCCGCGGCGCGGGGACGGAGTGCGGACAAGAACCTCTGCGCTCCACGCCCTCCGAGGATGCCCTGCGCCGCTGCCTGATGACAGGGTTTATCGATCAACTCTGTCGTCGTCGGGACCAGGGGACGCTGGAGTGCGACTTGACGGAGGGCCGGCAGGGGACGTTGATGCGGGAGAGCGTGGTCGAAAGCGCGCCGCTGTTCGTGGCGGCGACCATGCGCGAGGTGGCGGGCCGCGGGCCGGAAAAGCTCACGCTGCTCGGCCTGGCCACCGCTGTCAAGCGGGAGTGGGTCCAGGAAACATTCCCCGAGCAAATCATCACCAAGGTGGAGCATCTCTATGACCGCACCCACAAGCGAGTCGCCGCCGTGAAGCTCGTCCGCTTTCGCGACCTGGTCATCCACCAGGAACATCAACGCGCGGCCGACCCGAAAGCGTCCGGCCTGTGCCTGGCTGAGGCGCATCGGCAAGGTTGCTTCGAGCTGCCGCTGTTCAATCACGAAATCAAGCAGTTTATCGCCCGCGCGAACCTGGTCGCGGCCGTGACGCCCGAGCTGGAATTGCCGGCTTTTAACGAGGCGGCGATCCTCGCCTGCCTCGCCCGCGCCTTCGAGGGATTGAGCCTCGCCAAAGAGGCGCAAGCCGCGCCCCTGCGCCAGACCTTTGTCCTCCACCTCGGCCAGGAGCGAGTGGGCTGGCTGGACGAACTGGCCCCAGTGAGCCTCCCTTGGCCCGCCGGCAGGAAACTAAAGCTGCTCTACTCGGAACAGGCGCGCGACAAAGAGGGACAGCCGGCGCCGCCGGAACTCCAGGCAAAACTCCAGGAGTGCTTCGCCCTCCGGGAGCACCCCCGCATCTGCGAGGGCCGGCTGCCCGTGAAACTGTGGCTCTGCGCGCCCGACGGCAAACGTTTGGAAGCGACCCTCAACTGGCCGGGGTTCAAGGCCAGCCGCTACCCGGCGCTCAAGCCGATGCTCCTGAAGAAATACCCGGGCGTGGCGTGGGGGTAATCCGAGGGCGGAGGGCGCAATGGGATTGCCCATTGGCCCTTGGAGACCGCGCAAAAACAAATTCCGATTTTCTCCAACCCGGAGGGTTGGTAGAAGGTAGCCGGTGGTCATTCAGGGTGGAGGGGGAACGACCACCGGGCAGGGCACCCTCTGGCTTTCTCCAACCCGGAGGGTTGGTAGAAAGTAGCCGGTGGTCGTTCGGGGTAAAGGGGGGAACGACCACCGGGCAGGGCGCTCTCTGGCGGTCGCACCCAGGAGGGGTGCCAGAGAATAATGTTGGAATTACGCCTCGCCTTCGGAACTTGTTTTTGCGTGAACCCTTGACGACCGCAGGCCGAAGGAGGGGCGCGCCGAAGGAGATTGGAAACTGGCAATTGGAAATCTGAAACCGGAAACCGGAAACCGGCAACTGGAAATTGGAGATCGGAAACTGGAAAGCGGAAAGCGCAAATTGGCAATTGGCAATTGGAAATCATAGCCGGTCAGTGCCTCGGATTCGGCCAAAGGTGGGGCGATTCCGCGAACTGGGGAGCGGTTTTTGCAGGAGTCCCAAGGAAATGGCACGGGGCCTGGACGGGGTGGAGGAGAATCGCTGGGTGGCCAAACGACGGAAGCGCGTGTGCAACTGATACCAGGCGGCCAGACCATAGCCCAAATCCGCGGCGATTCCCAGGCCAAACCACCAGCCCAGGCAAAATCCCCAGCCGGGCTCGGGCTGTCCTTGGAGCGCGGAGAGAGCGGTGACGACCCCGGCAATCACGGCGAAAACGACCAGGGGCACGATCAGGACGCGGACGATGGCGCTCACGGTTGCCAGGTTCGGAGTTCGTGCGACCAGGGCAGAGGCCATGGCGACCCAGCTCACGGCAATCATGTCCGCGACCAGCAGGACCATGCTCGCCAGCCAGACCGCCAGGGCCTGCGCGTTGCCATCCGACTGTTGCTGGCGCAGGCCCGCGAGCATGAAGAGGCATTCCCCGGCAATGACCGCCAGGGTCGGCTTGAGAAACTGCCGGCGCAGGGCCAGCCATTGGCCTTGGAGGATGGCTTGCTCCGTCAAGGCGGTGGACAAGAGCAACTCGAAAGTGCCCATCTTGTGCTCCTCCGCCAGGCGGCGCCCCGCTTCGACCGCAATCCACAGCTTGAGCGCGGTGTTGAAAAGAATGGCCGCGGCGATGTTGGTCGGATTCAGCGGTGCGTTGAGCCAGGTGGCGCCGTATTGGTTGGACATCCAAACCCAATAGCCGGCGATCAGGGCCAGGAGACCCCACACCTGGGCGGGCTTGAGGCGCGCGCGCGCCGCCAGCCAGTAAAAGGCGTTCACATCCAGGAGCTTCTGCCGAAAGGCCTTGCGTTTGGCGGGGTTGCCGAAGCGCCAGGTCTGCCAGCGTTCACGCCAGCGCGTCGCCCGGGCGCCGGCGGCCTTGTCCTGCCACGAGTAGGGCACGACCCGGCAGGCCAGGCCCAGCAGCAGCCACGTCAAGCCATGCACCACGGCCACCGACCACCAGAAATCCCGCGGCAGCGCGCGATAAAGGCTATCACCCGACAAGACGAGCGAGAAGACCGGGCAGGAGTAGAAGAGTGGGAGAACATAGGAGTTTGAGGGTAAGAGATAGCCTAGGGCGACGCCGCCGGCCGCCGGGACGCCGCTCAACAGGAGCAAGAGCAGCAAGTTGGCGCCCATCGCCCGCGGTGCTTCCCGGCTCAGGGCCGAAACGAACATGCCGACGGCCAGCGAATACAGGAAGGTGTTCACCAGGACCAGCACGGCGCGCCAGAATTCGCCGTTGCCGACGCCCCCCAGCAGCAGCGGCACCGCCAGCACCGGCAACACCGCCAGCAACCCGTAAAACCCGTTCAACGACGTCGCCGCAATTTTGCCCAGCACCACGTCGTAGCCCTTGAGGTCGGTCAGAAAAAGCAACCCGAGCGTCCCTTCCCGTTTCTCCTGGCTCAGGCAATCGGCGGTGAACCGTCGGCCCGAGACCAGACAGTAAAGCAGGGAGACGGCCATCAGGCCCGCGAAGACCCGCTGCGCCAGGGCGTTGGGAGGGGCATCCAGGCTGCTCACATAGAAGCAGGCCCCGGTGGCTATGGCGCCCAGCGCCACGGTCAGGCGCGTCCAATGGGTGGCCCGCCGCCGTGCCGCGACCCGCAGTTCGCGCGCAACAATGGGCAGAAAAATCATGCTTCCACTACCGGACGCTCACCAAATCGTCCACCCCTTTCGACAAGTCAACCAGCTATTCGTCACCCGCCCCTCGGCGGGCGCATCCCGCCACCGCCACCAATTCCACTCTACCCGTCCCGCCGTCGCGGCATCGTTCCGCCCCGTCCAGCCCCCCGTAGCAGCCGGCGTAAGCCGGCTCACTCATCTGAAATTGGCAACTGGCAATTGGCAATTGGCCCTCGCCCCTCGCCCCTCGACCCCCGGCCCTCCGCCCTCGCGCCAATCCACCAAGCCGGCAAAAGCCTCACGGCGCGGCCTTGGCGAAGCGGTGGGTGGGCCTCGGTTGGCCGGGGCGGAAATGCTCCAGGTGCTCGAGGGTGGCGCGCAGCGTGGGGAACGGCCCGGCCGCCGCCGCCAGCGCGGCGCGCACCGCCGCCGCGAGGACTTCCGGGGCGGCCTCCGCGCGCAGGTTGATAATCAACTGCCCGCGCTGAACCGGCTCCTCCAAGGGCATCGAAAGCTCGGGCACGAAATCGCTCCGGACCAGGCTCACCACGGCCAGGCCGCCGAGCCCCGCCTCGGGGCTGAGAGTGATCTTGAGGTGGGCGACCTCCGCCTGCTGTGCCTGCAGACGCCGCTGCACCTCGGCGGCCAGTTGCCTGAGGAACTGGTCCGCCTCAAAGGCGGTTTCGGCCGCCAGTTGCGCGGTGCCGTTGAGCCAGCCGAGCAGGGCCTCGCCCTGCGCGTAAGTCTGGTAATCCACCTCCATGGCCGTGCCTGCGGCCTGCTCCTGGCTCGTGAGGCGGGCAAACCACGCCTCCAGGTTCGTGCCGTCGCGGGCCGAGACTGCCAGGGTCTGCCGGTGCGGGAACCTGGCGGCGATGGCCTGGCGCAGCGATGCCAGGCGCCCCGGCTCCAGCAGGTCGCACTTGTTGAGCACGATCAAGTCAGCCTCCTCGAGTTGCTTGAGATAGACATAGATCACCTTTTCGGAAAAACTCCCGCCCCGCTCCAGCCCGAAGACCCGCAGCGCCCGAACCGGGTCCACCAGCACGCTGACCGGCGCCACCGTGAACTCCTCGCCGTAAAGCCGCCGCAAGGGATAGCTCACCGTGGCCACCAGGTCCGTGCAACTGCCCACCGGTTCGGCGATGAAGATTTCCGGCCGGGCGGCGGCCGTGAGCTTTTGCGCCGCCTCGACCAGGGAATTGAACCGGCAGCAGAAGCAGCCGCCGGGGATCTCCTCCGTGGCGAAGCCTTGCGCGCGCAGCATGGCCGTGTCCACGAGGTTGCGCCCCTGGTCATTGGTGATGAGCCCGACGCGCCGTCCCTGGCCGGCCAACTGCCGGGCCAGCCTGGCGATGGCCGTGGTCTTGCCGGCGCCCAAAAAGCCGCCAATCATAATATAGCGGGCCTTGGCTGGCGGGCTTGGGGCGTGCCGGGCGGCGGTCGTCTTCATAGAATGTCTGCGCAACTGTGCATATAATTCCGGCAAAGGCAAACGGGAAACTCCCGCGCCTCAGGGGAGCATTTCACTTTTTTTGCGTGGTCCCCCCTAACCTTAATCCTAATCCTAATCTTAATCTTAATCTTAATCCTAATCTTAATCCTAATCCTAATCTTAACCCCCTCCATGAACCAACGATCGGAGCGCGGACATTCTTCTCCGCTTCGGCAGCCCTACCTCGTCCGGCGGACAAGAATGTCCGCCCTCCAATCGGCGAGCTTGCGGGGCACCGGCCAAGGTGAGATACACCGCTGCGTCAGCGGGCGCAAACCTGTTTCCGGGGCCGTCCCGCAACGGGCGCGTCCCGACACCGCCACCAAATTCCACTCTGCCCGCCCGCAGCGCCTACCCTCGGCAGGCCTCCCCAAACGACGCCAACCGCAACGCGGTTGCGCAACAAAGCCCAGGGTTGGCGCGCAGAAGGTGTGAAAAAATTGAAAATCGCCGAAATTCGCTGTCGTAAGTCGTTGATTCCCAAGGGGCGTCGTCTGTGTTTTGGCCGGTTTTTTGCCAAACCCCGAGGGGCCTGGGCCGAAACGCAGTCGGGGTTTTGCGCGGATGCCGAGGTCGCGTCTCAACATTTGACATTTCAATCGCCGCGGCTGTCAAACGTTGAGATGCAGCCCTATTCCGCGCTGCCACTCGGGACCGGCCGCCAGGCTTCAAGGCGGGTCCGTAGAGACGGGAGGTTCGGAGCAGCCGCCCCAAGGGGGATCGTGGCTTCCACGGCAGCGCAGGAAACGCCGCAGCCGAGCGCAACACTGCATTGGCTACATTGGCTGCATTGGCCACATTGGCCATTTTTTCCAAAAAACTGGCCGGGCCGCGGCTCACTTTGGCAGCTTGTCAAACCGGAAGGTGCAGCAGCGCAGTTCGAGCACATTGGCGTTGGCGGCCAGTTGGTTCTTCAGGCGCGGAACCACCGTGTAAAGGCGCTGCTTGCCCTGCTTTTGGACCTCCACCAGGCCGGCCTCCTTCAAGATGCGCAAGTGTTTGGACACGTTGTATTGCGAGACCTTGAGCCGCCTCGAGATTTCGTTCACGCCGAGCTGCCGCTGCAGCAGCAGGCGCATGATCCGCAGGCGGCTCAGTTCCCCCAGGGCCTTCAACGCGGCGATGCAATCAATGCCTGTCATTGGCCGCCATCATACCCCACCGGCCCCGCCAGGCAAGCCGAGGGCCAGCCCGAGGTCCGAAATCCGAGGGCCGGAATTCGAGGGCCCAGCCGAGGACTTCTTTGCGGCGGCTGGACCAGATCGCGCTTGATTTGCCTGCCAGCGCCGGTAGTTTCCTCGGATGCCAGCAACCGAGACTTGCAACCAGACTCCGCGAGAGGAGACGCCGGCGGCAGACCGCCGGTTTTCGCATCCGGACCAGTTCTGGCGCCGCCACATCGGGCCCAGCGCTGAGGAGACCCGGCAGATGCTCGAGTTGCTGGGCTATGCGAGCCTCGACGCCCTGGTGGCCGACGCGGTGCCGTCGGCGATTCGGATGCGCCGGCCGCTGGACCTGCCCGCCGCCCGCAGCGAGCCGGAGGCGCTGGCGGCCTTGAAGGAGATCGCCTCGCAGAACCAGGTTTTTCGCTCGTTCATCGGCATGGGCTATTCCGACTGCATCACGCCCGCCGTGCTCCAGCGCCACGTCCTGGAAAACCCTGGCTGGTACACGCCCTACACCCCGTACCAGGCTGAGATTTCTCAGGGCCGGCTCGAGGCCCTGCTCCACTTTCAGACCGTGGTCATTGACTTGACCGGGCTGGAAGTCGCCAACGCCTCGCTGCTGGACGAAGCCACGGCCGCCGCCGAGGCCATGGCCATGTGTCACGGACTGAAGCAGGGACGGAAGTCTTTTTTTGTCTCGGCGGGATGCCATCCGCAAACCATCGACGTGCTCAAGACGCGGGCCGGGGCTTTGGGCGGGGAGGTCATCGTCGGGGACCACCGGAGTTGGCAATTCAGCGGGGAGGTTTTTGGCGCGCTGGTGCAGTACCCGGACACCTGGGGGGAAATCCATGATTACTCGGCCTTGGTTGGGCAGGCCCACGCCGCCGGGGCCCTGGTGGCGGTGGCGGCGGATTTGCTGAGCCTGACGCTGCTCCGGCCGCCGGGGGAATTCGGAGCGGACATCGCCCTGGGCAGCGCCCAACGATTTGGCGTGCCGCTGGGCTATGGCGGGCCGCACGCGGCCTATCTTGCCACCCGCGATGCTTTCAAGCGCCACATGCCTGGACGGATTGTGGGCGTGTCCAAAGACTGCCGCGGTCGCCCGGCCCTGCGCCTGGCCCTGCAAACGCGCGAACAACACATTCGCCGCGAAAAGGCCACGAGCAACATTTGCACGGCCCAGGCGCTGCTGGCCAACGTCGCCTCGCTCTACGCCTGCTATCATGGGCCGGAGGGCCTCAAGCGCATCGCCCAGCACGTGCACTTGCTGACCGGCCTGCTGGCGCGAGGATTAGCGCGTTTGGGCTATGACCTCGGGCCGGCGCGTTTTTTCGACACGCTGCGCGTCGGCCTGGGGGCCCGCAGTGCTGAGGATATTCTGAAACTGGCCCAAGCCCGCCGCATGAATTTCCGGCGCATTGACGAGCGCACCCTCGGCATTTCGCTCGACGAGACCACGACCGAGCAGGACCTGGCCGACATCTGGCGAGTCTTCAACGACGACCGGCCTGCTGGTTTCCAGCCCGGCAGACTGGCGGGGGAAGTTGAGCCGGGCTACCCGGCTCCCTTTGCCCGCACTAGCCCATACCTGGCCCAGCCCGTCTTCAACCGTTATCACTCGGAAACCGAACTGCTCCGCTACTTGAAGCGGCTGGAGTCCAGGGACCTGTCGCTGACGACCTCGATGATTCCGCTCGGCTCGTGCACGATGAAACTCAATGCGGCGGCGGAAATGGCGCCGCTGACCTGGCCCGAGTTTAGCCGCCTGCACCCGTTCGCCCCGCCGGCACAGGCGCGCGGATACCAGGAGCTTTTCCGGCAGTTGGAGGCCTGGCTGGGGGAGATCACCGGGTTGGCCGCCGTTTCCCTCCAGCCCAATGCCGGTTCCCAGGGCGAATACGCCGGGCTGCTGGTCATCCGCGCCTGGCAGGCCGCCCGCGGCGAAGCTCACCGCCGGGTCTGCCTCATCCCGGCCTCCGCGCACGGCACCAACCCCGCCAGTGCAGTCATGGCCGGCCTGAGCGTCGTGGCGGTGGCCTGCGACAAGGAAGGCAACATTGACCTGGCCGAGCTGCGCTCCAAAGCCGAGGCCCACCGGCAGGACCTGGCGGCGTTGATGGTGACTTATCCCTCCACGCATGGCGTTTTCGAGGAAACCATCCAGGAGGCTTGCGAAATCGTCCACGCCAACGGCGGACAGGTCTATCTGGACGGGGCGAACCTCAATGCGCAAGTCGGCCTCTGCCGGCCCGCGGAGATCGGGGCGGACGTCTGCCACCTGAACCTGCACAAGACCTTCTGCATCCCGCACGGCGGGGGCGGGCCGGGGATGGGGCCGATTGCGGTGGCCAAACACCTGGCGCCTTATCTGCCCGGCCATGTAGTGGTCAATCCCCGCGGTGAAAGGCGCGCGGGGGCCGTGGCCGCCGCCCCTTGGGGCAGCGCCAGTCTCCTGCCTATTCCCTGGGTCTATATCGCCGCCATGGGCGGCGCCGGTCTGACTGAGGCCTCGAAATACGCCATCCTCAACGCGAACTACCTGGCGCGGCGGCTCCAGGGTTGTTTCCCCGTGCTCTACCGCGGCCGCCGCCGCCTGGTCGCCCATGAGTGCATCCTCGACCTGCGCCCGTTCAAGAGCGTGACCGTCGAAGACGTGGCCAAGCGCCTGATGGATTACGGTTTTCATGCCCCGACTATCTCCTGGCCCGTGCCCGGCACGATGATGGTCGAACCCACCGAAAGCGAGTCCAAGGCCGAGCTGGATCGGTTCTGCGAGGCCCTGATGGGCATTCATGCCGAGATGCAGGCCATTGAATCCGGGCAGGTCGACCAGCACAACAACCTCCTGAAAAACGCCCCGCACACCGCCGACCTGCTCGCGGCCGAAGACTGGCGCCGCCCCTACTCTCGCGAGCAGGCCTGCTTCCCGGCCAAATGGCTGCGCGATTACAAATTCTGGCCCGCCGTCGGCCGCATCGACAACGTTTACGGCGACCGCAACCTGGTCTGCTCTTGCGCCGGGATGGAAGCCTGCCCCGTGGCGCCTGGCTCAGGCGGCCCAAACTAACAACAACTTCGACGGATACTGAGGCCGGTTGCTCGCGTGTTGAGTCTGCTGTCACCGCCGTTTCGGTGCTTGACCTTGCGGCCTTCGTACTCATACTCAGTCTCAGCGTTCGACCAATCGTCCTCCGAAGCCTGCAGGGCTCGCCGGGAATGCCGGTTCCATGGTGGCGGTTCCACAAGGGAGGAGGCCGTGGTGAAGTCAGTCAGATATGAAAAAGAATCTCATCGTCATAGCCGCCCTCGCCTGCCTCCTGCTCGGCTGCGAAGTTTGTCCGCACTACAATCGCATTCGCGTGGGCACCCTCACAGGCGGGCCGGTAGTCGCTCTGCCCAAGAAGGAGTATGGCACGGTCAAGCTCTATCAAGACAAATCCGAGGTCACCGAGAAGTACGAGGTCATCGCACTCATGAGCCTTCAGGGCGATCCGGGCGATGAACCGAGGTTCATCAAGGCGTTTCTCTACCGGGCGGCCGACCTCGGGGCGGACGGGGTGATTCTCTATCGGGGCCAGACCCGGGGTGTATCAGGATGGTACGGAATCACTGGTGTCGCCGCTGCCTACCGTGCCGAGGCGATACGCTATCTGAAGTAGTGACCGCGGGCGCGAAGGCTGGAACGCGGTCAAGCCATAACTAAAGCCATTCGGCCTTATCACCCGGACCGAATCGATCCGCGATGCTTGCCAGTCGGAGGCGGGGTTGGACATGGTGCGGCAAGGAGTCCGCCAGCCACTGCCACTGTCGGGCCGCGGCGGCGTCACGGTGGAGGCGGCGGGGATTTGCCCGACCGCAGGGCGCTGCTGTGCCCGATCACCCAAGTGATATCGCGAAGCTGTCCCCTGGTCGGAAAGGCGTTGTACTGGTTGTAGATTACTGGCACGATACTGCTGGCCTCTCTCCACTTGTGGACCTGGGAATGGCCGTCGGCGAAGGCGAAACCGGCCGAGCCACCGTGGTAGTTGGCGGGCTTGTCCACCCACTGCGCCGTGCTGGTCACGTCCGTAATCTCCCAGGCATCGTTGATGCTGTCGGGGTGCTCATCATTGAACACCCAAAGGTCCGTCGGCGCCGGATGCACGATGTCCGACTGCCTATCGTACTTGAAGTAGTCGTGGTACCAGGTTGAGCCACCCGAGGGATCCATGTAGAAGCCGCCCTCGAGGAAGCCGTTCATGGAGCGGCTGCGCACGCGTCGGGTCCACCCCAGGCCCTTCTGCACCGGGCTCAGATAGACATCCGCCGGACAGGTGTAGATGCCCACCGGACCCGTCGTGTAAGGTCCAAGCTTGGAGTTCTTGAGGTAGAGGACATTCGTGTTGTCCGTGCTGGTGTCCCAGGTCAGCCAGCCATCGACCCATCCCCCTGCCGAGCCCCCATTGGCATTGGGCGGCAGCATTCCGCGGTAGTCATCGGTGTAAATGAGCCAGGCCGCGACCAGTTGCTTCGAACTGGACATGCAACTGACGGCTTGGCTTTTGAGCTTGGCCCGGCTCAACGCCGGCAAGAGCATGGCCGCCAGGATGGCAATGATCGCGATGACCACCAGCAGTTCAATCAGGGTAAAGGCTGCCGAACAGGCCTTGAGGGATTCCCGTTTCATAAACCAATTCCACGCCCCTCTTCTCACGTTTATCCGCCGCCGTCAAGCCCGAACGGGGTCGGAACATCATATTAATTCCGGTGAGATGCTGGGGTTTTTTCGTAACCATTTGGGCCGCGAGCTGAGACAAGAGGAAAAAGACCGGACGAATGCCTTAAACGGTAGAACGCGAGGCCGTTGGTGGGTGACTCGATGAGCCGATTGGTGCCGTGGTCGTTGACGGGAGGCATGGCAAGAGGAACCCAGACCGCGCCCGGCCCCAATGCGGTGGCTTTCTCGAGCACACAATCGGTCGCTGGGACAGGCCAGGATAGGACTACGTTATTCCCCGAGAGGCTCGCGCTGAGACTGGTTGCGCCAACACCCAGGAGAGCGTTTTGGAAGATCTCGCAATCCGGACCGACGATCAGATCGGGCAGCCCCGTGCCCAGCAGATCGCCCGCCGTGACGCGGGCGGGCGGCGAGGTAGTGCGATAGTTTTGTGCGGGATGAAATGTCCCGTCACCTTTGCCCCGCAGATAACAGATGGTCTTATCGCCTGGGCAGGACACGACGAGGTCGATCAGACCGTCTCCGTTGAAGTCATGCGCCATCAGGTGGGTGGGCGCGCTGCCGACGGCCACCACGCCGGCGTTGGTAAACCCGCCCGTCCCATCTCCGAGAAAAACCATCACCGTCTCGTCACCCCGGTTCGCCACGGCGACATCGAGCTTGCCATCACCGTTGAAATCGGCCGCGCAAATGCCGATGGGCCGCGAGCCCGTCGCGAACGTGACCGGTGAGTCGAAGAATCCATCACCGCGACCGGCCAGAAAGGCGAACTGGTTTCGCATGGACAAGGCGACCACGACATCCGGGAAGGCGTCGCCGTTGAACTCTCCTGCAGCGAGGTCCTCGGGGCCACTGCCAGCCGGCAGGGCAGTCCTCCGTGGAGAGCCCAGCACTCCCGCCCCGTTGTTCAAAAGGGTGTAGATGCCCTCCAGGTTGGTTTGGGCCTCACTTACGGCAACGTCCCGGCTGCCGGAATTGTCCCAATCGGCCAGGACAAGGTCCCGCGTCTGCCTGGCGCCGGTTGCCGGGTAGGACGTGACCGTGAAGTTTGCCGCCCCATTCCCGAGGAAGCACACAATGGTCGTGGCGGCGCCGTTCGCCGGGGCTCGTAGCGCGACGATGTCCTGGTTTCCGTCTCCGTTCATATCGGCCGACTTGATCACCGTGCAATTGCCGGTCATGTTATAGCCATAGATCTGTGTGAAGCTCATTTGCCCGTCGTTGCGGAAGACTCGCATCCAGTCCGAACCCGTGGCCACATCCTGGCGCGAACTGCTTTTTACGAAGTCAGCCACCGCGGCCGAATCGCCCCAGATCAGACCGCGGAACGTCGGCGCCCGGACAGTGCCGCCCGGCCCGCCGTAAATCACGTTCACGGTCTGGCACCCGGCCGCAGTCACAACCAAGTCGGGGTGGCCGTCTCCGTTCAGATCTCGGGCGATTAAGCTGGAGTTTCGATAGCCCACGCCGAAGCGAAGAGCCTCGGCGAAGTTGTAGCGACCGGCCCAGCCGCGGTTCCGGAACACAACTCCATCGGGGCTGCCGAAGTTCGAAAACGCGAGGTCGATGTGTCCATCCTGGTAAAAATCGAGCGCATCGACTCCGGAAGGGAAGCGGCTCACCGAGAGCCAGTCTTCCCAGCGCGCCTGCGGCGTAAACCGGCCGTTCCCGAGGCCGGTCAGCAATTGAGCATGATCCGCGCTGTCGCCCGGGCCCCACATGTAGGTCACACAGATATCGAGCAGTGAATTCGTGTCCTCGTCTAAATTCGCGATGGTCATGCCGGTGGACTTCCACGCCCCTCCTGAGTCGAGATACTGCGCCAGCGCGAAAGTCCCGTCCCCATTCCCCAGGTACGAGTAGACCTCCCCATCCCATGTCAGGAAGGCCAGGTCCAGCTTCCCGTCAGGCCGGGGCGGAGTGCCTCGTCCTCCGAAATCGGCAGCCATGATGATGTAAGGCGAAGAAACGTTCCGCAGCGTCTGCTTGAGCGTAAAGTTCCCAGCTCCCTCCCCGCGAAAGATGAACACATCACCGGCGCTGCCGGGCTGCATCGCCGTCACGGCAAAGTCCATATGCGAGTCGTTGTCGAAATCCCCGAGGGCAATCCAGCCCAACTGCTTTGTCGTGGGCACGTTGACGTGATCCGGAGCACCGAACGTGCCGTCCCCGTTTCCCGGGTAGATCAGAACTTCATGCCGTCCCGCCGACGAAGCGATTAGGTCGAGCGCCGGGCCGCCGAGGACCGGCCCAATCTGAACGCACTTCGGAGCAATGGCCCCCGGTAAATGGGTTCCCGCCTGGAACCCTCCCCCAGGCCGTTGCAGGAACACCGAGATCAAATGCCCCTTCATGCTCGCCACGGCCAGGTCGGGCAGGCCGTCGCCGTTCAAATCGCCCGTGGCAGCGCAGACGGGGTAAAGTCCCACGGTCAATTCCTGAGGCGCGCGGAATTGGTCCCCGCCATTCACGGCGCCCGGCTTGGCCCAATCTATCAGCCGCTCCACGGGATTCCACGTTGGGTCCGCTTGGGTCCACGTGGCCGGGTCCTTGGCAGCAAACTCATCACTCCCAGGAGGCGCTGGGCCGTTAGTCGACAGATCGAGCTGAATACTGTCCACAGCCGCCAGGTCCATGTAGGCGTCCCATTTAGTCATCCAAAGAAGGTTGAATGTAATGTTGGTCTGTGTCGCAGTCGTCGTGAAACTATTGGGGAGCGGGTTGCCGCCGCTATCGCTGAGCTGATTTCTAAGCTCTGCTCCGTATCGCCAGACGCTGTCCCCTTCGCAATTCCAGAAATTGTGCTGCCAGACAGCATGCGCATCGTCAAACACGCCCGCCCCCGGGCAAATGCGCAGCGCTACTCCCGCGCCCCAGAAGTCGTCCAGGTCGTCCATGCGATTGTGATGCACAAAAGCCGCCGCGCTGGCGCGCACGTAATAGCGGGTGCTTGGCCGAACGGGGATTGTTTGGTACAGGACATCGAAGTAGTAGAAATCCAGTCCCTGCCCGACGGGAGTCGCTCGAGTCCCGTCCGTGCGGTACACACCCAGGGACGCGGTACCGGCATAAACGTCCAAAGGCGGATACCGGTTCAGAGAAGTGGAAAACAACTGCCAATTGACGCTCGGTCCGAGAGGCGACACATAGGTCGTGCTTGCAGCCCGCGTCCAGCCTTCAGGCACCCCGTTCGTGGCGCCCCCTTCAAAATCGCCATTGAGCAGAACCTGTTCGGCCTCTGCCCTGCCCAGGAGGCACAGCGCCAACCACACCACGATAGGACTTTTCATCTGACGCTCCAGTGGCCACGAAAGCACCGGGGAAAGCGAAGGTCAATGCTATTTCGTCGTAAGTATTCAGGTGTTTTCCGTTAATTGGGGGGAAGCCTGAGGGATTTGGGGGCCAATTGCAACCGAAAATACTTTGCTTGCTCTTTGGTTCGGCGGCTTGGCAATGCGCCGTGCGCGACCAGTTTATCGGCTGGAGCGCGGCGCTGCGGGAGGCTCGCCTGCAACAGCCCACCAACAACACGCGCCTTCTCATTCTGCCGTGGGTCAAGGTGCCGCACTTGGCCGGTGCCTTTCCGACCCCTCTTCACCAATATCACCACCTTGCGCCGGTGCAATTCACCAGCCCGGTGGCGCCGCCAGGATGCACGCGGCCCCAAGGCGAGGCTGGGCAGGCGCGAGGCCTGCCCCACTACAGCAGCCAGCCAGGAAAATATCCCTGCCCCCTGGATGCAAGCGGGAGGCGGCCGCCGTCCGTGCCCGTCCGTGTCCGTCGGTGCCTGTCCGTGCGCTGCTCCCCCGCACGCAAGCCGCCTCAGGTTGTCCGCCGGGCCGGCCCTCTTAGCCGCTTGATCACCCCGCGCGTCCACTCGACGCTCTTGCGCGTGTTCTCGTCGGTGCCGCTGCATTCCAAGGAGACCACGCCCTCCCAGCCGGTCTGGCGGAGGTATTCCAGACAGGCGCGGATGTTGTCGGCATTGACACCGCCGCCGACATGGACCTCGGAACTGCCGATGCCGGTTTCCTCGCCGCGCAGGGCGGCGGCGAGGGCGGGGCTGACGTCCTTGAGGTGGCAATGGACGACGTACTTTCGGAGGGCCTTGAGGTAATCGAGGGGGTTGTGGCCGGCAATGAAGGTGTTGCCGGTGTCGAAATTGCACCGCAGATATTCAGATTCAAAGTGCTTGAAGAGATTCTGCATGAACTGGATGTCGTTGGTGTAAGGGCCGTGGGGTTCGACGTTGATGATGACCTTGTAGTCCTCGGCCCAGGCCAGGCACTGGCGGTAGTTGTCGCACGTGACGCGGAAGACCTCCTTGCGGTTCATGCCGGGCGTCTCGAACGCCCCGTCCACCGTATCGACCATCGGGCAGTCCAGTTCTGCGGCCAAACGGATGGTCTGGGTGACATACTGCACGCCGTAGGCCGACCCGTTGGGGCCCATCATGGGATAGGAGCCATCGATCTGGGAGACCTTCAGGCCAAGTTTGTCCAGGAAACGCCGGAGGGCGCGCGGGTTGGCTTGGAGGGAAACGCCCGGGTCATAGCCGAGGGCGGAGATAAAGTTCTGACCGTGAATGGAGCAGAACTCGAGGTGCTTGAGGCCAGTGGCGGCGATCTTCTCACAGGCAGCTTCGAAACCCACGCTCAGCGGCCGCCAGTTGTCGGTGTGCAATCCTACGTGAATCATGCCACCCTTCTATTACAGCCCAGGCGCAACGTCAAGCGAGCTTTAGCCCCCAGGGCGGCGCCGGGCGCATCCTGATACTGCCACCAATTCCACTCTACCCGCGCGCAGCGCGGCATTCTTCCGCCCTGTAGGGGCTGAGACATACCAGCCCAGGCAAGGCCCTGGGAAAAAGCAGTGCATTTTTATTGCAGGCCAACGGCCTGCGCGACGCCAAAGGCGTCACTCATATCAGCCCAGGGCAAGGCCCGTCCCGCTCCGAGCGGGACGGGCCGCCGCCCTGGGTAAAGCGGAAAAACGGATCACCCCCCTCCCATCCCGCCTTGGCGCATACGCGTCAAGCTAAGGGATGGGTGATCCCGGCCAGCAGTTCGTAGAAGTTTATTCGATCCCTCCTGCGCTCGTAAAGCAGATGGTTTTTGAGGTGAGCCTCCACCCAAGCCTCTAT
>JBEKRX010000108.1:0-10624 GCA_049518415.1 Verrucomicrobiota bacterium
CGACTGTTCACCGCCGCCACTATAGCCGGCGGCAAAGTTATTGACCACCTTCGGGCTGGGGTCCTGACCGGGACCCTTCCCTCGGTGGTGAATAACTTTGGAAAGCGTATCAGGGGCAGCAAAAGATTTCGGGCTGTTTCCGCACCCTCCACGGCACCCGGGTCTTCGCCCGCATTCGGAGTTACATCTCCACCTGCCGGAATGAGGGCCGGAACATCCTGGACGAACTGGAGGAGGCTATGCCGGAAAGCCCTTCATTCGCTCAGCCCCTCCCGCCGGCCCCTGAGACCTGAATAGTTGGGAGAGCCGTGGGTGAGACCGAAGCCCTGGGCGAGTCGGCGGGCGTAGAACGGGTTGAGCCGGGCCAGGAGAACAAACCAGAAAAACACGAAATAGGGCAGCGAAAACGCGGCGGCCAAAACGAGCCATACGCGAATCAGTTCGAGCGTGCTCTGCCGTTGCATGGGGCGGTCCAGTTTCAGGCCGAGGACGCCCAACACCAACATGGGGCAGAGCCCGAAGACCAGGCAGAATGCAGCGTGCCAGTTACGGAAACCTTTCGGCCCAAAAAACTTCCCCAACAGGGCCTTGAGCATACCGTGCCCCAGGAGGAAGGCCAGGAGAATGATGCCGTAGGCCAGGAGCCAGACACCGGGGCTGAGCATCGGCCAGGCGTTGGGAGCCAGTTGCCAGACCCCGGCCAGGAGCAGGAAAAGAAAGAGCAGCACGGACCGGAGCAGACGATTGCGGAGCTCGAGGGCGTCGGCCACGGTCAGCCAGACCGCCAGGCTCAAGGCAAAGGCGCTCAGAAGGTCGCCGATGGCCGAGCAGATATACTGGTGGTAATGAAAGACGAAATAGGCATTGAGTTGCCGCTCGGCGACACAGAGGAGCACATTGATCAGGGCCAGCGGCGCGAGGATGGCCCAGGCGGCCCGGGTCCGGTTGGCCTTGCGCAAGAGCAGGAGCAGCAGGACGAACCAGAAATAGACACCGCGCAGAGCATCCGGGAGCGGACAGGAGACTGTGACCGGCTGGCCGATGGCGGGGCCGAGCGCGGCAAGGTCCTGGGCGGCTGTTACCTTGAGCGAACCCGCGGCGTAAAAGGGTACTCGCCATGAGTACGATTCAGCGTTGCGTCAGCCAAAGGGCAGCTTGCCGCTCGCCAGCTTGATGGGACCTTTATAGACGCTGAAGCGCGGGCGGTTGGCCCAATTATAATACTCGTATTGTTCGCCACCGGCCCCGAGGAGTTGATAGGTCAAGCGCAGCAGGTTCTTGTCGCGGCGGGCGAGCACGGTATTTCTGAGGGGCAGTCCAAGGCGCAGGCTTGAGGTCTGGCCGGCAGACACGGCGAGCCTTTGGTCGCAGCGAATGAAGGTAGGAGAGCGGAACTGGCCGGGCTCGCGCTCCAGGAGGCAATCGGCGATTGCATACGAACCGGCGGGCACAGAAACCGGGCCTGGCGTGGCCTCCAACACCACCGCCATCCGCTGGTTGGTAAGGCAGAGGCCCCGGCAGCCTGGGGCCTGGAGGTTCAATTGGCCCAAAGCGGGGCTGCTCTCGGTCAGGGTGGCCGCAAGGACCACCCCGGTTGAGCCCGGCTGGAAGGTGAAGCCCAGGTCAAAGGCCTGACCGTTGAGGAACAGGGTCTTGGGGACGGGGCTGAGAGTGAGCGGCAATTCCTTTTTGCCCGGCCGGAGGCTTTGGAGGAACAGGATGTCATTGGCGCCAATGTTTCCATCGAGGTTATCGACGATGCCAAGCCGCCATTGCTGCCCGTGGAGTTCGAGTTCGCCGGCCCAGCCGGACTGGACCAACAGCCAGCCCGCGCAGCCGTGCTCGTAAGTGAACAAATCGACTGTATAGGGAATAGTCAGCGCGCCCTGAACGGTGGAGAGGCGAAGGTCCTGAAAGACCACGTGACCCAAGTAAGCGCTGCGATAGGTGGCGAGCTTGCCGTTCAGGAAGTCCGGCTGGTGTTCCGTGTTCAGGTAAAGCTCATTGTCGGTGATATTGCGGATGAGCGGGGTGGGGGGAACGGTGGGCAGCCATCCGCGCGCAATTTCTTTGGCCGCAAAGGCAGGCTCGCTGGCAAAGGAGGGCAAGGCCCGGCGGAAGTTGAAATCAAAATCGATCCGCAGCGGGGGACCCTCCGCCGGTTGGAGGAGCAATCTCCGGGTTACCGGACCGGTCGTGTCCCCGGCGCGAGCACTTTGCCCCCACACGAACCCGAGCATCACCGCCAGGAATAGAATTTTCGGCCTGGTTGCAGGTTGCACGGTCATTCTGACCATGCTGGCAGAGAAACGTCACATTGGAAACTAAGATCGAGTGTTGCAGGTTTTTGGGCCGCGGTCTGAGGCCGCGAGGCCTTTACGCAGGCCGGTTTTTTTGTCTATACACACACAAAACCGATTGGGTATGGTGTCTATTTAGGAAAACCGCGATTTTCGAGAAACCGCGATATGGCTAATGTGAGGAATTCGGGGCGGGCGGGCGCTGGGGCGCCAAAGGGGCAGCCCTCCACGCCCGCGCCGGGGACGGCGTCCGGGGCCGCAAAGGTGCAGCCAACCGGGCCGGCCTCCGGGGCAGCCAGGACACCCCCGCCCGGCCCGGGCGCGGGGCCGGTGCGGCCGCTTTTCCGGCGGATCGATTGGCTGGCCTTGGCGCTGACCTTCGCGGTGGTGGGGGTGGTCTATTATCTGACCCTGGCGCCCGAGTTGACGCTGGAAGACTCCGGCGAGCTGGTGACGGGGTCGTTTTACGCGGGCATTCCGCATCCGCCCGGCTACCCGGTGTGGACGATTTATAGCTGGCTTTGGACGGTCCTGGTGCCGGTGGGGAACCTGGCGTGGCGGGTAGCCCTGGCGGAGGCCTTCGCCGGGGCGATGGCCTGCGGGCTGATGGCCCTGCTGGTGTCGCGGGGCAGCAGCCTGCTGCTGGAAGGCATTGAAGAACTGCGGAACATGACCGGCAAATGGGAGAGCGCCATCTGCCTGGTTTCGGGATTCGTGGCGGGACTGCTGGTCGGTTTCGACGGGTTCATGTGGCGGGAATCGGTGGCGGTGAACCGGATCGCGGTGTCGAGTGTGCCGGTGTTTCTGCTCGTGCTGGTCTTCCTGATGCGGTGGCTCTACGCCCCCCACCAGTTGCGCTATGCCTACTGGGCGGCGTTTATTTTCGGCATCTGTTATACGATGCACCAGAGTTTGATCGTCGCCGCCCTGGGCTTCGAAGTCACGCTGGCGGCGGGCAATGAGCGCCTGGGCCGGGATGTGTTCCTGGGCAACTTCATTCTTTACGTAATCTACTGGCTCATTTACGAACTCAACGGAGGGCAGCACCTGTTCCATAACATCGGCGCCAAACCGGGGTTGCTCTTTCTGTTCAACGCGGTGGGCACCGGCTCGCTGCTGGCCTGCATCTGGCTGACAATCCGGACCAAGGGCCTGGGGACGGAGTGGCTGCCGGTGCTGATCATGGCTGGGCTCTGGCTGGTGGGCATTTCTTTTTACCTCTACGAGCCGCTGGCGGGCGCGACCAACCCGCCCATGCAGTGGGGCTATCCGCGCACGCTCGAGGGCTTTTGGCACGCCCTGACCCGCGGCCAGTACGAACAGCCCAACCCGACCGATGTCATCAAGGACCCGGGCCGGTTCTTCGGGCAGTTGGGCATGCTCATCGGGGGCATCGCCGAGGAGTTCACCTGGGTGTATATGTTTATCGCCCTGGTGCCGCTGCTCTTTTTCCTGAGAATGCAGAAACGGGAGCGCGCCTGGATCATCGGCCTGTCGGCGATGTACTTTTTCCTGGGCGTATTGATGTTGATCCTGATGAACCCCACGCCCGACCGCGCCTCGGCGGAGCTCATCAGGGTGTTCTTCACCTCCTCGCACGCCATTGTCGCCTGCCTGATTGGCTACGGACTGGCGCTGACGGCCGCCTTCCTGGCCACCCATTACGAGCGTTTCCGGCTCTGGGGCGTGGCGGGGGGCGGCGTGGCGGTGGTGCTGGCGGTGCTCTCCCTATGGGACGCCACCGGCAAGCATTACTTCGGTCCCGCCGGACAGGTCAGCTTCGGGGAATTACCGCATTGGATCGGGGTGGCGTTTGGGAAGAACACTTACGGCCTGCCCATTTTCGCCAATCTGCTCCTGGTGGCGATCGCCTGCGCGTTCGTGGCCGCCCTCCTGGTCTATCGCCAGCGCGGCCCGCTGCTGATTACCCTGGGCCTCTTTAGCGCCATGCCGCTCTATTCCATCCTGGCGCACGGCTTTGACAGCAACCAGCACAATCACTGGTTCGGCTACTGGTTCGGGCACGACATGTTCACCCCGCCTTTCCAAGGCCCGGACGGCAAACCGATTTACCCGGAGATGACCAAAGACGCGGTCCTCTACGGCGGCACCGACCCAGGCCGCTTCTGCCCCACCTACATGATCTTCTGCGAGAGCTTTACGCCCCATGAGTGCCAGCCCGCCCAGGACCAGAAATTCGACCGCCGCGATGTCTATATCATTACGCAAAACGCGCTGGCCGACGGGACCTATCTCAACTACATCCGGGCGCACTACAACCGCAGCGCGGAAAATGACCTGCCCTTCTTCCGCGAACTGTTCCGCTTCCTGTTCCGGGACAAGGAATACGAGACCAATATCATCGCCCGGGCGGTCGCGCCGCTCGACCGGCTCGTGACCGGCCTGGGCGACCGGGTGGAAAAGCAGCGGCGCACGTACACCTCGTGGTTTGTCGAGAAGGATTTCACCGACTTGCCCGCGCTCAAGGCCAAGCTTTGCGCGCAATCGGACCCGCTCTCGAAGTACCTGTACGCCAACCTCGGCCCGGCCACCCGCAAGCTCCTGTCGGGCAGCGGCGACGAACGGGCGGTGCGGCGCAACCTGGCCCGGGACCTCAACCGGCTCCTGGAACGGGAGCTGGAGCTAAAGAAACAGCTCAGCGAAAAACAGCAGGCCAAAGCCGCGGTGGACCAGGAGGTCTCCGAGGGGAGCAAGTCGGAGCGGTTGCGGCGCAAGCAGGAGCAACTGGCCAGGGAGATTGCCAAGCTGTCCAAGGTGGGACCGCTCTACGAGCCTGAGCGGTTCAAGCAGGTGCCCCTCTCCGAATACCTGGCTGATTTCATCAAGCAAGACCCCCAGAGCCATACCCGTATCCGCCTCAACCGGCTATTGCTGGAAGCGGCCTACCCCAAAGAAATCGCGCGCAGCCTGGGGGGAGTTTATCCCGACCGGGAAATCTACAGCGCCTCGCCCGAAGACTCGGCGCGCTGCTTCCAGGAATACATGGCCGACGCCCAGCGGCGAATCCCCCTCAACCAGCTCAGGCCCGGCGAAGACGTGAAGATCATTGACGATAGAGGCCAAAGCCGGGTCCAGGTCTCCGGCCAGGTGGCCGTCATGTCCATCAACGGCCTGCTCACCAAAGTCATCTTCGACCACAATCCCAAGAACGAATTCTTCGTGGAGGAGAGCTTCCCGCTGGACTGGATGTATCCTTACCTGACGCCCTACGGGGTCATCATGAAGATTAACCGGCACCCGCTGCCGTCGCTGACGCAAGACGTGCTGGACCGGGACCACCTGTTCTGGAAGCAGTACTCCAAGCGCATGACGGGCGATTTTATTGACTACGGCACCCCGGTCAAGCAGGTCACCGATTGGATCGAAAAGACCTACCTCCGCCGGGACTTCAACGGGTTCACCGGCGACCTCAAGTTCGTGCGCGACAACGACGGGCAGAAGGCCTTTTCCAAGCTGCGCAGTTCCATTGGGGGCGTCTATGCCTGGCGGCTGAATCCTGGCATCCCGCCCGAATACCAACCCAAAACCCCGGCCGAGCGCCAGGCGGTGACGCGGGAAGCGGATTTCACGTTCCTCCAGGCCTTTGCCTTCTGCCCCTATAGCCCGGAGGCCGTGTTCCGCTATGCCCTATTGCTCTCGCAGCTCAATCGCGTGGACGATGCCATGCTCGTCGCCCAGACCTGTCTCAAGCTCGACCCTTACAATGGCCAGGTGGCTGCTCTGCTGGACAATCTCAAGGCCGCCAAAGCCAACCAGGCCCGCTTTGAAGAGGCCAGGAACAATCTCCAGGCCGCGGAAGACCAGGTGCGCACCAACCCCGCCAACCTGCAGACCGCCTTCGACCTGGCCGGCTCTTACCTCCAAATGCAGCAAACCGACCGCGCCGTGCAGGTCCTGGAGGGCATCGTCCAGAACCCCTACGCCCAGGCCCAGGCGGTGCTCACCGTGGCCAACGCCTTCCTCCAGATGCAGAACTGGGCCAAGCTCGAAACCTGCCTGGAGCGGTTGGTCAAACTGGCGCCCGCCAATCCCGAGGCCTGGTACGACCTCGCCACCATCAAAGCCGCTCTGGGCAAGTCCGCCGAAGCCCTGCCTCCGCTCAAGAAAGCCCTCGAACTGAGCGCCGAGCGCTTGAAACACGACCCCAAACTCCGCAACCTCCTCGAGCAGGCCCGCCAGGACCCCCGGTTCAACGCCATCCGCTCAATGCCCGAGTTCCAGAAATTGCTGCTGCCCACACTGGAAGACGTCGAGAAAAAGAAATGAAATCCGCCCGCGCTCGGGGGCAGTGTCCGGACGCCCGTTCGCTGTTCGCTGTTCGCCGTTCGCTTCTGAGGGCCCCCGCCCGCGCTCGGAGCAGTGTCAGGATGACCGTTCGCCGTTCGCTGCTCGCTGTTCGCCGTTCGCTTCTGAGGGCCTCCGCCCGCGCTCGGGGGCAGTGTCCGGATGCCCGTTCGCTGTTCGCCGTTCGCCGTTCGCTTCTGGGGGCCTCCGCCCGCGCTCCAGGGCAGCGTCAGGAAGCGCCCCCCCATGCGCCCGGCTTGACCCCTGGCTTACTCCGGTCTAAGATTTATCCAATCACAGGGGAGCCAACCTGTCGCCGAACCCGTTTCGGCGCGAAGGCTGAGAGTGCCGCGCGGGAGCGGGGCAGACCCGTTGAACCTGCTCCAGGTAATGCTGGCGAAGGGACTCGGCTTCACCAGTCATCCCCGGGGCAAGGTTCCGCAGACCAGAACCAAAGGCCAATTATGAGCGCGACCAGGACTGCTCTCAGACCGCCGGGCAGTGAACTCTTGCCCAATTCGCGGAGGGTCTATGTCCGGGGCAAAATCCATCCCGACCTTCGCGTGCCGTTCCGCGAAATCAGCCTCAGCCCGACCAACTCGCACGCCGGCCGCGCCGAAACCAACGAACCGGTCCGGGTCTATGATTGTTCCGGGCCCTGGGGCGACCCGGATTTCGAGGGCGAGGCCGGGCAGGGCCTGCCGCCCTTGCGTCAGCCCTGGATCGAGGCCCGGGGCGACGTGCAAGCCACCCAGCCCTGCGCCCTGGGGCCAGGCCGCGCTGCCCTCCGCGCCCGGCCCGGCCAAGCCGTCACGCAACTGCACTACGCCCGCCGGGGCCTCATCACGCCCGAGATGGAATTCGCGGCCATCCGTGAGAATCTCGGGCGCGAGCAGTCAGGGCCACCGAGCACGGACCACCTGCCTGCGCCGCCGGGGCGGCCGGCAAGCGGACTGCGGCGCCTGGGCGGCGAGTCTCTCGGCGCGAGCATCCCCTGGCCCATCACCGCCGAATTCGTCCGCTCGGAAGTGGCCCGCGGCCGCGCGATCATTCCGGCCAACATCAATCACCCCGAATCCGAGCCGATGATTATCGGGGCAAATTTCCTGGTGAAGATCAACGCCAATATCGGCAGCAGCGCGGTGGCCTCGAGCATCGAGGAGGAGGTCGAGAAAATGCGCTGGGCCGCCCAGTGGGGCGCCGACACCGTGATGGACCTGTCCACCGGGGGGAACATCCACGAAACGCGCGAATGGATCCTCCGCAATTCGCCCGTGCCCATCGGCACGGTCCCCATTTACCAGGCGCTCGAAAAAGCCGGCGGCAAAGCGGAGGACCTGACCTGGGAGCTTTATCGCGACACGCTGCTGGAACAGTGCGAGCAAGGCGTGGATTACTTCACCGTGCACGCCGGCGTGCTCCTCCGCTATGTCCCGCTCACGGCCCGGCGCGTCGCCGGCATCGTCTCGCGCGGCGGCGCGCTCCTGGCCCAGTGGTGCCTGGCCCATCACCAGGAGAATTTCCTTTACACCCATTTCCGCGAGATGTGCGAAATCATGCGCGCCTACGACGTCGCCTTCAGTCTCGGCGACGGCCTGCGCCCCGGCGCCATTGCCGACGCAAACGACGAGGCGCAGTTTGCCGAGCTGCGCACCCAGGGCGAGTTGACCCGCCTGGCCTGGGAAATGGACTGCCAGGTCATGAACGAGGGCCCAGGCCACATCCCCATCCACCTCATCAAGGAGAACATGGACAAGCAGTTGGAGTGGTGCGCCCAAGCCCCCTTCTACACCCTCGGCCCGCTCACCACGGACATCGCGCCCGGCTACGACCACATCGCCAGCGCCATCGGCGCCGCCATCATCGGCTGGTACGGCTGCGCCCTCCTCTGCTACGTCACCCCCAAAGAACACCTCGGCCTGCCCAACAAGCAGGATGTCAAAGACGGCGTCATCGCCTACAAGATCGCCGCCCACGCCGCCGACCTGGCCAAGGGCCATCCCGGCGCGCGCCGGCGCGACGATGCCCTCAGCCAAGCCCGCCTGGAGTTCCGCTGGGAAGACCAGTTCAATCTCAGCCTGGACCCCGTCACCGCCCGCCAGTTCCACGACCAAACCCTCCCCCAGGAAGGCGCCAAGCTCGCCCACTTCTGCAGCATGTGCGGCCCCCGCTTCTGCGCCATGCAGCTCAACGAAGAGGTCCGCCAATATGCCGCCCAACAAGGCCTGACCGAAGCCGAAGCCCTCAAAAAGGGCCTGGCCGAGAAATCCAAGGAGTTTATCGAAAAAGGCGCCGCCCTTTACACCCGAGCCTGACCAGGGGCAAGTTTCGCCGCCATCCGCCATGTAGCAGCCGACGTCAGTCGGCTCTGATACCATACCGCATGTAGCAGCCGACGTCAGTCGGCTCTGATGCCATACCGCATGTAGCAGCCGACGTCAGTCGGCTCTGATGCCATACCGCATGTAGCAGCCGACGTCAGTCGGCTCTGATGCCATACCACATGTAGCAGCCGACGTCAGTCGGCTCTGATACCATACCGCATGTAGCAGCCGACGTCAGTCGGCTCTGATCTTCCCGAAGACGAGTAGTGCGCCGACTAACGTCGGCGGCTACCCGAATAGTTACTCTGTCTCTTTACACCCACGCCTGACTCTGGCGCCGCCCTGGCCCAGGCGCAGCGCTGGACGCAAAGCTCCTGCCTGCCGGACGTGCGCCTGCACCCGCTCGACCGCTCCGCCGCCCTCGACCGCCTGCCCGCCCGCTGCGGCTGCGCGGGCGGCCTGCCTCGATTCCAAATCCGGCGGGGCATAATTAATCTTAATCTTAATCTTAATCTGCCTTGCCTTGATTCCAATTCCGCGGGGGTATAATCGGCTATCGGCTATCGGCTATCGCGTGCTTTGCCTTGATTCCAATTCCGGGGGGCATAATCCATTCGCCATTCGCCTCCTCTCGCTTTGCCTTGATTCCAAATCCGGGCGGCATAATCCATTCGCCATTCGCCGTTCGCCGTTCGCCCTTCGCCATTCACCGCTTTGCCCTGATTCCAAATCCGCGGGGCATAATCATCTTCTGCGTCTTCTGCGTGCTCTGCGGGCTTTCCCTTGTTTGCAAATCCGGGGGCATAATTCAGAGAGAAGCGCCTGGCTCGCCCGCTTCGTTTCCTGAATCAATCTCGAACCCGCCCCGCACGCAGCCGAAGGCCCCCCGTTTCTGCTTTCGCCGCCACTGCGTTTTGATACCCTGGTCAAAGCCATGAACCTGCCGGTCACAGCGGAAGAGCGCGCCCGCGTCGAAGAATTCCGACGCAAGCACCGCACCGGCCTGGTGACGCTCTTGTTCACCGACATGGTCGGGTCCACGAAAATCAAGCAGGCCCTGGGCGATCGCGATGGGGTCGCGCTCATCCAAAACCACCATGCCCGGGTCCGGGAAATCCTGGGCCAATTCCAAGAGGGCGAGGAGATCAGCACGGCCGGCGATTCGTTCTTCCTGGTGTTCGTCAAGCCCTCGGACGCGGTGCGCTTTGCGCTGCTGCTCCAGAACAAACTGCGCGCGCTGGGGCCAGACACGGTGCCTGCCATTCGTGACCGCATCGGCATTCACATCGGCGAGGTGGTGATCGAAGAACGCGAAGGCACGGCCAAGCCGCGCGACCTTTACGGTATCCAGGTGGACACGTGCGCGCGGGTGATGTCCTTAGCCCAGGCGGACCAGATTTTATTGACGCGATGGGCTTTCGATAATGCGCGCCAGGTGCTCAAGGGCGAGGAGTTGGCCGGGTTAAAGGAATTAGCGTGGTTGAATCACGGGCCGTATCTGATCGCCGGGTTGGAAGAGCCGCAGGAGGTATGCGAAGTCGGTGAACTGGGCCTGGCGCACTTGCAAGCGCCGGCCGACGCGCCGAAGGCGCAGCGCAAGGTGTCGGCGGACGAGGAGCCGGTGCTGGGCTGGCGGCCGGCGGTGGACCAATTGGTTCCCCACACGCAGTGGGTGTTGGAAAAGAAGCTGGGCGA
>JBEKRX010000109.1:0-9827 GCA_049518415.1 Verrucomicrobiota bacterium
TAGACCTTCCCACCCAGGCCTTTCGTCCTGGGCCACTGTTCATGTTTTCGTGTTGTCGTGCATGTTCAGTCCGGAGGGACTTTCACCCTCGGCGTTGCTCAGCTTCACCTGTGGCGCTCCGCGTTTCACTTTTTTTGGCAGCCTTTCTGGCTCTTTATCTTAATCGTTGCTCCTAATCTTCACCCGAAAGGAGATTAGGATTAAGATTAGGATTAGGATTAAGGTTGGGATAGACGCCGGCCTACTGTCTGCTCGCCCTGCTCACCGCTCTGGCTTATACTAACCAACGGTCATGCGAATCGGTTCGCTCACATTGGCGTCCAACCTGTTTCTCTCGCCTTTGGCGGGTTACACCAACCTGCCGTTCCGCCTGGTCGTGCGCGAACTGGGCGGGGTCGGCCTGGCCACCACGGACCTGGTCAACGCCCGCTCACTCCTCGAGCGGAAGGCCAAGGCCCTCAGGCTGATCGAAACCCGCCCGGCCGACCAACCGCTCGCCGTCCAGTTGTTCGGCTCGGTGCCGGAGGAAATGCGCGACGCTGCCGTTTGGCTGGAATCCTGCGGGGTGGCTTGTGTGGACATCAACATGGGCTGCCCGGCGCGCAAGGTCTGCCGCAGCGGCGGCGGCTCGGCCATGATGAGCGAGTTGGACAAAACCGCCAGCCTGGTCAAAGGCATGGTCGAAGCTGTGAAAATCCCCGTCACCGCCAAGATGCGCCTGGGCTGGGACGAGAAGAACATCACGGCGCCGGAGCTGGCGCGCACCCTGGAAGGGGCCGGCGTGGCCGCGGTGTTCGTCCATGGACGGACCCGCGAACAGGGGTTTTCGGGCACGGTCAACCTCGGGGCCATCCGGGCCGTGGTTGACGCGGTGCAGACCATCCCGGTCATCGGCAACGGCGATGTCACCACGCCGCAGGCGGCCAAAATGATGCTCGAGCAAAGCGGCTGCGCGGGCGTGAGCATTGGCCGCGGCGCCTTCTACAACCCGTGGATCTTCCAGCACACGCTCCATTACCTGGGCACCGGGGAGCTTCTGCCCGAGCCGCGTTTCGAGGAGCGGCTGCGGGTGTTGCGCCGGCACCTGGCCCTGATGATCGAGGTCTTTGGCGAGGGGCATGGTTGCCGCATGTTCCGCAAAGTCGCACCGTGGCACGCCAGGCGTTTCGGCCCGGCCCACCAGTTCAACAAACACGTCGTCCGGATCGCCACCCGGGCTGAGTTCGAACAGGTGCTGGAAGATTACCTGCGCTGGCGGCGGCAGTTCCTTGACGACCAGGGCGAGCTCAAACCCAGATTCCGCCCTCCGCCCCTGGTCGCTTCCTTCATGCAACCCGCCGGCGCCGCCCCGCGCGCGCACATCCCCGTCCCCAAAGGACCGGTGGAAGTATGGTGAGCCCAGTTCGTCAAGTTTCGCTGCGATTGCAAAACCGCGCTGAGCCAGCCCTTCTTTCAGGTCAATTGAACATTGAGGATTGAAAAAGGATCGTTGGTTATTGAAGAATGCCCGCGGATGACGCCGAATGAACTTTCGGACCGCGGACTCAATGACCAATAAGCCATACTCAATTCTCAATTCTCAATGAATCCCGATTCCGAATCCCGATTCCGAATCGGGACTCGATTCCAGAGGTGGTCTGAGGCGCAGCCTCGCTAGCCCCGGCTCACAGCACCTCGACCGGGCACTTGGGCAGGGCCTCGAGAAAGGCCTGGCCGTATTGCTTGGTGAGCAGGCGATTGTCCAGGACGACGATAATCCCGGTATCGGTCTTGGTGCGAATGAGCCGCCCGACGCCCTGGCGGAAGCGTAGAATGGCTTCCGGCAAGGAAAACTCGCGGAACGAATCGCCGCCGCGCGCCTCGATGGCCTCGAGCCGCGCCTCAATCAGCGGATGGTCCGGCACGGCAAAGGGCAGGCGCGTGATGATTACGTTGGACAAGGCTTCCCCGGGCACGTCCACGCCCTGCCAGAAGCTGTCGGTGCCCAAGAGCACGGAATCGATGTCCTCCTTGAACTTCGCGAGCATGAGGGAGCGGGGCGTGCCGGTGCCTTGGACGAAACAGGCGATGCCGATTTCCTCGAAAAACGGCTCCATCAACTCGCCTACCTCCTGCATCAACTTGAAATTCGTGAACAGCACAAAGGCCTTCCCATGGGTCAACCTCACAAAATGCTCGATCCAATGAATGAGCGCGTCGCGGTATCCCTCCTCGCGCGGGTCGGGCATTTTGCGCACCACATAGAGCTTCATCTGCCGCTGGTAATCGAACGGCGTGCCGACCTGCAACTGGGTGGCCGCCTCGGCGCCGACCCGCCGGGCGAAGTAAAGCAGGGCCGGCGTCCCGCCGGCCCCTTTTTCCGCAGTTTGGCCGCCGGCACGGGCTTCCGGACCGGGCTGGCGGGACGCCTGCCCGGCTTTCGTCGCCAGCGTGGCGCTGGTCATAATGACCGACGTATCGCTCCCAAAGAGCCGCCGGCGCAAAAACTGGGCCACATCAACCGGGGCGGCGTTGAGCGCCAGGTTCTTCTGGCTCCGCCCGCTGCGCTCGACCCAATAGACGTGCTCCTCGGCGCTTTGGCTGAGAAACATCGCCACTTCCTCGCGCAGTTCCCCCAGGCGCCGATTGCATTCCATGAGCTCGAGCCCGATCTCCTTGTCCTCGCTCATCTTGATCGAGTCGCTCACGGCCTCGCGCAGCCGCTGGATCGGCAGGGTGACATTGTCGTTGACCAGGTCGGGCTGCCGAATCCGCAGTTCGGTCCAGTCCCGCTGGCGGGCGGCGGTTTCCCCTCTGCCGAAACTCCGCTGCTTGGCCGCCTGGCGGAGCGCTTCACAGGCGGCCTCAACCTTGCCAAAGAATGCCTCCGCCTCTTGAAGGAGCTCCGCCACGAGTCGCACGGCCGCACCCTGGCGCAACATCGCCAGCAGGCCCTTCTCCGTGCGCGGATTCCACAGCCGCTGCAAGGCGTAGCGTACCTGGCCGCTGGACACGCTCAGGCCAATGTGCCTGGAGGCGACCTGCTCCATCCGGTGCGCCTCGTCGAATACCAGGAAATCATTCCGGAACAGGACGCCGCCGTCCGTTTCCTCCTCCAGGCCGCCCAGCAGCGTGAAAAACAGCGTGTGATTCAGCACCAATACGTCCGAGGACAGAATCCGCCGGCGCGCCCGCTGGAAAAAGCAGACCTCCTGCTGCTTAGCGAACTGGGATTGGAAACCACAGGTCTTGGGGGAGCACAACCCCCGCTCGGAGCACACCTGCGCCCAGACCTTCGGGTCCGGCTCAACTGCGAAGTCCGACAAACTGCCGTCGGTCGTGGTCTTCGACCATTCGTAAATCCGCTGCAACTCCTCCGCCTCCGGCGAGGTAAACAGGTTGCCGGACAGTTGCATCGCCTTTTGCAGGCGCCGCGTGCACAGGTAATTGGCCCGGCCCTTGAGCATCGTGAAGGTGAAATCCACCGGCAGAATCTCCTCGAGCATGGGCAGGTCCTTCCCCATAAGTTGCTCCTGGAGGTTGATCGTGTGCGTCGAAATGACCGCCTTCTTCTTATTCGCCTGGCCGTACAAAATCGCCGGCACCAGGTAGGCCAGGCTTTTGCCTACCCCCGTGCCGGCCTCGACCGCCAGGTGCGCCTGCTGCTCGAGCGCGCGCGCCACCGCCACCGCCATCTGCTGCTGCTGCGGACGGAACTCAAAGTTCGGCGACCGCGACAAAAGTCCGGCGGGCGAAAAAATCTCCTCCACCTGTTTCACCAGGTCCGCACCGGCGCTGGCAGACTGGGGGTCAATGACGCTGATCATCAGCTTGCAGGATAGCCCGACACGGCTGTCCCTAGTTCCAATCTACCCAGAGCCAAGCGGGGCAACCACCTTTTTCACAGGTTCCCGTTGGCTTCCTTACTCAGCCTTCGTGCCACCACCTCGAGCGGCGCCTTGTTCTTGGCGATGTGGTTCGCCGGCAAGATGCCCCGCCAGTTCGTGTTGGGGTAAATCACCGCGCCGCGTCCGATGATGCTGCCGGGGTTCAGCACGGCGTTGCAACCCACCTCGCTCCGGTCGCCCAACAACGCGCCGAACTTGCGCAGCCCCGTGTCGAAAGGCCGGCCCTCAATTTCCACCGTGATATTGCCGGGCACCAGTTTGAAATTGGAAATCTTCACCCCCGCGCCGAGGTGGGCCTTGCAGCCCATGATGGAATCCCCAACGTAATTGAAATGCGGCGCCACCGCATCATTGAACAGGAGGCAATTCTTCAACTCGCAGGAATTGCCGACCAGGCAGTTGTCGCCGATGATCACCCACTCGCGAATGTAAGCATTGTGCCGAATCTCGCAATTGCGCCCGATGATGGCCGGTCCTTTGATCATGACCCCGTCCTCGACGACGGTTCCCTCGCCGATATACACCTGTTCGCCAATATACGCCACGCCTTGGCAGCGGTTGTGCAACCCCGGGCGCAGGCGCGCCTGTAAATAATCCCCTATTTTCTTGAGCGCTTCCCAGGCATAATCGCACCCGTCAAAAACCACCGCATGCTCTGTCCGGCTCAAATCAAACAAATCGGCTGCTTTGAACATGCGAAAAACATAGGTGAAACGGCCGCACTGGAAAATCAGATTTTGTCCGCAGCCAGGATATTCGGCTACATTCCCGGCAGCCAAAATGTATGGCAGAAGCACCCCAGTAAAGGCTTTTGTCTCCGGCACAGCGCGCGGCATACCAGGGCCGGACCCTGACAATTCGCGCCTCAAAAACCAACCGCTGCTGCTGTACCCTTGCGCCGCACTGCTCTCCCAGTTTCAGGCCAATAACCTGCCAATTCACGGTGAATCAAATGTAAAAAGCGTGAATAACCTCGAAACGCCAACCATTTTCACCGGCTTTACCTACAAAGCGGTCTTTTTCTTTTTGCGTAAAAGGTCCCTGGAACCTTGACAGCACGAGTTGTTTGCCTTATTCACAGCCAATAATACAGATAATGTTTTAGACTAAAACATAAATATATTAAGCACCGATGAACCTGAGTATTTCGAAGGAGCAAATCATCAATGGGCTGCAGGCCGTGCAGAACGTCGTCAGCACGCGTACCACGCTCCCAATTCTGTCCAATGTCCTGCTGCGCGCTGAAGGAAACCGGCTCGAGTTCACGGCCACGGATCTCGATGTGACGATTGCGTGCGCCGTGGAAGCCAAAGTCAGCAAACCCGGCGCCTCAACCGTGCCGGTGAAGAAGCTCTTCGGCATCACTCGGGAATTGACGAATCTGGAGCTTGAAATCGAGGTGGATGAGAAAAACGCCTGCAGCATCCGCTCGGGCGCCTCCTTTTACAAGATCAATGGTCTCAGTGCTGATGAATTTCCGCCGCTGCCCCAGTTCAAGGATGAGAAAAAGGTTGTCCTGCCGCAGGGAACTCTCAAGGGCATGATGAAGAAGACTTCCTTCGCCATCTCGACTGATGAGTCGCGGTACACACTCAATGGCGTCTTCATCAGCTTGAAAGACCACAAGATGACCATGGTCGCAACGGACGGGCGGCGCTTGGCGCTGGTAGATGAGGAGCTGGACGTGTCCGAAAAAAGCGAGGGTGAGTTTATCATTCCGGTGAAAAGCGTCAACGAACTCAATCGCCTGCTGCAGGATAAGGGCGAAGTCGAAGTCCGTTTTACGGAAAATCAGGCCTCGTTCACGCTCAAAGATGAAAAGGGCGGCACTGTCCTCATCATTACCAAGCTGATCGAGGGCAATTATCCCAACTACCGCCAGGTCATCCCCTCCCAAACCAAGGAACGGATTAGCCTGATACGTGATGAATTCCTGCATGCCGTGCGCCGTGCGGAGATCATGACGAGCGAAAAATCGAACTCCGTCAAACTGACGTTCCAGAAGAACAAGCTCGAGATCACGGCTAACTCGCCCGAGATTGGCGAAGCCAAGGAAACTCTGACCGTCAACTACAGCGGCCCTGACATGGCCATCGCTTTCAATCCGAAGTACATTATTGATCCCCTCAATGCGCTGCCCAATGATGAGGTCTTCCTCGAGCTCATCGATGAACTGAGCCCAGGTGTCCTCAAGATTAACGGCCCATTCCTCTACGTCGTGATGCCGATGCGGCTCAGCTAGGCTGTAATTGTCATGGCGTTCGGTTCTTTCCGTGAGTTTATCAGTGCGCTTGAAAACGCTGGCGAATTGACACGCGTGGCCGAACCGCTCGGCACCGAGTTGGAAATCACGGCACTTGCCGACCGGGAAATGAAGAAGCCGCGCGGCGGCAAGGGACTGCTCATCGAGAAACCGCTGGTTAATGGCAAGGTCTCTCCGTTTGCACTGGCGATCAACACGGTCGGTTCGCACCGGCGTATGGCCCTTGGCCTGGGCAGCAATTCGGTCGAGGAAATGGCCGCGGAACTCGGCTCGCTCCTGAGGGCCCAGCCGCCGACCAGCTTTAAGGAGGCCATCCAACTGCTCGGCCGGGCGCTCGACTTGCGGCACGCCAAACCCAGGCTGGTCAGAGATGGTCCCTGCAAGGAAGTCGTCCACAAATTCGACCTGCCGCCGCCGCGCCGGGAACCCTGGCCCCCCGCACCGGACGTGGAAACGCTTCAACGCCTCAATACCTCAACACCACCTACGCTTCTCAACCTGCCCATCCTGAAATGCTGGCCCCTGGATGGCGGCCGTTTCCTCACCCTGCCCTGTGTGGTAACGCGCGACCTGGACACCGGAGGGCGCAACGTCGGCATGTACCGCATGCAGGTCTATGACGAGCGAACCACCGGGATGCACTGGCAATTGCAGAAGGTCGGGGCGCGGCATGGCCGCCGTTATTATGAGACCGGCGCCCGGATGCCCGTGGCCGTGTTCCTGGGCGGCGACCCGGTCTTCAGCTTCTGCGCCACCGCCCCTTTGCCGGACGGCCTCGATGAATTCCTGCTGGCTGGATACCTCCGCGGGAAATCGGTCGAACTCGTCAGGTGCGAGACCAACGACCTGGAAGTGCCCGCCAACGCCGATTTCGTGCTCGAAGGCTATGTTGATCCCAGGGAACCGTTGCGCGAGGAAGGCCCGTTTGGCGATCACACCGGCTATTATTCCCTGCCCGCGCCCTACCCGGTGTTGCACCTCACGGCCATCACACACCGCAAGGACGCCCTCTATCCCGCCACCATCGTCGGCCCGCCGCCCATGGAAGACTTCTACCTCGGCACCGCCTCGGTGAAGCTGTTCCTGCCCATCTTTAAGCTCAACTTTCCGGAGATTGTCGACCTGGCGCTGCCGGCCGAGGGGGTGTTTCACAACCTTGTTTTCGTGAGCATCCGCAAGCGCTACCCCATGCAGGCCTACAAAATCATGCACGGCCTCTGGGGCATGGGCCAGATGATGTTCACCAAGTACATCGTCGTAGTGGACGAGGACGTGGATGTGCAGAACACCAGCGAGGTCCTCTTCCGGCTCTGCGCCAGTACCGACCCGGAGCGCGACAGCATCTTCACTAAAGGCCCCGCCGACGCGCTCGACCACGCCACCACCGACCCGGCCAGGGGAGCCAAAATGGGCATCGATGCCACAAGGAAGCTCCCCGGCGAAGGTTTCAAACGCCCCTGGCCGCCGTTGGTCAAAATGGACCCGGCGGTGAAGGCGAAGATAGACAGACTATTTGACAGATAGCTGGCGGTGTCCGATCTGAGCGCAGGGCTCCAGTGCTGCGCCGCTGCTAGAAAACTTGGCCGGCGGTTCAGGACCGGCCCAACAGTTCGGCCACATCCACCGCGGCATCCGGGAAAGCCAGCGGATGGGCTCTGTCACCGGCGCGCAAGCTCGTGGTCGAACTGTAGCCGGCCAAGCCCGGTTCGCGGTAAACTTCGACCGCTTCCTCCTCGAGGTTCACAATCCAGACCTCGCCTACGCCCGCGCGTCCGTAGGCAGGGAGTTTCCGCTCACGGTCGTAGGCGAGGGAAGTGGCAGCCACCTCGATCAGCAGCAGGACATCCTCGGGGCCGGGATGCCGGCTGCTGTAAAAGTCCGGGGCGGGCCGCAGCAGCATGAGATCGGGCTGCGGCTCCGAGTATTCATCCAGATGCACCGGGTCCTGAACGGCCACGAGCCAGCGGCCTCTGGCAAGTTGAGTGAAATATTGGTTCAGGCGCTTGGTCACGCCGCCGTGAGGAGGCCCAATGGGTGACATATCAATGATTTCTCCATCCAGGAGTTCGACTCGCTGATCGGGCCTGAGCACGCCCGTCTCGGCCATTCGGTAGTACTCCTCGACGCTGAAACGATGTGTTGTCAAAACCGGCATACAAGAGAAGGTTATCAGATTACCCCGGCATCGGCAAGCCGACCTTCTCGGCCACCTGGGCCACGTCTTTGTCCCCGCGGCCGGAGAGATTGACGATGACGAGCTGGTCTTGGCCCAGGCGCGGCGCGCGCTCAATGACTTCGGCGACGGCGTGGGCGGGCTCCAGCGCGGGGATAATGCCTTCCAGGCGCGCCAATTTCAGGAAGGCCGCCAGGGCCTGGTCATCCGTGGCGTAGGTGTACTCGACGCGCCGTTGGTCGCGCAGCCAGGCATGCTCGGGGCCGACGGCGGCATAATCCAGGCCCGCCGAGACGCTGTGGGTAAGCTGGACCTGGCCGAACTCGTCCTGCAACAGGTAGGACCGGGTGCCCTGCAAAACGCCCAGCGAACCGCCCTGAAAGCGGGCTGCGTGTTTGCCGGCGGCAATGCCCTCGCCGCCCGCCTCCACGCCTACCATCTTCACCGACGGGTCCTCAAGGAAGGGATAGAACAGGCCGAGGGCGTTGGAGCCGCCGCCGACGCACGCGACCAGCAGGTCGGGCAGGCGCCCTTCCTTTTCCAGAATCTGGCGCCGGGCTTCGTCGCCGATCACGCGTTGGAAGTTCCGGACCATCAGCGGATAGGGATGCGCGCCATAGGTGGTGCCCAGGATGTAGTGCGTGGTGCGGACGTTGGTGACCCAATCGCGCATGGCCTCGTTAATCGCTTCCTTCAAGGTCTGTTGCCCGGCTTTGACCGGCACCACCTCCGCCCCGAGCAGTTTCATGCGAAAGACGTTCAGGGCCTGGCGCTCGCAATCCACCGCCCCCATATAGACGACGCACTTCAGACCGAACATCGCCGCCACCGTGGCCGTGGCCACCCCGTGCTGGCCGGCACCGGTTTCGGCAATAATCCGCCGCTTGCCCATGCGCCGGGCCAACAGAATCTGGCCGATGCAGTTGTTAATCTTGTGCGCGCCGGTGTGGAGCAGGTCTTCGCGCTTGAGATAAATCCTTGCCCCGCCGAGTTCGCGGGTCAGCCGCTCGGCAAAGTAAAGCGGCGTGGGCCGCCCGCAAAACTCCTTGAGGTAATACTCGAACTCGCGTTGAAAGGCGGGGTCTTCCCAGGCCCGGAAGTACTCCTGCTCCAGTTCCTGCAAGGGATGCATCAGGGTCTCCGGCACATAACGTCCGCCGTACGGGCCAAAATGGCCCTGTGCATCCGGGGCCTTTTCCGTGCCAAGCAAGCTCATGCGCCGCACCATAGCCCCCGCCGGGCAGTTCGTCGAGAAAGCACTGCCGCTCGCAGTTTTGTTTGCCCCGGGGCCGTCGGCCGGACATGCTTGCCGCATGAACCTACCGCCAGAGGCCAAGCCGGCAAGGGCGCATCCTGACACTGCCCCCGAGCGCGGGCGGAAACCCTCCCCCCTTCCCCCCTCCCATGCGCTCGGAGCGCATGGGAGGGGGGTGATCCGTTTTTCGACTTTACCCAGGGCCCCGGCGCGCCGGGGTCCCGCTCGGAGCGGAACGGGCCTTGCCCT
>JBEKRX010000110.1:0-9283 GCA_049518415.1 Verrucomicrobiota bacterium
TAGAGGGGGTGGAGGAAACGTTCGGCATGGCCTGGCGGTTGTTTGCCACGATGCTCGAAAGAGCAGAAACAACGGAAGCCGTCGGCCTAAACTGGGCGCGCCTCCACTCCACTCGACCCCGGCTGAATCCGGCGGCCGGCCCTGGGCAACGGCAGGACAGGATTGCCTTGATTTGAGACACGCCGTCCCGCCTCGGCATCTTGCGCGGCAAGGCCGCGCGGCGTGCCCGGGCGGCAGCGCCCGCTTCAAGGCGGTGAGGGTTTTGCTCCTGGCGGGCGGCGGGGGTGGTGGCAATGAAAATGCTGACGGGGGAATGTTTGACCGCGACGCCGATGAGCGAGCAAACGGACGCGGTCCCGATTGAAAAGCCGCCATGTATCTGTCAGCGCCAAGAACAACCCGCCGAGCGAAAGGCTTGGCCCGCGCCTTTACATTGGTCGAAGTGGTGCTGGCCCTTGCCCTGCTGGCCCTGGTCTTGGGCGGCGTCATTCTCGCTTACGTGCAGACCTGCAACCGCGCGCAGTGGACGGGCTATGCGCTGGCCGCCCAGGGCCTGGTGATGCAACGGCTCGAACAGGCCCGCGCGGCAGCAATGGACCCCAACGGTTCGGTGTGCGAGCTCACCAATATCGCCCCCGGCGGCGCCACTAACTTCGCGGCGGTGCTCGATCTGCCGGTCTCCGGCACCAACTACGTGTGGGCCACCAACTACGTCGGCATCAGGCTCATAACGAATTCAGTGAATCCCCTGGTCACAGTTTACATGGTGCGGGCAGATACAGTATGGCCCCTGGCGCGGAACGGCGTGGTGCGCTACTTCAGCAACACCGCCGCCTGCTATTACAGCCAAGACTACTAAAGCCATGAGCAACGTTTCCTCCCCGATCCCCCGTGAACGTTCCGCCCGCGCCAGGCGGTGCCAGGCCATGACGCTGGCCGAAATGATGGTCGCAATGGGAGTTTTCAGTTTGGCAGTTCTCGGGGTGGTCTATACGCAAATGTTCATTATGAAATATAATGAACTAACCTCCAGCAAGCTCGGGTCGAGCGAAATGTCACGGATGAGCTTCAACGACCTGCTCAGCGACGTTCGCACTTCGTGGACCTGGGCCATCGGCACCGGCGATCAGACCAGCTTCACCCCGGTTCCAAACGGCAACCCGCAACTGGGCAATGCGCTGCAAATCAGCCCGACGCAAAACACCAACAATTACGTCCGCTACTTCTTCACCACCCAGGTCACGCCGTCCTTGACCAATTTCATGCTTTGCCGGATGACCAATGGCATGTCCAGCCACACGGTCATCGCCCAAAACCTGACCAATAACCTCTACACCAATATGTTCGTGGCGGAAGACTACCTGGGCAACATGCTGACCACCTTGCGCTACAAATACGTGATCCATATCACCTTGGAGTTCTGTCAGTACCAGTACCCCCTCACCAGAGTAGGGCCGGGATACTACTACGATGATTACAAGATGGAGTTCCGGGTGGCCTCTCACAATCTCTGACCGCGCATGAAAATCAAACTCGCAACCCGTCGCTTTTCCTCCGGCTACGCCCTCCTGCTGGTGATGTCGGCCGCGGCCGCCCTCCTGCTGGTGCTGGGGACCACGATGTCTCGCACCGCGAGCGTGGCGATGACGAACGACCGCAACCAGTGCTACCTCACCGGCCTTTACGCCGCCGAGGCCTCCATCGAAAAGACCGTTGCCCGGATGCGCAACGATTATGCCAACGGCGGTCCCTCCATACTCACGAACAACCTTCCCCTCTACCGGACCCTGGTGCCCGTCGCCAGCGAAGACGCCTACTGGGGCAATTTCCAGTTTTCCGACGCCCAGGGCAACGCGAACTGCAACTATGTGCAGTGCATTTCCAATAGCACTTACACCCTCCTCTCCGGGCCATACGCGGGTCTGCAAGGGTGGAACACGGTTTATCGGGTCCTGTCCAATGTCCGGCAGCCCAACAGCCGCTACGCGCTGATCAACGCCTTGCAGGAAGACTTGGAGACGGACGTCGTTCCGGTGTTCCAATTCGCCATCTTCTACAACAGCTTGCTCGAGTTCACCTGGGCCGCGCCCCTGACTGTCCGCGGCCCCGTGCACGCGAACAGCAGCATCTTCCTCGGCTCCTCCTCGCCGCTCGCCTTCACCGCCTTCGTCACCGCCAGCGGCATCATGGTCAAGACCAATTGGGGTGGCTACACCATGAGTCAATTTACCGGCAGCATCACCTTCGCTACGAATGTCTATGGGGGTTACGGGACGAATTACCCTGTCCTGGCGCTGCCTATTGGCACGAACAACACCCCCGCCGCCGTCCGGGAGGTCCTGAATATACCCCCCGCCGGCGAGAGCACGACCTCCCAAATGGGCCAACAGCGCTTCTATAACCTGGCGGGCATGGACTTGCTGATTAGCAACTCGACCGTCACGGCGATCATCAAGAACTCCGCCAGCGACCCCTCCCCCGTCACACTGGTGGCCACCAACTACGGCACCAACTGCCTCAGCCTCACCACTAATTTCCCTTTCCTTTCGGTCACGAACAGTTTCGCCGATCAGCGGGAGGGCAAGACCGTGGTCGCCTCCCAGATCGATATGGGCAAACTCAACACCTGGGCCGGCACCAACTCTTCCATCGCGAACAAACACGGCAGCGGCAACCCTTTCAACATCCTTTACGTCGCCGATAACCGAACCAACGGCAACCTACTCTACTCCGTCCGGCTGACCAACAACCTGGTCCTCCCTCCCGCGGTGAACACCAACGGCCAGCCGACGGGCTTTACGGTCGCGACCCCGAACCCGCTCTACGTCTGGGGCAATTACAACTGCACTAATTCCGCCTATCTCAACACCACCAACACCTCGGCGACCGTGCCCGCGGCGCTCCTGGCGGACGCGCTGACCATTCTCTCGCCTAGTTGGGTCGACTCCCACAGCAGCGACTCCTTCCACAGCGGCGTCCGCGTCGCCAGCAGCACCACCGTCAACGCGGCCCTCCTGGCCGGCGTCGTCTATACCAGCGGCTCGACCGGCAACTCGCCCTTCAGCGGCGGGGTGGTAAACCTGCCGCGGCTGCTGGAAGACTGGGGCAACGGCGGGGCGGTGACCCTGACCATAAATACTTCGATGGTCAACATGTTTAACAGCGTCCGGGCCACCGGCCCGTGGCAAACGCCGGGCACCTATTATTACGCCCCGACGCGCAGCTTTAACTTCGATCAGAATTTCAAGAATCAAAGCCGGCTGCCGCCCGGCACGCCCATGGTCAATTACATCTATCGCCAGAATTGGACCGTCGCCCCGCCCAATACCGTCAACTACTATGTCGGCTCATAATCTCTCAGCCTGGTTGTCACCCGGACGAGGCGCCGGGGCGGCCGCCACCCAGGCCGGCCCGAAACCTGGGCCTGCCGCCCGGTGGACGCTGCCCGAATACGCCTTGGGGCTCGCCCTGGTGCAGGCCTGGCCGTTGCTCCTCTCGGTCGGGGCGGCCCAACCGGCCGCCAGTGCCCCGCCCGCTCCGCCCCAGCTCAAGGCCGAGGTCAGGACGGACAATGAGCCGGGGCTCTTGCCGATGCGCCGCGCCTTCGTGAGCGCGGGGACCAACCGGTTCGCCTTCAGCATACCCGAGGGGTTCCGGCCGGAGTTTTCAAACCAGAACCAGGTCTCGCTGGTCAGCGCCGATTACAATACCCTGCTCAGCTTCCGGATCGCCACCCACTGGCCCCCGGCCAACCAGGGACCCGAGTCGGCGCCCTGGCGCGAAAACGTGCTCCGGCAGCGTCCCTTCGCCAAAATCCTGCAGGAATTCACGCTCACGGCCGCCAATCAGAGCGGCCCGGCCTTCGACGTGGCCTGGAGCGCGCCGGGCGGCCAGCAATGCCGGCAACGGGTGGCCTTCATTCCCTCCCGGGCCGGGACCCTCGAATTCAGCCTCATGTGCGGCACAGAGGCCTTTCAAAAGACCCAATACGACCTCAATTTCATCCTGCTCACGTTTCGCGCCAGCGACGCTGAGGGCAAGCTGGACCTGCCGCGGTTTTCCAGCAAGTACTAAGGCCCCAACCACTTTGTTCTCATGGCCTGGCCCTTTTCCAGAAACGGAGCCGTAAAGAAACCAACCCAAGTGTTGGCCGTGGACCTGGGCACTCGGATGACCAAGGCCGTGCATCTGCAGCGCCGGGGCCAGGGCTTTGCGCTCTGCGGTTACCTGATGCTTGATGCGCCTGTTTACGACCGGGTCCTCTCCCCCGAGATGCTCAGCGAACACTTGAAGTCGGTGAGCCAGGCGTTCCTGGGCAAAACCAAAAACACTGTCCTGACCGTCGGCGTCCAGGACTCCGTGATCCGGGTGGTCGATGTGCCGCGCATACCCCAGGATCAGTTGCGCCCAGTCATACGGCTCAATTCAAGGGCTTACCTGCAGCAAGACCTGTCGGGCTATGCCTTCGATTGCGTCGAAGTCGGGGCGGCGGCCCAGCCGAAGGCCCCCGCGCCCGCCCCCGGCGCCGCCGGCCCGGGCAAGCATAAAATCCTTTTCGCGGGCGCCAAAGAGCAACTGGTGAGCGACTATGATGCCGGCGCCAAGGCCGCCGGCTTGCCTCTCCACTCGCTGATGCCGGGTCTCATCGGACCTGTGAACGCGTTTGAACTGGCCATGCCCGAGCTTTTCCAGAAGGAAGTGGCCGTGCTGGTGGACGTGGGCTTTCGCAGTTCGTCCATTTGTCTGCTCGACAAAGGGGAGTTGGTCCTCACCCGGGTGGTGGGGGTGGCCGGGGACCAACTGACCACCGCCCTGAGCGAAGCCATGCAGATCACCTATCCCGAGGCCGAAAGCCTCAAGATTGGCTTGGCTCACGAAGTCCGGGCCGCGCTCGAATCCGTCCTGATTCCGCTGGGCCGCGAGTTACGGGCTTCCCTGGACTACTTCGAACACCAGCAGGACAGGCAAGTCACACAGGTCTTTGTTTCCGGCGGCTCCACCCGCTCGGACCTGCTGGTGGCGATCCTCCAAGGGGAATTGGCCGTCGAATGCAAGACCTGGGACCCCACCCGCCCCCTCCAAAAAGACCTGCCGCCCGAACAGGCGGCACAACTCGAGGAAGTCGGGCCACAACTGGCCGTGGCAGTAGGGGCTGCCCTGGCGGTCCTCTGAGCCTGACCCGGCGTATGCCTATCCGTCTCAATCTTCTCGCCGAGGCTCAAGCGGCCGAGGAAATGCGCCGCCGGGACCCGGTCAAACGCGCCCTGGTCGTCGCCGTGGTGTTCATTTCTTTGATGCTGATGTGGAGCAGTTCGCTGCAGCTTAAAGTCATGCTGGCAAAAAGCAGCCTGAATCGCGTGGAGGGCCAGATAGGCGCCCGGACCAACCAGTACCGGAACGTCCTGGATAACGAGAAAAAGATCAAGGAGATCAAAGACCGGCTGGGCGCCTTGCAGCATCTGGCCGCCAACCGGTTCTTGAACGCCAACCTGCTCAACGCTTTGCAGCACGCCATGGTGGATGATGTCCAGTTGCTGCACCTGCGGCTGGAGCAAACCTATGCGGCCATCGAACCCCCCAAGCCCCCCAGCGGGCAGGATCATGGCGCCCGCGCCACTGTGCCGGCGGTGACTGAGCGCATCGTGTTGACCCTGGGCGCCAGGGATTCTTCACCCAACCCCGGAGACCAGATCAACAAATTCAAAGAGGTGGTGGCCTGCCATCCCTATTTTCGAGAAATGCTGGACAAGACCAATGCCATCACCCTCAAGAACTTTTCCCTGCCGCTGGTCGCCGCTGCCACCGGCAAACCCTGCGTGCTGTTTTCGCTAGAGTGCCGTTACCAGGAGAAGACACGATGAACTTCAACAAGCTGTCAAAGGAAAAACGCACGCAACTGGTGCTGGTGGTAATGGTCACGGTCGGGATCCTGGCCGCCTTGGGCTTCGCCCCGGTCAAATCCCAGTACCAAGGTCTCCGGCGCCTGGCCAGGCTGAAACGGGGGGCGCAAGACAAACTCCAGCAAGTCCAAAATACCGTCAAACGAGCCGACCAACTCGAGCAGGAGCTCGCCCAGGCCAGGCAAGCCCTGCGGGCGGCTGAAGCCGACACGGCCTCCGGTGATTTGTATGCCTCGGTGATCACGACGCTCCGGCATTTCAAGGCCAACTACCAGGTCGAAATCCCGCAGTTCAGCCCCCTCAGCGCCGAGAGCGACGTGACGTTGCTGGGCAATTTTCCCTACAAGCAAGCCGTACTGACGGTGTCCGGGATCGCCCGTTTCCACGAGTTGGGCCGCTTCCTGGCCGACTTCGAGAATCAATTCCCCCATGTGCGAATCGTCAACTTGACTATCGACCCGAACCCCAGCCCCAATCCTGAGCAAAAGGAAACTATTTCCTTCAAGATGGACATTGTGACCCTCGTAAGGCCCAACGCATCATGAGCTTGCCCCTATATTACCCTGGTCCGGCGGCCACCCAAACCAACGCCCGGCCTCTGGCCGCCCTCCTGCTTGGCCTGTCGCTGGCCGCGAGCGCGGCGGCGACGCAGACCAATCTCATCACCAATCCTCCCCGTCTGGGAAGCCCCGGCTCTAACGCGCTCCCGGCTGAGGTCGTGATGCCCAAATCGGTGTTCCTCGTGCCGGCCAGCCCGGAGGAGGGCAGGGACCCATTCTTTCCGGCCTCGCCGCGGCTTTCTGGGTCGGTCGCAGAAAAGCCCGCCCAAGCCAGCCCGGCCCCGAGGGCGCTGCCGGAGGTGCGCCTCCGAGGGATTTCCGGCACGGTGGAGCGCCCCCTGGCGATCATCGGCAATCACACCTTTGCCGCCGGGGAAGAGGGTGAAGTGATCACCTCGGGCGGCAGGGTGCGGGTCCGCTGTCTGGAAATCAAGGACCAGAGTGCCCTGGTTCAAGTCGGGGGCGAACGCCGGGAATTGCGTCTGCGGCCCGGCCTTTGACCCCTGAGCCCGAACCTGGAGGTCCTAAATCCGCGACCGCATCGGGTTGCGGATTTGGTTTTTTTCCGCACCGGGCCTTGTCCCGATCCTGGACAAACTCCTCAGGCAATAGTCACTTTCCGGCCCTGGAACTGCCAAAATGCGCGCGGCGACGGCTTGGCACCGCGACTGCTTTAGGGTCCTTCACAGAGAACACCGCGCTGGGTTTGGCCGGTCAATCAGCATGAATTCAACCGTATGAAAGTCCGAGTGAGCATCTTTTCCATAGTTGGGCTAGTGGTCAGCAGCCTAGTCGGCCTGGCCCAAACCAATCCTCCGGCGGCCGAGGTCCCGGCCGCGACCGCGGCCGGGGCGGCCCTTAACACGCCGGCCGAACACGGGACGCTTATCCCGCTGATCGTGATGGACGACGTGCCGCTGACGGAGGCCGTGCGGAATTTGGCGCGGCAGGCCGGCCTGAACTACATGCTCGATCCCAAGATCGCTTATGGCCAGCCCGGGCCGGAGGGCAAACTTGCGGCGCAACCTTCGGTGAGCATCCGCTGGGAAAACATCACCGCCGAGCAGGCGCTGAACGCTTTGCTGAACAACTACGACCTGCAGAAGGTGGAGGACCCCAAGACCCGGATCGCGCGGGTGACGCTCAAGGATCCGGCCGCCTTGCCGACCCTGGTCACCAGGATCGTTCAACTCCACTATGCCAGCCCGACGAACATGCTGGCCAACATGCAGGCCGCCTTCGCCGACAAACGCAGCAAGGTCCTGCCGGACATCCGCACCAGCCAGTTGGTCGTCGTTGCGACCGAGCCGGAGATGGAAGAAGTCCAGCGGCTGATCAAACTTCTCGACACGCCCACCAAGCAGGTCCTCATCGAGGCGCGGCTGCTGGAAACCCTGATCAACCCCACCACCACTAAAGGCGTTGACTGGACGGGCACCCTCCAGGCCCAGAACGTCTATTTTGGCAACGGCGTCATGTCCGGCACCAGCACCACTACGTCCGGAAGCGGCTCCAACTTCACCTCCACCATCTTGAGCTCCTTGCTGGGCAAAGGCGGCATGGGCTTGAGCACGGCCGGCGGTTTCACGCCCGCCACCGGGTTCCTGAATGCCGACGGGGTGCACGCCGTGCTCTCGTTCCTGAATACCTACGCGGAGACCCGGGTGCTCTCTTCGCCGCGGACCGTGACGCTGGATAATGAAACGGCCATCATCGAAGTCGGCACGTTGTTCCCCATCGTCAACACCACGGCCAGCACCGTGCAGGTGGCCGGGGGTTCCCAGATCAGCTACTCAAACCTGACGGTTCGCCTCGAGGTCACGCCCCGGATTTCGGCCAACAATTACGTGCAGCTCAAGGTCGCCCCGAAGGTTATGAGGCTGGGCGCCGCGGTCGAGAGCAAGGTGGGCGGGGAGGATAATAAGGTGTGGCAATTCAACACGCGCCAGTTGAACACCACGGTGATGATTCCCAGCGGCAACACCCTGGTCATGGGCGGCCTGATGGAAGACAACCTCCAGGAAGGCAACACGAAAGTGCCGCTGCTCGGGGATATCCCCGGCCTGGGGCTGCTCTTCCGCAGCGACACCAAATCGCGGCAGAAATCCAATCTGATCGTCTTCCTGACCCCGACCATTGTCGAGGACCAGGATTTCCAACCCACCAAGTCCGGGTATCTCAAGACCCCGGTGCCCACCCAGGACTCGCTGGAGGCAGACTGGTCCGCCTGGGACAGCGGCAAACCCAAGGAGTGGAGCAAGGCCAGCAAAGAGCCGTCTCAAAAACCGCGATTTGACGAAAGCGCCGTGGCCCCGGTGACCTCAACCAATGCCGTCGCCCCCATTGAGCGATAGCGCCGCCTGTTTGGTCGCCGCTGGCGCCAATAACGGCCCAATAATCGGCCCCGCGCCCTCCCCAGGGCGCGGGGCCGGGCCGTTAAGTGGAAATACCTGGTAATAACTGCAAAAACCGACTGCCGGCCTGGGGGCGGAGCCGGTGGCGGGCCCAGCGCGAGCGGCAGCAACGCTTTGGGTTCATTGCGATTCGGGCGCATCTCGACACTGCCACTAATTCCACTCTACCCGCGCGCAGCGCGGCCCATACCGACGCCAACCGCAACGCGGTTGCGCAACAAAGCCCAAGGCTGGGCAAAGTGGAAAAACCGGTCACCCCCCTCCCATCCCGCCTTGGCGGGATGGGAGGGAAGGGGGGAGGGCTTCCGCCCGCGCTCGGGGGCAGTGTCAGGATGCGGTGCAGCCTTCGGTCTTTGACATGCTTGCAGGTGAAAGTCCTGCCTCGGCAATGGATGGTTGGGCCGAGTAG
>JBEKRX010000111.1:0-9178 GCA_049518415.1 Verrucomicrobiota bacterium
CTTGGCCTGTCCTTCCTCTCGGCAACACTCGGGTTGGGGCGGTTGGTTAGACCTTCCCACCCAGGCCTTTCGTCCTGGGCCACTGTTCATGTTTTCGTGTTGTCGTGCATGTTCAGTCCGGAAGGACTTTCACCCTCGGCGTTGCTCAGCTTCACCTGTGGCGCTCCGCATCTCACTTTTTTCAGCGCGCAGGAGCTTCAATGGCCCTATTCCCCCTCGCCCCTTCCCTCTCCCTCGGGCAGAGGGACAGACTTCCGCCGCCTCTCGTTCTGGATTTCGTGCTCCTCAAGCCAGGCGCCGGCAGTGCCTATTGCCGGCTGACTCCCCAGGCCCAAACCAAGGTTCCCTAAGCGCCCGTGCAAAGACAAATTCCGATTTTCTCCAACCCGGAGCGTTGGTAGAAGGTAGCCGGTGGTCGTTCAGGGTAGAGGGGGAACGACCACCGGGCTCCCGATTCCGAATCGGGACTGGCGGTCGCCCCGGAGGGCTGCCAGAGAATAATGTTGGAATTACGCCTCGCCTTCGGAACTTGTTTTTGCATGAATCCTAAGTATGGATTTCTATCATCTCTCTCTCAAGTGTTGCGAGCCGACTTCGCTGTGCGCGCTCCTGTTGCTGGCCGCCGCTGTCTTCCGCAAGCCCAAGGTGGTGGGACGGCTCTGTTTCTGCCTGGCGCTGGCCATCTTGCTGGTCTGCGGCAACCATTGGGTTTCCGGTGGGTTCATCCGCCGCCTGGAGCGACAATGCCCCGCCCCCAACCCGCTGCCGCAGGCCGACTGTATCCTGGTCCTGGGCGGTGGCACCCAAGCCCGCCTCCCGCCGCGGCCTACGGTTGAGGTGGATGAGGCCGGGGACCGGGTGTTGTACGGGGCGCACTTGTATCGCCAGGGCAAGGCCCCGCTGGTCCTCTGCACCGCCGGCACTGGCGCCTTGCGCCCTGAGGCGGAGGACATGGCCGAACTGCTCGAAATGCTCGGCCTGCCCAAGGAGGCGATTCTCAAGGAGACCAAGGCCCTGAACACCCACCAGCACGCCGAGAACCTGCGTTCCTTCTTCCGGGAACACGGCTTCAAACGCATCCTGCTGGTCACTTCCGCCATGCACATGCCCAGGTCAATCCGTGTATTCCGGCGCGGGTGTCCCGGCTTCGATTTCGTGCCTGCGCCCACCGATTTTCGGGCCCCCGATCCCCTCCCGCAGCCGTGGTACCGCAAACTGGGCGGGTTCATCCCGACCGCCAAAAACTTCTGCGATTTTTCCGAGGCCATGCACGAATACATAGGCCTGGCTTATTACCACCTCCGAGGCTGGCTCTGAAAGAGCTCCTGCGCGAATCCTACCGCCCCGGCTCCAAGGTCAAATCCAAAACCTGGCCGTCCTCACCCGCCTCCCGGCCCAGGTGCTGGAGCCCATCCGCCGCGTTGCATGCACCGCCTCTGGGCGGCTTTTCCGGACTTCACTGCTCCATTGGTGCCCATCCGTCCGCCTCGTGCCCCCGTAATCCGCAGGCCGCTCGCCCCTCGGCACTCCGCCCTCCGCCCTTACTCGGCGGCCTCGGGCACAATGCCCTCTCTGTAGCTGTTGAGGGTCTTGCGATAGACGGCCCGTTGGTCCTCCGGGGCGAGGGTGACGGCCTTTTCCTGGAGTTCGATGGCCTTGTCCTTCTTGCCTTGCAGGAACAGCGCGCGGGCCAGCGTGTCGAGGATGGCCGGGTTTTTGCCTTGGGCCGCGTCGTTGGCGCGGGCAGCGATTTTCTCGGCCAAACCCACGTCGCGTTTTTCAATGCCCTTATGGGTGAGCAATTCCCACGCTATTTGGTTCTGCAACATCGCGTTGTCCTGGTTCGCGCTGCTGATCTCGCCGGCCAGCTTGCTGGCGGCCGTCGCATCGCCCTTGGTGAGAAGGATGTTCAGGCGCGCCGGTCCGATGCCGGCGCGTTGCCCTTCGGGCAACAGCTTCTCGATTTCACCCAGGGCAGATTCGGCCTCCTCCCACCGCTTGTCCTTCATGGCCTCGGAGAGTTGCTTGGCGAACTTCCTAATCTGCGTCTGGTTCTTCATCATCTCCGCCTGCCCCTGGGCTTCTTTCTTCGTGCGCGCCTCATAATCGGCGGCCGCCTGCTTAAGGTCGAACTTGCCCTCCAGCACCTGTTCGATCACTCCTTCCTGGAGTTCCATCGGATGGCCGATCCAGGCGACCAGCCCCTGCTTGTCGACCAGGAAAGCAGACGGAATTCCATCTCGGCCGGCCGCCGCCATCCAGCTCTCGGCCATCTTGCCTCTTTTGCTGCCCTCTTTGTCGTCCAGCACCACCCGGTAGGTCATTTTATCGCCCATTTTCTTGACGAACGGCTCGACCAGCGACTCGTCGTTTTCCCAACAATCCTGGCCGATCACGACCAGGCCCTTGCCTTTGAATTTAGTATAGAGCTCGTTCACGTGGGGGATGGAAATGCGGCAGGGACCGCACCAGGTCGCCCAGAACTCCACGATATAGGCCTTGTCGCGCTCGAACTCTTTGACCGGCTCGCCCTGGACCCATTTGCCGACTTGGAGTTTGGGCGCCGCGTCGCCCACCTTGAGCGTGGCGGCGCGGGCCGGGCTGAGGGTGGCGCCCGCTGCCAGGGCCAGCATGGCTGCCATCCCTTTCATTGCTCTTGCTTTCTTCATATTCATTGCGCCTTAGTATATCCCGGTTGCCCCGGATTGCAATGCCCAGAGAGAAAAACCGTTGCCCTAGGGAGCATTTCACTTTTTTGGGTGGTTCCTCCTAACCTTAATCCTAATCCTAATCCTAATCCTAATCCTAATCCTAATCCCAATCTCCTAATCCTAATCTCCTAATCCTAATCTCCTAATCCTAATCTCCGTCGTGCAACCGCCAATCAGAATTGGCTTTGATTAACCCCACGAGCATGGAAACAATTCTGCGCAGCCGCTCTTTCCCGGAGGCGACCACACCCAACTCACACCGGCCTTGGGAGGCCAGAACATCCAGCGCCGCGGCACACTCCAAAGCCGACCCGCGCGAAATGTCAAAAAATCGGCCACGATCGGGTGAGGTGAACTTTCCGTTGCCCTCGGCAAGGTTCAGAACGACCGAGGTACTGGCCCGATCCAATTGGTCACGCACGGCGACCGATTTGGGCAGCTTTTGCAGCCGGGGCTCGAGCCAGGCGACGAAGGCCAGAGACTCCTGATAAACCTCCAGTTTCTCATGGTCGTAGAGGCGATTCATTCCGATTAAGATTAAGATTAGGATTAGGATTAGGATTAGGATTAGGAGCGAGGATTAAGATAAAGAGCCAGAAAGGCTACCAAAAAAGTGAGCTGCGCCCGCTGCCCTAGCCGCACCCCGGCCAGGGCCGCTAGAGTTCTTGACCGGCAAAACTCGTTGTAATCAGGTCAAGTTTCGCTGCGATTGCAATCCCGATTCGGAATCGGGACTCGATTCCAGAGGTGGTCTGGAGCGCAGCCTCGCTAATTCTTATCCGGCGGCGAACTCCCCTTCGCCGCTGCGCCGCGAATTTTCCGGTGCATTTCTCTCCGCCTCTGTTACATTGCCCGCACGATGGTCCTGACCCAAGATGAACTGCGGAGTCTGGTTGAAGCCAGAAACCGTTCGCCCCACCAGTTGCTCGGGCTGCACGTGCTGGCGGACGGCTCCGGCCTCGTCGCCCGGGCGCTGCTGCCCAAGGCCGCAAAGGTCGAAATCCAGCCTGTCCATGAAAAGGAAATGCCGGTCATCCCTCTGAAGCGAATTCCCGGCACCGACCTCTTCGAGGGCCTCACGCGCGAGGCAAACCGCGTTTACGCTTACGACCTGGTCATTACCGACCAGGCCGGCGAGGTCCGGCGGACGCGGGACCCTTATTCTTTCCTGCCCACGCTCGGGGAAGGCGACTTGTATCTGTTCGGCAAAGGCGACGAGCGGCGGATTTACGACAAGCTCGGCTCCCACTTGCGGGTCATCGACGGTGTGGCCGGCGCCAGTTTCGCCCTCTGGGCGCCCAATGCCCAGCGCCTCAGCGTGGTCGGCGATTTCAACCACTGGAACGGCCGTTCTCACCAGATGCGTTTGCTCGGCTCCTCGGGCGTGTGGGAGCTCTTTATCCCCGGCGTGGCCGAAGGGGCGCTTTACCAATACGAAATCCGCGACGCCCACGGGCACATCGGCCTCAAGACCGATCCCTGCGGCTTCTTCTTCGAGCAGCCGCCCAAGCACGCGGCCATCGTGTGGAACAACCGCCGCTTTGAGTGGACCGACGAGGCCTGGCTCAACCAGCGGCGGCAGCGGGCGCCGCTGCGCTCGCCCCTGAGCCTCTACGAGGTGCATTTGGGGTCCTGGCGCAAAAAATCCGCGGGCGAATCCCTCGGCTACCGCGAACTGGCCCAACCCCTCATCCGCTACCTCAAAGACATGGGCTTCACCCACGTCGAGTTTCTCCCGGTGGCCGAACACGCCTATTACCCGTCCTGGGGCTACCAGGTCACCGGCTTTTACGCGCCGACCAGCCGCTATGGGACGCCGGAGGATTTTCAGTTCCTGGTCAACGCCCTGCACGAAGCGGGCCTGGGCGTGATTATCGACTGGGTGCCGGCCCATTTCCCGCGCGACGCCTGGGCGCTGGCCCGGTTCGACGGCACGGCCCTCTATGAGCACGAAGACCCCCGCCGCGGCACCCACCAGGAGTGGGGCACCCTCATCTTCAACTACGGCCGGCACGAGGTGAGCAATTTCCTCACCGCCAACGCCCTCTTCTGGTGCGAGCGCTTTCACATCGATGGACTGCGGGTGGACGCGGTGGCCTCGATGCTCTACCTGGATTACTCCCGCAAAGAGGGACAGTGGCTGCCCAACCAATACGGCGGCCGCGAGAACCTCGAGGCCATCGAGTTCCTGCGCCGCTTCAATCACCTCACCCACACCGAGTTCCCGGGCGTGCTGACCATTGCCGAAGAATCCACCGCCTGGCCCCTGGTCACCCGCCCACCGTACCTGGGCGGGCTCGGTTTCTCCTTCAAATGGAACATGGGCTGGATGCACGACACCCTGGACTATTTCAGCCGCGACCCGATCTACCGCCGATACCACCAGAACGACCTGACCTTCGCCATGCTCTATCACCACCACGAAAACTTCATCCTGCCCCTCTCCCATGATGAAGTGGTGCACGGCAAACGCTCCCTGCTGGGCCGCATGCCGGGCGACGACTGGCAGCGCTTCGCCAACCTGCGCGCCCTGCTCGGTTACCAGTGGTTCTTCCCGGGCAAAATCCTCCTCTTCATGGGCGGCGAATTCGGCCAGAGCGCTGAATGGAATGCCAACGGCCAGGTCGAGTGGGGGCTGCTCCAGGCCGGGCCCTATCATCGCGGCCTCCAACAATTCGTCCAGGACTTGAACAAGCTTTACCTGGCGGAGCCGGCCTTGTGGGAAGGCGACTATGACGCAAAGGGCTTTTATTGGATTGACACTTCGGACCACGCCAGCAGCGTGATCGCTTTTGTGCGCCAGGACCCGCAGCTCCGCAGTGAACTGGCCGTGATCCTGAATCTGACCCCGGTGCCGCGCTACCGCTACCGCCTCGGCCTGCCTCGGCCCGGCAAATGGCGCGAGGTCCTCAACAGCGACGCCGCCATCTACGGCGGCAGAAACGTGGGCAATCTCGGCGGCGTCCTCGCCGACGATTACAAATGCCACCGCCAACCCTGGTCCGCCCAATTCACCCTGCCCCCCCTCAGCATCATCGCCTTCCAACCCGACCGCAGACAGGATTGACCGAAAAATCTTTCTGCCCCCATTTTTCTGCCATCCTCTGATTCCGCGCCCCGAGGCCGCTTTGACTCCCACTCACCCACTCGCCAATAGGCGGCGGAGGTATTGGCCGGTGTAGCTGGCAGGGGCCTGGGCGACGGCCTCGGGCGCGCCCTGGGCGACGATTTCGCCGCCGGCGGCGCCGCCCTCGGGGCCGAGATCGATAATCCAATCGGCCGTCTTGATGACCTCGAGGTTGTGCTCGATCACCAGCACAGTGTTGCCCGAGGCGCGAAGTTTGAACAGGACTTCGAGCAGCTTGGCCACATCGTGGAAATGCAGGCCGGTGGTCGGCTCGTCGAGGATGTAGAGCGTGTGGCCGGTGGCCTTGCGGCTCAGTTCGGCGGCGAGCTTGACGCGCTGGGCTTCGCCGCCGCTGAGGGTGGTGGCGGACTGGCCCAGGCCAATGTAGCCCAGCCCGACTTCGGCCAACGTGGCCAGCGGCTCCCCAATCTTCGGCACGGCCCGGAAAAACGTCACCGCCTCATCCACCGTCATGTCCAGCACGTCGGCGATGTTTTTGCCCTTGTAAGTGATCTCGAGGGTCTCGCGGTTGTAACGCCGGCCGTTGCAGGCCTCGCAGGTCACATAGACCGGCGGCAGGAAGTGCATCTCGATCTTGAGCAGCCCGTCGCCCTGGCACTTCTCGCAACGCCCCCCTTGGACGTTGAAACTGAACCGGCCGGAGCCGTAACCGCGGATCCTGGCGGCGGGCAGCCGCGCGAACAGGTCGCGGATATGGTTGAACATCCCGGTGTAGGTGGCCGGGTTGCTCCGCGGGGTGCGGCCGATGGGCGTCTGGTCGATGACGATGACCTTGTCCAGGCGCTCGAAGCCTCTGAGGACGCGGTGGGCGCCGGGCCGTTCTTTCGAGCCGAAAAACTTCCGGAACAGCGCCCGCCGGAGGATGTCATCCACCAGCGTGCTCTTGCCCGACCCGCTGACGCCGGTGACACAGGTCAAGGTGCCCAGGGGGATGCGGGCATCGATGCCCTTGAGGTTGTTGGCCCGCGCCCCCAGGACTTCCAGCCAGCCGCGGTCCTCCGAGGGCTTGACCCGCTGGCGGGGGATGGGGATGGCGAGTTGGCCGTTGAGATACTTGGCGGTGAGCGAGTGCGGGTGCGCCAGCAGTTCCGGCAAGGTGCCCGCCGCCACCACTTCCCCGCCGCGCACCCCGGCCCCAGGACCGAGGTCCAGGATGTAATCCGCCCGGCGGATGGTTTCGGCGTCGTGCTCGACCACGAGCACGGAGTTGCCCAGATCCCGCAGGCCCTCCAGCGTGCGCAGCAGCCGGCCGTTGTCCCGCTGGTGCAGCCCGATGCTCGGCTCGTCCAGGATGTAGAGCACGCCCACCAGGCCGGCCCCGATCTGCGTCGCCAACCGGATGCGCTGGGCCTCGCCCCCGCTCAAGGTGCCGCTCTCCCGGTCCAGCGTCAGGTAGCCCAGGCCGACATCCCTCAGGAAACCCAGCCGGGCGCGAATCTCCTTGATAATATCATGGGCGATCTTCTCCTGGAATTCCGTCAGCTTGAGCCCGGCAAAGAACTCGTCGGCCTGTTCCACCGACCGCGCGCAGAGGTCCATGATCGACAAACCCGGCAGACAGAGTCGCTTTGCGGCTTGACCAACCCCTTCCCCTTCACCCCGCTCTGCTCCTGGGGCAGGCCTCTCGCCCACGTTGGTTTCGCAGCCCAAGCCCCCTGGCGGCAGGCCAGACGCCTGCCCCACTAATCTCACGGCCAGGACCTCCGGTTTCAGCCGCCGCCCGTGGCAGGCGTCGCAGAATTGCGGGCTCATGAAACCCTTGAGCCGGTTCCGGGTGAATTCGCTTTCGCTCTCGGCATAGAGCCGCTGGAGGTTGGCCATGACGCCTTCGAAGGGGCGGGTGACCTTGTTCATCTTGCCCGCGCGCCAGAAGGTGAACTCGATTCCCGTCTCGCCCGAGCCCCGGAGCAGGACGCCTTTGAAGCCGTCCGGCAAAACCCGGTAAGGCGTCTCCAGGCCTTGCTGGTAGTGGTTGGCCACACCGCGCAGCAGGGCCTTGTAATAGACCACCATCCGTTTGCCCCCGCGCCGCCACGGGAGGATGGCCCCTTGTTCGAGCGACTTTTCCGGGTCGGGCACCACCAGCCCCTCGTCAAACACCATCTTCTGCCCCAGGCCATGGCAGACCGGGCAGGCGCCCAAAGGGGCGTTGAATGAAAAGTGCTTGGGCGTCAGCGGGTCGTAGCTCTTGCCGGTGGCCGGGCTGAGATTCCGGTTCGAGTGCAGCGTCTCCTGCCACGTGCTCGATGCGGGATGCGGGATGCTGGATCGGAACTCCGCCCTTTGCCCTCCGCCCTCCGGGGCCTGGTGGAGCGTTAGCATCACGCCCTCCCCCCAGCGCAACGCCGTCTCGACCGAATCGCTGAGGCGCACCCGGACCTTTTCATCAATCACCAGCCGGTCCACGACCGCTTCGATCGTATGCCTCGCTTTGGGCTCCAGCTTGATGCGGACGCCGTTGGCCAGCTCGACCAGTTCCCCATCGATGCGGGCGCGGACGAACCCCTCGCGCGCCAGGCGCTCGATCACGTCGCGGAACTCCCCTTTCTGGTTGCGCACCACCGGGGCAAGCAGCATGACGCGCGTGCGCGGCGCCAGGGCGAGGATTTTGTCCACGATATCGCTGGTGGTCTGGCGCACGATCGGCACGCCGGTCTCCGGGCAGTAGGGCCGGCCCACGTGCGCATAGAGCAGCCGGAGGTAATCGTAAATCTCGGTGGTCGTGGCGATAATCGAGCGCGGGCTCGACCCGGAACTGCGCTGCTCGATGGCAATGGCCGGCGAAAGCCCCTCGATGAAATCCACGTCCGGCTTTTGCATCTGGTCCAGGAACTGCCGGGCGTAGGCCGAGAGCGATTCCACATACTTGCGCTGGCCCTCGGCGTAGATCGTGTCAAAGGCCAGCGACGACTTGCCCGAACCGCTCAAGCCGGTGATGACCACCAGCCTGTCGCGCGGGATGTTCAGCGTGAGGTTCTTGAGATTGTGCTCACGCGCCCCGCCTATCCTGATGAATTCTTTGCTCACGGTCCCGCATTTTGCCCATCGAACAATCCACCAACCTACCGGAAATCCATAAGGAAGCAAAGAGAACATCAGCAGCCCCCGCCTCGCTTGGGCGCATCCCGACACTGCCACTAATTCCACTCTGCCCGCGCGCAGCGCGGCATCCTTCTGCCCCGGAGGGGCAGCAAGAAAGTAGCCCAGGGCAAGGCCCGTTCCGCTCCGAGCGGGACCCCGGCGCGCCGGGGCCCTGGGTAAAGTCGAAAAACGGATCACCCCCCTCCCATGCGCTCCGAGCGCATGGGAGGGGGGAAGG
>JBEKRX010000112.1:0-9146 GCA_049518415.1 Verrucomicrobiota bacterium
ATGCAACCGCTGGAACGGCATCCGCCTCCTCACGCGCCCCATCCCAATCTGATAAATGAACCTGAGAACCTCATCCGCGCCTGCGCCTGTATGGGCCGAACCGAGCTTGATGCAGCCCTGCCGTGGCGAAGGCTGCCGCGCTGAGAGCTTGAACTTCGGTCGGCAACGTGTATGCTGCGGCTGCAATGAATGCGCTGCTGCTGACCGGTGGGCGGGTGATCGACCCGGCCAATGATTTTGACGCCTTGGCGGACCTGCTGATTTGCCAGGGGAAAATTGCCGCCCTCGGACCCCAGGCGGGGGTCCAGGCGCCTGGGGAGGCCAAACGGCTGGACGTGAAAGGACTGGTGGTTTGTCCCGGGTTGATCGACGCGCACGTCCATTTGCGGGAGCCGGGCCAGACGGCCAAGGAAACGATCGCCACCGGCACCGCCGCGGCCGCGCGGGGCGGCTTCACTTCCGTGCTCTGCATGCCTAATACCTCGCCGGCGGCCGACAACCCGGCCACGGTGGCGCTGATCCACGAACTGGCCGCGACCCAGGGCGCGGCCAACGTTTTTGTCGCGGGGGCGATCACCAAGAATCTGGCCGGGGAAGAGCTGGCGCCGATTGGCTCGCTCAAGAAGGCGGGCGTGGTCGCCATTACCGATGACGGGCGAGGGGTGCAGAACAACGAGCTGATGCGCCGGGCGCTGGAATACGCGAAGATGTTCGACTTGCCGGTGCTGGATCATTGCCAGGATGATTCGCTGGTCGCGGAGGGCGTAATGCACGAGGGCTACTGGAGCACGGTGTTGGGGCTGCGCGGCTGGCCGGGGGTGGGGGAAGAAATGATGGTTTCCCGCAACGTGCTCCTGGCCGGGACCACCGGCGCGCGCTTGCACTGCCAGCACCTGAGCGCCGCCGGGAGCGTGCAACTGCTGCGCGAGGCCAGACGATGCGGGCTGGCCGTCTCCGGCGAGGCCTGCCCGCACCACTTCACCCTCACGGACGCCGCCGTGGCTGGCAGTGAGAAATTCTGGGGCACGGATGGCAAAGGCCTTTTTGGGTTTGAGCCGAGCGTGGGCGAGCGGCCGGCTTGGCCGGCCTATGACACCAATTTCAAGATGAACCCGCCCTTGCGGGCGGCGGCGGATCGCGCGGCGGTCCTCGAGGGCCTGGCGGACGGGACGATTGAGCTTTTGGCCAGCGACCACGCGCCCCATTGCGATTACGAGAAGGAAGTCGAGTTCGACTACGCGCCGTTTGGGATCACCGGGCTGGAAACCGAACTGGCATTGGCGTTGATGCAGCTCTACCACGCCAAACGGCTGTCGCTGGCGGGGCTGCTGGCCAAATTCACCGTGGGGCCGGCCCAGTTGCTGGGCTTGGCAAAAGGGACGCTGAGCGTGGGGGCAGACGCCGACGTGACGGTGCTGGACCCGGACCGGGAGTGGGTATTTGAGAAAAGCGCCAGTGCGAGTAAGTCTTCAAACAGCCCCTTTTACGGGTGGCGGCTCAAAGGCAAGGCCGTAGGCACCATCGTGGGGGGCAGGGTGACATGGGTCGAACAGGGCGAACTGGTCGGCGTTTGAGTGGGGGCGGCGCCAGGGGCCTTGGACACCGGATTGGCTCACATCACCTTGGTCTGTCCCGGCATGGCGATGGTGTGCCTGCCGTTGGGATCAGGCATGGCCGGCGGGTTTGAATTCCACGCGTAGTCGTCCAGCCCGGGCGCTAATTCCAGGTCGGAAGCGAAGGCCTCCGGCCAGGTAATCAGGCTGCCTGACTCACAGGCCATGCGGCCCATGATGGCGGTGAAGCAGGATTTGGCGCAACGCTCGGTCTCATTGTAGGGCTGGTCGTTGCGGATGGCCGCGAACAGGAGGTTGTGCTCGTACTGGTAATGGTCCCAGTCGGGTCCCTTGTAGTCCCAGAGGAGGTTTTCGGAGGTCTGGTTGTGGCCTTTGAAGAGGCGGGGCTTGGGTTGGCCCTCGCCGAGGATGCCCGAGCCCTTGGCGCCGTGGATGATGTCGCCAAAGAAGTCAAAGCACCGGTTGATGTGCCGGCCCTGGGCGAAGAGGCGGGTGCCATCGGCGAAGGTGTACTCGGCGCCGTAGTGGTCGAAGAGTTGGTCGTGGTCCTGGCGGACCTGGCGGCCACCCATGCCCTGGACCGAGAGCGGCCAGTCGTTCTTGACCCAGCAGCAGACGTCGATGTTGTGAATCAGCCAGTCCACGATGAAGCTGCCGTTGAGCCAGGTGAAGCAACTGTAATTGGCAATCTGGTAGGCCAGTTCATTCATGCCCGGCTGCCTGGCGCCGAGGCCGACCGGGCCGTGCATACGGTAGGCCCAGCAAGTAATGACGTCGCCAATCAGCCCGTTGTGAATCTCTTGGACGGCCTCTTCCAGCGGCCGGTAATGGCGGCTCATGAGGCCGCCGGCGACCTTGAGGTTGTTCGCTTTGGCCAATTCACCGGTTTTCAACACGCGGCGGATGCCGGGGGCATCGACCGCGAACGATTTCTCCATGAAGACGTTAATGCCTTTGTGCACGGCGTACTCGAAATGGATCGGCCGGAAAGCGGGCGGGGTGGCCAGCAACACCACGTCGCCTTTGTCCAGGCAATCAATCGCCTTCTTAAAACCGTCCAGGCCGACAAACTGCCGTTCGGGCGGGGCCTCGACTTGTTGCTCATGGCCTGGGCGGATGCTGGCCAGGGCGCTCTGGAGGCGATGCTCGAAGACATCGGCGACGGCCCACAACTTGGTGGGGCCTTTGGTGGAGAGGGCCTGGGCGGCGGCGCCCGTGCCCCGCCCGCCGCAGCCGACGAGGGCGATTTTGATGGTGTTGTTCTCGGCGGCGTAGCCGGGTCGGGCGACAGCGCCGGCAAAGGCGGCGGCGGCCACGACCGTGCCGGACGTCTTGAGGAATTGACGGCGCGTGGTGCGGTTTGAGGGAGTGAGGTCTGGAGTGTTCATGGCTGCTCAATCATGGTTGTTGATTCTACCAACGGTTCACTGCTCTGGCCCCTATCATTGCCCGCCGCCGCGCTGTTGGCAAGCGGAAGGAAAGAATCTTGTCTTTCCGGCCGGCAAAGCTATAAGGAGGTTATGAAGCAGAAAGTCGCCTCTGAAGTTGAGCGACGCACAAACTCAGGGCCGGGCCTGGCCCGGCCAGGCGCGATCGTGGCGGGCTTGGCGCTGGCGGCGGCGCTGGTCCAGCCGGCGTTGGCCTCTGAAAACGTGCCGCATCGCCCCTTTGCCCTCTGGGCGGACCTGCCCGAGCGCGGGCAGTTTGTGGCCGGCCTGGTGTACGAAGAATCCGAGGCCTACCATATCTGGGCCAAGCGCGATTTCCACAACATCACCGTCAAGTCGGGGGGCGAGAGCTATGGCATCGACATCAACCAGGGTTATGTGGCACTGCAATACGGCCTGGCGAAGAAGTGGGCCGCGGACCTGAATCTGGGCGGCACGACCCTGGCCTGGCGCAAGTTCGACGCCGCCCAGAGAGCCCAAGCGACCACCGGCCTGATGGACTGGTCATTTGGCGTGCGCTACCAAATCTTCAAGGAAGGCAGTGGCGATCCAGCCTGGCTGCCCACGCTGACCTTCCGCGCCGGGGCGGTGCTGCCCGGCACCTATGACCAGGACTTCATCTATGCGCCCGGCGTGCGTTCGGCCGCCATCGAACCCGAATTGCTCTTCCGCAAACACCTCGGCTGGCCGGGGCTGGGCGTGTATGGCGACGCCCTCTACCGCTGGAACCGCACCACCGGCAATGACCAGTACATCACCGTCCTCGGCCTGTTCCAGCAGATCAAACACTGGGAACTGGATGTCGGTTACCGGCACTTGCAGACCCTCTCCGGCGGCGATATTAGCTATGACCCCAACGACCCGGCCGGGATCAACTATCCGCGGGACGTGCGGGAGATCAACGATTCGATTGAGGCGGGCTTCAGTTACACCACCGCCAAACGGCATATCCGCTACGGGTTCCATTGCCGCACGGTGATTGACGGCAGCAACACCGACCAGAAATTCTGGGTCGGCGGCTCGATTGATATTCCCTTCGGCGGCAAGCCCGACTAGTCGAGTTGCTGCGCAAGCAAGGGTTGGAGGTGACGCAAGAGTAGCGGTTTTGTCTTTTCAGGGGGGCATGGCGATTTATCATGGGAGGGATGTTTTCGCGAATTCAATCGGTTCATTTCGTTGGCGTGTGCGGGACGGCGATGGCGGCGGGGGCGGCGGCGATGCGGGAAAAGGGGGTGCAGGTGAGCGGGTCGGACCAGAACGTATATCCGCCGATGTCGACGTTTCTGGCGGAGCGCCAGATTGAGGTGATGCTGGGCTATGCGGAGCGGAACCTGGCGCACAAGCCGGACCTGGTGGTGATCGGGAATGCGATTTCGCGGGGCAACCCGGAGGCGGAGTACGTGCTGGATCACAAGCTGCGGTACTGTTCGCTGCCGGAGTTGTTGAAAGAGGTCTTCATTCGGGGCAAGCGGTCGTTGGTCGTGAGCGGGACGCACGGCAAGACCACCACGGCTTCCCTGCTGACCTGGGTGTTCGAGCACAACGGCTGCCACCCGAGCTATCTCATCGGGGGCTTGCCCAACAACCTGGGCCAGGGCGCGCGCTTTACCGAAAGCGAATGGTTCATCATCGAAGGCGACGAATATGACACCGCCTTTTTCGACAAGCGGAGCAAGTTCGTGCATTACCTGCCGGAGGTGGCGATCATCAACAATCTCGAGTTCGATCACGCCGACATCTTTCCGAACCTGGCGGCGATCCAAGCCTCGTTTGGGCATTTCATCCGGCTGGTTCCGCGCAACGGCTTGCTGCTGGGCAACGGGGACGATTGGAACCTGGCGCCGCTGCTGGGGGTGACGCATTGCCCGGTGAAACGCTTCGGCCTGGGGGAGGGCAACGCCGTGCAGGCCTTCAACGTCCGCTATGGGCCGACGGCGAGCGAGTTCGAAATCCCGAGCTTCAAGTTCCACACGAACCTGATTGGGGAATTGAACGTGCGCAATGCGCTGGCGGTGGTGGCGTGCGCGAAACATTGCGGCCTGAAGAACCACCAAATCCAAGCCGCGTTCGACACCTTCAAGGGGGTCAAGCGCCGCATGGAGGTGCGGGGCATCGCTGGGGGCGTGACGGTGCTCGATGATTTCGGCCATCACCCGACGGCCATCCGCGAGACGCTGCGGGCCCTGCGTTTCCGCTACCCCCAGCAGAAGCTCTGGGCCATCTTCGAGCCGCGGACCAATAGCACACGGCGAAATGTCTTCCAGAGCGAGTTGGCGGCGGCGTTTGATGACGCGGACGCGGTGGTGATCTCGCAGGTGGCGCGGCTCGAACTGCTGGCGCCGGAAGAACGGCTGAACCCGGAGAAGTTGATCCAGGACTTGAAGGGCGCCGGCAAAGACGCCAGCTACCTCCCGGATGTGGAGGGGATTGTCGCGCACGTGGCTAAACAAGCGCAGGGTGGCGAAGTGGTGGTCGTTTTCAGCAACGGCGGTTTCGGCGGCATCCACGGCAAGTTGCTCGAGCGGCTGGGCCGAATGTAGCGGCGAAGGCGATGACTGAAGTTATGCGCAGGCTTACAATGCTGATGCTTGGCGCCGTGTGGTGCGCGGCGGCCGGTCTGGCGGCGAGCCCGGGGCGGGTGCCGCGCCAAAGCGCCCCCGCGCACGCCGAGTCTGGCCAGGCGCTGCCCAAGGTTCGCATCGCCAAAGACGGGCGGGGTTTCAGCACGGAAAAGGGGAGGCCGTTCGTGCCGCTGGGGGTGACTTATTACCGGCCCGGAACGGGCTGGGCGCCGCAGGTCTGGCGGGAGTTCGATGCCCAAGCGACCCGGAAGGATTTCGCCCGGATGAAGGAGTTGGGCCTCAATTGCGTGCGGGTTTTCCTCACTTATGGCTCGTTCTATACGGAGCCGGGGGTGTTGCGGCCGGAGGGACTGGCCAAGTTCGATCAGTTCCTGGCGCTGGCGGAGGAGGCCGGTATTTATGTGCATCTGACCGGGCCGGACCATTGGGAGGGCCCGCCGAATTGGCAACCCGTGGCGGTGGAGGACGAGCGGACGGTGCAGGCGCTGGAGTCTTTTTGGAAACTCTTTGCCGGCCGATACCGCGGGCGCAAGGTCATCTTTGCCTATGATTTGAAGAACGAGCCGGAAGTGGGCTGGGACAGCGCACTGGTCGAGTCCAGGTGGCAGGCCTGGCTGCGGAAGCAATATGGAACGTCAGAAAAGCTCGAGGCCGCCTGGGGCGCCACCAATCACCTGCGGATGGGCAGCGTTGGCGTGCCGCCGGCCAGAGATGCGCTCAAGGACCGCGAGTTGCTGGATTTTCAGCGCTTTCGCGAAGAACTGGCCGATGACTGGACGCGGTGCCAGGTGGCGGCCATCAAGTCGGTTGACCCGGAGGCGCTGGTCACGGTAGGGCTGATTCAATGGTCGGTGCCGGTGCTGCTGCCGGCGGGCGTGCGCCACTACGCGGCCTTCCGCCCGGAACGCCAGGCGAAGTGGCTGGATTTCCTGGAAATACATTTCTACCCGCTGGCGCGCGGCGTTTATGACTATCGCAGCGAGGCGGACGAGCTGGCCAACCTCGCCTACCTGGAAGCGGTGGTGCGGGAAGCGGCCCGACCCGGCAAAGCGGTGGTGCTGGCGGAATTCGGCTGGTACGGCGGCGGCAAACCCAGATTTGACGGCGGCGCGCACCCCGCGGCCACCGAAGCAGACCAAGCGCGGTATTGCCGGGGCGTGGTGGAGACCTCGGCCGGGTTTGTCACGGGCTGGCTCAACTGGGGATTTTACGATCACCCGCAAGCGGCTGACTGCAGCGAACTGAGCGGCCTCCTGGCCGTGGACGGCAGGCCCAAGGCCTGGGGCAACACCTTGCGGGAATTGTCGGCGCGGTTCAGCGGCAAAGCGATGCGGCCGGCAAAGGCCGCCGACCGGCCGGCGCTGGATTGGGAGGCTTGTGTGACCAGCACCCAGGCGGCGAAAGAATTCCGCCAAAAATACCTCGAGGCCTTCCTGTCGGAGCGGGGACAAAGGGCTGCTGAGGGCGGATGGCAAAACCCTTAGCGAGGCCGGGCCTCAGACCGCCGAGGCACTTTTGAGTTCCGCGTTTGCAGGGGAGCCTGTTAAGGTGGTGGGATGAGAACCACCGCAGCGGCAGTGCTGGTCTTCGTGGGCGGCTTCATCATGATGGTGCTGGAAATCATCGGGGCGCGGTTCTTGCCGAGGTACTTCGGCAGTTCGTTCCATGTCTGGGTGAGCCAGATCGGGGTGGTGCTGATTGCCCTGGCGGCGGGCTACTACCTGGGGGGCGCGGTGGCGGACCGCTGGCAGCGGGCCTCGGTTTTGGCGCTTGGGCTTTTGCCGGCCGGCGCAGCCCTGTTCCTCATCCCCGAGTATGCGGATTGGCTGATCGGCAAGATTGTTGAGCGTCATCCGCCGGACCAGCCGATTCCGCTGTTGTGGCAGAGGCTGGACCCGGTCCTGGGCAGCGGGCTGATTTTTCTAGCGCCCTGTGTGGTGCTGGCCACCTTGTCGCCCTACATGATTCGGCTGGCCACGCAGAGCCTGGCGCAGGTCGGGCGGTCGAGCGGGTTCATTATCGCGGCCAGCACGGTGGGAAGCATCGCCGGGGTTTTTGTCTCCGGCTTTGTTTTGATTGACCAGATGAGAGTGTCGAACATTTTTCGTCTCATGGGTTTAATGACCATGCTGCTGGGTTTGCTTTGTCTGGCGCTGGACCGCTGGCTGCGGGCGGCGGCCCCGTCGGAGAACGGGCCGGAGGCTGGGGTGAAGCCGTGAGTATTTTAGGGCTCGGCAGGAGGCTTGCCCCACGGAGGTGGACTAGCCAGAGGCGGTCACCAGGCCGTGAGAGCGCAGACGCAGGCGAGACGCCTGCGCCACTAGGGCGGTTGCATTTTTGTTCGCTTTGCCGGCAGGGTTGATTTAGACTTTGCGCCATGCGCCGAAGACTGCTGGCCGCGCTGGCTGCCGCCCTGCCGATGTATGGGTCCGCCCCGGCGGGCGAGATTTACCAGGTCACCTCTGCTTATCACCATATCCGCGTCGTCGAGGAGGGGGGCTACCGGATATTGTGCTTTGACGACGCTACCGAAAGCCGGATAGCGCTGCAGGACCCCTGGCGGGGCCATTACGAATACACGGAATATTTCCACATGCCCTGGTTGTGGAACACAAACCTGGGGCGGGTGCTGATGATCGGCCTGGGCGGGGGCAGCGCCCAACGGGCTTTTGAACATTACTATCCCCAGGTGAGGGTGGACACGGTCGAGTTGGATCCGGTGGTGGTGCGGGTCGCGCGGAGCTATTTCGCCTTCGAGGAATCGGAGCGGCAAAGGGTGTTTATCGAGGACGGGCGGCTGTTCCTGCGGCGCAGCACGGGGCGGTATGATTTGATCATCCTGGACGCGTATGTGCAGGGCCGCTACGGCTCCTCCATCCCGCAGCACCTGGCGACCAAGGAGTTTTTTGAGTTGGTCCGCGACCACCTTACGACCAACGGTGTGTTTGCCGACAATGTGATTGGCACGCTCAACAACTGGCACGCGGGCATCGTGGGTGCGACTTACCGGACTTTGAAGACGGTCTTTCCGCAAGTGTATCTTTTTCCGGCCAGGACCAGCCTGAACGTGGTGCTCCAGGCGACCAAGGCGAGCGTGCTGCCGGACCTCAATGGCCTGCGCCGGCGCGCCTTTCTGCTGGTGCAGAGCGGGCAGGTTAGGCTGCCAGGATTCCTCGAGCGGCTCGAGCGGATTCACACCGTCGCTCCCGCCGGCGCCGCTGGCAGCCCGGTCTTGACCGACGATTACGCTCCGGTCGAGGGCCTTTCAGGGCCCTGAACCGCGAAGGCGAACAGCGAACCTGCAAGGCCGAACCTCGAGCCTGGAACCACGGCTTGGGCGGCGGGTTGGTTTGGAGGGCGAGACGCTCTCGCGGGAGGGGAGGGGCCTGCGCCACTAGTGCTTGATTGCGGAAATAAGCGATGTACTGTCCGTGTTATTGGATGGGCGGCGTTTCCGGCCCGACGGGCCGGTAGAGCCCAGCCCAGGGCTGAGGCCGTCAGGCCGATGCCCTGGGAAGCCGTTTACAAAACCAAGCGCGCCC
>JBEKRX010000113.1:0-8896 GCA_049518415.1 Verrucomicrobiota bacterium
TGGGCACGGCGGCCCGGCGGGCTTTGGGCAGGATGCGGCGGCGCCCAAGTCTGGTCGAATCCTTCTGGAAACAAGCGGAACTGTTTTGACCTAAATGTCACTATATTATGCGATGCTCAATAATTACAACCAGTTTTGCCGGTCAAGAACTATCAGGTCTTCCAGTTTCATTGGGGCGGGGCCGGTTCCGGCAGCTCAGGGCTGGCATAAGTAGCTTGCAGCCACTGCATCGCCTCCGCTTCCCCGTAAAGCTTCTCGCGATCCAAGTAATTCGACAAAGCGGTTTCATCCAGCGTCGGGAGTACCTGGTCTCTCGTTTTCATGCTTTGCGCCATCGTCTGCCGCTGACGGTCAATTTCCGCCCTCACTTCGCTGACCGGGCGGCCCAGGAAGTCGTAATTCACCGCCGGGTCAAGTTGTTTAAGGATGTTTCCCTGGATGGCCATTCCCATAAGCTGGTCTATGACCCCGTTGGCGCTCAATTGGCCGCCCAAGGCCATGCCCACAGAGGCTAGGGAATTTGCCGAGGCGGCATCCCCTTGGCTCTGGTATTGTTGTTGCACCTGCCTCATTTCACCCGCCAGGGCCTTCAATTTAATAAGATAACCCGTTGGCGTCCTGGCACCACACGCCGCCTTGAATTTGGCCGACAGCGGGGAGCGACCGGCCAGGCGATACATCTCCTCCACCGCCTGGATGCTGTGCCCGCCGTAGTTCTCGAAGGCTGGCCGGCGGGCCGCTTCGGCCAGTTCCTGGAGGGCCAGGTCGGGCTGCTTCGATTTGAAGTAGTCCAACGCCGAAAAATACCAGGCCAACGAATTGTCAGGGGCCGCGGTCTTGAACGCCTCAACCCATGGGCGCTCTTCGCCCGGAAGAAGGCCGTTGGCGATAACGGCAAACTGCACGGGCGCATCATTCGTGAACTTGGTCGCTGCCTCTTGAAGATACCTCTTATCGTTGCTCACGCGGAACGCGGCCAGGAGACTTTCTGCACTGCGCTTGTTCTGCTGCAAATAGGCCTCGATTTGCCCCGGTGCAAGCTCTCCGTCCGACTCCGCTAACAATCGGTCCACCAGCGATTCGTGGGCGGTTGGTTTGGCTGCGTTGGACGGCCGCGGCCCAGGCTCGCTGGCCAGGGGGCCAACCAGTCCCGCCCCTGACTGCTTTGTGGCGGTCATTCCCGGAGGGACCGCCGAGTCGGGCGGTGTCGCGCGGCGGCTGAGAAGGATTGTCGTGGAGGCGGCGGCGATAACCATCAGTGCCAGGGCCGTGATTTTCAGATTTGTTGCCGTCATAATTTCAAGCAGTTTGAGCGCCCAAGCGGTAGTTCCTCCGCCAGCAGCCCCGGCCAGCGAACTGGCCGCCACACCCGCCGCCAGCCCGGCAGGCGCGCTCCCAACCGCGTGGGCCGCGATCTCCGCCGCAATCAAGGTGCAGGAGGCGCCAAGGCCTCGGCGCACGAAATAAGACCGGAGCTTTTCCAAGGCGCGAGTGACGCGCTTTTGCGCCGCATCCTCGGAAGTGCCCAAGGCCTGACCCACTTCCCGCAGGCTCTTGCCCTTGAAGAACCGCAGCACGACCGCGTCCCGATCACTCACCTCAAGCGTGTCCATCGCCGCCTCAAGGTGCGGAGCCAAGGCCGGCCAAACCGATTGCCCGGCCGCATCCAGCACGTTCAACTCCACAGCCACGCTCTCCCTTTGCCGTCGCCGATGCTCGCTTCGCAAGGCGCTGGCGGCTTTGAACCGCGTCGTCTGATACAGCCAGCCCGCCAACACCCGCGGGTTGCGCAGCGACCCTGGCCTGCGCGCCAGGCCGATGAAGACCATCTGCGCCACATCCTTGGCCAGATGCGTCTCTCCCACCACTCGGAACGCGGTGGAATAGACCAGATCAATATGTCGCGCCACCAATTCGGCGAAGGCCCCCTCGGTATGGTGCTCGGCATACTCGCGCAACAGTTCGTGGTCTTCCATAACAACATCCTACCATATAGTAGCCGCCTCCGCCGAAATCCGACAATGAATCGCCTGGCTCCAATTTTCCATTTCCAGTGCCCGGGGTTGGCCGGGTTGGCGACGGCGACACCTCGAAACGGCTCGCTGCGCCGGCTCAAGGCTGCTTTCAGCATTGGCATGGCAGGGCCAGCCGGCTAAGGTCTTTGGCCATGAACCGGCCTTTGCGAGCAAGCTTTTTCGCCGCCTGGCTTTGCGCCTTGCCCAACGGGGCGCCTGGCCAGAACGTCCTGCCGCTCGACCCTAATGAGTCAGCGGGTGAACGGCCCTACGAGATGACCTGGGCCAACCGCCTCGAGCCGGCCGCACCCACGGTTCGCTTCGATCAACTGGACGGCTGGACCATGGCCGTCGAGGGCGGCGCCCAAGCCGCACTTCAAGTCAGCCGCGCGCAGAACGTCTGGAACCGCCCGGTCGCCAAGCTGCGCTATCGGGGCGAAGGCCAAGCCCAGGCGAAACCGCGCATCCTCTTGAGGCCTCCACCCACGGTCCAACTGCCCCCCAACGCCGACTCGGTCGATATGTGGGCCTATGGCAATCGTTGGGATTGGGAGAACCCGCCCGGCACGCCGCCGGTGCGGATTGGGCTCCATTTGCGCGACGGGGCGGGCCAGGCCCATGACCTTCGCATCGACGACGTGCGCTGGCAGCAATGGTGGCTGCTGCACAAGAAGCTGCCGGCCGGGCTGCCGTCTCCCTTGCGGCTGGAAAGCATTGAAGTCGCTGGCGGCTGGCAGACCGAGTGGCGCGAGCTTTTCTTCGACTCCGTCCGCTTCTACCGCGAGGAACTGCCGCCGCTCACCTTCGCCCCGCGCCCGCGCCGCAACCTTGCGCCGCCTCAAGGCCAGTCCGCCGGCGCAAACACCGGCCCCGGAAAACTCCCGTTTCCCACCCGCGAGCAAACGATTTTGCCGCCGAACTTCAGTGGAAAACACCACAACGAAGTCACGGATTTGGGCCGGGGGCGTTTCAGCTTTTGTTACCGCGGCCAGGACTCCTCTGTGACCTACATGTTCTATTCTCGCGAAGAGCGGCTCTGTCTCCGGGCTTGGCTCAATAACCAATTGGTTGGCGATTTGCTGGCCGGCGCCGCTCTCCAGTTAGCCAACGGCCAAACCAATGCGCAGTTGAAATCGGCAGAGCTTCGGCGCGGCATCGTTGCCGCCGACTATACGGACGGCACCACGCTCCGGCTGCAAATCTGGCAAAAGTCTCTGGTCCTCGATGTCATCAATCGCACCGGCCTGGCCACCGAATTGGCCTTCGGACAAATCACCGGCGTGAACGAACCGCGCACCCTCCGGGTGCCTTATCTCACCTATGGCGGGGGACCGCCTCCTTGCGTGTTGCTCTCGCGCGCCGGCACCAATCACGCCTTCACCAGCCTCTGGCTCGATTGGTATCGCTCCAACGGCTCCGAACCCTACGCCGCCGAGTCCGCCAGCTCCAACACCGCCCGCATCAACGGCGGCGTCCGCTACCTGCCCCGCACCGATGGCCGGCGCAATCCGCTCTTCGAGCGCCTGTTCATCACCGTCTCTCCGCGATTTGAGGAAGTGCTCCCCACCGTGCCCAATCCGGTCGGGCTGCACGCCCAGGCAGCGGCGGCTCGCCTTTGGCAGGAGTCCTGGGGCCCGGACGATTACCAAAAGCAGATGCAGCGCAGCGAGATGCTCCGCGCCTACGGCCTCGAAAAGCTCATCCAGTGCAACCACGAAATCACCTGGCGCGACGCCGGCGAGAGCTTCACCCTCCGCACCCGCTCAGCCCCCAAGAAGGGGGGCGACCCCGCCCTGCAACGTTACCTCCGCCATCAACGGGGGCTGGGCTGGCTGGCCGGCCTTTACAGCAACTACACCGATTTTGCCCCGGTCAATGAGTTCTGGAGCCCCGATGCCGTGCAGCGCCAGCCCGATGGCAACTGGCGCTCGGCCTGGCCGCGCAACTGGGCCGAGAAACCCCTCAAAGCCGTCGAGTTCGACGCCCTGCTGGCCCCGCAAATCAAACGCAAGTTCAATCCCAACAGCGCCTACACCGACGTCCACACCGCCGTCGCCCCGTGGGCTTACAACGATTACGATGCCCGTGTGCCCGGGGCCGCAACCTTCGCCCAAACCTTTTACGCTTACGGAGAACTGCTCCGCAACGACTCCCGGGTCTATGGCGGCCCGATCTTCTCGGAAGGCACTTACCACTGGCTTTACGCCGGACTGGCCGACGGCAACTACGCCCTGGCCTACGACGGTCGTCCCCTGGCCCGCGAGCCGCTCCTGCCCGTCTTCGACCTCTACCAAATCCACACCAAAGAGTGCGACATCGGCATGGGCTGGACCGCGCAGTTCTGCGACGCGATTCCGGATTGGCGCCGGCCAGAGAACCTCGACCGGGCCATTGACCGCTTCCTGCTCCACACCCTCGCCTACGGACACTTGGGTTGGCTCGTCGAAGAGGAGCACGGCCTCGCCCGCACTTGCCGCTCCTACTACATGCTCCAGCAAGTCCAGGCACGCTACGGCTTGCGGCCGCCCACACGCATCGCTTATTGGGACGGCGCCCGCCTGGTCAACGTCTCCGAAGCCCTCATCCGCGACCTGCCGCGCACCCGCCGCCAACTCTTTGTGGAATACCCCGGCGCCTTGCAGCTTTGGCTCAATGATCACCCGAGCGACAACTGGCTCGTGCCAGTCGAGACCCGGCAAGGCCAGGCCCGATTCATGCCTCCCGCCAAAGGCACTTCGACCGCCAGCCCCGCTCCTCAGGAACTCACCCTTCCTCCCGCTGGCTGGGCTGCGTTCACCCGAGACCGCCAGTTGTTCAGTTTCTCCGCCCTCGCCGGCACTAACCGGGTCGATTATCTCCACAGCCCTGACTACATCTATCTGGACGGTCGTGGCCACTGGTTTGACGCCCCGGAAGCGGCCTCCGACGGCGCGCTGGCCATCAGGCGCATGGGGAAAAACCGTCTGCAAGTCACCCGCATTTCCGGCTCGGGCGCATTCACTATCCGCCGGCCCTATCAAATGCGCGGCGCCTGCCTGGCCTGTGAGGCCTTCAACCTGAAGGGCGAGCGCCTCCCTGCCCCCGTTTGCCAGCATACCGCCAGCGAAACCCGGATTACGCCGCCGGACAACGCCATAACCTATCTCCTGCGCTTTGGGCCGCCCCGTTGAGCGGCCTTGCCCTCCAGTGAGCCATCCAGGTCCTTCTTCACCCGCGTAATCCGCAGGGAAAGGCCCTGGAAACGCCCAGGCCGAATGGCGAACTCACTTGGACCAATTCCGCGCTCAACGCTGCCTGAATTCGCGCGAAATAGGCGCCCTAAACACGCTCCACCCGCACTGCCGCCCTCAATCCCTCGACCGCCGCGCGCTCCACTTCGCCGGGCATGAGCGTCAGGGCGTTGGCCGCCCCGGCGGCGCTGGCCCACCGGCAGGCCTCCCCCAAGTCCTCCCCGCCCACCAACCGCCAGACCAGCGCGGCGGTGAAGGCATCCCCAGACCCGATGGTGTTCACGGCGGTAATCGCCGGCCCGATGATGCGCCAGAAGCTCCCGCCCTCAAAGGCCAGCGCCGGCTCTTTGCCGGCGGTGACCACCACCCGCTCCGCCCCGCGCTCGCACAACTCCCGCATCGCCCACATCACCTCGGCCTCGTCCTTGAGGCTGCGTCCCACAGTCGCCGCCAACTCAAGGCGGTTTGGCTTTACCAAGCCCGGCCCGGCTTTGAGCGCCTCCGCCAGCGGCGCCCCCTGGGCATCGACCACCGAGAGCACCCCAGCCTCCCGCGCCAGTCGCGTGCCCTGGAAATACAGGTCCGCCGGTCCCCCGGGCGTCACGCTGCCGGACATCACCACGGCCCGGCAGGCCCTGAGCCGCCGCCCAATGAGCGCCCCGAGCTGTTCGTAAGCCGCCGCCGAGATGGCCGGGCCCTCTTCCACCAACTCCGTCTGCGTCCCCGCCGATTGATCGATCACCGTGATACACTCCCGCGTGTGCCCGGCCACCTCTACAAAATCCGACTCCACGCCCTTGGCCTCCAGCATGGCCCGCAGGTATCGGCCCCGCTCCCCGCCCACGAAGCCCGCCGCCACCGGGTGCTCCCCCAGCGCCTTGAGCACTTTGGCCACGTTCACCGACTTCCCTCCCGGACCGTCAAGCACGCTCACCGCGCGGTTGACCCCCGCCAACCTAAGCTTGCCGAAGACCATCACCCGCTGCACCGCCGGCGTTGTTCCCACGCACAGAATCATACGTCCATTCCTCTTTTTCCGCCCATTCTCCTACTTCAAACCCGGCCACGCAAGGCCGGCCAGGCCTCCCCGGAAAAACCTCCTCGACAAACCCTCCCGCTCTGACCAAAAGAAAGTATGTTTAGAATGTCCTTCCAGCCTCCTTCCATCCACAAGGCGCCCGCTCACCCCTCACCCCGCTCCCCTGCCCTCTTTCCGATTGCCCTCGCTCCCGTCGCCCTGATTCTCTTGCTCGGCTCTTGCGCCACCCGCAAAGCCAAGCCGCCGCTCCCGCTTCCCGTCGCCAGTGCCGTCTCCCTGCGTTCGCCCGATGGACGCTTGGAGGTCACCGTCAGCGCGCGGGGCGCCTTGCGCTACGCGCTCCGAGTGGATGGCCAGACCATTCTCCGCGAGTCGCGCCTCGGACTCGCCTTCCGCGACGGCAGCCAACTCGGCTCGGAGGTCGAGTTGCTCCACGCCGAGCATCGCCGGGCCGACGCGACCTGGGACAACCCCTGGGGCAAGCGCCGGACCGTGCGCGACCAGCACAACGAACTGCGCTTGCTCCTCCGCCAGGTCTCGGGCGTCCCGCGCCGCTTCGAGGTCATCTTCCGCGCCTTCAATGACGGGTTGGCCTTCCGTTACTTCTTGCCCGCCCAGCCGGGATTGGGTCTCTTCGCGCTCGAGCAGGAGCAGACCGAGTTTGCTTTTGCGGACGATTACCCCTGCTTTGCCGGCCAGCAGGACCAGGGATTCCACGGCGCCCAGGAATGGGAATTCAAGCCGGGCCTTCTCAGCGCCATCAAACCGGAGTCAATCATTGGCCTCCCGCTCCTGGTTCAGACGCCGGCTGCTTGGGTGGCCCTGACTGAGGCCGACCTGCGCGATTGGGCCGGGATGTGGCTCGGCGGCGCCCCGGGCGGCCAGCCCGCCCAGGGCGTCACCCTCACCGCCAGGCTCGCGCCGCGCCTCGACGGCCTGGGCCTGGTGGTGGCCCAAACCCCACACCCATCCCCCTGGCGCGTCTTGATGATTGGGCGCCAGCCGGGCCGGCTCATCGAAAGCGATCTCATCCTCAACCTAAGCACACCTTGCCTGTTGGCCGATACCTCCTGGGTTCGCCCGGGCAAGATGGCCTGGGACCATTGGTGGTCGGGCGATGTCAAAATGGACACCGCCACGCTCGAAGAATACATCCAACTGGCGGCGGACATGGGCTGGCCGTACCAGCTCATCGACTGGCAATGGTACGGCGAATTCAATAAGCCCGACGCCGACATTACCCGCGTGAACCCGGCCGTCGATTTGGACGAGGTCCGCCGTTTTGCCAAACAGAAGGGCGTCCGGCTTTGGGTTTGGCTCTATTGGTCGGATGTCGAGCGCAACGACGCCTACCAGCGCGCCTTTGCCCTTTACGAGCAGTGGGGCCTGGCCGGCGTGAAGATCGACTTCATGGACCGCGACGACCAGGACATGGTCAACTGGTACGAGAAGATCACCCGCGCCGCCGCCGCCCACCGCCTGATGGTCAATTTCCATGGCGCCTTCAAGACCGCCGGCTTCAACCGCACCTTCCCCAACCAAATCACCCGCGAAGGCATCCTCGGCAACGAATACAACCGCTGGAGCGCCCGTGTTACCCCGGAACACAAACTCACCCTCCCCTTCACCCGTTTCCTCGCCGGCCCCGCCGACTTCACCCCGGGCGGCTTTCAAAACCGCCAACCCGCCCGCTTCAAGGCCGACGCCCACTCAGCCCAGGTCCAAGGCACCCGCGCCGCCGAACTGGCCCTGCTCGTCGCCTATGACAGCCCCCTCTGCTGCCTCTGCGATCATCCCGCCCATTACCGCAATCAGCCGGGGGCAGACTTCCTCAAAATCGTCCCCACCGTCTGGGATGACACCCGCGTCTTGGATGGCCAAGTCGCCCACTACCTCGCCATCGTGCGCCGCTCCGCTCAACAGTGGTTCCTCGGCGCGATGACCGACTCCACCGCCCGGCAGCTCAGCCTCAAGCTCGATTTCCTGCCGCCGGGCCCCTGGCAGCTCCGGCTCTGGAAAGACGCCCCGGACTCCATCCTCAACGCCGAGCACCTCGAACTCGAAGACCGCCTGGTCAGCCCTGCTGATACCTTGGCTATCGCCATGGCCCCGGCCGGCGGTTGCGTCGGTTGGTTCCAGCGCCCATGAACCCACCGCGCCCCACGAGCGCCCCGATGAAATCCGCATCCGCAGGCTCAGAACCCGTCCGCGCCGAATCGTTGCCACACGGACAAATCACTCTCGCAGCCCACGGCCTTGAGATACTCGGCATTCCAATCCGCAACGGCCAACGAATCCGGCGGCCATTTGCGAGTCGCCACCTGGTCGGCGATGTAGAGGGCGGTCGCCGGCGAGAATTCCTTGCTCCCGTCCTTCTCGGGGCCTTCCTGGCAGGCCACAGCCAGGATGACCGCCTTGGGCAGGCCCCACAATTCTAACAAATAGGCCGCGAGCTGGGCCGGCGTGGCGTGCAGCCTGCGGAGCAGGACGGGAGTCAGGGGCGAATGCGCCCGGAGGGCGGCCTGCCAGGCCGCCTGGAATTCTCGGGGAAAGTTGTCGATCAGGATCAGCTTGCCCAACTCATGGAGGATGCCGGCCAGAAAGGCCTCCTC
>JBEKRX010000114.1:0-10234 GCA_049518415.1 Verrucomicrobiota bacterium
TGCCCGCCCAGCACGTTGCTCCCTTCCCCATTGACAAAGCCGCTCAGGCTCGCCGTGAACACCGGATTGGTCTGCCCGTATGCCCGGCTGGCGTCGGCGGCCTGCACCACCAGCGGCGCCGGTCCCACGCTTAGCGTCCCGTCCTCATATTGAATCGTGTAGTTGGCCGCGCCCTGGCCGCTCACCCGGATCGGATAAGTGCCCACCGGGCTGTTGGTCTGGGCTGGACTGCTGCCCACCAGCGTGCCGATGACGACACTAGTCGTGTCCCCGTTGACAAAACCGCTGTAAGTGACGGTGAACGGCAGGTTGGCCTGCCCGTACAAACGGCTCTGGTTATCTGCCCGCCCGGTGAGCGTCGCCGGGTTGACGGTCAAGATTCCGTTCTGGAGGCTCACCGTGTAGTTGCCCAGCTTGCCGGCCGGGTCATTGAGCGTTGGCACGATGCTGTAAGCGCCCACTGGGCTGCCGGCCGTGGCCGCCGTGCTGAAACTGGCGCTGAGATTGTCCCCGTTCTGCACCCCGCTCACCGTGCCGGTCAAGGCCGGATTGGCCGCCCCATACGCCCGAGACTGGCCCGCTGCGGTCACCGTCAGCACCGCCGGGGTCACCCTCAAGGTTCCGTTGTTGACGCTCACGCTGTAGTTGCTCAGCTTGCCGTCCGGGTCGTGGACCGCCGGCACGATGCTGTAAGTGCCCACTGGGCTGCCGGCCGTGGCCGCCGTGCTGAAACTGGCGGTGAGATTGTCCCCGTTCTGCACCCCGCTCACCGTGCCGGTCAAGGCCGGATTGGCCGCCCCATACGCCCTGGCCTGGTTGGCCGCCGTCACCGTCAATAATGCCGGGGTCACCGTCAGGGTTCCGTTGCTGAGGCTCACGGTATAATTGCTCAGCTTGCCGTCCGGGTCGTGGAGCGTCGGCACGACTGGGTACGTTCCCACCGGACTGTTGGCGCTGGCACTGGTCGTATAAGTGGCGGTAATGTTGTCGCCGTTTTGTACTCCTGTCAGCGTCCCGGTCAGGGTCACATTGGTGGCCCCATAGGGCCTGCTCACGTTGTCCGCGCTCACCACCAGCACCGGCTTAACCGTATCATCAACCGTATAAGTGACCTCATTCGAGAACTCGCTCTCCAGGCCCACACTATCAGTGGCGGTGGCGGCGAAAAAGTAGGTGGTTCCAGAAACCAAGCCGGAGATGGTTGCGTTGGTCACGTTGCCAACCTGACTTTCGTTGGTATAGGTTTGACTGGCCACGCCGTAGTAAAGAGTGTACCCGACCACGTCCGGATCGGCGCTCGGATCCCATGCCAAAGTGACGCTTATACCCGCCCCGTCGGCAGCAGCGGCCCGAGAGGAGGCTGCGGCAGCGGCGACGCCCAAGAGGATCAAAATCCGAGCAACATGCCGCAACGCCTCAAACACTCGAGCATCACGCATAGCGAGGCTTGCCTACGCATAGGCGTTGCCACTTTCAGGAGGGGCAGAACCGGGGCTTTGAAACGGCGAGCCGGCAGCCATTGGAACCAAGAAACCTGGCAGCGCTTTCCGCTGAAACTCGAGCGTTTCTCGGGTTCCGGGGAAAAAGAGGTGTTCTGTCCCCGGTCACCGCCCCCTGTCATCTCCAGCCCAACTACCTGCGGTCTGTGTCCATGCCTGGGCGGTATTGGAGCAGAACCTGGCTATTTCTTGGACAGATTTCCGTCGCTTTCAGTGGCCCTTCGGCAAGGGTGCATGACGGCGGCAGGGAGCCGGCCGTCCTGATCGCGAACAGGTGTCCGGCTGCCCTCGCGGATGCCACCTTGGCGATGCCCCGGAAATGTTCAGTGCCGGGCCTGTGGTTTTTCAGAGCCGGTTAACCTTGGGCGATCTTGAAGCCGCGCATGGTCGGGCGCTGCTGTTCGCGGTTGGTGAAGGCCTCCAGACTACTGGCCGGCGCCACGGCCTGAGCTGGCTTGGCGTTTGGGTCTGCCCGATGATGTCGGGCGAGGCGACGCTGTTTGTTCCAATGTGACATATCTTCATATCAGGATATCTTGATTTTTGGCTTGCAAGCCGCACCCCTGGACATTACGTTGCTGCCCGTAGCCTCTGGCCGCGTGGGGAGTCCCCGCCGCGGCCAAGGCAGCAAGAATGGATTCTTGAACGTGAACGCGGAATTGGACCGAACGCAAGACCTGGAGCGCCTGCTGCGGGAGCGCATCCTCATCCTCGACGGCGCGATGGGGACCATGATCCAGGCCTATAAGCTGGACGAGGCGGGGTATCGGGGCGAGCGGTTCAAGGACTGGCCGCAGGAGTTGAAGGGCAACAACGATCTGCTCAACCTGACCCAGCCGCAAATCATTCGGGCCATTCATCGCCAGTACTTGGAAGCCGGGGCCGACCTGCTGGAGACCAACACCTTCAACTCGACGGCGATTTCGCTGGCCGATTACGGGCTGGGGCCGCTGGTTTATGAACTGAACGTGGCCGGGGCGGAGAATGCCCGGGCGGCGGCGGACGCTTTCATGGCGGCGAACCCGGGCCGGGTGGGTTTGGTCGCCGGCGCGCTGGGGCCGACGAGCAAGACGGCCTCGCTCTCGCCAGACGTGCACAATCCGGCTTTTCGCGCCATCACTTTTGACCAACTGGCGGCGGCCTATTACGAGCAGGCCCGCGGGCTGCTGGACGGCGGCGCGGACGTGCTGCTGGTCGAGACGGTGTTCGACTCGCTCAACTCGAAAGCGGCTCTTTTCGCCCTGGGGAAATATTTCGAAGCTGCCGGGCGCCGCGTGCCTGTGATGGTTTCGTTCACCATTACCGATTTGAGCGGGCGCACGCTGTCGGGGCAAACGGTCGAGGCTTACTGGAATTCGATTTCGCACCACCGGTTGCTGAGCATCGGCATCAATTGCGCGCTCGGCCCCAAGGAGATGCGGCCGTTTATCGAGGAGTTGGCGAGCGTGGCGGACATTTATGTCAGCGCCCATCCCAATGCCGGTCTGCCGGACCCGATGCTGCCGGGCGGTTTTCCGGAGACGCCGGAATCGTTTGCGCCGCAACTCCGGGAATGGGCCGAGAGCGGCTGGCTCAACATTGTCGGGGGTTGCTGCGGCACCACGCCCGCGCACATCAAACTGCTGGCCGAGGCGGTCCGCGGCCTGCCGCCGCGCGTGCCGCCGAAAGTCCAGCCTTACACCCGCTTGAGCGGCCTGGAAGCGCTGACGATCCGTCCCGAGACCAATTTCGTGAATATCGGCGAGCGTGCGAACGTCACTGGCTCCCCGAAATTCGCCAAACTGATTCTGGCGGGCGACTACGAAGGGGCGCTGGTGATCGCGCGGCAGCAGGTCGAGAACGGCGCCCAAATCATCGATGTCAACCTGGACGAGGCCCTGCTCGATTCCGAAGCGGCGATGACCACCTTCCTGAATCTCGTGGCCTCGGAACCGGACATTGCCCGGGTGCCGATCATGCTCGATAGTTCCAAATGGTCGGTCCTCGAGGCCGGCTTGAAGTGCCTGCAAGGCAAGGGGGTCGTCAATTCCATCAGCCTCAAGGAAGGGGAGGAGAAATTCAAAGGCCAGGCCCGCTTGCTCCGCCGCTACGGGGCGGCGGTGGTGGTCATGGCCTTTGACGAGCGCGGCCAGGCGGACACCCTCGCCCGCAAGATCGAAGTCTGCGAACGCTCCTACCGCCTCCTGACCCGCGAAGTTGGTTTTCCGCCGCAGGACATCATTTTCGATCCGAACGTGCTGACCGTGGGCACGGGGATCGAGGAACACAACAACTACGCGGTAGATTTCATCCGCGCGACGAGATGGATTAAGGAGCACCTGCCGCTGGCGCGGGTGAGCGGGGGCATCAGCAACATTTCCTTCTCTTTCCGCGGCAACAAGGTCGTGCGCGAGGCGATGCACTCGGCCTTTCTCTATCACGCCATCCAGGCCGGCCTCGACATGGGGATTGTCAACCCCGGCCTGCTGGGAGTGTACGAGGAGATTCCGAGGGACTTGCGCGAACGGGTGGAGGACGTGCTGCTCAACCGCCGGCCCGACGCCACCGAACGGCTGGTGCAGTTCGCCCATACGATCCAGCAAAAGGACGATGCCGAGGCCCAGGCAGGCGCCTGGCGCCAAGGCAGCGTCGAGGAGCGCCTCAGCCACGCCCTGGTCAAGGGCCTGGTGGATTTCATCGACCACGACACCGAGGAGGCGCGCCAGAAATATGGGCGGCCGCTGGCAGTGATCGAAGGCCCCCTGATGGCCGGGATGAACGTGGTGGGTGAGCTTTTTGGCGCCGGCAAGATGTTCCTGCCGCAGGTGGTCAAGAGCGCCCGGGTGATGAAAAAGGCCGTCGCCTGGCTGCTCCCATTCCTGGAGGCCGAGCGGCAAGGTCCGGGCCAGCGCCAGTCCCACGGCCGCATTCTCCTGGCCACGGTCAAAGGCGACGTGCACGACATTGGCAAGAACATTGTCGGCGTAGTGCTTGGCTGCAACGATTATGAGGTCATCGACCTGGGCGTGATGGCGCCGGCAGAGAGGATCCTGCAGACCGCCCGGGAGCGAGCGGTGGACCTCATCGGGCTGAGCGGGCTGATCACGCCGTCGCTGGACGAAATGGTCCACGTGGCCAAAGAGATGGAGCGCCAGGGTTTTGCCGTGCCGCTGCTGATTGGGGGCGCCACCACCAGCAAAGCCCATACCGCAGTCAAGATTGCCCCGGGCTACTCGTCTCCGGTCGTGCATGTCCTCGATGCGTCGCGCGCCGTCGGCATCGTCGGCCGCCTGCTTAACCCGGCACTGAAACCGGCCCTGGTCGAGAGCCTGCGCGCCGACTACGAGAAGGTCCGCGCCCAGCACGCGGAACACAAGAGCAAAGCGTTGCTGTCCCTGGAGGAGGCCCGCCGCCGCCGCACGCCCATCGAGTGGCAGCCCGGCGACATTGCCAAGCCTGAATTCCTGGGGGCCCGTGTGGTCTCCTCCGATCCCGCGCTGCCCATCGCGCCTCACGCCTCGCGCCTCACCCTCGGCGACCTCGTCCCGTTCATCGACTGGTCCCCGTTTTTCCACACCTGGGAACTCCGGGGCCGTTACCCGGCCATCCTGGAAAATCCCGAGGCCAGGAAACTCTTCGCGGAGGCGCAGCAACTGCTGCGCGCGGTGGTGGAGCACCAATGGCTGACCGCGCGGGGAGTCTATGGTTTCTTCCCCGCCAACGCCGTTGGCGATGACATCGAGCTTTACACCGATGAGTCCCGGACCCAAGTCCGGGCCACCTTCCATTTCCTGCGCCAACAGATGGACAAACCGCCCGGCCAGTTCAACCACTGCCTGGCGGACTACGTGGCCCCAAAGGCCCTGGCGCCTGACGCCTCCCGCCGCACGCTCCCCGATTACCTCGGGGCCTTTGCCGTGAGCGCCGGGTTCGGCGCCGAGGCGCTCTGCCGACAATTCGAGCGCGACCATGACGATTACAATTCCATCCTGACCAAGGCGCTGGCCGACCGACTGGCGGAGGCCTTGGCCGAGCACCTCCACCAACGGGTCCGCCGGGAGTGGGGTTACGGCCGGGACGAGCGCCTGACCAACGAAGACTTGCTCCGCGAGCGTTACCGGGGTATCCGGCCGGCGGCGGGCTATCCCGCCTGCCCCGACCACACGGAGAAGTGGATTTTGTGGGAACTACTGGACGTGGAGACGCAGGCGGGCATCAAGCTGACCGAGAGTTGCGCGATGTGGCCCGGCGCCAGCGTCAGTGGGCTCTATTTCGCCCACCGGGAATCGAAGTATTTTGCGGTGGGCAAGGTCGGGCGGGACCAGGCGGCGGACTATAGCCGGCGCAAGAATATGGCATTGCACACCGTCGAACGCTGGTTAGGACCGTATTTGGATTACGAGCCCGACCGGACCAGCCTGGCGGCCGCCGCCGGCGAGATTGAGCCGAACCGGGCGGCAGCGTGTGGCTGCGGCGGGTGGCAGGCGGGGCCGGCAAAGGGCTGATTTGGTTTCCAAACTCCCGGAAGACAGACCTTTGGAGGAGATCGCGCAGGAGATTGAGCTTCTCGCGGAAAGAAAGCGAGCGCGCGAACAGGCGCGAAAAGGAGAAGGAAGGCTTGTCTTTTACGATTTGCGCCATAGACTGTAGATATGAAGAACGATGTCGTGCCGGTCCAGATTCGGGGGATCCTGCCCGCCAACGCAGGGTGCGCCCTCTTCGTGGGGAATGAGGAGAAGGTGTTCGTAATCAATGTGGAGCCGAACATGGGCGCGGTCATCGGGATGTTTCTCCGGGAGACGCCCAAGGAGCGTCCGCTGACGCACGATCTGATCCAGAGCATTTTCAAGGGGTTCAGCATCACGGTAGAGCGGGTGATCATCACCGAACTGCGGAACTCGACCTACTTTGCGCGGCTGATTTTGCAGCAGCAGAACGAACTGGCCCGGAAGATCGTGGAAATCGATGCCCGGCCCAGCGACTGCCTGGCCCTGGCCACCGCCCAGAAGCGTCCGATCTACGTGACCCACTCGCTCTTCGAACAGGTGGAGGACATGAGCGAGGTGCTCGAGCGCATTAACGAGAACGGCGGCGAGACCGAGTAGGCAAATGGCCCCACCTGCCGTCAAGCAGTCTGCCCCGGTGGTGCTGGTCTGCGGCGAGGACGAATTTGCCGTCAAGCAGCGAGCCAAGCAAGTCTATCTTGCGTGGGCCGAGGAACTGGGCGGCATGGACCACGAGACCCTGGATGCCAACGTGGCCAACAGCGGCGAGGCGCTCAAGGTCCTGGCCCGCCTGCGCGAGGCCCTCCAGACCCTCCCGTTTTTTGGGAGCGGCAAGGTCGTCTGGCTCCAAGACTGCAATTTCCTGGGCGAGGAAAAGGTCGCGCTGGCCCAGGCGGTGACCCAGGACCTGGCGTCCCTGGCGCAGGAACTCAAGGAATTCTCCTGGCAAAACGTCCGCCTGCTCATCAGCGCCCTCAAGGTGGACAAACGCAAGGTCTTTTATAAGGCCCTGGACAAAATCGGCCAAGTCGAGAGCTTCGCCGGCTGGTCAGTGGACGACCGCGATTGGGCCGACCAGGCGGAGGCCTGGGCGCGCAAGGCGCTGTGCGCCCGCCAAAAAGAGATTTCCGACGAGGCCCTGGCCGAACTCATCAGCCGCGTCGGCCCCGCCGCGCGGCAGCTCGACAACGAGATCGAGAAACTCGCTCTTTACGTCGGGCCGCGCCGGGAGATTGAGTTTGCGGATGTTGGCGCCGTGTGCATCCGGAACAAGACCGCCCGGGCCTTTGCCCTGGGCGATGCCCTGGGCGAGCGGGATTTACCGCGCGTGCTGCGCCGGTTGGACGAGGCCTTGTGGGAAGTGAAGCTCGATCCGCACAAGTCGGAAATTGGCCTGCTTTACGGCCTGATTGCCAAGGTCCGCGCGATGATTCTGCTCCAGGAGCTGCTGCGCGAGGGCTGGCTGAAGCCGGAGGCGGATTTCAGCCGCTTCAGAGCGCAACTGCAACGAGTGCCCGCGGAGCAGTTGCCGGAAGACCGCCGTTTCAACCCGCTGGCCCTCAATGCCTATGTGCTCTTTAAGGCCCTGCCCCAAGTCAAGCGCTACACCGAGGCCGAGTTGATCGGGGCGATGGAACTGCTCCTGCAGTGCAACCAGCGCCTGGTCTCCAGCAGCCTGGATGAAGCGCTGGTTCTGCAGCAGGCGCTGGTGCAGATTGTTGGGTCCGGGCGCGACACCGGCCAGGCCGCCCCAGCGCCGGCCAGAAGTCTTCCGGCGTGACCGCCAGCGCCAAGGGTCAATGGCCAATCGTCGATCGCCCACAGCCGATGCACCCCGTTTGCGTGAAGACTTTCGAGGGGGCGGCAAATGAGTCAAATCAGTAAAATCAGCTAAATAAACTACCGCGCCAGCCGAAAGTACTTGGAGATGACCGCGATCGCCAACCGCCAATAGTCCAGGCGCCGCCGTGGGCGCCGGTTGCCGATGGCGGCATGGGCCGAAGCGGATTACCATGAGCACACCGTCAGCCAAAATGTTGGTGTTGGTGGGGGCGCAATTTGCCTGTGTCAAGATCATTGGACGGGCCAATTTCACCTCGAGCATCGATTTCAAGACGCTCCTCAACGACCTCCGGCAAAAGGGCTGCGACTATTTCGCGCTTGATCTCTCCGAGTGCACGCTCATGGACAGCACGTTCCTGGGCGTGCTGGCCGGGTTCGGCCTGAAGCAGTGCACCGCGCAAAAGGAGGCGCGCAAACCGGCCATCGAATTGCTCAACCCGAACGCCCGCATCACTGAACTCCTCGAAAACCTCGGGGTCCTCCACTTGTTCAAGCTCACGGAAGGCCCGCTGTGTCCTCCCGCCGGCGCCGAAACCTCCACCGTCACGCCCGCCGACCCCAGCCGCGCGGAGGTCAGCCGCGCCGCCCTCGAGGCCCACCAGGCGCTCATGGAGATCAACCCCGACAACGTCTCCAAGTTCAAGAACGTCGCCCAGTTCCTGGCCGAGGATTTGAGGCGGCTCAAGGCCGGAGAGTGAAGGCCCGTAAATTGGCCTTTGCACCCTCCCATTTTTGGAAAAAATAGCCAATGTGGCCAATCCAGCCAATGTAGCCAATGCAGTGTTCCGCTCGGTTGCGGTCCCGCCGCGGCGGGACGCCGCCGTGCTTCTCTGGCCTGCCTTATTTGCTACCAATTCTCTTGCTTTAACCGCGTCGGGAAAAGGGGGTCCGGACAGCATAACCAATAGCCGATAGCCAATAGCCGATGCTTTGAACGCGTCGGGAAAAGGGGGTCCGGACAGCATAACCAATAGCCGATAGCCAATAGCCGGGGAAAAGGGGTCTGGAGAGCAACAGCAGGGCCAGAAAACGCTTTCGAGATAATTGAGGGAGCACGGCGGCCGTCCCTCACGAACCGTGAGGAAAATCGCCCCGCTTTCCCTCAACAACGCTGGCGGCGCTCACCACCCCATCTCAAAGGCTCACTCACTCCACAGCCTGGACCCGGTAACCTCCAGATTTCTCGTCCGCCTCCAGCTTGAGCAGCTCGCGCTTCTGAGCCTCCAGGAGCAAGTCGTTAAAGGAACGGAACCCGTAAGCGCGCTCATTGAAACCAGGGTTGCGGCGCTTAATGGCCTGCTTGATCATGGAACCCCAGATCGGCTCGTCCGCCTCGCGTTCCTGGGTGATGGCCTCCAGCGTTTCTACCAGCAGGTCAAACGCCTTTTCGAGCGAAGGCCCTTTGTTCTCCCCTTCTGGCGGCTTGGCCGCCGGGGCGGTCGTCGAGGTGCGTCGCCGCGCCCGGGATGTTTCCGCGCGCACCAGGTCGTCGTAATAAATGAACTCGTCGCAATTGCTGATAAACAGGTCGGAAGTGGAATTCTTCACGCCCACGCCGATGACCGTCTTGGCATTCTCGCGCAGCTTGCTCACCAGGGGCGAGAAGTCGGAGTCGCCGCTGATGATGACAAAGCTGCCGACGTGGCCTTTGGTGTAGCAGAGGTCCAGCGCATCGACCACCATGCGGATGTCGGCCGAGTTCTTGCCGGACTGGCGCACGTGGGGGATCTCGATGAGTTCGAAGGCGGCCTCGTGCAGGTCGCGCTTAAACGACTTGTAGCGGTCGAAATCGCAGTAAGCCTTTTTGACGACGATATGCCCTTTGAGCAGCAGGCGCTCGAGGACTTTCTGGATGCTGAAGGGCGGGTAATGGGCCTCTTGGGCGCCGAGGGCGATGTTTTCCAGGTCGAGGAACACTGCCATGGTCGCGTTGGAATCTTGGGCATTCATTATCTTTTGAATCTAAGTCGGTTTCAAGTTCGTCCGCCGGGCCGATGGCCCGCACGGGTTTGCCAGGTCTGTCAATCAGCCTGCCGATTGCATAATCCGGCTTCGTGCCGAGCATCTGCATTTCCGGTTCTGTCCAGAGACGCTCATATCGTTCGCAGGCTGCCACAAAGCGCAGCGAGATTCCACCCAATTCGCGTCCTGTGAGGACCCGGGGGCGCATCTTGACACTGCCCCCGAGCGCGGGCAGAAGCCCTCCCCCCTTCCCCCCTCCCATGCGCTCGGAGCGCATGGGAGGGGGGTGATCCCTTTTCCCATTTTACCCAGGGCGGCGGCCCGCCCCGCCCGAAGCGGGACGGGCCTTGCCCTGGGCTACTATCTTGCTGCCCCTGATACGCTTTCCAAAGTTATTCACCACCGAGGGAAGGGTCCCGGTCAGGACCCCAGCCCGAAGGTGGTCAA
>JBEKRX010000115.1:0-8648 GCA_049518415.1 Verrucomicrobiota bacterium
CGTTCCAACTCCCGCACGATCTCCAGTTTGAACGCCTCACTATACCGGACCGCCGGCTTGAGTTCGCTGCCTTTTCCGTTTCTTTTTCCGCTCATCCTGTCAACCTATGTCAGGACGGGACCATTGGAAGAAACGCAAGCCGCGATTGCACTATATCCCAAGTCCCTTGCTAATTTCAGAGAAATGGCCCAAATTATCTTCGCAATGGAGATTTAAGAATGCTGTGCACCACAACATCGCCTCAAGACACGCTGACCGTTAATCCGGAGCTTTCGGCTGAAAGGGCTAATTACCTGGCCGCTCAGGCAAGCGCCCTGCGTCAGGAGTTCGATCTTACCAACCCAGGCGCTCAGCGCAGCAGCACGCAAGGAGCATCAACCCCCGTCCCAAACCTTGACGAGCTGGCGGCGGCATTCGCTTTTTTATCCGGCGGCTCTTACGCGTGCCGACTGGCCGTAGCCCCTATGGCCCAAGCGCAAACATGGGTTCCGCTGAATTATCTTGATTTTGGGCTCCGTAATGATCCTTTAATCTCATTCGAATTTAGCTCTGGGAGCCAAGGGTGGGCGTACCTGGATGCAGCGGTTTCGGGATTTTTGACCGGAAGTGCCGGAAGAATCCGCCAAGAACTAGTACTTGAATGGCAAAAGAGCCTTCCCTCAGAACTGGGGCCCAGAGCGGTCGAGGCTCCGCCATGGCTGGTCCAGCGCATGAAGACCTTGCGGCAGATGCCGCCGCCTACCTCGCAAGAAGTGGAAACACAGTTGAAAGCTTCGGCGGAAGTCCGGAAGAAATTGACCGACAGGCTGCCTGTCTGGTTGAGTGGGCAAAGCAACGGAAAGCGTTCCTGACCGAGGCGCACACCGCCGGACTCAAGAAGCACAGCGAAACGACAGCAGAGCACGAAGTTTTTTACCGGCAGTCCGACGACCGCGCAGTCAAGCGGACCTATCCTGGCACATTTGGAGTTACTCCCGAGCCAAAAGGCGTGCAAAAACACGCCACACCTGCCTTCTACCTGCAGCGGCTGGATCTGATGAACCGCGTGTTTCACTCGGATCTGCGGCTGGAAGGGGTTGCACTTGGGCGGTCTCTGTTAATCGGTGCAAAAGGAGAACAGCCCAGCATGGTGATTTCACAGCCTTGGATTCGCGCCGCTGACCCTAGCCGTCCACACCCCTCCCGGTTGGAAATTGCTGAATTCATGGAGTCCTTGGGTTTTACTCGGCAGGCCAACGCCTATTACGGGTGGCACCGTAAAGAGGATGGCATCAGCATCATTGACGCTCGGCCCGACAATTTCGTCAAATCACCTGAAGGCGTGGTACCGATTGGTTTGGTTATCAGCGCTGGACACCCGGCTGGCCTTACGACTATCAAGTCACAAGCGAAATCTTCAAGCGAGGCGTGAGGCGGCGCTCATGGCAGCCTGTTAAACCTGGCTTTTGTGCCGGCGTAGGACACGGGGCCGCGTGAGCATCTAAGAGCTGAAAATATTTCTTCAAAATTGCTTCCTTCTTGGCAGGGGCGGCGGCGACGATGGACTCAGCGGCGGTGATTTCGGCTTCAAGTGCCTCAACGGCTTTCACAAATCGCTTCTGCTCCGCCAGTGGCGGGACGGGGATTTTCATCGTGCGCGGGCGGACCCAACCTCTCTGCGGGACTCCTCCGGCAGGGCTGTCCAGCAAAGGCCCGGCACGCAACCGCAAACCCGGTAGAAGGGATAGTTCCTGCTCTTGCCGTAGGTTTTGCACTCGCCTTTGCGGCAGCGGATGGTTTTGGGGAACTTCACGTTCTGACTCCCGGATTCCGGGGGATCCTGTGAGGAATCGGCGCGGGACTCGCCAGAACGCTTGATTTCCCCAGGAAAACTGGCTGTCCGGCTTGGATTCGAACCAAGACAAAGAGCTCCAAAGACTCTTGTGCTGCCATTACACCACCGGACAAGACCGGGAATCTACGATCACTTTCGCGCCGTCAGCGCGCCAGTGCCGGAGAAGTTGTCACCAAAAAGGCCCAAGCGCAAGCAAATACCGGCGCTCCCGCTGCTGGTGGGTGCCGCTCACCTTTTTGTCACCCAGCCTGGAAATCCGTGGTGCGGGCGGCCGTCCGAGCACGAAGCCGGGTTCGATAAAAGTGAGACGGGCCCCGCCTGTGGGGACTTCAGGTAGGCGTCGTAAACCAGTTTCAGGGTCAGGGCCAGGACCATGGCAATGAAGACCGGCCGGATAAACCTGGTGCCTTTGGCGATGACCATGCGCGCGCCGAGGCGGGCGCCCAGCAGTTCGCCGGCGCCCATGGTCAGGCCGGCCCCAAAAAAGACGTTGCGGCCCAGGAGGAAAAAGGCCAGCGAACTGAGATTGCTGGCGAAGTTCATCACCTTGGTGTAGCCGGTCGCGCGGGTCATGTTGAACCCCAGCCCGAGCATGTAGGCCATCGTCCAAAACGTGCCCGTGCCCGGGCCGAAAAAGCCGTCGTAGAAACCGATGGCCAGTCCAAAGACCAGGTCAAACCATCCCCGCGGCAACCGGGGGCGCAGGTCTTGCGCGCCCAGGCGCGGTTGCAGCAGCGTATAGAGGGCCACCGCCAGGAGCAGGACGGGGATGGCGCGGCTAAGGAAGAGCGGGTTGACCTGTTGCACGGCCAGCGCCCCCAGGGCGGCGCCCGTCAGCGACCAGACAAACCCACGCCGGCAATCCTTGGGCGGGACAGTCCTGGCCTGCGCATAATGCCACGAGGCGCTGGCTGACCCGAACGTGGCCTGGAGCTTGTTGGTGCCCAGGGCGTGTTGCGGGTCGAGGCCCAAATTCAGCAGCACCGGCACCGTGATCAAGCCGCCGCCGCCGGCGATCGAATCCACGAAACCGGCCACCAGGCCGGCGCCGAACAGGAGCGGCAGTTGCCAAAGGTTAGCCATACAGGCGCCGGCAAAGAGCCAATTGGGAGCTTCGCACTGAAGGAGTATCCTCTCCATCCTGTTCCTTCTGTCAAAGCTTTCGTTAAATCCCGCATTGGAATTATGCTTGCCGGGGAGGGGATGGGTTGGCCATGCTCCGGGCGAATCGAAATGAAAGACCGCCTTCTCCAAATGCGCCGGCTCGACTCGCTCGCAGCGGCGCTTGTCATTCTCCTGGTTTCCGCCGCAACGGGTTGCATGACCACCGCCGACACGGACGCGCTGGCTAACCCGGCCAACACGGACGCGCCGGCCATTGGGGCCGCGACCAACCCGCCGGCTGCCCCGGCCGCGACCAACCCGCCGGTCGCCCCGGCCGCGACCAACCCGCCGGCCGCCCCGGCCGCGACCAACCCGCCGGCCGCCCCGGCCGCGACCAACCCACCGGCCGCTGCGGCCGCGACCAACCCGCCGACCGCCCCGGCCGCGACCAACCCGCCGGCCGCCGCGGCCGCGACCAACCCGCCGGTCGCCATCGCGCCGGAATTGCAGGTGGCGGACCGCTTGCTGCTGGCGATCCCCAGGGCCGGGTTCGGCAAGGATTACTTGTTTACCGCCTCGCTGATTCCGCAGGCCCGGGCGGCGACGAGCACGGGCCTGGCGGCCAAGATCGTCCGTTTTGAACTCTTCCCGGACGGCGTGGACATGTATGAGTCCACGAAGGGATTGCTGGTGACGGAGGAGTTGCCGGCGCGGCGTCTGCTGGCGAGCTTCGCCATCGTGCGCCAGGATGACCAGCAAGTGGCGATCGATTTCAACAAGGGGATGCGGCGGGTGTTCATGCAGGCCTGGACCTCGGGCGGCGGGCTGGATTTGGCCGAGCGCGACCGCGTCCTGGAGGTGCCGGAGGGGCGGGTGTTCGAGATGCGGCAGGAGGAAGGCCGGCTGCTCATCCGGCAAAGTGTCCAGGCCCGCAGCCGCCAGGACGACCCGAACCTGGAACAACGCCTGGAGGTGCGCTACTTCCTGTCGCCTTACCGCCCGGGGGCCGCGCCGGGCAAGGAGCCCAATCCGCCCGACCTGCGCTACGCGCGCTTCTTTGAGACCGAAGGGCAGATTGAGCCGGTGACCGGGCGGGTGTCCGCCCGGCTGGCGCGGTTCGATCTCCGCCAGCCGATCGTCTTCCATTATTCGGCCAACACCCCGGCGGATTACGTCGAGGCGGTCAAGGACGGGATTCTTTACTGGAACCGCGCGTTTGGCAAAGAGGTGGTCCAGGCCAGGAAAGCCCCGGAAGGGGTCACCGCCCCGGACGCCAAGCTCAACGTCATCCAGTGGGTGCCGTGGGACAACGCGGGGTTCGCCTATGCGGACCTGTTGCTCGACCCGCTGACGGGGGAGGCGACGCATGGACAGGCCTACATTACCAGCGTGTTCTCTTTTTCCGGCAAGGCGCGGGCGCGGGCGTTGCTGCGGGCCATGCTCGACCTGGCGGAGCCGAAGAAGGATGACAAGAAAGGGGTGGCGGCGTGGCGGCTGGGGGTGCCCTTCCTGGAGACGGCGCCGGCCTGCCAGGTGGACCCGCAGACCTTCGCCCGGCAACTGGCGCACGGCTTGCAGGAGGTGCTGGCCAGCGACGAGTTGACCGATGCGGCGGTGCTGCGGGTTTCACAGGATTATGTGCGCGAAGTCGTGGCCCACGAGGTTGGGCACGTGCTGGGGCTGCGGCACAATTTCGCCGGCAGCCTGGCCGCCACCCTCACCCACAAGGAACTGGACGAGTGGTTCCGCGCTTATGTCTCCGGCCAGCCCACCCCGGCCTACACCAACAAGCTCTCGGGCAGCTCCATGATGGAGTACACCATCTTCAAAGGGGCGGTCTTCACCGGCTGGCGGATGCGGACCTTGAAGGAGCCGCTCCCGCACGACCGGGCCGCCGTCTGCTGGGGCTACTTCGACAGCACGGAGGCCCGCGACCAGAAGATGCTCTTCGCCACCGATCAGGACGTGGGCCGCTACGGCGACGTGCGGACGTTCGATTACGGCCCCGACCCGGTGGTCAATGCTTACGCCGAGATCGCCCAGATTATCAACCTGCTGCCCAACAACCTCCTCGAGGCGTTTATCAGCGCCCGCGCGCCGCGCAACCCCCACGATCGCATCCCCCTGGAGCAGGTCAACCTCAACTACGCCGGCTACGCCGCCCAACTGGCCAACCAGTTCGCCGATATGCTGTCTTGGTTCCGGGCCGACACGCGCTCGCTGCGCATCGAGAACCAGTTCGACTTCGTGGGCGACCTGAACCGCAAGGAACGCTTCGAGGCGCACTGGAAATACCTCAACACCCAGCTCGAGCACCTGAGCGGGGTGGACCGGGCGATCTTTTCCATGCTCCCGGTGGACCTCAAGCTGGAACTCAAACAGGAACCCGCCGGCATTCCCGTGGTGCAGCGCCTGAGCGCAACCAATCTCGCCGCCAGGCTCGAAAAACTGCTCGCTTCCCCCGCCTACAAGAGCTTTGTCGGCCTGGACGAGAAGAAATACAGCTTCACCAGAGCGGAGCATGACCTCATCATGCAGCGCGCGAAGAAGTTCTTCGAGGAACTGGAAAAGGAACTGGTCAAGCAGGTCTGCCACCGGCTGACCGACGCCGCCCGCACCCTGGGCGGCGAGGCCACCGGCGCGGTCAGCGAGGAAGACGCCGTGGCCAAGCTGGAGCAGCGGATTATCGAACTGGCCAAGCTGGTCATCTCCGCCAAGGAAGACAGCAAACACCTCCAGGGCAAAATCGACAAGGGCTTCGTCGCCGTCGTCGAGTACAAATACGACCAGGAGACGCGCCTGGCCGCCGCCAAGGCCCTGGACGACAAGACCGGCTCGTTCAAAGGCTGGGCCGAAGAGGCCAAGTCCGACCTCAATACCCAGTTGAAAGACGACGTGGAAGCGGCCTTGAACCTCTCCCATTTCAAGGACTTCAAGGTGTCCCTCCTTTCGCGTCCATTACGCGAGTGGTACACAAAACAGCAGGAAGTGCTGGCCCTGCTCCCCCCAGCCCCGGGCAAGCCGACCCTGCCGGCTAGGTAGGGCACAAACCAACGCCCCACAAACCGCAGGATAGTAAATGAGCGATTACTATTTGTGGCTGGATGAAAAGGAGACCGGGCCGCACTCGGCGAGCGACGTGCTGTTTATGCTGATGAATGGAACGGTGCGGGAGGGGACGGCTTGCCGGGCGGAATACGGCCAGTGGAGCACTTACGGCGATTTGAAGCAAGCGGTTCAGGAAGATGCGCGGGCTGAGGAAGCGGCCCGGCTTGCTCCCAAGCCGACTCCGAAAGAGCCAGATGTGCGGATGCGCGTCCCGGTGCCGCCGGCGGCCGGCGCGGGCCGCATCGCGGATTGGGCCGCGCCTCCAACTCCGAGCTACGGCGACCACCTGGCGCGCGTCGGGCACCGCTTTGCCATCGCCGCCGGCTGCGCGCTATTCTCGGCCATCCTGGCTGGCCTTTGGGGCATTGGCCTGCTCGCCGATGCGCACTCTCAATCCGGGCCCGCCATCTGCTGGCTGGCTGGAGGGCTGCTGGGGATGGCGTTCTGGCTTTATCTGCTGGTGCAACTCATCCTGCTGCGGGCGGCGGTGGAGCGGCTGGGGGAGAAGGGCGGACAGGATAAAACGGAGTGACAGTCCGACGCCAACGGCGTCACTCATACCAGCCCAGGGCAACGCCCTGGGAAAAAGCAACGCATTCCCATTGCAGGCCAACGGCCTGCTTCATATCTGTATTCCAGAACCGAACTTGCACCTATGCCTCAATCGCTCAGCCAGGTAATAGTCCACCTCGTCTTCAGCACCAAGGACCGCCAGGGGTGGCTTGATGCCCCCATCCGCCCACGCCTGCACGCTTACCTTGCAACCATATGCCGCGACCGTAATTGCGAAGCCTACCGGGTTGGCGGCACGGCCGATCATGTCCACCTTGCGGTTCGTTTGGGCCGCACCCTGAGCCAGGCAGACCTGCTGGAGACAGTCAAGAAGACCTCCTCCGCTTGGATCAAAGAACAAGGCCATGCCTATCACTCATTCTTTTGGCAACGAGGCTACGGGGCGTTTTCTGTTGGATTCAGCCAGTTGGACGCCTTGGTTCGATACATTGACGCCCAGGAAGAGCATCACCGGACCAAAACGTTCCAAGAGGAGTACCGGGAGTTGTTACACAAGTACCACATAGAATTCGACGAACGATACGTCTGGGACTGAACCACGGGGCCGGGCTATGAAAGGGCGTCCCGTCGAACAGCCGATGAATCGCGCCGTTGGCGCTCAATTCTGTTTTCTTGCACCTGTCCTGGGGCGTTGCCCCAGGCTGGTATGACCTGACGCCGTTGGCGTCGGCCAAGGCCGTCGTCGGAAAACCTCCGAACCCCCCCCGGCTGGCCGAAGTCCCTCCTTGGCCCCCATCCTCGAACCTGCACCCCGCCGGCGAAAATTCTCCCCCAACCCGGTTGCGGCGCCGCTCAAGAGATGGCAGTCTTGTGCTTGTGGAATTGGACAAGCTAGAACGGTTGCGCGCGCTGCTGCGCTCCTACGGTTCGTGCCTCGTCGCCTATTCCGGCGGCGTCGATTCGGCGTTCCTGGCCTACATGGCGCGCGAGGTGCTGGGCGATAAATCGCTGGCGGCGATTGCCGATACTCCCAGCCTGCCCAGGCGCGAACTGGCCCAGGCGCTGGCCTTGGCCCAAGAGTTTCAGATCCGCGTCCGCGTCCTGCGGACCAGGGAATTCGACAACCCCAACTACCTGGCCAACCCGAAGGACCGCTGCTATTTCTGCAAGCACGAACTGTTCACCGAACTGGGCGCCCTGGCCAAGGCGCAAGGCCTGGCCGTGCTCGCCTACGGGGAAAACGCCAGCGACACCGGCGATTACCGTCCCGGGGGCCGGGCCGCGGCCGAGTTCCAGGTGCGGGCGCCCCTGAGAGAAGCCGGCTTGACCAAACCGGAAATTCGGAAGTTGTCTGCCCGGCTCGGCCTGCCCACGGCCGACAAACCGCAGATGGCCTGCCTCAGTTCGCGCGTCCCCTACGGCGAAGCGGTCACGCCCGAAAAGCTCGACATGATCGAGCAGGCCGAGAATGTCTTGCGCGACCTCGGTTTCCACGACGTGCGGGTCCGGCATCATGAATTGCCAATGGCCAATGGCCCAGGGCCAATCGGCAATGCCGGCGCCTCCTTTGGCAGCCCTCTGCAACCTGCCCCTCCCTCCAATCGCGAGCCGGCGCCGAGCCGGGTCGGCCCTCAGCATCGGCTATCGGCTATTGCCTATCCGCTATGTCTCGGGCCGGCGCCGAGCCGGGTCGGCCCTCGGCCGGCGGGCCGGCCCCAGCTTGCCCGCATTGAAGTGGGGCGGGGCGAAATGGGGAAGTTTCTGGAGGACGGCATGGCGAGCAAGGTGGCTGAGGCGTTGAGGCAGATTGGCTATGCCCACGTGACGCTGGACTTGCAGGGCTACCGCCGCGGCAGCGCCAACGAGGCTACGGGCTAGCGCGCTTCAAATCATCAGTCGGCCTGGTTGGAATCGCCGCCGGCCAAGGCTGCCTATTGGCTATTGGCTATTGCCTATTGCCTATTGCCGGTCCCGTCCTGACATAGGTTGACAGGATGAGCGGAAAAAGAAACGGAAAAGGCAGCGAACTCAAGCCGGCGGTCCGGTATAGTGAGGCGTTCAAACTGGAGATCGTGCGGGAGTTGGAACG
>JBEKRX010000116.1:0-8065 GCA_049518415.1 Verrucomicrobiota bacterium
AGGCGTGACGGCCCAAAAGCACACCCGCCAACAAGAAATGAAAGCATGAATGCATTGACCCGTTGGAATCAGTTAAAAGAACTCGAAGCCCTGCGACACGGCCTGGGCAGCCTTTTTAGCCGCTCCACACTCCACTTGCCCGAGGGCCAGGAGGAACAGATAGCGGTGCCCGAATGGGCCCCGCTGGTGGACATCAGCGAAGACGACAAGGAATACCTGATCAAGGCAGAGTTGCCGGAAGTGAAGAAAGAGGACGTAAAGGTCACGGCGGAGGAGGGCACGCTGACATCTGCCTGGGCGTCGTAGGCGCCTCTCGGAATGTCACTTGGTTTGAGGTCAGTTGTTGTCCCTCCGGGACAAAGCGTGAAGGCGACCCCGCGCGAGCGCTCACATCAAACCTGATCCAGCACCTGCACAGTTACCATTGAATTCAACAACACCACTCAGCAATGGAAGGTAAAGGACCGGAAAGGCAAGGTTCGCTTCTTCGCCAGGTCCCGGTCTGCTTGCCTGGATTGGCAACAACAGAACCTGCAACCGGAATAAGCGATTGAACGGGCAAGAAACGAAACGAAGCACGTCTGGGCCGAAGTTCGACTGGCCGGCGACCGGCAAAGATCCATCGGGCCCTGTTTTAGCAAGGTCGGCGATGAAATGAAGGCCGCCTATTTCTCGAGCCCCACATTCTTCAGCAGGGCGAGGAACCTCGGCTCCGAACGAAGATCCTGCCAAAGCGGGTTAACTTTCAGCTCAAGCGTCCAACGGCCTTGTGCCTCAAGGGCCTTTTCCAACCAATCCAAAGTTTTCTCGCGATTCCCCAGACCATGGTAAACTTGAGCGATATCGGATTGGACTTCGTATCCCTGCTGCAAGAAACCCGTTAACTCATCGAGCACTTTGCGAGCCTCATTCACTCTACCGGAAATCCCATAAGCACAACCGAGTTCGGCGAGCCCCGAAGGAGTGTTCCCAACTGACGCCCTAATCGTCTGAAACTCCATGATGGCTTCGCGGTGCATCTGTTTCATCAAATAGGCAGCACCCAGGCCAAAATGGGCCCAACTGAACTGTGGATTCAGTTCGAGTACTGTACGGAATACAGCGATGGCTTGGTCATAGTGCCCCTGGAAATACTGGACCCAACCCACATTCACGTTTATGATGGGCGAGAGTGGATCAAGCTCTTGCGCCCGTTGGATCTCGCGGTTCGCTTCATCAAACCGACCCAAACCTCGCAGAAGAATCGAATACCAGTGGTGCGCGGTCGCGTAATTCGGCGTAAGTTCGATGGCTTGTCTCAATTCCGCTTCGGCTCCCTGCCAATCCCATTCATTCTCTCTCACCATGCCCAAAGCCGCGTGAGCTTCACCCAGCGTATCGTCCAGTTTTAGCGCTGTTAGCGCGGCAGCACGCGCCTTGGGGATGGCTTCCTTATTGGGAACATTTGCGTACTCAGGCAGCAGGATATAACAGTCGGCCAACCCCACATGCGCCAGCGCGTAGTTTGGGTCTTTGACTAAAGCTTGCTCAAAATAGTCCAGTGCTTTCTTCACGGCCTCCCCGGTGCGCTGGTTCCAGAAGGAACGGCCCAACAAATACAGCCGGTGCGCCTCCGGATTCTCCGTCCCTTTCTTCTCAAGCTGCTGCTTTTCGCCGGGAAGCAATTGGACTCGCATGGCCGCGACCACCTGCTGCGCGATCTCGCTCCGCAGCGCCAGAAGATCGCTCATCTCGCGGTCGTAGTTGGTGGCCCAGAGATGGAAGCCATCGGCGACACTGATAAGCTGCGCGGTGATGCGGAGTTTATTGCCCGATTGGCTCACACTCCCTTCCAGGACTGTGGCGACATGGAGTTGCTGGCCAATCTTCTGAATATCGTCGGTCTTGCCCTTAAAGACGAAGCAGGAAGTCCGGGCCGGCACGCGCAATCCCCGCACCTGCGTCAAAGCGGTGCATAGGTCTTCGGTGATCCCGTCGCTCAGATACTCGTTGTCCTTGTCGGCGCTCATGTTCACAAACGGCAGCACGGCGATGGATTTCTGGTCAGCGGCGGGCGCTGCGCTCGACGCGGCTGGCGAAGTCGAAGCACTCGGCGAACTCGCAACTTGCTTCGTCGCCTTGCCGGATTGATGAACGAACCACCAACCCGCCGCGACCAATACAACAGTGGCGACCAATCCGACGGCCAACATGCGTGCGCTCGGTTTCGATGGCAACGCTGCCCGGGATGTGGCAACGACCGGAGCCTGCTGCTGCCAGGGGAGCACGACGCGGTAAACCTCGATGGGCAGCTCGATGTTCTTCAGCTCCGGCGAGTCGAGCTTGGTCATCTGCACGCCCAGCTTGTTGCGCACCTGGCCATACACGGCATCAGACAGGCAGATGCCCCCGCCGATGGCCAGCGGTTCGATGCGCGCAGCAATGTTCACGCCGTCGCCATACATATCCGCCTCGCGATGCACCACGTCGCCTACGTGAATGCCAATCCGCACGTGGATATGCCGCTCAATTGGCTGGGTGGCGTTGCGGGCCACAAGCCCCCGTTGGATTTCCACTGCACATTGGGTGGCCTGGAGTGCGCTCGGAAACTCGACCAGGAATCCGTCACCGGTGGTCTTGACTTCCCGGCCATCGAACAGCGGGAACTGCGTGCGCAGCAGAAGTTGCTGTTCAGCGAGCAACTCCAGCGCCAGCTTCTCGTTGCGCTGAGCCAGCGCGCTATAGCCCACCATGTCCGTGAACATGATGGCGGCGAGCTTGCGTTGTTCGGTGTGGTCGCTCATTTCACCAGATTCATTTTCTTGAGGATGGCTTGGAAGCGCGGGTGTGAGCGTACGCTGTCCAATGCGGGATCGATGTTAAACCAGGGACACCAGGTATCTCCTGCCTCGTAGGCCTGCTCCAGCCAGGTGAGCGCGCTATTCGTGTCGCCGAGACCCAGGTAAACTAAGGCGCGCGATGAAGGAGCAACGTGGCGCGGCTGGGGTGCGGTGTCCCACTCCTGCATGATCCGAAACGCTTCGTTGGTCTTCCCTGAAATCGCATAGGCACACGCGAGCCCGGCCGTATTCCACGGCATGTCATCCAGGGATTTCACTTTGAGCATTTCCGCCAGAGCTTCGTTGGTCTGTCCCTTCATGATAAAACACCAGCCCAGGAGGCGATGGCCTTCGGCAAAGTTTTGGTCCAGCTCCAGCGTTTTTCGAGTTTGTTCAATCGCGCGCTCGTACTGGCGCGCCGAGAAGAAGTCCCAGCCCAGGTCCACGTTCATGAAGCTGGAGAGCGGATCAAGTTCGATGGCACGCTGCTGTTCGCGGATCCCTTCGTTGAACCGTTCCTGGGTGGCCAGTAAGTCTGCATATCCGTCACGAGCCAGCGCCAAGTTGGGATTCAGTTGGATGGCGCGCTGGAATTCCTTCTCTGCCTCCTTCCAGTCCCAACCGTAAAACCTCACCGAGCCCATCGCGACGTGCGCCTCGGCGAGCGTGTCATCGATCTCCAGGGCCTTTTGCGCCGCTGTCTTTCCGTTTGCCAAAGCCTCCCTGGCTGGCAGTCCAGTCGAGGCGAGGTAGTTGTAGGCGTCGGCCTTGCCGGCGTAAGCGAGGGCATAATTCGGGTCTTTCTCAATCGCCTGGTTGAAGTAGTCGAGCGCCTTGTTCCACCCGTCCGCCGAGTATTTCCCATAGTGGTAGCGGCCCAGCAGGTAGAGCTTATACGCCTCCACATTCTCGGTCGGTTTCTTGCCTAGTGCGTGGGTTTCGTCCACGCCAAGCTGGACTTTCAGGGCGGCCACCACCTGCTGTGCGATCTCGCTCCGGATCTCGAGGATGTCGGCCATCTCACGGTCGTAGTTCGTGGCCCAAAGATGAAACCCATTGGCCACGTCAATGAGCTGCGCGTTGATCCGGAGTCTGCTGCCCGCTTTGGTCACACTGCCCTCAAGCACCGTGGCCACGCTGAGCTGCTCGCCAATCCTGCGGATGTCGTCGGTCTTGCCCTTGAAAGCGAAACAGGACGTCCGCGCCGGCACGCGCAGTCCTTTCACTTGCGTTAACGCGGTGCACAAGTCTTCGGTGAGGCCGTCGCTTAAGTACTCGTTCTCTTTGTCGGAACTCATGTTGACGAACGGGAGCACGGCGACGGATTTCGCCGGGGTCGCCGGGGCTGGTCCCGTCCCCGCTGGCCTCGCTGAGCTGCCGCTGTGGTGGTAGAACCACCAGCCCGCGCTCCCCAGAACCGCGAGGACGACCAGCACGACCGCCACGGTCGCCAGTGGCTTCTTCAATTCCCGCCTTTCGTGGGTTCCGGGTGCGGAGCCAGCGGGCGGCGCCTTCTCCCACGGCAGCACGATGCGGAACAGGTCCATCGGCACCTGGATGTTCTTCAGCTCGGCCGGCGGCAGCTTGACCAGGGACGCTTCCAGCGCGTGGCGAATCTGCCGCTCGACATCCATCGAGATGCAAATCCCGCTCGGTCCGGCTACCTGCTCAATCCGCGAGGCGATATTCACCCCGTCGCCATACACGTCCCCCTCCCGATGCACTACGTCGCCGATGTGGATGCCGATGCGGACCTGGATTCGTCGCTCCGCCGGGGCGTCGGGATTGCGCTTGGCCAGCGTGCGCTGAATCTCAATGGCGCACTGGGCGGCTTCCAAGGCGCTGCTGAATTCGACCAGGAAGGCGTCCCCAATCGTTTTGACCTCCGTGCCGTTGTGGCGGGGAAAGAGCGACCGCAGCAGGCACCGATGTTCTTCCAGAAGCTCCAGCGCGAGGGTTTCGTTGCGCTGGGCCAGCGCGCTGTAGCCGACCATGTCGGTGAACATGATGGCGGCGAGCTTGCGTTGTTCAGTGCCGGGGTTCATTCGTCGAGCCCCACCTTTTTCAGCAGCCCCTGAAAGCGCGGCTGGTTGCGCAACAGGGCGAGCGGGGGGCTCTTCTTCAGAAAGGAATCGCCGGCCGTCTTGATCACCTCCGCGCCCGCGAAGTCCCGCAGCACTTGGCGGATCTGTTCATGGTGCTGCTGGAGCAGGGCCACGCCGGCACGGTCGCCCAGGGCTTGCTTGAGGGCAGTGGACCGCGCCACGTCCGAAAAGAGCAACGTGACCAGTCCGCGATCGTGCCCGGGAGGCTGCACACTTGGCGGAGCACGGGTTGGTGCGACAGGCTCGGTTTCCATGCCAAGCAGACCTTAACCGAACCCTGGCGGCGTTAAAAGCGGAAAACCGCGCAAGCCTGCCTCCTGGACTCGAGCATGAACTGACCGTCATCAAGTTCGCGCTGTTCGAGGCCGGCACCCCGCTCCGAAGGGCAGGGGGTGTGGCGGTAGGGCTTTCACGGGATGAACGCCGATTAAGCCTTCGGCTTGCGCGCACGGTGGGTGCCTATGCAAAATGCACGATGCATGGGCAGCGCTCGTGCAAGTTGCAATGGCTTTACATCCCTCAGCGCTCACCAAGACGATGCCAAAACGCCTTAATTGGCCTGGATTGAAGAGGCTAGAGCGCCGGGCGTCAGGTTGGCCCTGCATTAGCTACAGGAGAAAGAAGAACTTAAGAAAACAAGCACATCGACGTTGTGATACTAAATCACAAGCATTTTATCGAACCCACCCGAGAAAGACAGGCTTATGTTACGAAGTGTCAAGCAGCTTTACGGAGACAAACTCGGCGCGTCGGATGGCGAAATCGGCCGGGTGAAGGATTTCTATTTTGAGGATCAGAACTGGGTGGTGCGATACCTGGTCGCGGACACGGGTTCCTGGTTATCGGGGCGCAAGGTGCTCATCTCTCCCCATGCCTTGGGCAGCCTTGCTCGGGCCGGAAAAGTCCTGCTGGTGAATCTGACCCGGAAACAGATAGAGGACAGCCCTTCGATTGAGTCGCACAAGCCGGTGTCGCGACAATACGAAGAGGAGTATTACCGATATTACGGCTGGCCCTACTACTGGCAGGGCAGCGGGTTGTGGGGTATGAGTGGCTTCCCGATTTTGGAGCTGCCACCAAGACCTCTCCCGGGTGAGCCGGCCACTGCGAGCGGCCGCTCCGAAAGCGCCGATGCTCATCTGCGGAGCACGCAAGCCGTGAACGGCTACCGCATCCAGGCAAGTGATGGGACGATCGGCCACATCTGTGATTTTATGATGGACGACCAGAGCTGGGCGATTCGTCAACTGGTCGTCAAAACCGGCCACCGGTTTTCCGGCAAAGAGGTGGAGATACCGACGAGCAAAGTTGGCCGGATCAGTTACGAGGAATCCACGGTGTTCGTAAACTTGACCGGGGAAGCCGTCGAGCAGAGTCCCGCACACCATTTGGCTCCGGTCGGTGCGGTCGATTGACACCGCCAAACAAAACCAATTCACCGGCGATCAACAAAAGCAGAACCAACCAATGAGAACCTCCTGCCAGCGACCTGCGACAAAGCCGGAGGCCTGCACGGTTGGAGGCGGCTCAAGGCCACCGGGCTTCGCGGCGGTCATGCTCGGTCTGCTGTTGCTGATTGGATGTCTGACTCCGGCCCCGGGGCTGGCTGGCGTGCCATTGGTTCCACCCCCGGGAAAAAGCGGGGCCAGCCCGGGGCCTGAATCGGCGGGGCCAACCCTCCACCTGAACTATGGTCGCGGCGAATCGCCTGGTAATCCGGTTGCCGAATTCATGTATTTCGTGCCGCTGATCTCGCAAGAGCCGGTTTCCGTCGTCAAGAGTCCCGGCAACACGCAACGCGCGCGGATGGTGTCCGCCACGCGGTCCTTCACGGCCAGGTCATTCTTGGCGGCCTGCGAATTCGAGTTCGCCGGCGAAGGCAATCAACAAGACGTTTTTGACCACACGGACAAAGTCCGCCGGCACGAGCGGGAGCTCAAGGAAGGCGGCTTGCTCGACCATCAGCTCGGTTCCATCAACGTCGAAGGGGCAGGCAGCGTCAGCATCGAGGTGGAGGGAACGATGACCGGCCACGCTCCGACGGTCACTGAAGTTCGGCTGCGATTCAATGGCCGCGGACGGCCGAGCCTTGTGACCATTGGTCTGCACGACATCGGGTATTTCGACGGCGCATTGCGGCTCCGCAATGAAAGCGTTGCCCGCGTCAACACTCTGATTTTTCGAAGAAAGCCGGGCCCGACCAAAATGGATATTACGGTGGGGTCGGTGAAACAGAAGGACGCGGGCGACAATTTTTGGCAAAACCTCATGGGCGGCCTGAAGGCGACAACGGCGAACCTGTTGCTCAAGCCGATCGCCGTGGAACCCGCCGGCAACGAAGCGATGCTCAATTTCGGTCTCGCCCTGGCGTCGGAAGCGCCGGCGTTCACCTTTCCGCGCGCCAGGAACCTGAAAGCGGGCGGCATTTGATCTGCGCCCGAAGCGATTGCGTCAAACCAAGGAAGGTATTCGGCCAATTCGGAAAGCGCGGCCACTTGAAACTCGTATGGGCACAGCCACTCCGACAACTCTCGGTCGGGCGCGCGGGCGGAGACCTGGTCATCGCCGCAACCGATCGCCGCCGCCGCCTGGTTAAAGCGGCAGAACTGGAAGCAGGGGTTGATGAAAAAACCATGAAAATAAGTCCCCTTATTAGACCATGAAGACAAAAACTCTTTCCCCGGAACTGCTCCGCAAGATAGACGCCTACTGGCGCGCCGCCAACTATCTGTCGGTCGGCCAGATTTATCTTTACGACAATCCGCTGCTGAAGCGGCCGCTGACGCTGGCGGATGTGAAGCACATGCTGCTGGGACACTGGGGCACGACCCCCGGGCAGAACTTCATTTACGCGCACCTGAACCGGGTCATCAAGAAATACGACCTCGACATGATTTACGTCTCCGGCCCCGGGCACGGCGGCCCGGCGGTCGTGGGCAACACTTACCTCGAGGGCACTTACAGCGAGATCTATCCCAACATCAGCCAGGATGAGGCCGGGCTGCGGAAGCTCTTTATCCAGTTTTCGTTTCCCGGAGGAATTCCCAGCCACGCATCGCCGGAGTGCCCGGGCTCGATCCACGAGGGCGGCGAGTTGGGCTATTCGCTCAGCCATTCGTTCGGGGCGGTGTTCGACAATCC
>JBEKRX010000117.1:0-7761 GCA_049518415.1 Verrucomicrobiota bacterium
TCTCCCCGGGCCAGGGTCTGCTATAACTACTCGGCCCAACCATCCATTGCCGAGGCAGGACTTTCACCTGCAAGCATGTCAAAGACCGAAGGCTGCACCGCATCCCGACACTGCCACTAATTCCACTCTGCCCGCGCGCAGCGCGGCATTCTTCCGCCCTGTAGGGGCCGAAACATACCAGCCCAGGGCAAGGCCTTGGCAGAGGCGCGACGCCAAAGGCGTCACTCATATCAGCCCAGGGCAAGGCCCGTCCCGCCGTGGCGGGACGGGCCGCCGCCCTGGGTAAAGTGGAAAAACCGATCACCCCCCTCCCATCCCGCCTTGGCGGGATGGGAGGGGGGAAGGGGGGAGGGCTTCCGCCCGCGCTCGGGGGCAGTGTCAGGATGCGCCACATTCCTAGTGGGGCAGGCGTCCCGCCTGCCTTCCAGTTGCGCCACATTCAGCCGGGCGAGGGGCGCGGACCCAAGCAACCTCCCGAGGCAATCGGGAGCCGCGCCGGGAAAGTCTCCTGCGCTCGCGGGCTGCGAACATTCTCCGGCAGGGACGCGTGAAACGAAATCCCGACAGCTCGGGATCTGATCTCACGCGTCCTCATTCCAACGCGAATTGGAATTACCAACTCGGTTGCGGCTGCGCCGCTCCAAGCGTTCCGTGGTTCCGCTGCCGTCGACTCGCGCGGAGGAGGCGTTCGCGCCCCGATACTGGCGCCGCAAGCGGACTTGGCCTCCAAACTCAAAACCCGCGCGTTCGCCGCTTGCGCCCATCACGCATCCTGTGGTATTGTTGTTTCTGATGTTGATGCCTGCCAACGGGGGGAGGCGGCATGGCAATTGGTTGCCTTCGACGGCCTGGCAGCAGCCCCCGAACTGGCACACAGTCAATATCAGGCCCGGCTCGGCGGCGCAGGTCGTTGAGCCTCAGGCGGCCCGCGTGGCGGAATTGGCAGACGCGCTAGATTCAGGTTCTAGTAGGTAACACTGTACAGGTTCAAGTCCTGTCGCGGGCACCACCTCTCAGAATACCAGTAAAATCAGGCTTTTTGGACTTATTCTGCCCTCCGCTATCGTGCTGGCATAACACTTCCGCATAACCGATTCAAATCCGTTCACAATCGTTCAGGAGCGTCTTCTCTGTCGACGGAAAAGGGGAGGGCGGGTTGGGCGCGATTGGGCAGCGCCAAATTTTCACGCCAAGTGCGTGAGATTCACGCATCCGGGGCTGCCGTTCCTTTGTTTCAGCCGTGATTTTCAGGCCGAACGGCCTCGGCATTGATAATGCTTCCCTATTACTTTAACAGCATTATATATTGCCTTCCGGGTCAGTGACACTCCGGCTGGGCAGGCCTCGGAGCTTGCCCTGGGCAATGGGCTTTCGGCGGCTGATGGGAACCTAACCTAGAGGATATGAGGACGCGGCGGCGAGCTTTCTCGTTGGTGGAGATGTTGTGCGCGATAGCCATCATTGGAGTTCTGGCGGCGCTTCTCCTGCCGGCGCTGACGCAGGCGCGGGCTCGAGCGTTGCGGGTCCAATGTGTCAGCCAACTTCACCAGACCGGGTTGGCGTTCCACGAATTTGCGCACGATCACGGCGGCTTGTTTCCGATGCAAGTTCCGGCAGCCGCCGGTGGCTCGCTCGAATACGTCCAGGGCGCGTTCAAGGCGCCGGGCGAGCTCTCTGTCTCCTACCTCTGCTTTCAGCCTTTGGCCGGCGCTCTGTACACACCGAAGGTCCTGGTGTGCCCCGCTGATACGCGTTCGCCCGCTCCGCGCTTTGCCGCCCTCAGAAACGAGAACCTCAGCTATTTCGTCGGTGTGAACGCCCTCTACGCCAAGCCGAACTCGCTGCTGGCCGGCGATCGGAACCTGACCAATGACTGGACGGCGCCCGCCGCTTTGCAGCGATTTGACTCCTATCATTACCTCCGCTGGACGGAAGCGTTGCACCGCTTCAAGGGCAATGTGCTCTTGGCCGATGGTCACGTCGAGGAGAGAAATTCTCCCGGCCTGATGACCGGCAAGAATCAGACTCCGGCGACGGCGTACCTGGCGCTGCCTGTAACGCCGCCGCCAGGTTTCGGCATGGCCTCCAGTGCCGCCTCTTACAGCCGCACTGCCGGCGCTTTGCCTCCTCCGCTTGGGAACCAGGCCCTCCCGGCCCGGCCGGCTGAGAATGCCGCCCCGTCGCAACCAGCTTCGACCAATGCCCCGGGCCTGACGCAGCAAGGCCAGGGCGTGATCACGGCAACTGCCGGCGCGCAGATGTCCAAGCCAGGGCTGAAACCCGGCGTCGTCAAGGTGATGGCCCCGGCCGAGTTGCACGAGCCGAAATCCTCGAAGCCAACTCCCCCGGAGGCAATTTCGATACAGGCCGCTGCCGGCCCGCTTCCGGAAACGCCCGCAACGACGAGGCCGTGGAAAATTGGCCTGTTGCTATGGCTGCTCCTGGCGCTGCTCGTCACCGTGGGACTGCTTCGCCATTACGGCGTGCTGAAGTCCAGGGCCAGCCAGTCCCGGCCCTGATCCAGGCGCGGGTCAAGGGCTTCGCCGCAAAATAACTTTGCCCTATACTGCCGGTTTTGGTAGTTCTCGGCCAACGAAATTGAGAGCCGCTTTATGGACTTGGTGCTTTCTTCCGCTCCGTCCTTCAGAAAGCCTTTTCAAGGCTTCGCTCCCGAAAACAAAACCGGCGAGGATTGCCCCCGCCGGCTTTGCTTAAGAAACGCTTTTGAGCAGGTGTATCCGCATGGCGGATAGGGAACCAGTTTGCGTTATCTAACTTTGTCTTGATTCCAATAAGACGCCGCAACTTTTAACAAAACCCACCATGAACGGCAAGGGAAAAGTTCTCTCAGCCGAAACCGACTTGCAGTTCGCCTTCGATGTGGGCCATAGCTCCATCGGCTGGGCCGTCGTTAGGGCACCTGCGGGGCAAACTCCAGCGCTGCTTGGCTGCGGCTCTGTCATCTTTGCGGCCGACGACTGCCTCGCCTCAGAGCGGCGCGGCTTCCGGCGGCAGCGCCGGCACATTCGTGCCACCAGGCAGCGCATCGCGCGGATGCGGCGTTTGCTCGGGCACCTCGGCGTGCTCACTAATAAGGAACTGGAAGCGCCAGGCTGCGCGTGGCCGTGGCTGCTGGCAGCTCGCGTTTTGCGTGGTGGAAAAACCCTAACATGGAGTGAGTTGTGGGACGCGCTGAGGTGGTATGCACACAATCGCGGTTACGACGGGAACAGAGGCTGGAGCAAGCACGCCGCGGCAAGCGCGGAGGATTCGGAGAAGGAAAAACGCGCTGGCGAATTGCTCATGGCCTTTGCGAAGAAATATGGCCGGCCCGGCACGATGGCCGAGGTTTTCTGCGATGTACTCAAGGTTGACCCGCTGGGTGTCGTGAAATCCTCCACGGAACGAGTACGCAACCTCGGCGCGGCTTTTCCACGCGAGGGTGTCGAGGGTGAAGTGGAGCGGATCCTGCGCGCACACATGGGCGTCCTCTCGCAGGTGGATGATCGGCTCATCCAGGCGCTCATGCGTGACCACACAGCGCTGCCCAGCCCTGACCTTCCGCCGCCCGCGCGCTACGGCCAGCGGCTCAAGGACGGCTCCTTCAGTCCAGGCGGTCTGCTGTTCGGGCAGCTCGTGCCGCGGTTTGACAACCGGATCATCGCCCGCTGCCCGATCACGTTCGAGCGGGTATATCAGGGCGTGAAAGCCGAGACCGGTGACGAGGCGAAAGCCAAGCGCGAGGCGGAAAAGCAGGCGAAGGTGCCCAGCGTGGCTTGCGTGGAATTCCATCGCTTCCGCTGGGCGATGGAACTGGCAAAGATCAAGGTCGCCACAGGTAACTCACACGCGCCGCGCAACCTCACCGCTGCCGAGCGGCAAGCGGTGAATGCAGAAATGGAAAAGAAGGGCTACCTTACGCCGGGCGAGCTCAAGAAGGCCGTGCGTGCTCAAACGGGCGGGCCACCGGATAATCTGGACCAAATCCTCACCCACCCGGACGCCGAGCGTGCGCTTCTGCTCGATCCCGTGCGGCAGTACATCCACAATGATGAGCTCGTTTCCGCATTCTGGCCGGTCTTGCCGCAGAGGCTGCAAAAGCGTCTGAGCGGGCAGTGGCGGCGCGGCAATGCCCTTACGGTCTCGGAACTGTTGGAGGACTCCGGCCAGGCCCGGGCCGGCGCAGAAGCTGTGGGCGAACGGTACCTCGACGCGCAGAACACGAAGAAGCGCAGAAAGGAGGAACCGCTGACGCGTGAATCGCTCTTGCGGACGGTGTTGCGCGTCAAGCCAACGAACGGGCGCGCCCCGCACACTCGGGCGGTGATGCGGGAAGTCGTGGATTTCGTCTTCAGAACCGACCGCCATCCGGCGGAAGAGGGCGGTCCGCTCTACCGCAGCGAGGCCATCCGGCAGGCGCAACTCAAGCGCGCGCTGGATGAGCAGACCAACAATCACCTTGTTCGCCACCGGCTGAAGCTGTTGGTTGGTGAAACCGAGGAAGAGGCAAGGAAACACCCGAAGCAGCGAAGGCTGAGGGGCCTTTTCAGAGACCTCGTTGACACCTACGCTGGTGGCGACCTCAGGCGCATCGCGCGCATCACTATTGAAGTGAATCGCGAACTGCGGCAGATGTCAGGAAAGACGGCCCAAGAACAGGCGAAGTTGCTGGGGCAACAACTCGCGCACTTCAAGGGCGTTGCCAGGAAGCTTGCACAGGCTTACGAGGGACTTGCAGTTCATGTTGGGCCGGGATTGATCCGCAAGGGCCGCATCGCCGAAGATCTAGGTTGGACATGTCCTTACACCGGCAAGCCGTACGATCCACTGGATTTGCTCCACGGGCGTGTGGACAAAGACCACATCATTCCGCGCAGTCACCGCGCGAGCGACAGCCTCGACTCCCTGGTGATTACCTTCTCCGAGGTCAACGAATTGAAGGGCAAGCGGACCGCGCTGCGCTTCGTGGAGGAAGAACAATGCAAGCCTGTGCCGGGGCGCCCGGAGCTAATGATCAAGCCGCTTTCGACATATCGGAAGGATGTGGAAGCGCTGGAAACGTTCAAGGGCCATGACGACGACCAGCGGCGAAAAAAGAACCGGAAACGGTTGCTGCTGTTACGGGATTACGTGGAAAAGGAATTCACCCCGGGCGATCTGACACAGACGTCGCAGTTGGTGCGCCTCGGCGCTCAGGCGCTGCAAAAACAGTATGCTGGGCTGCCGAAACAGCCGGTCATTACATCGCTTCCCGGCAGCGTGACTGCAGCGGTGCGCAAGTCGTGGCGCCTCACGGGCTGCCTGGCGGTGGCGAACCCGCAAGTCCTCAACCCGGAGGAGGTTGATAATGATGGCCGGCCGAAAGTGCGGACGAAAACTGAAATTCGGAGCATCACCCACCTGCACCACGCTCTCGATGCGTGCGTGCTCGCCTTCGCATCGCATTTTCTGCCTCGGGACGGTGGCGTATGGGAGTTGCTCGTGAAACGCCGCTTGAGTGCGGACGAACAGCGGCGAGCGCGCCAACTGCTTGGAAGAACCGTTGAGATCACGAAGGATGGCGAACTGCGACTGGCGGATTTGCCATGCAAGCTGACAGCACAGATCTGCGACCGGCTGAAAGAGAGACGCGTCGTCCAGCATCTCCCCGCGGACCTCTCCGGGCTGCGCTGCAAGGAAACCGTCTGGCGGGTATTTGACCCGACCGATCCACATCGGAGCACGAAGCGCTTGGCCCGTTGGCTTGAAGAAAAGAAAGTGCCTGTGCCCGCGGGCGATGCGAATACGGCCCTTATCATCTGTCGCAAACGCCGCAATGCCGGCACGGACCGCGAGGAAGCTGCGGGAGGCAAGGTTTTTCGCGAAACCAAAACATGGCGTTGGGTTTATGACCTCAAGGACAGGACAGCCCTCCTTGGGCTGGCACCGGTGGGCGATGCGACGACAGCGAAGCTCAAGAGAATCAAGGCGGTGAAAGTGCTCGGGGATAATTTCGGCCTCGCTCTCGATCCAGAGCCGACGCTGATCCGTCCGCACAAGGTGTGGCACCAACTCGAGGCGCTTCGCCGGCGCAATGGCGGCAAGACTGCCCGCCTGCTGCGCCTCGGCACGCTTATTCGGGTAGAAACCAAGGCGGCGCGCTCGGATTATCGAGGCACCTGGATGGTGAGGGGGATGTCGTTCAAGCAGCGGGACGGTCTCGTTCTTGAAATTGCGCCGCCGGACTATGTTCGGAGTCGGCGGGTACCAGGCGTCTTTGAAAGCGCCTCAGTCGCCACTCTCCTGAAGTGCGGCCTCGAGATCATTAAGCCGCCGTTGTGTGGGGTGGCGCCCGGCTAGGAGAGCGAACCGCCGCGAAGCTCTTTTGGAATCAGCGGCATGTCCTACCACATCGTGAGCATCGACGCGGCCGAATGCTCCCTGAGTTGTCGGGACGGGCAGTTGACCTGCAAGACGGCGGACGGTGAGAAGAGGCTCCCGCTGGAGGACGTGGCGTCGATCATCATCACGAGCTTTTCGGCGTCGATTCACAGTGAACTTTTCTTGCAGGCGGCGAAGCAGGGCGTGGCGTTGATTATCTGCGAGGCGTTCAAACCCGTCAGCCTCGTGCTGCCGGCGAACCGTTCCACGGATACGATCCTGAGCCGCGCGCAATTGACGCTGGCGGACAACCAGCGGAGGCAGCTCTGGCAGAAGACAGTCGATGCGAAGTGCCAAAACCAGTGTCTCCTGGCAGCCCACATTGCGCCCGAGGACGCGCGGCTTGCCGCCATGCGCGCGACGGCGTTCGGCAGGAAGGAACATAAGGAGGCCGTCTGCGCGAAGGCCTTTTGGCAGATTCTCGGCAACTGTCTGGAGGAGGGCGAATTCGTCCGCAACCGGGCGGGCGGTGGCTTGAACAGCCTGTTGAACTACGGGTACGCGGTCCTGCTTTCCACGGTCTTGCAGAAGCTGTTCGGCGTGGGTCTCGACCCCACCTTCGGCATTTCGCACGCCCCGCGTGAACGGAGCACACCTCTGGCCTACGACCTGATGGAACCTTTTCGCCCATGCGTCGATTGGCGGGTGTTCCAGTGGGTAAAACAGCATCCGGACCGCAAGGATTGGGAGGTCGGCAAGGAGTTCCGCCGATGGGTCACAGGCTTTCCCTTGGAGCGCGTAGAATATCTCCAGTTCGCGCTGGAGATCCAAGGCTGCATTGAGGGCGTGGTCCGCGGCTTCCGGCGCGCCGTCATCGAGAAACAGCCGCGCTTCTACCGCCCATGGACACCGAGAAGTTCAAAATGGGTTGGTTGATCGTTGCCTTCGATCTCCCGGTGGGCACGCGCAAGCAACGCAAGCAGGCCACCGGCTTCCGCAATTTCCTCATCGACGACGGTTACCACATGGTCCAGTTCAGCGTTTATGCGCGAGCCTGTGTCTCATTTGCCAGGCAGGAAACTCACCTGGAGCGCCTCAAAAACAACCTGCCTCCGGAAGGAAGCGTGCGCGCCATTTTCGTGACCCGCGCCCAGTGGGAGCGTTCGTACGTGATCCACGGATCCCCCGCTTCCGAACAGGAAGCGGAGGACCTGCCTGAGCAGATACAGTTGTGGTAACCCGCGCTCTGCCAACGGGTCACCACCACCTACTGTGCCCCCCCCGGATTTGGAATCAAGGCAAAGCAGAAGCAAAAAGCGAGAAAGGCGAAATGATACTGTGCCCCCCCCGGATTTGGAATCAAGGCAAAGCTGATCACGCACAGCGCCGTGCTCTCCGACC
>JBEKRX010000118.1:0-7595 GCA_049518415.1 Verrucomicrobiota bacterium
GCAAAGTTATTGACCACCTTCGGGCTGGGGTCCTGACCGGGACCCTTCCCTCGGTGGTGAATAACTTTGGAAAGCGTATCAGGGGCAGCAAGATAGTAGCCCAGGGCAAGGCCCGTCCCGCTCCGGGCGGGACGGGCCGCCGCCCTGGGTAAAGTGGAAAAAGGGATCACCCCCCTCCCATGCGCTCCGAGCGCATGGGAGGGGGGAAGGGGGGAGGGCTTCTGCCCGCCCTCGGGGGCAGTTATTGGCTATTGCCTATTGCCTATTGGCTATCCAGGGCTTCCGCCCGCCCTCGGGGGCAGTCTCAGGATGCACCCACAATAAGCACGCCCCGAGTAATTACGTATTGACGAAACCTTCTTCCTCATCTTTCTGACCCCATTTTTCTGACAAGAAGCAGGCTCTGAGTAATTACGTATTGACAAAACCCGCATTTTTCGCTCTCCTCTTACCGCAAGGCAGTAGCTGGCTGAGCCAGGCGCCGCCTGCGCCTTGCCTTTGTTGGCGGACGGCGTCCCTCGGGCGGCAAATGAACGTCGGCTGGCATTGCAGAGACCGGGCCACAACGGGGTTTGGGAAACTGACCAGGCTCCCGCTCCACAGGGAAATTGCGCGCCCGCTCGCCGCCGAGGGCCACGGGCCCGAGGTCCCGACCTGTCGGGATTTGCCTCTGCTCCCCGGCGCGGCGCGACCGCGCCGGCCCATCCCCGAACCGGCAGGGGCGCGTGCAATAAGACCCCGCCTTGTCGGGACCGCCTCCCTCAATTTGGACCGGTCCGTTCCGCCCCTCGCCCCTCGCCGCTCGCCCCTCAACGCTGAACTCTCAACCGTTAACCGTTCTATGAAAAGCATCGCAACTAATCTATCAGCGGGCCTGCTCCTGGCCGCCCTGGCAACGGCGGCGACCACTCAGGCCAAGGCCCAGGAATACACGTTCACCACGCTGGCCGGACCGCCGGAAGCCGGCGCGGGCGCCATTGACGGCACAGGCAGCGCGGCGCGGTTCAACCGGCCTTATGGCGTGGCAGCGGACAGCGCGGGCAACGTCTATGTGGCGGATACCTATAACCACACGATTCGGAAGGTGACGCCGGGCGGGGTGGTGACCACCCTGGCGGGCCTGGCGGGAAGCCAGGGCAGCGCCGACGGCACGGGCAGCACGGCGCGGTTCGGCGAGCCAAGGGGCGTGGCGGTGGACAGTGCGGGCAACGTCTATGTGGCGGACTACTGGAACCACACGATTCGGAAGGTGACGCCGGCCGGGGTGGTGACGACCCTGGCAGGCCTGGCGGGAAGCCCGGGCAGCGACGACGGCACGGGCAGCGCGGCGCGGTTCTACTTTCCACGTGGCGTGGCGGTGGACAGCGCGGGCAACGTGTACGTGGCGGACACCTGGAACGACACGATTCGGAAGGTGACGCCAGGCGGGGTGGTGACGACGCTGGCGGGCCAGGCGGGAAGCCTGGGCAGCGACGACGGCACGGGCAGCGCGGCGCGGTTCGACTGGCCTTATGGCGTGGCGGTCGACAGCGCGGGCAACGTCTATGTGGCGGACACCGCCAACAACACGATTCGGCAGGTGACGCCGGCCGGCGTGGTGACGACACTGGCGGGCCTGGTGGGAGGCAATGGCGTGGCGGTGGACAGCGCGGGCAGCGTGTATGTGGCGGACACCTACAACCACACCATTCGGAAGGGCGGGGTGGTGACGACCCTGGCGGGCCTCGCGGGAAACTGGGGCAGCGCCGACGGCACGGCCAGCGCGGCGCGGTTCTGGGGTCCAAACGGCGTGGCCGTGGACAGCGCGGGCAACGTGTATGTGGCGGACACCTACAACCACATCATTCGGAAGGTGACGCCGGGCGGCGTGGTGACGACCCTGGCGGGCCTGGCGGGAAGCTACGGCAGTGCCGACGGCACGGCCAGCGCGGCGCGGTTCGACTGGCCAGTTGGCGTGGCGGTGGACAGCGCGGGCAACGTGTATGTGGCGGACTCCGCCAACAACACGATTCGGAAGGTGACGCCGGGCGGCGTGGTGACGACCCTGGCGGGCCTGGCGTGGAGCTGTGGCAGCGCCGACGGCACAGGCAGCGCGGCGCGGTTCAGCACCCCGATCGGCGTGGCGGTGGACAGCGCGGCCAACGTCTATGTGGCGGACACCTACAACTGCACGATTCGGAAGGTGACGCCGGGCGGGGTGGTGACGACCCTGGCGGGCCTGGCGGGAAGCCCTGGCAGCGCCGACGGCACGGCCAGCGCGGCGCGGTTCAACGGGCCACAGGGCGTGGCGGTGGACAGCGCGGCCAACGTGTATGTGGCGGACTTCTGGAACTACACGATTCGGAAGGTGACGCCGGGCGGGGTGGTGACGACCCTGGCAGGCCAGTGGAGCTCAGGCAGCACCGACGGCACGGGCAGCGCGGCGCGGTTCTACTTCCCAAGCGGCGTGGCGGTGGACAGCGCGGGCAACGTCTATGTGGCGGACAGCGGCAACTGCACGATTCGGAAGGTGACGCCGGGCGGGGTGGTGAGCACGCTGGCGGGCTTGGCGGGAAGCCCTGGCAGCGCCGACGGCACGGCCAGCGCGGCGCGGTTCACCAACCCACTCGGCGTGGCGGTGGACAGTGCGGGCAACGTCTATGTGGCGGACACCGCCAACCACACGATTCGGAAGGTGACGCCGGGCGGGGTGGTGAGCACGCTGGCGGGAAGCCCTGGCAGCGCCGACGGCACGGCCAGCGCGGCGCGGTTCTACTATCCGGAGGGCGTGGCGGTGGACAGCGCGGCCAACCTGTATGTGGGGGACTCCGGGAACGGAACGATTCAGATTGGCACAACGAACACCTGCCCGGATGCGCCCACGATTGACCTGGCTGTCGGGCCGGTCGGGCAATTGCGCCAACTGGACACCAGCCCGCAAACCGCAGTCGCCTGGCAGTGGCGCCTGATCCGGGACCCGGCCGCTTCGTCGGCCGCACTCTCGGCCCCGAATGTCCGCAATCCTACATTCACGCCCGAGGTCGCGGATTTGTATGTTTTCCGGCTGGAAGCGACCAACGCCGCCGGGGCGATCTGCATCCGCACGCTGGACTTTACCGCGGCGCCGGTGCCTCCTACCATAGCAACGCCGCCTCTGACCCAGACCGCTGAGATGGGGTCACGTGCCTTCTTCTCGGTGGAAGTCACGAATACGCCGCCGGGAGCAACTTACCAATGGTACTTTAACGGCACCAACGCGCTGGGCGGCGCCACCAACTCTTACCTTGACTTGGCTAAAGTCCAATCGGCCCAGGCGGGGGCTTACACGGTGGTCGTGACGGATATTTACGGGGCCGTGACGAGCGCGCCCGCCGTGCTGAGCGTGATCGCCGCGGTCGAGAGAAGGAGCGTTCCGGCCCTGAATCTGACGGGCGACGTGGGCAGCTTCCTGCACCTGGATTATCTCAATGCCTTCGGCCCTGGCAAACCGTGGCTGTCGCTCTCGAACTTTACGCTCCAGAGCGCGCCGCAGCTCTGTTTTGATCTTTCCGAGCCGCTGCCCGCGCAACGATTCTACCGCGCCTGGCAGACCAACGTGCCCACTGCGCGGCCCAAGCTGGACCCGGGGTTCGCCACGGAGATCCCGCTGGCCGGGGCGATCGGCAGCTCGGTGCGGATTGATTATATCAATGTCATTGGCCCGACCGACGCCTGGGTGACGCTGGCCACCGTGCGTCTGACCAACACGACGGAACTCTACTTCGATGTCACCGCGTTTCGGCAGCCGCCCCGGCTCTATCGCCTGGTCCCGGTCCCCTAGAGCGCCATTCTTGACGGGCGAGTTGTTTTGGTCCGCGTATTCCGCGTATTCCGCGGTTTCCTCGGTCCCGTAGAGCGCCTTTTCTGACGGGCGGGTTGTTTTGGCAAGAATCACTGTTTAATGAGCGGGTTGTGAGGCTCAGGGCTTCAGTTCGTGCTTCGCCTTTTCCCGCGGAGCCGGAGCTCCGCGCTCCCCACGGGAGAATTCGTGAGCGCGGCCGCGAGGCACTAAAAGCGTGACGTCCTGCCCCGGGTTGGCGCATGATGCGGGCCGGTTCCATGCAAGACTTAAAATCAGTTCGATTCGCGGCGGCCCTTTGCGCCCTGGCCGCCGGCGCCGTGACGGCGTCGGCCCAGGGCGAAGACGCCAAACTCTACGCCTTCTTCCAACAGTACCTGGAAGGCCATTTCCGCCAGCAACCGCTGGACGCCACCCGCCTGGGCGACCATCGCTTTGACCACCTGCTGGACGACCTTTCGCGGCCCGCCCGCGAAGCCTGGGTCGCCCACGCCCGCCAAACCCTCCAGGCCCTCCCGCGCCAGGTGGACTCGGCCCGGCTCACCCGCGCCGGCCAGATCGATTTCGCTATCTTCCAGCACGACCTTGCCCGCTCGCTCTGGCTCGCCGAAAACACCCACCCCTTCGAGGAAGACCCCCGCGTCTATGGCGATTACCTCAGCGACAGCGTCTATCTCCTGCTCACCCAATCGACGCTGCCGCCGGAGACCAACATCGCCAACTGCCTGGCGCGCATGGCCCTTCTCCCGCGCGTCGTCGCCGCCGCCAGGCAAAACCTCCGCAACCCGCCCCGCGCCTTGCTGGAAACCGCCCTCCGTCAGAACCAGGGTGCCATCGCCTTCTACGAGCGCGACCTCTTTCAATTCGCCGGCAAGACCCCGCAACTGACCGCCCTCAAATCCGCTGCCGCCGCCGTGGCCGCTTGCCTCAAGGACTACCAGAAATTCCTCGAACAAGACCTGCTGCCCCAGGCCCAGGGCGATTGGCGCCTCGGCAAGGAGAAATTCTATCGCAAGCTCGAACTCGAACTGGATGCCGACCGCAACGCCGACCAGGTGCTGGCCGATGCCAAAGCCGAATTCGAGCGCGTTGGGCGCGAGATGTATGTGGTCGCCCGCCAATTGTGGAGCCGCTACTTCCCTCGACAACCCCTGCCGCCCGATGACCCCGCCGGCCGCCGGGCGGCCATCCAGCAGGTGCTCGGCCGCATCGGCCTGGACCACGGCCAGCCCGAGACCCTCCTGCGCGATGTCCGGCGCACGGTGGCGGAAATCCGGCGCTTCATCGCCCAGCGCGACATCCTCCGGCTGCCGCAGCCCGACACGTGCCGCATCATCGAAATGCCCGAATTCAAACGCGGCAATTCCACCGCCTATCTCAACTCGGCCCCGCCACTCGACCCCAAGGCGGCCGGTTATTACGCCGTCAGCCCCCCGCCCAGCGATTGGGACGCCCAGCGCATCCAGAGCTACTTCCAGGAATACAACCGCAACATGCTCCAAATCCTCACCATCCACGAGGCCTTCCCGGGGCATTATGTCCAACTCGAATACGCCAACCGCGTTCCCTCCCCTATCCGCCGCGTCCTCCAATCCGGCGTCTATATTGAAGGCTGGGCCGTCTATACCGAGCAGATGATGCTCGACCAGGGCTACGGCCAGGGCGACCTCCCGCTCCGCCTCACCCAGCTAAAGTTCTACCTCCGCGCCGTGGGCAACGCCATCCTCGACCACCAGATGCACTGCGCCGCCATGACCGACGACCAGGCCCTCAGCTTCCTGACCGACCAGGGCTATCAATCCCAAGGCGAAGCCCGCCTCAAGATCATTCGCGCCAAGCAAAGCTCCGTCCAACTCTCCACCTACTTCGTCGGTCGCATGGCCCATTACCGTCTCCGCCAGGCCATCCAGCGCGAACTCGGCGACAAATTCCAGCTCGGCCCCTTTCACGAAGCCGTCCTCGCCCAGGGTCCCGTGCCCGTGAAATACCTCCCCGAACTCGTCCGCTCCCGCTTGAACCTGCCGCTTTCGCCCAACCCGGCTCAATAGGTAAGGCCTCAGTGGCGGCGGCAGTTCCAACCACAGACGGAGACGGATAAACACAGATGACGCTCAAATCCGTGTTCATCCGTGTCCGTCCGTGGTTAAAGAACCTCCAATCCCGCCATCACTGACCCATTACCTCAATGGATTGTCATCCCTGACACTCCCGCCGTCCGTGACTCGTCACTCGCCACTCGCCGTCCGCCAATTGGCAATCGGCAATTGGCAATCGGCAATCCGACCTCCGCCTGCGCCCTTCGCGCCCGTGCAAAAACAACTTCGGTGCTTTGGGCGTAATTCTAACAAAGTGCCTTCGCCTGGCGTCCAGAGCGTGGAGTCCCGATTCGGAATCGGGATAGAGCGTGAGGGCATCGGAGCACCTGCCACGCTCTACGCTCTCACGCTTCACGCTCTACCCAAGCAGCCAGAGCTCGGAATTTATTTTCGCACGAGCCCTCCATCAGCGCATCTGGTACACCCTCACGTAATCAATGTAATAGCGTTGCGGAAAGATGCTCTCGTCAATCCCCTTGGCTCCGCCCCAGGCCCCGCCGATGGCCAGGTTCAGGATGAGGTACTGCTCCTTGTCGAAGGGCCACGCCTCCGCCCCCGTCCCCTCGTTCCGGTAGCTGAAATACTTCTGGCTGTCCACGTAGAAGTCCATCTGGTCTTTGTCCCACTCCACTGCGTACACGTGAAAGGCCTCCGAAGCGTCGGGAACCGTGATCTGCGCGCCCTTGCTCGTGTGCTTGACGTGGTTGTATTTGGCCGTGTGAATATGCGCCTGGATGATGCCCGGCTCGTAGCCGACCTCTTCCATGATGTCGATCTCGCCGCACGCCGGCCAGCCCGCCTCCCGGTTTGTCCCCAGCATCCAAATCGCCGGCCAGGTGCCCCGCCCCTTGGGCAGTTTCGCCCGCACCTCCACCCGGCCATAGGTCCAACCGGCCTTGCCGCGCGTCGTCAGGCTGGCGGAGGTGTACTCGGCCGATTCGCGCCGCCGCCGGCTCTGCCCCTGGCCCTTGGCCTCCGCAGCCTCATCCGGGTTCTTGAACTGCTCTCTCCGCGCCTCGATAATCAGCATCCCGTTCTCCACCCGCGCATTCTCGCTCCGCTGCCGCGTATAATACTGGGCCTCGTTGTTGCGGACAAATCCCGTCTCGTAGCCCCACTTAGCCGGGTCCGGCAGCCCGGCTCGGTCAAACTCGTCCGACCAGACCAGCTTCCATTGCGCGCCCCACGCCGAGCCTGCCGCCAACAGCGGCAGCCACAGTCCCAAAGCTCTCTTTGTTTTCAGCATCGAATTTCTCTCCGTTCTGTCGAAATCCTCGTTCGACGGGTTTGCCAACCGCCCAAAAGACTCGGGTCGCACATCTGACCGACGCGCCCCAGCATACCCCTCCCCGCCCTCCTGACCAGAACATTCTCAATCGAATGCGATTGCCACGGGCCGCGTTCGAGATTGATTCAAGAACACAGAGCGGCTGCGGTGTAAGAAAGCGGACGAGCCAAAGCCAAGACTGTCAGGCGCCGCCGAGTCGCTAAGCCGTAAGCGCGACCGGACAAAGCAGGGGCGCATCCCGACACTGCCACTAATTCCACTCTACCCGCGCACAGCGCGGCATCCTTCTGCCCCGGAGATGTTCTCTGTTTTGCAAGTGGCTTTTTCATAAAAGTTATTCACAGGGCGGCAGCTTGTGGGAGGCTTGGGTTACGATAAGTAACATATATCTCAT
>JBEKRX010000119.1:0-7540 GCA_049518415.1 Verrucomicrobiota bacterium
AAGACCAGCCCGAGGGCCAGGCACGAAGCGAACAATGTAAAGCACCTGCTTTTCACGATCATATTGAAATTGCTCTTTGACGCTCCGTGTTTCACAGGCAATTGCCTCTCGATCGAGTTCACTGGCGGTGATTGTCGCGCCATGTCCGCTCGGAGGGCAAGCGTTTTGTGGCGGTTTCCGGCGTTGGCGACCCTTGTTCGGTGAACTTCAGCTTCCATTTGACCGTTTGGGTCGCCGTCGGCATGATGCGAACGCTGGCGGTCCCGTTGTGATTCGCCATCTCGGCCTTCTGGCCGCTGACCTCGGCATTCCCGAGATGAAAACCCCGCGGGAGGTGGACCGTCAGCAGGTACGGATCGCCGCCGACCACGGCGCTCTGGCCCGAGAGAATGTAGGCGTCCTTGTCCCAGCGCTCGTCGAGCAGGCTGACGCCGCCTTGGGAGATATGTCGGGTGGTCGAGAGCACCCAGGGATGGGGCCGCGCCTCGCGGATGGCGAAGACCTGGAGGGCGTTGCTCTCGTCCTGCGCGGGCGCTTTGAACGAGCCTTTGGATTTGCCCAGGAACGCCTGGGTCCAAAACTCGAACACGAGGTAATCCCGGTCGTCCGCCAGCCCAAGGTCCGCAAACTTCACTTCCACTTCCGGCGTTCCGGGCCGCTTCCACTTGAGATCCTGTTTTCGCCAGTTGAACCGCGCCAGCACCGACCAGTGGTCGAAAGGCCGGTCGATTTCAAGCAGCCACCAGGTCGCTTCTCCACCGCGCAAGGGGGCGCCGTAATCCGTGTCCGCCCTTCGGCCGAAGTCATACAGTTGCCCTGGCACGGTAAACAACACCGGCGCGCTTCATACCTTCCAGGTTGCGGTCGTCCTTGTAAGACTCAACCTTGTCGCTGACCAGAAGCACACCCCCGGCCATGGACACAACGCTCGGCTGCTCGATCGAATCGGCCATCACCGCGTCCGCCCCGAAGGTCTTCATCATGGTCTTCTCCTTCAGCCATTCGGCCATGATGTCGCAATGGTCTGGGTCATTGCGCCAGACCACGCCGTTCCAGGAGGTAAAGCGCTGGAGTTCGGCCGGTCCGAATCCGTCGCTGCCCAGCCGGCAACCGTCCACCAGCCCGATGGAACTGAGGCCGGGATGCACGCCCCAGCAGGTAACGATATAGACTCCCCGCCCCAGTTCCTCGCGGGCCACCCGGTCCCAAGCGCGCCGGGGTTCTTCCGGAGTGGAGCCGGTTTTCTTGAAATGTTCCGCACACTGCGGGTTCTTGTAGGCGTAGAGCAGATCGCCTGCGCCGTCGATCTTCACGTAATTCCAGCCCTGTTTTTTGAGTTCACGAAAGATCGGGCGCGCCATTCCGTCCAGGGCGTCCTGGTTTTGCGTGTTCAGCACGTAGAATCCTTGATCCATGTAGAGTGTGCCCTCACGTTTAAGCACAAACCAGTCCGCGTGCTGCTTGCCGATGTCGGCCACGTGCGGATCGCTGGGCCGGTGGACGCGATGCACCCAGATGCCGCCTTCCATGCCAGCCGATTTGATTTTCTTGACCGCGTATTCTGGCCCGCCGGGGAACTTGTTATTCCAGGTCATCCAGTTCTCCGGGCAACTGCCGTTGCTGATTTGATAGGTGTCGTCGAGCTGGATATACTTATAACCGAAATCGGGGAGCCTCTTCCGGGAAAACACGTCCACTAATTCGTCGAGGGTCTTCTGAGTGAAGTCATACTTGTAAGCCCACCAGGTGCAGAATCCGGTAACCGGGCTTTTCCACACCGGATAGGTCCAGGGCTCGAAGTTCGCGATCCCCCGGTGCTTCTGATAAAAATGGGGCCGGAACAGCAGCTCCAGACTGGCCCCGCGGCTCTCCCACGCGAAGGTGATCCGCTGCCTTTCCACCGCCTTTGGTTTGATGTGCGTCGCCCCGTCGGCCGGGCCGATCAGCACCCAGTCCCAGCGACGATCGTAGAGCGCGTTGTTCCGCAGATTGTGGCTCAGCCCGACACTGTTGCGGACCAACGGGAAGCGCTGCTGCGCTTCGGAAGCGGTTTCGGCGGGGAACGCCTCATCGCTGCCCGTGACGACGCCGCGCAAGACCAGCTTCACGCCTTCTTGCGGTTTGGCCAGGACTAACCTCAGGCGCTGCTCCACTTTTTCGCCGAGAGTCGCCGCCGGTTCCAGTTTAACCTCGACTCCCGCCACGGCGCGTCCCGTTGCGTCTTCGGCGCAGATGGCCGCATCGAGAATCACGCCGCCGTGATAGCGAAGCCTCAGGCGCTCGTTGCCGGCATTCCACTCGACAGCAGCCGGCGCATTGGGCGGCTGGACTATTCCCGGTGTAACAGCCCAGGCGCCGCCGGCCAGTGCGGCCATCAAGACAGCGTAGGTGAGAAAAATGGGAGACTTCATGGTCGGCGTATGGACGCACGGTCGAGTTCGCTGGAGGGGCGGCCAGCCAACGCCACCAGGGTCATCTGGACACGTGGCTTCATGATGGTGTGAATGTGCGGTCTCATCGTTGGAGAGTTGGTGCTAAGTTCTTCACTGACGGTGTGGCACCAATGGTGTTTTGAATGGGTGTCGTGCACGATGAGCGACGCGGCTGCCGACACGCGGGTCCACCACTTCATCAGCGACTGGAGGATTTCCTGTTCAGAGAGCTTCATTTAACGAAAAGCCAGTATGGCATCGTCAGTTCGCACATAAAGGCTGTGTTGATCCGTCGCCGGGGAGGCCGCAATGGAGCCCTTGAGATCCGCCTGACGCATGATCTCGAATTTGTCACCGCTCCTCACGACCGTGAGCACACCTTTTGATGAAACGACGTACACGTGGTCGTTGGCGATCACCGGTGAGGCGCTGTATTGCCCGGCGGCGCCCAAGCGTTCCCGATAAATGACTTCGCCGGTAGCCGCGTTCGCGCAGCTCAGTGTCCCGCCGTCGCGGACGGGTAAAGCCGGCCCGAGTGAAAGACGGGAGACGAAATCTCCGGAATGCCGTTGCGAAGGTTCCAGCTCACATGAGATTCGGTGACATCGCCCGTTCCACCCGGCTGGATCGCCGCCAGACTCGGCCGTCCCCGGCCGACGGACATGTCGGCGGTGAGTTCTTCCTTGGTCACGAAACCGTCCTTGTTCTTGTCCAGCCAGTCGAAGATTTTGTTCTGGGCCTCCTTTCGCTTGACCGGATCGCTCGGCAGAGGCAATCCGAATCCCGGATGATCCGACGGCAGTTCGGGGCGGAATGGCAAGGTGAAGTATTCGCTGATCTCGTCCCGTCCGATTCGCCTATCGCCATTGCGGTCGAACTGGAGCATGGCCGTCCAGAAAGGTTCCGGGTCCAATTCCGCGTCTCCGCGGCCGCCCTGCATGGCGACCGAGACGAAGAGTAGTCCGTCGCCCGCGACGGGCACGGCGATGGGTTCGCGGGCAAACCCGCTCACATACCATCGTTCCGCGCCCGTGGCTGGATCGTAGCCATAAACCCGTCCATCGCCGAGCACGACCAGGTCCGTTCCGCGATCGCGTTTCCAGATCACCGGAGTGGACCAAGCGCCGCGATTGTGGGGCCGGGGCGTTTCCCAAACCTTTTCCCCAGTCGCCTTGTCAAGCGCGATGACTTGGGATCGGCTGAGTTTGCTGCCGGGCAGGTTCGCGTCGTCGTCCACGACCAGGATGAGCCGCTGCTCGTACAGGATCGGCGACGTGGACACGCCATACATGCTCTTGGGAGTGCGGATCGCCTTCTGCCAAAGTTCCCGGCCATCGTGGTCGTAGCACAGCAGTCCGTAGGACCCGAAATAAACATAGACACCCTGTTCATCAACACAGGGGGTTGACGCTGCGACACTGTTGGCGGTGTGAACGGGTTGCAACCGCACTTCCGGGGCCAGCCTCTTCCACAAAACCGTTCCCGATTGGGCGTCGAGGGCCAGCGTGGCCAATCGGCCGGCTTCGACTCCGGTCAAAAAGATTTTGGCATTCCACGGAACCGGTGACGATTTACCCCGAGGAAGCGGTGTTTTCCATGCCCCTCGATCCGTGACGATCTTTACCGGCGGTTTGAATGCATTGGCGACCCCGAGCCGTTCGGTCCCCGAAACTGCGGCCAGTTCGCGTCATCGCTGGCGGCGGCAGGCGAGCGGCCAAACAGAGCGAGGCACATCAACAAGGCGAGATTGATGATAGATCGGCAGCTCATTTCACATTGGCGGCTACGTACTCCAGTATCTTGACGAACGAGGCCCCACGGTTTGGCATGGTGGGATCGATCCGCTGTTTCTCCTCCCACAATTGCCCGATTCTGAACCGTTGCGCGTCGCTCAATCCGGCCATGCGCCGGTCCACGTATTCCTGATGCTTCCCGGGGTCATACCCTTGGGGCAGTTCATTGACATCGATGCGGGAAAGCAGTTTTGCGTTGGGTGAGTTCAGCGGCTTGCGGTTCTCATCCGCTCTTACGCGGGGCTGGGCCAGCACCTCGACGGCACCGGGCTCGAGCTCCTTGATGAAGAGGTTGCGATACTCAATCGGACAGGGGTTCTCAGCGCCGAGGTTCTCGCCATGCACCACGATATGCTTCTGCAACCGGATGGGCGCCGGTTCCGTGTGGATCATCCAGTCGTGATACTGGAATCTGTCATAAAGAACCTCGCCGTCATACTCGGCTGAGAAGGTCCGGCCTTTCATGGTCAGCTTGACCGTGTGCCAGACTCCGACTTCCGGATCAATATATCGGACATGAGGTTTCTCTTCCTCCTTGAGGCCCATTTTTGCGGCCGTTTCCTTCGGCAGAAATTCATAGCTTTCCAGTTGTCCCATGCCGCCCTTGGATCTCAGGTTAAACTGCTCCATGTCTCCGGCGTTCGGAATCTCCGGAATGAGCTTGCGAAAGAATATGCCGCTGTCGGATATCGTCGGCATCCGGAAATCGAGCAGCAGCACAAAATCGCGATACGCTTTTTCAGTCTCCAGGTCCGCGCCCCATTCTGCGAGCAGACCGGGCGACTTGAGCACCCCGTCCTCGATGGACCACATTTCTTTGACCTTGAGCCACATTCTCCAGCCGGTGAAATCCTTGCCATTGAAGAGAGCGATGAAACCATCCGGCGGCACATTCAACGCTTGAATTGCAGCCTTCCACGGACGCACACGCACGTTGCGGAACGCCACCGGGCCATAGTCGCCCTGAAGGATGATCGGCCCTTGGGGAAACTGCTGGCGATCCCAGTTGAGTCCGCTGGCATACGGCGCTTCCACGTTCTCCTGGATCACTTGGCCGTTGAGCGTCACCTTGACAAACTTGGCGTGAGCCGTCTTTCTGCCGGCCTGGTCGAATCGGGGGGACTGAAAGATGATGTCCAGCGTCTGCCACTGGCCGGGCGGTTTGGAGGCGTTGACTCTGGGCGGCGAGCCCCCATCGAGGTGGTGGTAGGACGGCTTGGCCTCAGCCCGAGGATAGACCCCGCCGCAGTCCCCGGCTGTGGGTTGCTTCACGCCATAGCTGTCGAGTATCTGGATTTCATGGTTGCCATGAAAGATCACGCCAGAATTGGATTCCTTGGCCACCATGAACTCCACATGGACTTCGACGTCGCGGTAATCGCGCCGCTTCGTAACGAGACTGGGGCACTTGCCCTGCTTGCCGTTGATCATGACGCCCGAGCCGGGCTTCCCGACCAACTGTTTAGGATTGTCCGGATCGACCATGCCGTCGCCGGCCTCGTACCAATCGCCGGTCGGTTGCTGCCAGACGGCGAAGTTGTCCTTAGCGCCAAGGGCTGTCCTGCCATCGTCGCCGGCCGTCGCGGTTAAACCGAGCAGCGACAGCAGCGCCGTCGCGGTCCATAAGCCCAGTCCAAAGGAACGAAGCATTTTCATTTTCATCTTGCTGCCACTCTTCTCTTTCCAGATCCTCGGATTCTTTCTCATACTTCCCACCCCTTCCGGTTTTCGCGCCGGAGGAAACGGTCCGCCTCCGGGCAGTTCGTGGCCTTCAGGTTGACTGGGTCCCACTCGAGTTTCGTGCCGCTGCGATAGGCAACCGTTCCCAGCAGGACCGTTTCGGCCAGGGGGCCGGCATAGCCGAAATGACAACCGGGCCGGGTGGGATCGCCGGCCTTGCACGCGACGATCCAGGCCTCATGGTGGCCCCGTAGGTCGGTGACCTGCGGTCGCCCGACGCCATTGAACCGATCTTCCGGATAGAGCTTGAACCGGCCATAGTCCGCGATCAGCATGCCCTTTGAGCCCACGAAGAGTGTGGCTTCGGGCCAGTCGGGCATCCCGTGCGCCTTCTGCAGCGCGGGGCGCTTCCCGCCGTCAGGGTAGTTGTGCCAGGCCCAATAACCCTCGCCCGCAAGCGCGGACAGTGCCAGCAACCATAGAAACAATCGTTTCATTCGTTGATGAATAAACGCTTCAGCGAGAAAAATCCTGACTTGGCTTCCGACATTTTCTTTTCCCAACCGTGTGGCGTGGGCGACGCATCCCCCAACCCGTCAATTCATGTCAGTCAACACACCAACTGCCAGTGCCAGCCGGGCAACATCCGAGCGAAAACTACGCTGCTTTGGGGGGGCGCTGGCCAAGGCCTCGGTGCCGGCCCAATTGGGCAGCCAGACATCCTCTCTTGCCAAGGCGCATACGGCCGCCGCCAAGGTGTGAGCGTGCTGCAACCGTTCCCGCAGACTATTAACTATCGACATATCACATTGCCAGCCGAGAATCTCGCCGCGGCCATACCGGGGGAGACGCACGAATTCACCAAGATGTATCCGCCCATGTCCGGATCGAAATTGACCCGAAGGAGGACAGGCTGATCATCGTGGAATGACCCTGGAAGCAGGTGGGTTGCCGGGCCGCTTTTCCTGGAGCCTGACCCAGAGAAAGTTACAGAAAGGTCGTTGCTGTAACTTTGCCCATCCCTGATCGCCAAATGATCCAGGGCACGTTTCCGCCTCCTTCCGGTACTCGGAGAAGGTCGGGGGCATCCGAACGCCCCCCAGGTACCAAAGCGCGCGATTGTGGATCTCGGAATCAAGCGGCAAACCCAGAGGACGGGTTTTCGAGTTTTTGTGGCTCAGGCCTTTCCACCAGGGCGAATCCACGCCAACCTCGCTTGGCCTTTCCGTTGGAAACTCTCGCAGGACAATGGGGCGGTTGTTCTCCCTGGCACATCCGGTCACCCGGGCAAAGTCGGGTGGCAAAGCGAGAACGGCGGGCCTTTGTTGAACCCCAATCGCGAACGAAACGGTTTCCAACGGAGCAAGAGCTTCTTGCACGTCCGGCACGGGGCCTTCGCATTTTGGTAGTGCCAGCCGTGCTGTTCGCAGATAGGCGAACGAAGGTCGCCAACGCCGGAAACCGCCACAAAACGCTTGCCCTCCGAGCGGACATGGCCAGACAATCACCGCCGGTGAACTCGATCGAGAGGCAATTGCCTGTGAAACACGGAGCGTCAAAGAGCAATTTCAATATGATCGTGAAAAGCAGGTGCTTTACATTGTTCGCTTCGTGCCTGGCCCTCGGGCTGGTCTT
>JBEKRX010000120.1:0-7517 GCA_049518415.1 Verrucomicrobiota bacterium
ATAGAGGGGGTGGAGGAAACGTTCGGCATGGCCTGGCGGTTGTTTGCCACGATGCTCGAAAGAGCAGAAACAACGGAAGCCGTCGGCCTAAACTGGGCGCGCCTCCACTCCACTCGACCCACCTTTTTGGGCGGCGGTGTTTGTTTGACCAAACGGAGCGAATCCTTCAATCTTGGCGCGCGATGAGACCGTTTGGAATCTTGTTGGTTCTGGCCGGCGCCACCCTGGCTGGGCCGGCGCAGACGAATGTCCCGCCCGCCAACGTGCGGGAGTTATCCTTGCAGGACTGCATTCAACTGGCGTTGCAGCACAATCTCGAGCTGCAAATCGACCGCTTTAATCCGCAGTTGCAGTACAACACCCTAAGGGCGGACTACGGGGCTTATGAACCGGCGTTCAGCCTGTCGGGCAAGCACGATTACACCAGCGTCGGCTCCCAACTCTTTGGCAATAATATCATCCCGGGTTCCGTCCGGGACGACAACAACTTCAGCTCCAGCCTCGGCGGCACGTTGCCCTGGGGGACGACCTATAGTCTTCAGGGCGCCGCCACCGACACCTACGGCAACAGTGGCGAGAGCTCTGCCGGGTCCGCCTCGGTTACCGTCAACCAGCCCCTGCTCAAGAATTTCTGGATTGACCAGACGCGCCTGACGATTCGCGTCGACAAGAACCGGCTGAAGTACTCGCAACAGACGTTGCGGCTGCAAATTATCCAAACGCTCACCGCCCTGGAGCAGGCCTATTATGACCTCATTTACGACCGGCAGTACGTCGGCGTGCAGGAAAAGGCCGTCGAGTTGGCGGAACGGCTCGTGGCGGAAAACAAGAAAAGGCTCGAGGTTGGCGTCTTGGCGCCGTTGGATTTGCAGTCGGCCGAGTCCCAGGCGGAGTCCAGCCGGGCGGCGGTCATCGCCGCGCGCAGCCAGTTGGGCACGCAAGGGCGTTTGCTCAAACAGTATATCGCCGAGGAGTTCTCGCCCTGGGCGGACGTGGAGTTGGTCCCGACCGGCACCCTCGCCGCGCCCCGGCCGATGCTCGACCGGCAGGATAGTTGGATCAAGGGGCTGACGCAGCGGCCGGAACTCTTGCAGGCCAAACTGGACCTCGAGAAAGCAGGCATCTATCTCAAATACTACCGCAACCAGCTCTACCCGGAGGTGGACCTGTTCGCGACCTACGGTTTTAACGGTTCGGGCAAGGAATTCAGCAGCGCCCTCTACGATATCCAGCAGACCGACCGGCCTTTTTACACCTATGGGGGCAAGCTCACCATTCCGCTGGGCAACACGACCGCCCGGGCCAACTTCCGGTCCGGCAAGCTGACGCTCCGGCAAGCCCTGCTCTCGGTAAAAAAGATCGAGCGTGACATCAGGATCGCGATTGACAACGACATTGGAACCATCCAGGCCAATTTCGACCAGGTCCAGGCCACGCGGGCCGCCCGCGAGTACGCCGCGGCGGCTTTGGATGCCGAACAGCAGAAGCTCGACCACGGCAAGAGCACGACCTACACCGTCTTGCAGATGCAGCGCGATCTGACGGCGGCGCGCGGCAACGAAATCCAGGCCCTGGACACTTACAACAAGAGTCTCGCCCAACTCAGCCAGGATGAGGGCGCCACCCTGGAACGGCTTGGCATCGCCTTCGCGGCGGCAAAGTGACCGGCCGCTGGCCGGCGCTATTCCAGGCGGCGGCCTTTGGTTTGGTCGAGCCAACTGAGCGTTTCTGGCCCGCTTGAAAAGCGGCGACGGGGCAGGTATCTCACGGGGCAAGTCGCCGCACGCCAAAGGGCGGGCAGCGCCATCCGGAAGCCGCCCTCCCTGGCCGAGGCGCCCCGTTGGCGCCGGCCCGGGCTCAGCCGCGCCTGGGCGGGCCACTTTGGCCGGGAACCTGAAACCTTTTCCGGCGACGGTGTGTATTTGACGAAACGAAGCCAATCCATGAATCTTCGCACCATGATGAGACTTTTTGGAATCTGCTGGCTGGTGGCTGGCGCCGCCTTGACGGTGCCGGCGCAGACCAATCCACCCCCAATCCGCAAGCTGTCGCTCGAGGACTGCATTGAGGTCGCCCTCCAACACAACTTCGACGTGCAGATCAAACGCTTCAACCCGCAAATCATGCGCTACAACCTGGGGGCGGCCTACGGGAGTTATGACCCGACCTTCTCGATATCGGGCGAGCGCGATTTCAGCCAAATGCCCGGCGGCTACGATGCGCAAGGCCTGCGTTATCCTGGAATGCAAACCGACGTCAATCAAGGCAGCGCGGGGTTCGGCGGCCTGCTGCCCTGGGGCTTGAGCTACAGCTTGGGCGGGAGCGTGGGCGATACCTGGGGGACGCAGCCGGCCCAGGTCCAAACCCCGGATTTCAGCCGGCCATTCTATGTGACGAACACGTTCCTGGACCTCAACCAAAATCAGAACGTCTCCTTCCGCACCACCAATTACGTCTTCAAAACCGTCGACGTCAGCGTGCCGTTCGAGAACGCCTACGGCCGGGCGGGCCTGCTCTCCCTTAGACAGCCTCTGTTGAAGAACGCCTGGATCGATAACGCGCGGCTCCAGATTATTCTCAACAAGAGTAATCTGAAGAATTCCGAGCTGGACGTGCGCAACCAGGTGATGAACACGATCTTTGCCGTCGAACAGGCCTACTACAACCTCATCTTCGCGGAGGAGAACGTGAAGGTGCAGCAAATGGCGCTCGAACTCGCCCAACGGACGCTGGCCGAAAACAAGGAACGCGTCGCCATCGGCGCCCTCGCCCCGCTGGACGAGAAACAGGCCGAGTCACAAGTGGCCAGCAGCCGGGCCAGTCTGCTCTCCGCCCTGGGTGACCGCGACACGCAGCAGCGGAGATTGAAGAACTTGCTGAGCGATAATTATGCGAAATGGAAAGATGCCTCGCTGCAGGCGGCCGAAACCCTGGTGGCGGTGCCGGAACGCTTTGATTTGCAGGAAAGCTGGCGCAAGGGACTGACCCTCCGGCCGGATTTGCAGCAACAGCTCTTGAGCCTCGAGCGGCAGGGCTACCTCGTGCGTTATCAGAAAAACCAGATGTTCCCCCAGTTGGACCTCGTCGGCACCTATGGCTACAACGCCTCCAGCTCCGATTTCACCAGCACCCTCGATCAATTTCGCGGCCGAGACAACCCCTTCTGGAGCGTTGGCGCGCAAGTAACCATTCCCTTGGGCAATATCGGCGCCCGCAACAATTATAGGGCCGCCAGGGCCACCGGGCAGCAAATCACCTTGCAGTTGAACCAACTCCGCCAGAACATCCTCATCACTATCGAAAACGACATCGCCGTCGCTCAAACCGCCTTCCTGCGGGTCGACGCCACGCGCGAGGCCAGGCTCTACGCCGCCGCCGCCCTGGATGCCGAGGGAAAAAAACTCCTGAGCGGCAAAAGCACGAGTTTCCAGGTCCTCCAACTGCAGAAAAACCTCACCGACGCCCGTTCCGCCGAAATCCGCGCCCTGGCCGATTACAACATCGCGCTGGCCCAACTGGCGCTGGACGAGGGCAGCACCCTGGAGCGGCGCTATGTGAAGCTCGACGTGAAGTAGCTGGCCGCTGCCCATGGCCGATTGCCAGCGGTCCGCGGAAGGCCGACGCGCCCGGCCCGGGCACTTAATGGGGCAGGCGTCTCGCCTGCCTCCGCGGGCGTCTCGCCCGCGTTGCTTAGTGCCCGTGCAAAAACAAATTCCGATTTTCTCCAACCCGGAGGGTTGGTAGAAGGTAGCCGGTGGTCGTTCAGGGTAGAGGGGGAACGACCACCGGGCTCCCGATTCCGAATCGGGACCGGCGGTCGCACCCCGGAGGGGTGCCAGAGAATAATGTTGGAATTACGCCTCGCCTTCGGAACTTGTTTTTGCATGGCCCCCTTAGGGGCCCGAATGATCCGCTCTCTCGGTTTCGAGACGCAATTTCACCCCGGCCGGATTTGACTCGCCGCAAACAAAACGCGACCGCAGGTGAGCCAACTCCTGCATAAAGGCAGTCGCCCTGTGCCGACCGGGACAGCAAGAAAACCTTCACCTTGCCGAGCGCCAGCCTTGCCGTGTGTCAGGCCGGCGCGCGGATGCTGCCGTGGGCCATTCCCCAATCGAGTGCGTCACTCGTTTATTCCCCAGTGACGTAAATGATCGATCCGTTTATCCTGCTGAAGAATCTCGGTGAGTACTGCTGTTGTGGTCGAGGCTCCGTCCATGAGCCTCTCAGGGGAAAGGTTGAACGAACCTACTAGCGGTTGGTCCTCCTCTTCGTTAGCCGGAGGGAACCCTTGAACCGGTTTCGGGGGGTCTATTGCCTCAGAACTCAGGGGGGCTTTTTCATATTGAGTCTTTTTTGGATATCGACCTGCCCAAGTGTCGTCAAAACCTCTTGACTCCGCTTGCGCATGGGCGACTTGTACACCACATATCGGCGGTTGTCAAGTACCCACCGCAATATTCTGTGTCTGCCTGGCCAGTAGTCACACAAGCGGCCTTGGCCTGACGGTCGGGGCCGGGAACGCGTTCATATTCGCGGGCTTGCCCAGCCGCCAGGCGTCCCGCCCGCCGGCGGCCCTCGGAGTTCACAAAGGCGCGGGTCCGACCGGCTGGCCATTGACCAGCCGCCAAATCCGCAGCGGGTTGTCGTCCTTGAGCGCCTCGGGCAGCAGCGCGGGCGGGAAGTCCTGGTAACAGACGGGGCGGACGAAACGATAGAGCGCCGCGGTGCCGACGGAAGTAAAGCGCACGTCGGTCGTGGACGGGGACGGGCCGCCGTGATGCATCGCGGGACAGACTTCGACGCCGGTCGGGAACCCATTGACGATCAACCGGCCCGCCTTCCGTTCCAGCAACCGGAGCAGCGGCCCGGCCTGCCGCAGGTCCTCGGGCGTGCCCTGCACGGTGGCGGTCAGTTGGCCTTCCAGCGTCCGCGCCACCTCCTCGAGCTCCGTCCTGGTTGGCACGGAGATCAGCAAGGCGAACGGGCCGAACACTTCGCCTGCCAACTCGGGGTGTTTCCGGAAATTGGCCAGGTCGGCGCGCATCACCACGGCTTCACCGTGGGTCTTTTTCGCCTCGGCCGGCGCCGGCGCCCGAGCCAGCAACTCCACGCCGCTCAGGGCAGACACCCGGGCCAGCCCCTGGTGGTAAGCTTCGCAGATTCCCGCATGCAGCATGGTCGCGGGCCTCACCGCCTCCAGGCAACGAGCCAGGGCTGCCTGGAATTGATCGAACTCCGCGCCGCGCAGCCCGAACACCAGGCCGGGCTTGGTGCAGAACTGGCCCACCCCGAGCGTCATCGAAGCGCACAGCCCTTGCGCAATCCCGGCGGGACGCTCGCGCAGGGCGCCCGGCAGGAGGAAGACCGGGTTCAGGCTGCTCATTTCGGCGAAAACCGGGATCGGCTCGGGCCGCGCTGCGGCGGCGTCGAACAACGCGCGTCCGGCCTTGCGCGAGCCGGTGAAACCGACGGCCCTGGCCAACGGGTGCCGCACCAGCGCCAGGCCCACCTCTTTGCCCGCGCCGTGCAGCATCGAAAACACACCCCCGGGCAGGCGGCAGGCGGCGACCGCGCGCCGGAGGGCGGTGGCCACCAGTTCCGACGTGCCCGGGTGCCCGCTATGCGCCTTGACCACGACCGGGTTGCCCACCGCCAGGGCCGAAGCGGTGTCGCCCCCGGCCACCGAGAACGCCAGCGGAAAATTGCTCGACCCGAAAACCACCACCGGGCCGATGGGGATGAGCATCCGCCGCAGGTCCGGTTTGGGCAGCGGCTGCCGCTCGGGCCTGGCCGAATCGATGCGCGCATCCACCCACGAGCCTTCCCGGGCAACCTGCGCGAACAACCTGAGCTGACCGACCGTGCGCGCGCGTTCGCCGGCCAGCCGCGTTTCCGCCAGCCCCGTCTCCTGGTGCGCGCGGCCAATCAGCTCCTCGCCCAAGGCCAGGATTTCCTCGGCCACTCGTTCGAGAAAGACGGCCCGTTGCGCGCCGGTGGTTTCCCGGCAGGTCGCGAAAGCCGCCTCGGCCAATTCCATGGCGGCGTCCACCTCTTTGACGCCGGCCTTGTAAAACCCCGGCGGCAAAGGGGTGCTGTCCAGCGGGCTGAGGGCGCGAAACGTCTCGCCCGTGCCCGAGCTGAGTTGGTCCCCAATGAAACTGCAGCCGTGAAGTCTCATAAGCAGATGAAGTAAGTCTAACTTAGCTCCTGGCCCAAATTTCGGGGTCCATTTCAAACCACTTTTCGCCCTCGGCTTTCGCGGCCAGCCCTTGGTAATGGGCGTGAATCATGGCGGGCGAGTTCACGGCTTCACTTTCAAACCTTCACTGGCCGCCGCTTTCCGCTGGCGCTCGTCAAAGGTGAAAAAGATTTTCGCTTCCAAAACCAACGCCGCCGCGAGGTGCAGCAAGTCCAGGCTGCGCGTGCCGAGCATGGGCGTGTAGCGGTCGCTCAATTGCCGCGCCTTGTCATGCACCTGACCGGAAGCCACCGTCGTCGGCACGAGAAAACCGTCGGCGATGTCGGCCTCCACGTCCTGCCAGAGCGCGTCCCGCTCCGCCACCGTGATGCGTCGGCGCTGGACGGCGCGGTTGAAGGCGTTGCGCAGTTCCAACGCGGCCAGTGGCGTGAGGGGCAACGGTTCGCGTCTCGCTCCCAGCGCCGCGTCCGCCGCCTTGGACGTGGATTCTTCCAAGTAAAGCGAGGCGATGAAGCCCGTGTCGGCAAAGGTCATCATTCGTAGCTCTCTCGTTCTTCGGCGACGATGTTGCCCGGCATCACCCGGCCGCCAAAGATGCGTTTACGGCGCTTGGCGAAGTCCGGCAGTTTGACTTTTTTCGGCGCGGCGGTTTTGAGCGGCGGAGACAGGAGCGCGATGACCTTGCCCCTCTTGACGATTTCCACTTGCTGGCCTTCGGTGATCCAGTCCAAAACGCTGCCGAAATCATGGCGGAGTTGTCTGACGTTGGCTGTTTTCATGTTTTACAACCATGTTATACATTACTCGGCCTTGCCCGTCAATGCGTTTGCGTGCGGATGCCGGCGATTGATTCCGCATCAAACGCCACCCGTATGCGCTGCACTCCGCTACGCCAACATGACCGCGGACGCCCTGACTGGACTCAAGCTTGGCGAAGGCTCTGGGCCATCTTGGCTTCGTGTTCCTTGCGGCGGGCGAGCTTGTACTCGTGGAAGCGCGGGCCGAGGGCTTCCAGCAACTCTTGACGACAGGAACGTGTGCCGGCGATGGCTTGGTCGAGCAGCTTGTTCCGCTGGTCCCGACACCTGGCCCTTTCAGACGGCGCACAACGGAGTGCGCGCCCTACCTCGTGGTGAATCAGGCGGCTGCTGGTGCGGGTTGTTGCCTGTCTGCGCGGCGAATGCGAGCGGGGAGGGTCAAGTCCTGATTTAAATTTGTCACTGCCGCGAAGCGGCTCGATAGGGCTCGATAGCAAGTTAAACGAGCAGGGGGGCGGGCTTGCGAGCCATAGCTCGCGCCCCCCTGCGGTCGAGCG
>JBEKRX010000121.1:0-7268 GCA_049518415.1 Verrucomicrobiota bacterium
ACGGGGCTGAACGTGCTGGTGTTCAAAGTGGTGAATGAAACCGCCGACTGGCAGGGGTCCATTCGGTTGACCGATGCCCAGGGCAATCCGGTCAAGGGGATCAAGGTGAGCCTGACACCGTAGGCTCGCGTCGAAGAACGACGACACTGGAAGCAGGGTGTGCATGGCGAATTGCCAACTCCCCCCACCGAAGAGCCATCCTGAGCACAACCCGGTCAACTTCCGGCGCCGCCTTTGCCCGCGATGCCCACCTGCCGAATCGCCCAAGGCCATCCCCACCCGGGGTCTGGCAACTATTGCCGGGCCGGGTTATGGTATTGAAACATGCCTGACACTATCGAAGACGAAAACACATGGGTGTCACTTTGCAAATTATTTGGCGCAGAACTTTGCACGATAATTGGCGCGCATTGAGGCGCAGCCGCACGACGACCTTGTCCCAGGATGGACCCCAAGAAAATCCCCGATTAAAGATAATGGGCCCTTGTGCGAAAATGAGCCCGCTCCCCGTTGATGGGCCGGCCACATCCGTGAAATTTGTATCGCCACTCCCTGCTCAACCATGTGCGTGTAAGGCGAACGAGGACGCCCTCGCCACGGGCGCGCGACTCTTCTCGCTCTACCGCGGGAGAAACGGCACGAAGTTCTACATCATCAACAAGGCCGACCGCTCGGTGAACATCCTCCTCCAGGAGGATCACTGGCCACGCGTCGGACCGGTTCCCGGCTGGGCTTTTCAAACCCGGTCTCAATGGCGTAGTCCCTGTTTTCCGGCACCGCGCTTCCCCAGGGAGCAACCGCCGTAGCACAAAATCTCCAGCGGCACTCCGTCATGGATTCTCTTTGGCCACCAGCACCCGGACCGGGCCCAGCAGCCCCGACTCCATCAGCGTGGTGTCCTTGTACAACATGAGAATGTTGGTCCGAGTGAACCGCTTTTTCGGCGGCAGCGCGGTGTCGCCAATAATGCGGTTGGCCCAGAAATTCACCACGTCCACAGCCAGCGTGTTCGTGCCGGGCCGCAGCGCCGCGCTGATCTCCACGCGGAACGGCGGCGCCCACACGATGCCGCAGGACTGGCCGTTGACGCGGACTTCGGCCAGCTCGCGAACGCTGCCGAGGTCGAGGAAGGTTGGCAATGGGCGTTGGGCGTTGGGCGATTGAGGAAGCTCGAAGGTCTTCACGTAGGTCGCCGTGCCGGAGTAGAACTTGATGCCCGGTTCGGGATGAGTGGTCCATGAAGCCAGCGGGTCGAAGACCACGCTTCGGGAAGAGGACAGTCGCATTTCGCGATCGTCCCGCTCCGCCGTGCTCAACCCGCGCGGGAAATGCGCCGTCCACGGCCCGCCGAGATCCAGGATGGTTCTCAGAGTGTCGGCATTGCTCTGCGCGATTGCCGGATGCCTTGCCGCCGGCTCGCGGAACACCACAAACCACGATCCGCACGGCGCAAACTCCAGCGGCACGCTCGTGCGTCCATCCGCTTCCGCATAGGCCACGGCAAAACGGTGCTCGCCCGTGACGGCATTCCACAGCTCCGGCACCCGTCCCGTGACGCGGAAAACGCACGTCACCGACTCGGCGTAGTTCGTGCGGTTCGCCACGAAATAGACGTCGGCCTCACCGTCGCGACGATGGATGTAGTCGAAGTCCCGGCCTTCGCTGCCGCCGAGCAGTTCGAAGTCGGGTTTGACGCCGTCAGCGAGCAAGACTTCGCGGGCAGTCTTGCCACTGAACACCCGGCCCTTGAGTGTTTCGGCCGTCGGCCGTCGGCCGTCGGCCTTGAGTACGCCCCACAACTCATCCGCCAACCTCCTCACCTCGGCATCGCACCGTGGGAAGTCTGTCAGCGTTTGCTCCCGTGCCGGTCTCGGCCCGATCACGGTCGCGCCGGCGGCGACCAATTCCTTCACCTTGCGCAGCACCGGCAGTGAGATCGCGTCGCGTTCGGGCAGCACGAGCAGGCGGTAACTCACACCGTCGGGCAGCACGAGGCGCCCCTCCCTGACCGCCATGCGTTGGAGCAAGACTTCCGCCGTCACCACGTCATAGTCGAACCCCGGGAGCACGCGGGCAGGGTCGGAGCTTTTGAGCCGCGCAAAGTTGGGCACGTGGTCGCCGTAGTAATACGCCACGTCCGCCACGGGGAGCCCTTGCTGGAGCATCCAGTGACAGCGGTTGAGGTAGGCGAAAAATGGCGCCGAGCGGCTCCACCAAGTGACGTTCGGGTTGAGATGGGTGCCGCAGAAAGACTGCTGCCCGGGCAGGCCCTCACTCTCGGGCGAACAGACGAAGGCGTGCCAGACGAGCAGGTTCAACCCTTCGCACAGCGCCTTCTCGAACGACGGCTTGAGGTTGTCCCAGAGCGTCTCCTGCCAGTGCGGTCCGATGGTGGTGAAGCCTTCCGCGAGGACCAGCTTGCGCCCGTAGGTGTGCGCCGCGGAGGCGGGCTGCTTCACGAAGAAGCGGTTCTCATCGCCAACGCGATGCCGTGGCGACCACGCCCAGAACTCGCCCATCGGGGCGTCGTTAAAGCCCAGGCATTGCTGCGCGTCGATCGGTACCGGGTGCGGCCCGCCGCTCTCCGGGTGGATGAGCAGCCCGTGGCGATGCGCGCCGTCGCGGAACAATTGGTAATGGTTCGCGATGACCAGGTCGCCCATCGTGCGGCGGAAGTCGTGGAGGAACCGGTTGCTCTCCTCGCGGCTATTGACGATCCGGCCCGCAATGACCGGCAGCCAAGGCAACAGATCGTAGCCGCGCCGCTGGCGGAATTCCTCGCGCAGTGTCGGTGTCCAGTTCGCCACCCCCACCTCCCAACTGTCCGTGTGCAAATAGCGGAGCGTCCTGCCTGCGAGCGGCCCGGCGTCGGCGATGAGCGGTTCGACCACGGCGTCCCAGTAGCGGCGGAACGCGCCGGCGTCGAACGGGTCCAGCGTGTAGCCCGCCCAGCCGTCGCTGTGGGTTGAGACACGACAACCGTCGTCGTTCAGCGTGCAACCGATACGCAGCAATTCCCAGGGGCCGTCCGGCACGTCCCAGCGCAGCGTGCCGTCCGGCGCGAGCTTTGCCGTGAGGTCCAGCAAGTCAGCGGCGCGCGCGTCTTCCTCGCCCGGTTGCGACGGCAACTCCTGGAACAACGGCGTCGAGTCCGGCGCGGAAAACGACCCCAGCCCTGCGAGCAGCGCCTTCTTCAACTGGTTCTGCAGCGGCTGGCGCGCGGAGTCTTCGCCCGGCAAGGCCGCTGCCGATTGCGGACACAGGCGGACGGCAAGCACGAACAGGTCTTGATAAAAGACGTCGCCGCCCCGCGCCTGCGCGAGCTTCCCATCGAAGGCACTCGGGCCGGTCGTTATCGTGCTGGTCCACACGAGCTTCTTGATGGCGTCTTCCGGCTTCACCATTGGCCCGCCGAGGTTCCAGCCGCTCTGGATGTAGAGGCTCATCTCGAGGCCAAGCCGGTCGGCCTCGCGCAGCGCGTGCTTGTAAATCTCACGCCATTCCGAGGAGAAGAATGTCGGCCCGTGCGGCACGCCGTCATTGCCGTCCTGCTCGGCGCCGCCGACATCCCAAATCAGTGCCCCACCAAATCCCTTCGCCTTCATTTGCTCAAGGTCGCGCGTGATGGCTTGCTTGGTCACGTTGCCGTTGAGCCAGTACCAGTAGACCCGAAGGCGGGCATCGCGGGGTGGGTTTTCCCAGCCAGCGACCATCGGGTCAGCCGCCACCGCGGACAACCCGCCCGCCGCCAGCATCGCAAAAAGAGTGACGCGGAGATTCATGGGCCGATTCTGTGCCGCGCGAGCCAGAAGGACAAGTCCCGAAGTCCTGAGAATAGGCGACATCGTCCTCGCCACCAACTTGGCCTCCGACAATCATTGGAACGGAAACTTACGCTAAGGCCAGACTCTCGGCCGGGTCCCGTAACGGTCGGAGCTCACCCCGGGCGACCGGGTCGGCGTCAGAGAAAGACATCGGGCAACGCTGCTAGCGACCGTAGATTCGGACCAGCACGACTCCGTGCCTGGGGACTTGGGCTTGGAACTGGTCTTTGAACTGGCCCAAATCCTTCTGTCTCCAGAGATCCCAAACGGAGCACGCGCCTGTTAAGCCCAGATCAGACCATTTGGCGGTGACGGTGGCTGGGAACTCGCCGCGGTTGAACAGGCCCACGGCCTTTGATCCGCGTGTCATCGGTTTGGCCCAGACTTCAAGGTCATCGGTTTTCGAGACGCGTTGGCCTGGTTGACCGAGCGGGTCTTGATCTACGTTGATGACTTGATCGTTGGTGAGGAGGCTGAGCGTAAACTCATCCAATCGGGTCATATCACCGCTGAAGATCAAGGGCGCCGCCAGCAGGCACCACAGGGACACGTGCGAGTACTGCTCATTGGGCGTGAGCGGTGTGGGAGCGGTCTGTCCCTTCCCATTGCTGAGGTATCCAAGGAGCAAATAGTCCGGGTCATTCCAACCGCCTGGGCCGCCATACCGATCGAGATGCTCGTGGGCGTAGAGGTCAAAGCCGTCCTGGAAGAGCAGGGTCCCCATTCCCTCGTAGGTGCCGCCCAGATCCCCCGCCGTGCGCCAACTGTGGCCGCCGACGGCTTTGCCCCATTCCCAAACTTTGCCCATGCCGTATTGGCACAAATTCAGGACGACATCGCGGGGTTGTTTGGCCAGGATCTGGCCCATGAGCCGGTAGGGCTTCTCCAGTTCCTCACGGCTGTTGTCCTTGGCGACACCGCCGTAGGAGCCCCAGTCGTACTTCAAAAAGTCAAAGCCCCACTCGACGAACCGCTGCGCATCGGCCTCTTCATGCTGGTACGCCCCGACGTGCCCCGCACGGGTGGTGGGTCCGGGCCCCGTGTAGATGCCGGCCTTGAGGCCGCGGGCGTGGATGTAATCCGTGAGGGCTTTCATATCAGGAAACCGCTTGTTGGCGTTGACTTTGCCCGCAGGATCGCGCGGTTCTCCGGAGAGCGATGGGTCGTTCGAGCCCGGCTTCACGGCCCAGCAATCGTCAATATTCACGTACATGTAACCGTGATCGATCATACCGCTCTTCACCATGGCATCGGCGGCATCGCGGATAATCTGGTCGGTCACGTGGTTCTCCCAGATGTACCAACTGTTCCAGCCCATAGGCGGCGTAAGTGCCAGTCGGTCGCCGCACACGATCGTAAAATCGCGACCGGCCGAGCCCAACTTGTTGTAGACTCGCAAGATAACCTGGTACTCGCCCCGCTTCTCGATGCTGCCGGTGATCTGGCCGCTGCTGGCATCCAACTCCAATCCGGCCGGCAAGTTCTCGGCCCTAAATAGCATCGGCCGCGCGCCCGTCGCCGGAATAGTAAAGAGGAAGGGGGATCCAGGTCGCACCCCGAAGACGAAGGCGCCGTTGATCTGCGGAGTCTGCTCCGGCTTCGGTGTGAGTATGACCGCCTCTTCCCGTGGGGCGGAGCAGGTTTTCGGGCGCGTGCTGCTCACGACGAATCTGGCCTCTGCCCAGTTGGCGTGATCATTGTCGTTGCCATCCCCGCCGTTTCCCACGAGCAGAACCAACTTCTGAATACCCGTAACGTCCACGTCCACGCTTTGGGCTGATTGTCCGCCCTTCATCAAGCTCGATTGCCAGAGCGTTCTGCCATCGCCCAGCACCTTGAACGTGATTGAGGCTGCCTGCGACTTGGCGGCGTCGTCCACGCCTACGAAAGCCAGGAACCTTTCTGACCCGCCCGCAAGATCCACCCAGATCGTGCCCGGCGCGTGTGTGCCGACGCCGTGGTCAAACTTCTTGCCCGCTATGGACAAGGGTTTCCCGGTGACCGACCGGTCGGCGTTGGCCTTCCCCCAACCTTGGCGGACCTGGCTCAGGTCCAGCGTGGAAAGCCATACGGTTTCGGCCGCGCTGGCCAGCAGGGCAAAACCGGTCAGGATGGTGAGGGTGGTGACTCGTCCGATGGTTTTCATATGGTCCAAACTGAGTTCCCTGCACGCGGGGCGTTGCCTGAACGGCTGCCAGCGTCTCGTGGAGGCAGCAAATAATCCCAATATTGCTCCAAGCGAGGTTTATGCAAGTCAAAACAGAGGAGCACCCCCAGGCTGGCGTGTCACTTTGCAATTTATTGGCTTAGCAATTTGCAGGCTATTTGGCGTACCATTCGAGCATGAATCAACTAGTGGGGCTCACGGAAGAGGCCAGAATATTCGCCTTGGAGCAGTTCCGGTCGTTGCAGCCGCACCTGCAGCAGCATCGTCCGCTGCGGCTGGTGGCGGCTCCGGGCGCGGCCGACGAGGCCAACACCATCGAGGAGGATTTGCTGACCGACAAGCTCCCAACGCGCCAGGTGCCCGCCGGCCGAGGTGGATCGCCTGGATGTAGCGCCGGGCAGATAGACGCTTTTTCCGGCGAAGGCTGAGAGGTCCGCGCCGGTGGGGCAACACCCCAGCCGCCCGCGCACCCGGTTCGGTGAGGGGCGGGAGGGCGACCCCCGGCTGACAATAGCCGTCGGTTTAACTGGCCGGCCTCCCTCCCGCCTGCCCTGCTCGGTTAGCGCCCTTGCGGCCGGGCGTTGGGCGCGGCGACTCTACCGGCCGCATCGAGGGCCAGGTTTAGTTCCAGGACGTTCACTCCCGGCTCACCGAGCACGCCAAAGTCGGCAGGGTCAGTATGTCGGGCAATGAGCGCCCGCACCTGCGCTACCTCCAGGCCCCGCCCCCGGGCGACGCGCAACGCCTGGAGCTCGGCATTTTGCGGGCTGATGTGAGGGTCCAGGCCGCTGGCGGAGGCGGTGACGGCATCGGCCGGCACGGGGGCGTTGGCGGCCAGCGGCCGGGAACTGCTCACGCTCAAGGGGCACAGCGCTGCGATTAACTCTGTAGCCTTTTCCCCGGACGGCCGGCGGATCGTCACCGGCAGTGAGGATCAGACGGCCAGGGTGTGGCTGGCGGCGGGAGCGGAACAGGCCGCCGCCTGGCAGGCGGAAGAACGGGCGGCGGCGCAATACCTGGCCGGCTTGCAGCGCGAGCGGACCGCCGAGGAGGAGCGCCAACGGCTCGCTCGCGCCGGTGACGAGGGCGCCATTAAACGGTGGCTCATCCTGGCGCCGATCCCCTTAGCCACCAATCAAACCGGGCCGCAGGGACTGGATTTGGAGCAGGTTGAGGGCGAAGGCCGGCTCCAGCCCAAGGCGGGAGAAACGAGGTCCATTGGGAACAGCGAATTGAAGTGGCGGGAGGTGGCCTTGGAGGACTACGTGATTGATTTC
>JBEKRX010000122.1:0-7003 GCA_049518415.1 Verrucomicrobiota bacterium
GGCCGCCGCCCTGGGTACAGCGGAAAAACGGATCACCCCCCTCCCATCCCGCCTTGGCGGGATGGGAGGGGGGAAGGGGGGAGGGCTTCCGCCCGCGCTCGGAGGCAGTGTCAGGATGCGCCCACGGGGCTGGAGTGATGGGGTTGGGGGGTAGTGGTGGGAGAGGAGCGCGGACGGGGTGTGCGCGCTCCCTCGGCTGTGGGTAGGCCGCCCCGCGCCCTTGGAGTTCGCGCCCGAATCCTCCCAGCCGCATACTCACCTAAGGCAGCCGGCCATTGGAAACTGGAAATTGGAGCTGCTTACCCCCCCACTTGCGCCCGGGCCTCGGCGGCCAGGGGGGTGCTGAGGTAGCGCTCCCCGGTCGAGCAGGCGAGGGTGACGAGCAGCTTGCCCTGGTTTTCGGGACGTTTGGCCACCTGGAGGGCGGCCCAGACGTTGGCCCCGGAGGAGATGCCGGCGAGGATGCCCTCTTCCTTGGCCAGGCGCCGCGCCATGGCAAAGGAATCCTCATTGGTCACCTGGATGCACTCGAGGATTTGGGGGTGGCCCTGGGCGTCTTTGAGGTGCAGGTTCTTCGGGATAAAGCCGGCCCCGGTGCCCTGAATCTTGTGGGGGCCGGGTTTGAGGGGCTGGCCGGCCAGGGTTTGGGAGATGACGGGGGAATCTTTGGGTTCAACGGCGATGGCCTGGAAGGAGGGCTTGCGCGGTTTAATGACTTCGCAACAGCCGGTGAGGGTGCCGCCGGTGCCGACCGCCGCCACGAGGATATCCACTTGGCCGTCGGTGTCGGCCCAGATTTCCTCGGCGGTGGTTTGGCGGTGGATTTGGGGGTTGGCCGGATTATCGAACTGCTGGGGAATCCAGGCCCCGGGGATTTCTTTGGCCAACTGCTCGGCTTTGGCGATAGCGCCTTTCATGCCCTCGGCTCCGGGGGTCAGAACGAGCCTGGCCCCCAGCAGGGCCAGCAAGGTGCGCCGTTCCAGCGACATGGTTTCGGGCATGGTCAGGATGAGTTGGTAGCCCCTGGCGGCCGCCACGAAGGCAAGCGCAATCCCGGTGTTGCCGCTGGTCGGTTCGATAATCACCGTGTCCGGCCGGAGCATCCCCCGGCGCTCCGCATCCTCGATCATCGCCTTGCCGATGCGGTCTTTGACGCTGCCCAGCGGGTTGAAGAACTCGCACTTAAGCAGGATGGTTGCGGGCAGCCCGGCCGTGACTTTATTTAAGCGGACCAGCGGCGTGTGGCCGACGGTTTCGACAATGTCATTATAGATGCGCCCCATAAACACTCTAAGGACCTGTGGAGGTCCGAATCAAGACTTCGAGGCAATGTTCCCCAAAGGCCTCTGGCGGGCAAGTTTTTTTAAGGGGACACCGCGCCGGGTTGGTGGGGTTTTGGGCAGAGGCGCAGCAGGTGCCTGGCCTCACGCCATGTGTCCAACAAGAAGCCCCTGCCTGGCCTTTCGGCCCAACAGGGGCTAAATGGGGGATGGGAGTTCGCCATGCTCTCTTTCCCATGCTGGCATTAGGCGCCGAATTGGCTGCCAGCTTCCCGACGCTATTCTCCACGGCAAGCGGAGTCACCGGCCTCGTAGCAGGGCCGTCCAGCACCTTGCGGCCACTGGATTATCGAGTGAGGCTTTTCAGCTCGCTTGGGCTGATGGTTGCGCCACCGGCTTACGAACCAGGTCAAGACACGTCTGCGTCTATCGGTCCGCGTCTTGACCACTTAGCGCCGGGTCGGCCACGGCTTTTGGCCGCGCGTTGGCCCGGTGCCACGGGTCTCGCCTCTTAACTCTCAGGTTGCCTTTGGTCCGCAAATCAGCGGTATCGTTTTTAATATCGCCAACATTTCGGAAGGTTTTCACGGGTCCTGCCGAAACCGCGTGTCCTTCCCGGAACGAGCGCTCAGTTTGTCGCGCCTTTCGGCGTCTTTCGTTTGGCCGACCTCCTCGCCGGAGGCCGCCAGAGCCGCCCGCCCGTGCCGGTACACAGTAGCAACCGGGTACCCTCTGGGTAACTGCGATTCGCCCCGGCTCGAAACCCGCCCGGGCTACTTGACCCGACTCGGGGCGGTTTCTCATCGCCCCTCATCGCGCAGTCCCTTATCGCGTGACTGACGGCGCGCGAACGCCGCCAGAGGAACTGGTGAATCCTGCCTCCGCTACCGTGCCTTGCGGCCGGACCACGGAGGAGCTGGGCCAACCAGCCTGACCCAACCTTTCCCCAGTCACCTGGGATTATCCTTGAAACGGCCAACGGCAATCTATTGACCGCCGCCGCCCGTCTCAGTTCTTTCAATGAACTGACTGGAGCCTACCAGAATTCCCGCCTCAAGCAATCGAAACATATCCACAGGTTATTCACCGAACCGCCCCGCGGCAGCCCAAGCGAGCAAGGGAGATTCTCCCGGTAACAACGGGGCCTTTTTCGGCCTCGCCCGCGAATTACTCACCCTCCGCCAAGGGCGGGAAGCTTGCCTGTGAACAACTTTCCAGCCCCTGAGCCGCAAAAAAAACAAGCCGGCGGGGTTCGGCAAGCCAAAGGCTTGCCGGGAGAGGTGCCCGCCGAAGCTGTGCGCCGCCCTCAACGGCCTTGACATGCCGGCGGCTGTGCGCCAAGGTGTAAACACATGAGGGCAAGATTTTTCTTGCTGTCATAACCGTTTGTGCAGACCTTTGCAGCGTGCTCCGGGTTGGTGACATTCCGATTGAACCAGTCGAACCTTAGATCGTCCAATCAGGAGCCAGGCGAAGAGCCTTGAGTTGAGCTCACCTGCTGAAACCGAGTCAGAACTTGCCAGATTGACCTATGCCAAGAGCCACTAAGAAGGCCAAGACCAAAGCGGCCAAGACCCAGGTCCTGGAGTCGGCCCCCAACGGCGGCGCGCTCGACGCCGCTTCCGTAACGGCGGCGGTGGCCGAAGCCCCGTCCCCGACCGAGGAACTGCCGGCCTCGGCCTTTGCGCTGGGAAGCCGCCGCGACCAACCGCCCGCGCCGCCACCGGCGGCCGAGCCGGGCCGAGGGCCGGCCGCCCAGCCCAGGAAGCCCGGCCTGGACACGGCCCAGCGCCCGTCCCGCGCCGCCGAAGTCGCCGAACCGGCGCCCGCTCCGGAAAAGCCAAGGCCCGACAAACCCGGCAAGCGCCGCCAGGACAAGTCCGGCAAGGCCGAGCCGCCGGCCCCCGTCCAAGCGGCCGAAGAGCAGGCTCAAGCAGCGCTGGCCGCCGCTGAAAAGGACCATATCGCCGCCTCCCTGAACATCGCCAAGCTCCAAAGCATGTCGATGACCGACCTCAACCACATGGCGCGCGAGCTTGGGGTGGAGAACTTCGGCACGATGCGCAAGCACGAGGTGATTTTCCACATCTTGCAGAAGAACGCGGAGCGGGCGGGCGTGCTGTTTTCCGAAGGGGTGCTGGAGGTCCTGCCCGAGGGCTTCGGCTTCCTCCGCTCCCAGAGCTTCAATTATCTGCCCTGCCCGGAAGACATCTATGTCTCGCCCTCGCAGATTCGCCGTTTCGATTTGCAGACGGGCAATCTGATCGCCGGCCAAATCCGCCCGCCCAAGGAGAAGGAGCGTTTTTTCGCCCTGCTCAAAGTGGAGGCCGTTGACCAGGAGGAGCCCGACAAGGCGAAGGACAAGACGCACTTTGACAACCTGACGCCGCTGTTTCCGGACAAGCGGTTCATTCTCGAGACGGCGGTGGACGAACTCTCGACGCGGGTGCTGGATTTGGTCTGCCCGATTGGCAAAGGCACCCGCGGTTTGATCGTGGCTCCGCCGCGCACGGGCAAGACGGTGTTGATGCAGAAGCTGGCCAACGCGATTCTCAAGAACAATCCCGAGGCCTACCTGTTCATCCTGCTCATTGATGAGCGGCCCGAGGAAGTGACGGACATGGAACGCACCTGCCGCGGGGCCGAAGTGATTAGCTCGACGTTCGACGAGCCGCCCGAACGCCACGTGCAGGTCGCCGAGATGGTCAGTGAAAAGGCCAAGCGCATGATCGAGCACAAGCGCGATGTCGTCATCCTGCTGGACTCCATTACCCGCCTGGCGCGCGCCTACAATACCGTCCAGCCGCACTCGGGCAAGATCCTCTCCGGCGGCGTGGACGCCAACGCCCTGCACAAGCCCAAGCGGTTCTTCGGCGCCGCCCGCAATATCGAAGAGGGCGGTTCCCTCACCATCATTGCCACCGCCCTGGTGGACACCGGTTCGCGCATGGATGAAGTCATCTTTGAGGAGTTCAAAGGCACCGGCAACATGGAAGTCTGCCTCGACCGCGCCCTGGTGGACCGCCGCATCTTCCCCTCCATCAACATCGAGCGCTCCGGCACCCGCAAAGAGGAATTGCTCTACCACCCCGATGAATACAACCGCGTGGTTATCCTCCGCCGCGCCCTCACCGGCGTGCCGCCCGTCGAGGCCATGGAACTGGTGTTGAACAAGCTCAAAAAGACCCGCAGCAACATCGAGTTCCTCCTCAGCATGACTGTGACCTGAGCCCGGAAGCCCTGCACCCCCATTGGTCCGCGTGCATCCTGGCAATACCACCGGCGAGGTAGCGGCACGCTTCCAGCCTGTCAGTGAGGGCGGCTGCCGGCCGCCAGCCCGTGAGGTGTCAGGAGGGAGCACCTTTCATTAAAACTTTTACAGACAATCCTTGAAGTGTTATTGCTGCTACGCTGCGAAAACGATGAAAAACTCTCTTGCTCTGCTCGTTGTCCTGGGATGCCTTGCCTCGGCGCAAGCGCAGTCGTCCAATCCGTTCCCGCTCTGGCCGGAGGGCGCGCCCGGCGCCCTGGGCCAGGAACCCAAAGACATTCCCACGCTCACGCCTTACCTGGCCGACCCGGACCAGGGGAGCGGCGCGGCGATGGTCATCTGCCCCGGCGGCGGCTACGGCGCTTTGGCCAACCACGAAGGCGACCACTATGCCCGCTGGCTCAACGAACTCGGCATCGCGGGATTTGTCTTGAAATATCGCCTCGCCTCCGGCGGTTATCATCACCCGGCCATGTTGCAGGACGCGGCGCGCGCCGTGCGCCTCGTGCGCGCCCGGGCCGGCGAGTGGAAGCTCGACCCCAAACGCATCGGCATCATGGGCTCCTCCGCCGGCGGGCACCTCGCCTCCACGCTGCTGACCCATTTCGACGCGGGCAAACCGGAGGCCGGCGATGTCATCGAGCGCCAAAGCTCGCGGCCCGACCTGGGCATACTTTGTTACGCCGTCATCACCCTGGGCCAATTCACTCACCAGGGCTCAAGGCACAACCTGCTCGGCCAGGACCCCTCCCCGGAACTGGTCCGGCAATTGTCCAACGAACTCCAGGTCACCAAAGACACGCCTCCCTGTTTCATCTGGCACACCTTCGAGGACACCGGCGTGCCCGTCGAGAACAGCCTGCAATTTGCCGAGGCGCTCCGCAAAGCTGGCGTGCCCTTTGACCTGCACATCTATCAAAAGGGCGCCCACGGCCTCGGCCTGGGCACCAGCCAGTGGGACCCCGCCCGCCGCCATCCCTGGACCGCCGACTGCGCGTTTTGGCTGAAAACGCGCGGCTTTGCCAGGTAGGCCTGGCCAATGGCCAATGGCCAATTTCCGATTGCTGGCCGCCTAAAGGCCGCCCCCCTCGGTTGCCCCGGCGCCGCACTAAATTCAGTGCATCTGGACCGCGCAGGTGCCCAGGCCGCCGCGGTAATAGTTGAATTGGACGTTTCGGTGCTCGGCCAGCAGCGACATCGGCACCGCCGTGTCCACGATCCGCTTCCCAATCATGTAAGCCGTCAAACGCTGGCCGAAGGGATTGTCGTGCTTGCCCGCGTGCCAGATCGAGACCTTCTCCGCTTTCCAGGTTTCGACCGGACCGACGCTGATGGCCATGGTGGGCACCAGGGAAATGTTCCCGCCGCCGCTGGTCCGCGCGTTCTGCGCCACCGTGAGCGGATGCAGGCGCACGACGCGCGTGCAGAGCTGGCGGTAGAGCGCCGGCGCCGGGGGATAGTCCTTGTGCCGGCCTTTGCGCTCCGGCGGGTCGTTGAAGGCCCAATGTTTCACATCCCCCTGGCCCCCCTGCATCACCGCGCAACGCACCCCGGCCTCCCAACTCTTCCGGTAAGGGGCCGTGTCCGCCTTGGGGAAATGCAAGTGCGCCTCCGCCGGGCGGAGCCTTTTCTCGATGCGGTTGAAACAGAGTTCCCGGTCGCACCGCTCGAAGCTGAGCGGATGGGTCAGCGGGACTTCCTTGCCCTCGACGCACCATTCATCCATGCCCCAGAAATGGCCCGACCGCGCGTCCAGGCCCAGGGCATTGACCAACTGCGCCACCAGCGGCAACTGTTCGGTCGGACCAATCGGGCCGCAGACCCCCACCGGGTTGTCCTCCGTGCTCTGGCGCCAGGCCTCCACGTACTCCAGGGCCTCCGCCAGGTAAAACTCCTCCAGCGTGTCGTAGAGCACCACCTTGAAACCGGGACGGGAGAGCTGCGCCAGGTCGCGCGGCGTCAGGCGGGCGGCGGTTGCAATCAGCTCCTGGGGCAATGTGGTATAGTCCCACCAATCGGGCGCGATGGCGCTAAGGCGACGTGTCATATAAGCGAGCAGTTCCCGGCATCTTTATTTCATTTCCGCCCACTTGGCCATTCCAAAGTGAGACCCCCCAGGGCGTGCGGCGCATCGCGACACTGCCACCAATTCCACTTCACCCGTGCGCCGCCCTGCATAGTGGCGCGGGCGTCTCGCCCGCGAAGCCCCCATCCCGCCTTGGCGTGATGGGAGGGGGTCGGCTATTGGCTATCGGCTATCGGCTATTAGCCCATGCGCTCCGAGCGCATGGGAGGGGGGATGGAGGGAGGGCTTCCGCCCGCGCTCGGGAGCAGTGTCAGGATGCGGTGCAGCCTTCGGTCTTTGACATGCTTGCAGGTGAAAGTCCTGCCTCGGCAATGGATGGTTGGGCCGAGTAGTTATAGCAGACCCTGGCCCGGGGAGACCCTGGCT
>JBEKRX010000123.1:0-6841 GCA_049518415.1 Verrucomicrobiota bacterium
CATAGAGGATTGGGTGGAAGCTCACCTCAAAAACCATCTCCTTTACGAGCGCAGGAGGGATCGAATAAACTTCTACGAACTGCTGGCTGGGATCACCCATCCCTTAGCTTGACGCGTATGCGATGTATCGGGACGCGCCCTACCTTACAGCGTGTAGCCCTCCGACCTCGGCATGGAATATCCGGGCTGGGTGTAACGCCTCTCGGGAATTGGCTTGTCCGGTGTCGGACGCCGCTGTCCCGGAGGCCGGGCCCCGCGGGTTGTGGGAAGGGGTCAAACACGCTTGTCCCGTGTCGGACGCTGCTGTCCCGGAGGGACATTCGAGAATAGCCCGGCGTTTCAACGCCGGGGTAGGCCGCCCTTCGTGCCCCGCTCGTCCCGAAGGGACGATTGAATCGCCAGCCGAGGTCTCGCCTTTGGCAGGGGGAGCTTCAGCCGTCCCTTCGGGACGGATTGGGATGCTTTGCGCATCCGACCCGGCGTTGAAACGCCGGGCTATTCTCACGGGGTCCCTTCGGGACAAAGGTGTGGCTGAATTTCCGAAAGGCGTTGGGGCAGGGGGAGGCTGCGCACCCGCTCATTCACTGCGCCCGGCCGAACTTCTTCTCCAATTCGCGGAAGTTCATCTCGATGAGCGTTGGGCGGCCGTGCGGGCAGGTGTAGGGCATCGCGCAGAGGCGCAAGTCCTGGACCAGCGCCTCCAGTTCAGGCCCGGCCAGCGGGTCGCGGGCTTTGACCGCCTGACGGCAGACGGTCTTGGCCACCGTTTGCTCTCCGAGCCGCAACGAATTGACCTCCTGCCCCGCCGCTTTGAGTTCATCCAGGAGTTGGAGCACGAATCGGCGCGGCTCGGCCGCCTTGACAAAGGGGGGCAAGGCGTCGAGCAGGAACGTGCGCTCGCCGAATTCGCTCAACCCCACGCCCAGGCGCAAGAGCACCGGCAACTGCTCCCGCACGAAAGCGGCGTCCCGCGCCGGCAACTCGACCGTCTCCGGCAGCAACAGCCGCTGCGAGGGCGCCTGGTCGTTCCGCTCCAGCCGGCTCAGCATCTGCTCGTACAAAATCCGCTCGTGCGCCGCGTGTTGATCGAGCAACACCAGGCCGCGGTCGGACTCCAGGACCACGTACAACTTGCCCACCACCCCAATCAACCGCAACGGCACGTTCAACAACGGCACGGCTGCCGGCGCCGAAGGGGGTGGGGGCTGGGGTGGCTGAGGTGCATGAGGTTCTTCCGGGGGAGGCGCGGGGGTGCTTGGGGCCGGCTGGCCGGGGCCAAAGCCCATGCGCAAAACCGGCTGCGCGGGGGGCGGTGGCGAGGCCGGGCCGGCAGGCGGCCGCAACCCCGCCGGCAGACCCGGCAGGCTGGCCTGCCCCACTGCCTGAAGTGCCGTCCCCTGCTGGCCGGCCTCCCCGCTGCCGACGGCTGTCTCTTTTCGGACCTCGGCTTGTGGGCGGTGGGCTGTGGAAGGTGGACGGTGGACTAATCGCAGCAAGGTCTGGCGCACCGCTTGCGCGGCCAAGCGCCGCACTTCCCCTGCCTGGTGGAATCTCACCTCGCGCTTGGCTGGGTGGATGTTGACGTCCAGCGCCGCGGGATCGATTTCCAGGAACAGGCAGCAGACCGGGTAGCGCCCTTTCATCAAGGCCGTGTGATAGCCTTCGAGCAGGGCGAAATTCAGGCCGCGATTCTCCACCGGGCGGCGGTTCACAAAAACATGCTGGTCCTGGCGGGTCAGGCGGGACACGCCCGGCGCGCCGATGAAACCCCAGAGATGGAAATTGGACTCCGCCAGGGCGGGAGCGGGAGTTTCGGGCGCGTGGTCCGTCGCGGGCGCCTCTCCGGCCGGTTCCCAGGAGCGAATGACCGCGGAGAAATCCACCGGCAAGAGTGCTTGCTCGCCGCCGTAAAGGGCCCGCAGCCGTTGGCGCAGGGCCGCCAGCCGCGCCGCGGTGTCGCCGCCGCTCTTGAGGGCCGGCAATTGCCAGACCAGGCGGCCGTCTTTTTGAAAGCTGAAGGCAACCTCCGGAAAGGCCAGTGCCGCCAGGGTGAGGTAATGCTGGATGTGGGCGGACTCGGTGGGCTCGGAGCGGAGGAATTTTCGGCGGGCCGGCAGGTTGAAGAAGAGCTGGCGCACCTCCACGGTGGTGCCGGGCGCGCTGCCCGCCGCTTTGACGGCGAGGATCTTGCCGGCGCTGACCACGAGTTGGGTGCCCTCGGGGGATTGGCTGTCGCGCTCGCGGGTGGTCAGGGTGAAGCGGCTGACGCTGGCGATACTGGGCAGGGCCTCGCCGCGAAAGCCCATGGTGGTAATGGCGGCGAGGTCCTCGGTCCGCCGGATTTTGCTGGTGGCATGGCGCTCGAGGCAGAGCAAGGCATCGTCGCGGCTCATGCCGAGGCCGTCGTCAGCCACCCGCACCAGGCTGCGTCCGCCGGCCTGGATGTCGACCGTGACCCGCGCGGCCTGCGCGTCCAGCGAGTTCTCGACCAATTCCTTGACCACGCTGGCCGGCCGCTCAATCACCTCGCCGGCGGCGATCTGGTTGGCCACTTGCTCGGGCAGCAGGCGAATGCGGTTCATGCTGGTTAAATGGGTTCCTGGCCCGCGGCGCAGGACGGTTCGCGCGCAAGGCCACGCAAACCGTTCAATTCCCCCGGGCTAAGCCGGCAAAAGCATGGACTCGGCGCCACCGTGACCATGCAGGCACTTTAGGAGAAAGCCGCCGGAGGTAAAGCCGCTTCTGGGGTGAATACCCTATACACGCCGCAGCGAACCTGTGGTTGAATCTCACCGTCGTAAAGATGGTCAGTATGGGGCGGGCGGTCTCCGGGTGGGAGACCGCCCGTTTTTTTTCCAGCGCGGCGGGGACAGGCCCCTGCTGCACCGCTGACAACGGCGGGGCGGATTCGAGAAATGGAGCTGTAGCCTGAGATTCCATCAATCCCGATACGTCGGGATTGCGTAACAAAGCTCAGGCTTGGCGCGCAGCGCCTAGCCTGGGTAAGCGTCCCAAGGCGACGCCAATCCCGACACATCGGGATTGCGGCCAAACCCCGACCCCTGAAAGTGGATGCAGCGCAAATCCAGCCAGGGCGTCACGGGACCGCTACCAACCGGTAGAGCCGGGGCGGCTGCCGGAACGCGCCCAGGTCGAAGTAAAGCTCCGTCGTGTTCGTCAGCGTCACGGTGGCCAGCGTCACCCAGGCGTCGGTCGGGCCAATGACATTGATATAATCAATCCGCACCGAGCTGCCGATCGCCCCGGCCAGCGGGATCTCCGTGGCGAACCCCACGTCCAGCACGGGCCTCGCACTCGGCACGTTGGTCTGCCAGGCGCGGTAGAATCGTTGCGCGGGCAGCGGCTCGGAAAGATCAAAACAGAGCTGCGGCGCGCTGTTGAGCGTAAAGTTCGATAGCGACAGCCACGGTTTGCCGGGGCCCAAGGCATTGACATAATCCAGGTGCAAGAAACTGCCCAGGTCCCCCGCCAGATTCAGGGCCGGAACGACCCTTCTCTCGACCGCGGCGATCACGCTCAGCATGGCGGGCGCGCTGGTCACGGCCCCGTAAAAATCCGTCACGACCACCGTGTAAGCCCCCGCCTGGGCCGCTCCGACGTTGGCCAGGTCAAGGTAAGAGTTGGTGGCGCCGCCCAGCGCGTTGGTGCCGTTAAAGTACCATTGGTAAGTTGCTCCCGGCAGAGTGCTCGTCACTTCCACCGAGAAGAAGGCGAGTGACCCCATCTCAGCGGTCTGTGTCAGGGGCGGCGTTGCTATGCTCGGAGGCGGCGGCACGGCTGTGAAGGTCAGCGTGCGGATACACATCGCCCCGGCGGCGTTGGTGGCTTCCAGCCGGAAAATATACAAATCCGCGACATCGGGCGTGAAGGTGGGATTGCGGACGTTGGCGGCCGAGAGGGCGGCCGAGGAGGCGGACGGGTCGCGGATCAGGCGCCACTGCCAGGCCACGGCGGTCTGCGGGCTGGTGTCCAATTGGCGCAATTGCCCCACCGGCCCGACAGCCAAGTCAATCGTGGGCGCATCTGGGCAGGCGACACTGGCAATCCGAATCGTGTGGTTCCAGGTGTCGGCCACATACACGTTGCCGGCGCTGTCCACCGCCGCGCCGTATGGGTAGTCGAACCGCGCCTCGCTGCCGGTGCCGTCAGCGCTGCCCCAAATTCCCCCCAGGCCCGCCAGCGTCGTCACCACCCCGGCCGGGGTGACCTTCCGAATCGTGTGGTTGTAGGTGTCCGCCACATAGACGTTGGCCGCGCTGTCCACCGCCACGCCCCCCGGATCAAGGAACCGCGCGGCGCTGCCGCTGCCGTCGGCGCTGCCCGAATTTCCGGCCAGGCCCGCCAGGGTCGTGACCACTCCGCCCGGCGTCACCTTTCGAATCGTGTTGTTGCCGCTGTCCGCCACATAGACGTTGCCCGCGCTGTCTGCCGCCACGCCCCGTGGACAGTTGAACCGCGCCGCGCTGCCCGTGCCGTCGGCGCTGCCACCCACAGGATAGCCGTACTGATCCAATTGAGCCAGGCCCGCCAGGGTCGTCACCACCCCGCCCGGGGTCACCTTCCGAACCGTGCAGTTGGCGCTGTCCGCCACATGGACGTTGCCGGCGCTGTCCACCGCCACCCCCGCCGGGCCGCGGAACCGCGCCGCGCTGGCCGTGCCGTCGTCGCTGCCCCTGCTTCCCGCCAGGCCCGCCAGCGTCGCCACTACCCCTTGCGGCGTCACCTTCCGAATCGTGTCGTTGCCGGTGTCCGCCACATACACGTTGCCCGCGCTGTCTGCCGCCACGCCCTGGGGATAGGCGAACCGCGCCGCGCTGCCGGTGCCATCGTCGCTGCCCCCGTACCCCGGCAGGCCCGCCAGAGTGGTCACGAGGCCGGCCGGCCTCACCTTCCGGATCGTCTGGCTGTCGGGGTCCGCGACATAGACGTTGCCTGCGCTGTCCACCGCCACGCCCTCCGGCAAGGTGAACCGCGCCGCGCTGCCGCTGCCATCGCCGCTGCCCAAGGTTCCCGCCAGGCCCGCCAGGGTGGTTACCACGCCGCCCAGCGTCACCTTCCGAATCGTGCAGTTCCCTTGGTCCGCCACATACATGTTGCCCGCGCTGTCCACCGCCACGCCGCTGGGACCACGGTCAGCGCTGCCAAACCGCGCCGCCCTGCCCGTGCCGTCGGCGCTCCCAGGGCTTCCCGCCAGGCCCGCCAGGGTCGTCACCACCCCGCCTGGCGTCACCTTCCGAATCGTGTGGTTCCAGGCGTCCGCCACAAACACGTTGCCCGCGCTGTCCACCGCCACGCCACATGGGGAGTCGAACCGCGCCGCGCTGCCCGTGCCGTCGGCGCTGCCATAGCTTCCCGCCTGGCCCGCCAGCGTTGTCACCACCCCGGCCGGCGTCACCTTCCGAACCGTGGAGTTGCCGGTGTCCGCCACATAGACATTGCCCGCGCTGTCCACCGCCACGCCGCCTGGGTAGTTGAACCCCGCCGCGCTGCCCGTGCCGTCGGCGCTGCCCTGGCTTCCCGCCAGGCCCGCCAGGGTCGTCGCCACCCCGCCCGGCGTCACCTTCCGAATCGTGTGGTTATAGCAGTCCGCCACATAGACGTTGCCCTCGCCGTCCACCGCCACGCCCTCTGGATGGGAGAACCGCGCCGCGCTGGCCGTGCCGTCGGCATGGCCTTGCGTTCCCGCCAGGCCCGCCAGCGTCGTCACCACCCCGCCCGGCGTCAACTTCCGAATCCTGGAGTTGCCGGTGTCCGCCACATACACGTTGCCCAGGCTGTCCACCGCCACGCCGGTTGGACCGCTGAAGCGTGCCGCGCTGCCCGTGCCGTCGGCGCTGCCCGAATTTCCCGCCAGGCCCGCCAGCGTCGTCACCGCCCCGCCCGGCGTCACCTTCCGAACCGTGGAGTTGCCGGTGTCCGCCACATAGACGTTGCCCGCGCTGTCCACCGCCACGCCGTTTGCCGCGTAGAAGCGCGCCGCGCTGGCCGTGCCGTCAATCGCCCCAGGGCCGGCTTCCGGCGGTCCGGCCAGGGTGGTGAAGGTGTATTCCTGGGCTGTGGCCTGAGTCATCGCCGCCATTGCCAGGGCGGCCAGGAGCAGGCCCGCTGATAGGTTAGCTGCGATGGTTTTCATAATTTGCTTGATGGTTGAGGGGCGAACGGCGAACGGCGAACGGCGAACGGCGAGGGGGGGAGGGGCGAGGGGCGAGCCGGCCCGAATTGGGAGACGCGGCCTGCCTGCCGGCAGGCAGGTGGAAAGCGCCCCTGCCGGTTGAAGGATGGGCCGGCGCGGTCGCGCACCGCCGGGGGGCAAAGGCAAACGGGCGCGCAATTTCCCTCTGCAGCGGGAGCCTGGTCATTTTCCCAAACCCCGTTGTCGCCCGGTCGGTGCCTTGCCAGCGCACATTCATTTGCCGCCCGAGGGACGCCGCCCGCCAAGAAAAGCAAGGCGCAGGCGGAGCCTGGCTCAACCCGCTGCTGCCTTGCGGTAAGAGGAGAACAAAAAATGCGGGTTTTGTCAATACGTAACTGCTCAGAGCCTGCTTCTGGGCGCGTCCTGACACTGCCCCTGGGGGCGGGCGGGGCCCCCCTTCCCCCCTCCCATCCCGCCAAGGCGGGATGGGAGGGGGGTGATCCGTTTTTCCGCTTTACCCAGGGCCCCGGCGCGCCGGGGTCCCGCTCAAAGCGGGACGGGCCTTGCCCTGGGCTACTGTCTTGCTGCCCCTGATACGCTTTCCAAAGTTATTCACCACCGAGGGAAGGGTCCCGGTCAGGACCCCAGCCCGAAGGTGGTCAATAACTTTGCCGCCGGCTATAGTGG
>JBEKRX010000124.1:0-11112 GCA_049518415.1 Verrucomicrobiota bacterium
GCTGACGCAGAACGGTGAATTTTGACGCGGTTGGAATGTTTTGGTTTTTCATTTGCCTGCCTTGTGGCAGGTTTCCAGAAAATTCCAACCGTTTTTTTCACATTTCTATGGGATGGCAGTGGTTGAGGATTATATGAGAAGAACGCTGTCTATACTCATGACCTTGAGTGCCGGCCTGAGCCTGGGAATGGCCAAACCGCTCGTGCTCCACGTAGCGCCTAACGGCAATGATAATTGGTCCGGCCAGGTGGCAGACGCGTCGCCGGATGGCAAAGACGGTCCACTGGCCACGCTGAAGGCGGCCATTGCAGCGGCTCGCAAAGCGAGCCCGGAGGCCAAAAGCCACGGAGTGAGCATCCTGCTGAGGGGCGGCACGTATGAACTGGCGGAGCCGGTCCAGCTTGGCCCGGAGGACTCGGGACAGCGACCTGATGCTCCGCTGCTCATTGCGGCCTATCCGGGCGAAACTCCCGTGCTCAGCGGCGGACGCCACATCACCGGTTGGCGAGAGGTCGCAGGCAAACCGGGGTGGTGGGGAGCGGAGATTCCTGAGGTTCATTCCGGCCAGTGGCTCTTCCGCCAACTTTTTGTCAATGGCGAACGGCGGCAGCGCGCCCGCACGCCCAACCAGGGCTTTCCCCGTGTTCAGGGCGCGAGTCCCGAAGGCAATCCGGCCCAATTCAAGTTCAAGGCCGGGGATCTCAAGCGGGAGTGGGTCGCCGACGGCGCAGTGGAAGTGGTAGCGTTGTTGGCCTGGGCCGACCTGCGGATGTATCTCCGAGGTTTGGACGAGACCAACCTCGTCGCCACGTTGTCGGCCGCGCCGCAACGCTCCAACAAGGAGGGCAACGCCCGTTACTACATCGAGAATGCTCCGGATGCCCTCGATATGCCCGGCGAATGGTATCTGAACCGCAAGACGGGCGTACTGACCTACTGGGCGAAAGCGGGAGAAGACATGGCTCATGCCGAGGTCGTCGCGCCGCGGTTGCAGACGCTGCTGCGCCTGGAAGGGGATTTTGCCGCGGAGAAAGCGGTCAAGCACGTGGTGCTGCACGGTCTGGCCTTTGCCTACTCCGACTGGAAGCTGGACGAGAGGGGCTACGCCGATACCCAGGCGGCTGTGGGTGTGCGCGGGGACATTTTCGCGGCCGGCGCGGTGGAGTGCGTGGTGGAGAACTGCGCTCTTACGCACCTGGGCAATTACGGGCTGGAGTTGGGCAGGGGTTGCCAGAATGACCGCGTCGTTGGGAACGAGTTTTGCGACTTGGGCGGCGGGGGCATTCGCGTCGGCGAACCGCGGGCTCGCCAGGCTGCCTTCGACCAAAACCACGGGCACACCATCACCGACAACGACATTCACCAGGGTGGACTGGTCTATCCGCCGGCAGGGGGTATTTTCGTTCTCCAGAGTGGCGGCAACCGCATCGCGCACAATCACGTGCATCACCTGTATTACACCGCGGTCTCGCTGGGCTGGACCTGGGGGTATCGAGAGTCGCCGTGTCGCGAGAATATCGTCGAATTCAACCATCTGCACGATCTTGGGCAGGGAATGCTGAGCGACATGGGCGCCGTCTATACGCTGGGCCTGCAGCCGGGCACGATCATTCGCAACAACCTGATTCACGACGTGTGCGCCGACAACTATGGCGGCTGGGGCCTCTACACCGACGAAGGCAGCACCGGCATCCTCCTCGAGAACAACGTGGTTTATCGCTGCAAAGATGCCGGGTTCCACCAGCACTACGGGCGGGACAACATCCTTCGCAACAACATCTTCGCTTTCAACCAAAAGAGCCAGCTCATGCGCACGCGCGAGGAGGCCCACAACTCGTTCTTCTTCACCAATAACATTGTCTATTTCGATTCGGGCGAACTGCTCGGCAGCAATTGGCGCAAGGAGAACTACGTCATCGACGGGAATGTCTATTTTGACGCCCGGCCCGGCGCTGACGCCGCGGCGCTGCGGTTTTCCGGCGCCACGCTCCAGCAGTGGCGCGAGCGCGGGCATGACCTGAACTCGCTGGTGGCCGACCCCCGGTTCGTTGCTCCGGGCTGGTATGATTTCCGATTGCGCGACGATTCCCCGGCGCTGAAACTCGGTTTCCAGCCCATCGACTTGAGCCAGGTCGGAGTGCGTCCGCCAGGGTTCCGAAGGTAAGTGGGCGAGGTGTGTATGAATCATGATGCACATTAATGCCCGTCCAATGATCCAAACCGCCAGGCAGAACCCGGAGCGGCCTGGCATTGGGGGTGGAAACCAGGCGCTCGGGAATTCCAACCGCGAACGGGCTGCCCTGCTCTTTGTGTCGCCCCGACCTTCCAACCCCCGAACGAATACTGCCGACAACCCTCCCAACCCGAGTCCTATGATCAAGTCCCAGACCGCGCCTTGGCCGCCGCCTTCGGTGGCGTCGTACTTGAGTCTGTTCGCACTTTGTTGCGTTGCGGCGACGCGGGCCGCGCTGTCGCCGGTGCCGGAGTTCCCGCTGCCGGTCGATCAGCAGCACTCGACCACGGCGCGGCAGTTAGCCAAGCCGGTCCTCGAATCGCGTCTGCTCGACGACATGGAGTCGCCGAAGAACTGGCGTTTGTTCGGCCCGGGTGAGATGACCTTCACCACCGAGCGCAAGCTCGAAGGCAAGCAGTCCATCCGCCTGACCGCGCCGACCAAAGGCACCGAGCCCCCGCGCACGCCAGGGCGGCCCTTTGGGGAAACCGGGGTCCGGCGCGAGTTCAGCAACGAAGACTGGAGTGGATTCAACCGCATTTCCGTCTGGGTGTATCCCGATCTGCCCGGATTCAAGGTCGTCTCGCTCAAGCTGGCGCTCAATTGTGAAGGGACGGCGGGCCGCAGCTACACGGATGGCGGGATGAATTTCGTGCTGCTGCGCAACCACGAATGGAACCAGGTGACGTGGGAGATCACACACCTGGATCGCAAACAGGTGAAAGCGTTGGAACTCGCTTATCGGCTCCAGGGCAACGAACCCGGGGCCACCAACCGCGTCTGCTACGATTTCGACCAGCTCGAGTTGCAGCGGGTTGCGCCCGACCATTTCCGCGGCTGGGACGTTGCGCCCGACCAGATCGCTTATTGCCACATCGGTTACGGACCGAATGACCCGAAGCTGGCTTTCACCGGGCCGGGCGCCGAGACCCGTTTCGAGCTGATTGAGGCTGTTTCCCGCCGACCGGCTTGGTCCGGCGACACCCGCGGCGTCGAGGGACCCGCCGGCAGGATTCGAGTGCTGGATTTCTCAGGCTTCCGCCGGCCCGGCGATTACCGGCTGCGGGTGGGCCGGATCGAATCCGAGCCGTTTCCGATCCAGCCGAACCCCTGGCGCATCACGCTGATTGCGGGGCTGAATTTCTTTTACTGCGAACGATGCGGGTTCGCGGTGCGCGGCATTCATGGTGTCTGCCACCAGGATTGGCGCGCGGAACACGCCGGGCGCAGCCTGGCGATCAACGGCGGCTGGCACGATGCGGGTGACCTCTCGCAAGGGTTGGTCAACACCTCTGAGGCGGCGTGGTCGATGCTCCGCCTGCTGGAGCGCCTGGAGCGAAGCGATCCCGAACTGGCTCGACGATTTCGCGAGGAGGCACACTGGGGGGTCGAGTGGATGCTCAAGACCCGGTTTGGGGACGGCGCCCGGGTTACCTGGGCAACGATGGATTTCTGGACGGATGGCATTCCAGGCAATGTCGATGACGTGGTCGTGAAAGGCAGCAACTCACCTTTCGAGAACTTTCTGGCTGCCGCCGCCGAGGCCGCGGCCGCGCGCGCCTATGCTCAATCCGATCCCGCGCTGGCCGAGCGCTGCCGCGCCGCCGCCGAGTTGGATTACGGTTTTGCCGAGGCCCGCGCCGGCAACCCGAATCTCGAGTTGGCTGGCGCCGCTGCGCAATCGAGCATCGAGCTGTGGCGGCTGACCAAAAAAGAGAAATACGCGGCCACGGCGGCGAGTTTTGGCGACATTCTGCTGAGCTGTCAGCAGGTGGAGAAACCAAATTGGGACAAACCGCTCACCGGTTTCTTTTATGCGTCGCCGCAGCGCAACCGGATTTCACATTACTTCCACCGCAGCCACGAGCAGGCGCCGGTAGTGGCGCTGGTCGACCTTGCCACGTTCTTCCCCGATGACCCCAAAGCGGCGAGCTGGCGCGCGGGTGTGAAACGCTACGGGGATTACCTGCTGGCCGCGGCCGCCTTCAATGCGCCCTACCAGATGTGCTCGGCGAGCATCTACCAGTTGTCGGAGAACCCGAGCGCCACCGAGCGGAAGCAGATCGACCAAGGTGTGCGGCTGGCGGAGGGCGTCTATTTGCGCCGGTTCCCCGTATGGGGCGATTTCCGCGGCAACCTGGGCGTGCTGCTGTCGCAGGCCACCGCCGCAGCCACGGCGGCGCGTCTGCTCAACTCTCCCGAGTTACGCGCGCTCGCCCGGCAACAGGCCGAATGGACGCTGGGCCGCAATCCTTTCAACGGCAGCCTCATGTATGGCGTCGGGCATAACTACAACCCGCAATACACTGCGATGAGCGGCGACATCACCGGGTCGCTCCCGGTTGGCATCCAAAGCCGCCTTGCGGAAGATGTTCCATATTGGCCGCCGTCAAACTGCTACAATTACGCCGAAGTCTGGGTCCACCCGGTCAGCCGATGGTTTACGCTGCAGGCTGAGTTGGCGCAATGAGTCCCGGAGCGGGGATCGACAGACGCAGCGATCACCGGCGGGCCGTGCCCCTACCTGCCCGGCAACGGTGGTTTGCTCTACGCCGTTGCGACTATGGCCGCTGGCTGGGATGGCGCGCCGACGAATCATGCTGCCGGGATTCTGGCCTCCGGTTGGCCCCAGGGCCCGGGTAACAATTACCGGCAGAACAATGTCTGGGATTACCCCGATTCCACGAAGGCGGATTTCGACCGCTACTTCGCCACCTTCGCGAAGCCACAGGTCGAGGAACTTCTCACCAATTATCGGCCGGATCTGCTCTGGTTCGATGAGATCGACATGAAGAGCGACGCCCAGGTCGAGGATCTTTACCAGGCCATCCGGAAGTTGCGGCCGGAGTGCGTCCTGAACAGCCGGATCCAGGGCTGCCGCTTCCCCGACCAGATTCCGCCGCCGCATTGCGACTACATCACCTCCGGGGACAACGAGATCCTGGACAAGGCCCCGGGATTCGAGTGGGAGAATCCCGGCTCGATGAACACCAGCTTCGGCTTCAATCGGAACGACCACAATTGGGTGGACGCCAAGGACATTGTGTTGCGCCTCGTGGACATCGTCAGCAAGGGCGGCAATTACCTGCTGAATGTCGGCCCCACCTCCGAGGGGCTCATTCCCCAGCCGAGCATTGACCGGCTGATGGAGGTCGGAGCGTGGATGGAGACGAACGGGGAAGCCATCTATGGGAGTTCACCGTGGAAGGCCTTTCGCGACGGACCACCATTGCACGATGAGGCGGGCAAGGCGCCGAAACGCGATGCCAGGTCCGCCGTCGATATCCGATTCACGGCGAAAGGTAATTCGCTTTACGCGATCTGCCTGGCCTGGCCGGACAAGGATCTTCTCGTCAGGGCACTGGCCCCCAAGGGAGCTGCTCCAAGAGCGATCGCTGCCGTGCGGATGCTCGGCTCAAAGGAAGCAATCACCTGGCGTCAGACCAATGACGGGCTCGCGCTCTCGGTTCCGCGGGAAAAACCAGGTCGTTACGCCTTTGTGTATCGGATCGATTTCAACCAGGAATGACACCGCCATGAATCGATCGAAGCGAATGGCTTGTGGCGTGATTTTGCTCGCGGCACTTTTGCCGGCGGCATCGGCCCAATACCAGGGCTGGCGGCATTCGGGATCACTCTACATCCTGACCACGGCCGAAGGCGCGAATTTGCCGGCCACGGCTTCGGAAGAGGGCTTCCCTCTGGTGGTGCGGCTGAACAAGGACTGGTTTGATTTCAGCCAGGCGAAAGCCAACGGGGAGGATATCCGCTTTGCCACCGGCACAGGCGAACCCCTGGCCTGCCAAACCGACGAATGGGACCCGAACGCCGGAACGGCCGCCATTTGGCTGCGAATACCCACCATCAAGGGACAGGCGCACCAGGAGATAAAGATGTTCTGGGACAAGCCCGATGCCGCCAGCGAGTCCAGCGGGGCGGCGGTCTTCAACGCGTCCAACGAGGTTGCGCTTTCGCCTGCAAAACCGACAAACTGAACAACAGAGAAACACATGAAGAAAAGCAAGCCCATCCTCCATCGGCATCGGATCAACCTGATCCTGTGTGCCTTCGCCATAGCAATCGCCATCCCCGCCACGGCGGAAGTGCGCCTGCCGAGAATCTTCACCGACAACATGGTATTGCAGAGGGACCTGCCGGTGCGGGTCTGGGGCTGGGCGGATGCCGGCGAGGCTGTCAGCGTGACGCTGGCGGGGAGTAGCGCCTCTACCAAGGCCGACGAAAAGGGTCAATGGTCGCTCGAATTGGCGCCCTTCAAGACCGGCGAAAACCTGGAGCTGACCGTCAAAGGCAAGAACAGCCTGACCTTGAAGAATGTCGTAATCGGTGACCTCTGGGTTTGTTCCGGCCAATCGAACATGGAGATGGACCTGGGAGGCTGCCTCGGCGCGGCGGAAGACATCAAAGCCGCGGACTTGCCGAAAATCCGCCGCATTAAGCTCAACCATGGACAGGCCGCCCAGCCGGACACGGACGCCCCAACGGCCACCCAGTGGCAGGTGTGTTCGCCGGATACAGCCCGCGGGTTTACCGCGGTAGGGTTCTATTTCGCCCGGGAAATCCAACAACAAACCGGGGTCCCGATCGGCATCGTGGATGACAATTGGGGCGGGACACCGATTGAGCCCTGGGTGGCGAGCGAGAACAAGGAGGGGAAGCTCAAGCGCTTCGCGGTCGCCGGCGCCGACAAGCAATGGCATTGGGCTGAGGCCGTTATCGACAACGACACGGTCGTCGTTTCCTCCCCCGAGGTGAAGGAACCGGTCGCTGTTCGCTACGCTTTTCAGATGAACCCGGATGGCGCCAACCTCTACAACCGCGAAGGTCTCCCCGCGTCGCCTTTCCGCACGGATACCTGGTGAAACATCGGCGCAAAAGGCAAGTAGATTCATGAACAACGTAATGTGAGAAACACGGAGGCAAATGCAGTTAGCCTTGTTCAAAAATGAGAATCAAGTGCAGGGTAACGAATGGCCTGTTGGCCGCGCTGGCGGCCTTGACCCACATTTCTGCGGCGCAGGCCGGTGACTACTACGTTGCCACAAATGGGAACGACGCAAATCCAGGCACGCTGGCCAGGCCCTTCGCCGCGTTGTCGAAGGCGCAGCAGGCCGCGCGAAACGCGGTAGGGCGCGAAGCGGTGACGATCTTCATCCGGGAGGGAACTTATTACCTTCCGGAAACCTTGATGTTCACCGCCGAGGATTCCGGCACGAAGGCCGCTCCGGTCGTGTACCAGGCGTATGGGAAGGAGCAGGCGGTGATTAGCGGCGGCGTCCGGCTGGAAGGCCTTAAATGGCAGATCTACAAGGATGGCATCATGCAGGCGAAGGTGCCCGCGGGCTTTGCCACGGACCAGCTTTTCGTCAACGGCGAACGCCAACCCCTGGCACGGTATCCGAACTTCGATCCCAGGGAGCGCCACTTCAACGGCTGGGCGAAAGATGCGTTCAGTCCGCAGCGGGCGGCGCGATGGCAAAACCCTGCCGGCGGATTCATCCATGCCCTGCACGCCGCCGAGTGGGGCGGCATGCATTATGTCATCACCGGCAAAGATGCGGACAATAAGGTCACTTACGAAGGCGGCTGGCAGAACAACCGCCCGATGGGCATGCACGACATCCGTTTTGTGGAGAACATTTTCGAGGAACTGGATGCTCCGGGCGAGTGGTTCCTGGATGTGAAGAATAGCCTCCTCTACTTTTATCCGCCCCCGGGCGTGGACTTGGCGACGGCGATTATCGAAGCGGTCCGCCTGCGGCACCTGGTCGAGTTCCGCGGCACGGAGCAGGCCCCGGTGCGGTTCGTCAGCCTCAAAGGGCTCACCTTCCGCCACGCCGCGCGCACCTTCATGGAGAACAGGGAACCGCTGGTGCGCAGTGATTGGACCACGTACCGTGGCGGCGCCATCTTCTACACCGGCAGCGAAGATTGTTCGTTGGAGGATTGCTTTATCGACCAGGTGGGCGGCAACGCCGTGTTCGTGAACAACTACAATCGCAGGGTCACGGTCCGTGGCTGTCACATCGCCAAGGCTGGGGCCAACGGCGCAGCGTTCGTCGGCGATCGCGACTCAGCCCGGGTTCCGCGCGATTGGAATGATCATTCTCAGTCGTTCGCGAAACTCGACCGCACGCCCGGCCCCAAGACTGCCAACTACCCGGCGGACTGCGTCGTGGACGATTGCCTGATCTACCTCTCGGGCCGGGTTGAAAAACAGACCGCGCCGGTGCAGATCGAGCTGTCGCAAGGCATCACCGTCCGTCACTGCTCCCTTTATGACGTGCCACGCGCCGGCATCAATATCGGTGACGGTTGTTGGGGCGGTCATGTGATCGAGTTCTGCGACATTTTCGACACGGTCAAGGAAACCGGCGACCACGGCTCGTTCAACTCCTGGGGCCGCGACCGTTTCTGGGGATTGGACGGCCTGGATCTGAACAACGACCAGGCCTGGGAAGCCAACAGGGATGTCGTCCTTCTGGACGCGGTTAAAACGACCATCCTGCGCAACAACCGCTGGCGCTGCGATCATGGCTGGGACATCGACCTCGATGACGGCTCCTCGAATTACGAAATCCGCGACAACCTCTGCCTCAACGGCGGCCTCAAGAACCGCGAGGGCTTCTATCGCATCGTGGAGAACAACATCATGGTCAACAACGGCTTTCACCCCCATGTCTGGTACAAGCACAGCGAGGACGTCGTCCGCCGCAACATCATGTTTGCCGATCACTACCTGCCCGCAGGCGGCATGCCGGTTAACCCGTGGGGCAAGGAGATGGACAATAATTTCGTCCATGTCGAGGGTGTGACGGTGCCGGAACCTGCCACGAAACTTGCCGAACAATCCAAGCGTGATGCCCATTCGATCGTCGCCGACGCCATGTTCGTGGATCCAGCCAACGGCGATTTCCGCGTGCGGGAAGGCTCACCGGCGCTGAAACTGGGGTTTGTGAATTTCCCGATGGACCAATTCGGGGTGCAGAAACCGGAGTTGAAGGCTGTCGCCCGCACCCCGGAAACGCCCAAGCTTCGCCGCCCCGACAGGTCCCCCAAGAAGGCGAATTAGGTCAAGCCAGGCAATCTCGAATACAACTTCATGTCGCGATTGACGCTCCGCGGTTCAACGACATTAGGCGGAAGCCGACCTATTCTGCCGCCGCTTGGCGTGTGGCGATGGGGACATACCCTGCCTCCAAGCCTGGCGGCGGGCTCACAATCAAGGCCGGGTCAATATCCGCCAGTTTTCCAACCGTCGGTGGCGGAAGGTAGTCCCGGTCCTTTTTCCAGTTCCGGTGGAGTTTTTCCACCCGCGCCTGCAGGCTCTCCCGCTGTCTATCCGTTAAATCGGCGTTGAGTAATGCAGGCTGGTCAGCGAATCGATACCAGTGGTACGTCACCACGCTGCCGTCCCCCAGATGCGCCTGGAAAGGTCCTGCCGCGGGCCCGGGCTTCTTCCAGCAACTCTTCGCATCTTCGGGAGTGACGTAGGGTTCGGGGCGATCCTCGCGGGGCCGATCAAAGCGAGCCTGGACCAGGCCTGTTTCAGCCGGAACGTCTTCAGGTCGTACCGCAGCCCACTCCGCTTTCTTATTATCATTAGTCACCAGGTGATAGTATTCGGGGAGCCTCACCAGCGAGCCATCCTTGGAATCGTTTGCCGCAACCAGTTGGTAGTTCCACCGGTAACCGAAGGTATTTGAATCAAGTGCGATGGGAGTCGCAAAAGACTTCCAGGCCAGAGGCACCTTTTTTTCATTGGGGGTAGAGGGCGTATAAATCCTCCAGGTTGCCCCCCCGCGTCCGGGAAAGGCGTGCAGACTGGCCTCTCGGGAATCAATGACGCCGCTGGCCGGGGCACCGCCTTCAAACCAGGCCTTCACGGCATCCCAGAGCGCCTTCTTGCTGTAGGAGGTGACGCCGTGCACTAACACCGAGTCGCCCCCCAGCCCTCGGGGGAACGAGGTCGGGGCGATTCGGGCGTAGGTCTCCCCCTTCGCGTCAACGGACTGGACGCTGGGGACATACTGGGTTTCCATCTGCAACGCCCTGTTTGGCTGGGAGGGACGGGTATCCAGAAGCATTCCAGCCAGGCGAGGATCGTCCACCGCCCCGTGTGACCAGAAATAGGGAGTGAAGAAGGCTACCGGGCCCTTGAAGTTTCGCGTGTTCAGAAACAAGGTCCAACAATTGTCTCCGGTCGGCACGTTCTTCCCGGCGGTGCTCGATTTGGCCGTGGTGAGCGGAAGCGGCAGGTACCCGTAGCCGAACAGTTCACCGCAGGTGCCTTGCTTCAGATTCAGGCCATCCGGGGGCCAAAGCAACCAGGGACTGAGTTGCGCCACGCCGTACTGGCCTTTCGGTTCATCCCAGTTCCTTCCTTTGCCGGCTCCGGGTCCGTTGGCCCATTCGCTGAAATTCGGGGCCACCCCGCCCATTATGAACTTCGGCGTTTCGGTGGCAAACCGCGTGTCACGCCACCAGCCCAGGCCGCCCTCGATATCGGAGTACATGTTGGTGGGGGCGCGCCCGTCATACTGGGCGAACATCCAAGTGCCGAACAGACCTGTTTGAAAACGATGCCCCGGATATTCCTTTAACAAAGGCCATGCTGCCACATACATGGAGAACCCGGCGTTATACGTCTCCTGAACTTTCTCGTTCGGAACAAGCAGGTAGCCGGCCATCTCCCCTTCCTGAATCTGATTCGGGGCGCCCATCAGGGGTGAAAGGGGCAAGACCAGCCCGAGGGCCAGGCACGAAGCGAACAATGTAAAGCACCTGCTTTTCACGATCATATTGAAATTGCTCTTTGACGCTCCGTGTTTCACAGGCAATTGCCTCTCGATCGAGTTCAC
>JBEKRX010000125.1:0-6407 GCA_049518415.1 Verrucomicrobiota bacterium
CTGACGGGGACTTGCACCCCGCTGTGTGTACGCCATCACAGGCGCACTCTGGCACCCCTCCGGGGTGCGACCGCCAGTCCCGATTCGGAATCGGGAGCCCGGTGGTCGTTCCCCCTTTACCCCGAACGACCACCGGCTACCTTCTGCCAATCCTCCGGGTTGGAGAAAATCGGAATTTGTTTTTGCACGGGCGCTAAGACGCGTTCTCGTTCGGCCATGCGCCCCTCCAACACCCCTTCTCGACCCCAGGCTTGACAACCCACCTTTATCCTCTTGAATGTCGGGCCACACACATAGACGCGCGCCATCCTGCCCATGAAAAACCTCCTCTCAATCTGGACCGCTATTTCAGCCCTTGCGCTCTCCAGCCTCCGCGCCGCCGACAGCCAGCTTCTCTGGCAGATCGGCACGCCCGATAACAATGACGCCGAGTTCGCCCTCGCCCCCGGCGGCTTCGCCAAATTTGAGGCGGACGGCTTTTTCGTCGTTGGCGAGTCGGACGCCAAACGGGACTGGCCCTACGCGCATCCCGGACCGAGCGATGCCTGGGCCGGCAGCCGGCCGCACACCTTCATCATCCTGTTCGGCCTCAAAGCCCTGCCCCCAGCCGGCGAGTGCCGCCTGGTCGTCGCCCTGGTCGATACGCATTACGGCGGCCCGCCCCAGTTGAGCATTCGCATCAACGGCCGCGACTTCCAGCAAGGCCTGCCCAAGGGCGCAACCGACGAGTCCATCCGCGGCCAGCCGGCCAAAGGCCGTCCCTGCAAGTTCCAAATCCCTTTCGCTGGCGACCTGCTGCACGCTGGGGACAACGACATTCAGCTCACGACTGTCAGCGGGAGTTGGATGCTTTACGACTGGGTCGGCCTCGAGACCCCCGCCGGGGCGCAGTTGGGGCCGGTCGCTTCCCGGACCGTGGTTGCCGGCGCGCAAGCCGTGCGCGCCCTGCGCGAGGAGGGCGGCCAGGCGACGCAGCCGCTCCTGGTGACACTGCGGCATTTCGGCGAACCCCAGGACGTCACCGTGCGCGTCGAGGGCGCAGCGCCGCAGTCGCTCAAACTCACGCGCGGGGAGCAAACCGTCGAAATCGCAGTGCCAGCGGTGACCCAGGAGACCGCCCGCAAGGTCACCCTGGAGGCCGGCGGCCAGACGCTCGCCGCCCGTGAAGTCTCCCTCAAGCCCGTCCGCAAGCTCACCGTCTATATTCTCCCGCATTCGCATACGGACATCGGCTACACGGAAATCCAGACCGCCATCGAGAACAAGCAGGTCAACAATCTCCTGGAAGGCATCGCCGCCGCCCGGCGCACGGCGGACTATCCGCCCGGCGCGCGGTTTGTCTGGAACGTCGAGGTGTTATGGGCCGCCGACCTCTATCTCCATCGGCTCAATGGCCAGCAGCGGGCTGAGTTTGTCGAGGCCGTCAGGCTGGGGCAAGTGGCCTTGAACGGGATGTATTTGAACGAACTGACCGGCCTCTGCCGGCCTGAGGAATTGGTGGAATTGTTTCGCTTTGCCACCACGCTCGCCCAACTGACCGGCGTGCCGATTGACTCCGCCATGATTTCCGACGTGCCCGGCTACACCTGGGGCACGGTCACCGCCATGACCCAGGCCGGCATCAAGTATTTCTCCACCGCCCCCAATTATTTCGACCGCATCGGCACCATTATGCGCGAGTGGGAGAACAAACCGTTCTATTGGGTCGGCCCGGACGGCAAATCCAAGGTGCTCACCTGGATTCCTTTCTGGGGCTATGCCATGTCGCACGTCTATCATCAAATGTCGCCCAAGCTGGTGGACGATTTTTGCAGCGGCCTGGAAAAGCGCGCTTACCCTTACGACATCGCCTACGCGCGCTGGAGCGGCCAGGGCGACAACGCCGTGCCCGACCCGGCCATCTGCGAGTTCGTCAAGGACTGGAACGCCAAGTACTCCTGGCCGAAGTTCATCATCGCCGGGACCAGCGAGGCCTTCCGCGCGCTCGAACAGCGCTATGGCGGCCAATTGCCGCTCGTGCGCGGCGATTGGACCCCCTATTGGGAAGACGGCGCCGGCTCCTCCGCCCTCCAGACCGCGATGAACCGCCAGAGCTCAGACCGGCTCGCGCAGGCCGCCACCGTCTTTGCCATGCTCAACCCCTCGGCCTACCCGGCGGCGGACTTCCAGCGGGCCTGGGACAATGTCTTGCTCTACTCCGAGCACACCTGGGGCGCCTGGTGCAGCGTCAGCGAGCCGGCGCGCAAGGAGACCCTCGAACAATGGGCGATCAAGAAGTCCTACGCCGACCAGGCCGACCAGGAGTCCCGCCAGTTGCTCGCCCGGGCCCTGGAGGCCGAAGGGAAGGCTCCGCAGGCGCCGCGCCCCGCCAGCGAGTCGCTGGACGTTTTCAACACCCTCTCCTGGCCGCGGACGGAACTCGTGCTCGTTCCCGCCGGCCTGGCGACCGCGGGTGACCGGGTCACCGACGAGCGGGACCGCCCCGTGCCCTCACAGCGGCTCGCCTCAGGGGAACTGGCTTTCCTGGCGCAAGACGTGCCGCCGTTTGCCGCCCGCCGTTACCATGTCAGCGCCGGTTCGCCCTACAGCCGGGCCCGCGCGGCGGCCCAAGGCGCAACCCTCGACAGCGGCGTGGTGCGCGTGCGGGTGGATGAGCAGACCGGCGGCATCGTCGAGTTGGCCGCCAAGGGCCGCCCGGGCAATTTCGTCGATAGCACCAGCGGCGAGGCTTTGAACGATTATCGCTATCTCGCGGGCGACGACCTCAAAGGCCTCAAGCGCAACGGCGCGGTTAAGGTCTCGGCGGGTGAAAAAGGTCCGCTGGTGGCCTCCCTGCTCATCGAATCCGATGCGCCGGGGTGCCAAAAGCTGTGCCGCGAGGTCCGGGTGGTGGCCGGCATGGACTATGTCGAGCTTATCAACCTGGTGGACAAGGCGCGCCTCCAGGCCGCCAGCTATCAGGCCAGGGAGGGCAAGGAGAGCCTCAACTTCGCCTTCCCGTTCAATGTGCCCGAGGGCCAACTCCTGCTGGAGGTGCCCTTGGGGGTCATCCGGCCGGAGACCGACCAGATGCCCAGCGCGTGCAAGAACTGGTTCACGGTGGGACGCTGGGCCGACGTGTCGAACGGCAAGTACGGCGTCACGTGGGTGACGCTGGATGCGCCCCTGGTCCAACTTGGCGGCCTCACCGCCACGCTGCTCGGTTCCCAAACCAATCCGGAGGTCTGGCGCAAGAAAGTCGAGCGCACGCAAAAGCTCTACTCCTGGGCGATGAACAACCATTGGGGCACCAACTACCGGGCTTACCAGGAGGGCCCCACGGTCTTCCGTTTCATTCTCCGGCCTCACGCGCGGAGGAGTCCCGCCGCCGCCTCCCGCTTTGCCACCGGCTTCAGCCAGCCCTTGCTGCCGCAGCCGGCCCGGGGCCAGCCGCGCGCCCTTTCCTTGCTCCGGGTTGAGCCGGCCGATGTGCTAGTCACCGCCCTCAAGCCGAGCGACGACGGCAAGGCCCTGATCGTGCGCCTGTTCGGGGCCTCCGGCAGCGCCCGCTCCACCTCCCTCCGCTGGGGCGCCCCCGCCCCCAAGGCCCTGTTCCTCAGCGACACCAGCGAGAAACCGCAGGCTAAACTCACCGGCCGCGTCCAAGTGCCTGCTTATGGCCTGGTGACCGTCCGGGCGGAACTTTAAGGGGCGCTGGCGCAGTAACTGATAGGGATAGAAATCCGCCGCTCGCGCAGCACGAGGCGCTGGTCGTCGGGGAAGTTCTCGTCCAGCGGGTTCAAGCGCCGGCCAGGGTGGTACGCCGGGAAAGAAGTGCGATGCGTGCGAAACTCGGGTTAGCGTGTCCCGCAGTTGGTCTTGTGCCTGGCGGCGTTCGTTCACTTTTGCCAGTCTTCGATTTTGAGCGAGGCAATACGCCCGAATTCCGCCGTATTGTGGGTAACGAGGGTCAAGTTGTTCGCCTGGGCGGTGGCGGCAATCATAAGGTCGTTTGGACCGATGATGTTGCCAGCGATCTCCAATTCTTGCCGGATGTGCGCGTAAGCCGCAGCAGCAGCGTCGTCAAACGGGAGGGACGCGTACGGGGCGAGGGTTTCGGCAAGAATAGCCAGGCGGCCCTGGCGGTTGTGGTATTTCTGCGCGCCGTGCAGGAGCTCGGCTTTGACGACCGAGCAAAGCACGATGTCAGCGGGAGTGAGCTTTTCCAGGCGGGCGCGGATGGGCGACGCAGCGGACTTTAAATAGACGATCCAGGCGTCGGTATCGAGCAGAAAAGCCATCACCACTCCTCGCGTTTCTCAAATGGAAGTTGTGGCGGACGCTCCAACGGTTCGCCGGCAAAGGCGCCGGCGGTCTTCTGAAAATAGCCGGCCGGCCAGGCCCCGGCGCGGAGGGCGGCGGTCCCGTCTGTCCGGTCTTTTTGATGCTCCACCAGAAAGGCGAGATAATGCTGGAGCTCGCGGAGCAGAGGCTCCGGCTGCTTCAGGATCTCCTGAATCAAAGCTTCACGCGTGCTCATAACGAAGGCAAGGATACCACCCGCGTGGCGAGCCGGCGAGAGTTTTCTCCACGGAGCGGCGACATGCTGCGCCTGTTCTCGTAGCTCTGCAATCCGTGATTGCAGCCACCGGACCGCACGGCATCACCTCTGCACCAGGGTCGCCAGGATTTGAAAGTTCGGGTTTAACTGGCGCAAGAGGACTTTTGCTGCCATACTCCCCCATTGACGATGATGAATCTCAAACAGCTCGAAGTGTGGTTTGTGACCGGGAGCCAGCATTTGTATGGTCCCGAGACTCTGAAACAAGTGGCGGCAAACTCGCAGGAAATGGCGCAGGCCCTGGACGCCTCGCCGGCCATCCCGGTGAAAGTGATCTGCAAACCGGTCGTGAAGACGCCGGCGGAAGCGACCGCCCTTTGCCAGGAAGCAAACAGCGGGCCGGACTGCCTTGGGCTGATTACCTGGTGCCATACCTTTTCGCCCTCGAAGATGTGGATCAACGGCCTGAAGTTGCTCCGCAAGCCCTTGGCCCACCTTCATACCCAGCACAACCGCGACATTCCCTGGTCCGCCATTGACATGGATTTCATGAACCTGAACCAGGCCGCCCATGGCGACCGCGAGCACGGGTTCATCATGAGCCGCCTGCGCCTGGAGCGTAAAGTGGTGGCAGGCTACTGGCAGGACCGCGCGGTCGCGGCCCAACTCGGCGCCTGGTGCCGCGCGGCGGCCGCCTGGCAGGACTGGCAGGGCGCCAAATTCTGCCGTTTCGGCGACAACATGCGCGAGGTGGCCGTGACCGAAGGCGACAAGGTCTCCGCCCAACTCCAGTTCGGCTATTCGGTCAACGGCTATGGCGTGGGTGACCTGGTCAAATGCGTCCGAGAGGCGAGCGGCGCGGAGGTGGACCGCCTGGTCGAGGACTACAAAGCCAGTTACGTGATGGCGTCGGCACTGCGGCAGCACACCGCTCTGGCGGAGTCCCTGCGCCAAGAGGCCCGCATCGAAGCCGGCTTGCGCGCCTTTCTGAAAGCCGGCGGGTTCAAGGGTTTCACCACCACTTTTGAGGACCTCCACGGCCTGGAGCAGTTGCCGGGGCTGGCCGTGCAACGCCTCATGGCCGAGGGCTATGGCTTCGGCGCCGAAGGCGACTGGAAGACCTGCGCCCTGGTGCGCGCCCTCAAGGTCATGGCCGCCGGGTTGAAGGGCGGCACTTCCTTCATGGAAGACTACACCTATCATTTGGACCCCAAAGGCATGCGCGTGCTCGGCGCGCACATGCTGGAAATCTGCCCAAGCATTGCCAGGCAGAAACCCGCCCTCGAGGTGCATCCGCTGGGCATCGGCGGCAAGGCCGACCCGGTCCGGCTGGTCTTTGAGGCGCCGGCCGGTCCGGCGCTCAACGCCTCCATGATCGACCTGGGCAATCGTTTCCGCCTGCTGGTCAACGAAGTGGAGGTGGTCGCCCCGGAGCAGCCGCTGCCCAAGCTGCCGGTGGCCCGCGCGCTGTGGGTTCCCAAGCCGAATCTGCCGGTGGCTGCAACCGCCTGGATTTACGCCGGGGGCGCGCACCACACCGCCTTCAGCCAGGCGGCCACGACTGAGATGCTCGAGGACTTCGCCGCCATGGCCGGGCTGGAACTGGTCCTGATCGACCAGGACACCAAACTTCGCCAGTTCAAGCAGGAGTTGAATTGGAACGAAGTCTATTACGCCCTGCGCAAGGGGTGGAATTCTTAGCAAGCAACTCTGGCTGGCCAAGCGCGATTTGCCCGCACAAAGTCGGAGGGGGTCGAGTGGAGTGGAGGCGCGCCCAGTTTAGGCCGACGGCTTCCGTTGTTTCTGCTCTTTCGAGCATCGTGGCAAACAACCGCCAGGCCATGCCGAACGTTTCCTCCACCCCCTC
>JBEKRX010000126.1:0-6015 GCA_049518415.1 Verrucomicrobiota bacterium
GGTCAGCACCGCGTTGGCGCTGGTGGCGGTGCCGGCGCTGTTGGAAACAACAACCGCATAGGCGCCCGCATCCCCAAGCTGCACATGCGTCAGCACCAGCGAACTGCCGGTCGCGCCAGGGAGGTTGGTGCTGTTGAGTTGCCATTGGTAGCTCAGCGGCGGCGAGCCGCTGGCGGTGACGCTCAAGGTCACGGTCGTGCCGACGAGCACCGTCTGGCTTTGAGGTTGAATTGCAATCACCGGGGCCACAGCGCACTTCCCCGAGCTCCCGGCGGCGGCGATGGCCTGAATCTCGGCGGCTGAAAGGGCGCGGCTATAGATGCTCACTTCATCCATCTGGCCGGCGAAGCGCACGCCCGCGCCGGAATCGTACGGCCTTACCCCGAGATAAACGTCCCCCAGCGTCATGGGGGTAAAATTGCCCAGATTGGCCTGGCCAACGACCGCCCCGTTCAGATACGCCACTGCCATGCCGCTGGTCTTGTCGTAAGTGACAGCCACGTGCTGGAAGCTGTTGGCGTTCAATGCCCCGGGGGGCGAGTTGACAGCGTGCCCGGCTAGATTGATGTCTTTGAAGTAACCACAGAAGGATCCCGCTCCGGCCCCCCCCACGCTGACCGGCACCGCGATGTCCAACAGCACGCCAAACCGCCCGTCATTCCACTCGACAATCGGCTGGCTGGCCACGACGTCAGCCGGCTTTATCCAGACCTCAATCGTCATGCCGCCGCCGGTGCCGACGTTCAGAGCTGGCGACGCGGGCACGCGCACGTCCGCATCGGTCCCGTTTAAACTGAAGGCCTGACCGACTTCACCGGCCAGGAAAGTCACCCCCCCTTCCAGGAGGCCGTTGTTCGCGCCGGTGCTGTCGGCGGCATTGCCTTCGCCGGCCCACCAGCCCACCAGGCCCGCAGGGACAGGGGCACAGTTTGTCTGGGCGGAGACATGGTTGCTGGTGAAAAGAGCCGCTATACTAGCTACGGCCGCCAGGAAAACTCCGAGCGAAATTCTCATATTGGACCTCTAATCTGGCATTTTAGGGGGAAACACGCTCGAATGTCAACAAAAAAAAGGGGGAAACAGCCCATTTTAACAAAGCCGGTTATTGAATAGATTAGATGAAATCAATTCTGCCCGGGGCGGCCTGCCGCGCTCGACGGGGTGGCGCAATTTGGGGATTGAGATTGAATGGCAACCCGATAATCTTGTTTGTCTTTTGGCAAGAGTATGAAATCACCAGGCGCCAATGTTCGGCCGCCTTCGCCGGTTCCGGGGCGGGGCTCGGGCCTTCGCCAGTTCGGTCTGATGGCGGTTCTTTTGATTGGCCTGGAACTCCTCCTCTTCTGGAAGGCGATCGGCCCGGACTACACGGATTTCTCCAATGACGGTCCCCTGGGCCAAATCAGCGCTCGCTACGCTGATTTGCCCAGCGGGTTGTTCTCCGTTTGGCAGGATCTGAATTGGCTCGGCAGCGCAGGTCTCAGCGGGATCCCCAGCATCGCGATCATGCTCAATATGGTCTTTGGCCATTTAACCTATTCGAAGATCTACGCCCCGTTTGCGATTTTGTTTCTGGGCCTGAGCGCGTGGTTTTGTTTTCGGCAGCGGAAATTCTCGCCGGCGGTCTGCGTATTGGGCGGGTTGGCGGCGGCTTTCAATTCGGACTTTTTCTCGACGGCCCGCTGGGGTGTGGCGTCGCAGCCGATCGCTTTCGGGCTGGCTTTCCTGGCGCTGGCGGCGTTGGCGGATGAGTCCAGCCCGAGGCGGTGGGTCAGGGTGGTCCTGGCGGGGACGGCGGTGGGGATGGGAGTGACGGAGGCGTTTGACATGGGGGCGCTCTTCAGCCTGTTGGTGGCGGCCTTTGTCATTTTCCAGCCCTTCTTCACCGGCGAAGGGGCGCCGGGCCGGAAGCTGGCCCGCGGCCTGGAGCGGCTCATGGTGGTGGCGGGTTTTGCCGCCTTCCTGGCGGCGGGCGCCCTGAGCAGTCTTATCGGCACGCAGGTGCAAGGCATCGTCGGGACGGGGCAGGACGCGGCGACCAAGGCCCAGCGGTGGAATGAGGCCACCCTCTGGAGCCTGCCCAAGAAGGAAACGGCGGGCATTCTGGTTCCGGGGCTGTTCGGCTTTCGCATGGACACGCCCATGGACATGGCCATGTTCAAGGGGTGGTTCCAGGGCGGCGAATATTGGGGAGCGGTGGCGCAGGACCCATCTTACGACAGGTACTTCGAGGCCAAGAAGGCCGGGAAAGAAGCGCCGCCGCCCAGCGGGCTTAGGCGCTACAGCGGGGGCGGCTGTTACGCGGGGGTGCTGGTGATTTTGGTCGCGGTCTGGGGAGCCGTGCAATCGTTCCGGAAGACAAACGGGGCGTTTTCGGCGAGTGAGCGCCGGTTTGTGCGGTTTTGGCTGGCCGCGGCGGCGGTGTCGCTCTTGCTGGCTTATGGGCGTTTTGCGCCGTTTTACCAGTTGTTCTACGCGCTACCCTACGCTTCGACGATCCGCAACCCGGCCAAGTTCGTGCACCTGTTCTCATGGGCGCTGGTAATCCTGTTTGTCTATGGGCTGCAAGGCTTGAGCCGGCTTTGCCTGGAGGGGCCGGCGGGGGCGGCGGGCGACCTGCGGTCCCAATGGAAGGCCTGGTGGGGGAAGGCGGGTGCCTGGGAGCGGACGTGGGTGAAGGGCTCGGCGGTGGCGCTGGCGGCGAGCCTGGTGGCGTGGCTGGTGTATGCCAGCAAGCGCGACCGCCTGGTGGCCTACCTGCAAGAGGTCGGTTTCGATGCGGCCAGGGGCGATGTCCTGGCCGGCTTCAGCCTGCGGCAGGTGGGCTGGTTCATCTTTTTCCTGGCGCTGGGCCTGGGCCTGGTGGCGGTAACGCTGAGCGGCTATTTCAAGGGGCGGCGGGCGAGGACGGGGGTCGTGCTGATGGGAGTCTTGCTGGGGGTGGATTTGCTGGCGGCCAACCTGCCGTGGGTCATTATCTATAACTGGAGAGAAGCCTACGCGTCGAACCCGGTGGTCGATTTCCTGCGCGAAAGGCCCTACGAGCAGCGCGTGTCGGTGTTGCCGCTGGAACAGTTTGTCCAGTTCGAGAAGTTCCCGCCCGAGGCGAGGCCGCTGCTCGAGACTTACGGGCGGATGCGCGGGCTCTACGACACCGAGTGGAAGCAGCATCTCTTCCAGTATTACAACATCCAGTCGCTGGATATTATCATGCTGCCGCGCGTGCCGCTGGAGTACCAGGCGTTTTCGAACGCGCTGTGGCGGGCGCCGCTGCGGCGGTGGGAACTGACGAACACGCGCTACTTGCTCAGCCTGGCGATTCCGCCCGACCAGCTCAACCGGCTCCTTGACCCGATCCAGAGGCGGTTCAAGATCGCGAGGTATTTCGACGTGGCGCCCAAGCCGGGCCTCACGGGCCCGTTGGAAAGCTACGAGCAATTGACCGCTGTGCTCACCACCAACGGTCCTTGCGCCCTCTACGAGTTCACCGGCGCACTGCCGCGCGCCAAGCTCTACACCAACTGGCAAGTGAGCACCAATGACGAGGAAACGCTCAAGCAAATGGCCAGCCCCGCTTTCGACCCGGCGCAAAAGGTGCTCGTGGCCGGCCCGCTGCCGGCCCCCGGCGCCACCAACCAGTCGGCCGGCACGGTGGACTTCACCAGCTACACCCCCAAGGAAATCCATCTCCGTGCAAAGGCCGGCGCGCCCTCGGTGCTGCTCTTGAACGACAAGTTCGATCCCGGTTGGAAAGTGACGGTGGATGGGAAACCGGCGGAGTTGCTGCGCTGCAATTACGTCATGCGCGGCGTGCGGGTGCCGGCCGGGGAGCACCAAGTGGAATTCCGGTTCACCGCGTCCATCACCACGCTGTGCGTTAGCGTCGCGGGGATGGCCTTGGGCGTTGTGCTGCTCGTGTACCTTGGAGTAACGAGCAAGCCGGAGGAGAGCGAAGGAGGGAAGTTCGAAGTTCGAAGTTCGAGGCTCGAAGCTGGGAGCTCGAGGTCGGAAGTCCGAAGCCCAGGCGGGAAGGTCTGAGGTGCGGGCTCAAGGCCAGGGCTAAGCGGGGGTCTGCGCTTTGCTTCGACCCCCGGCCACTTTCTGGCCGACATTTTTGATCGCACCCGGCCAGCTTCTGCTGGTTGACACCCCCGCCGCGACGCTGCTAATATCGGGGCAAAATGAGCATCAGGAATGCGACAAGCGGCCGGGTGTCTCTGCCCTGGGAAGCGCCAGAGGGGGGATTTTCCGTCAGCGTATGAATACCGATCAAGAATGGGAAAAATGGGGGAAAAAGGACCCGTATTTCGCGGTGCTTACAGGGCCGCAGTACCGTTCCGGGAGTTTGACGCCAGAGAGCAAACGGGAGTTTTTTCAGCTCGGGGAAGACCATTTCCACGGCATCCTGGAAGCCTGCTTGCGGATTGAACCCGGCTTTCAGCCAAAAAGAACGTTGGAGTTCGGGTGCGGGGTGGGAAGGCTGCTGATGCCGATGGCCAGAATCTGCCAGCAGGCGGTGGGGGTGGACATATCCGATTCGATGCTCAAGCGGGCTGCAATCCACTGCCAGGAACAAGGCCTTCGGAACATCACTCTTTTGCGCTCCGACGATTCGTTGTCGCTGGTTCAAGGGAAGTTCGACCTCATCATTTCCTTCATTGTTTTGCAGCACATTCCGGTCAAACGGGGGAAGGCGATCTTCTCCAGGCTCTTGGAGCTCCTGGAAGATGGTGGCATCGCGGCGATCGATGTGCCCTACGCCAGAGTTGGGCACAGTCGAATCTATGACGCCGACGCCTTGAGGCCGCTCAAGCGAGCGCTGCGCCTGATGTTGCCCTTCATATTCCGAGACCCCGAGATGCAGATGAACCGCTATTCCATGGATGCCCTGCTAACACGGGCACAGCGCAGCGGGATCAAGAACGTCCACATCGAGTTTTCCGCCCGCGGGGCCTATCTCTCCGCTTTTCTGTATTGCCAAAAAGGTAAGCGGCCTCGCCCTGAGGACAACGAGGTGAATAGCCAGCGCTCCCGGTGATGCGACTAGTGAGGCGAGGCTCGCGCAACGGAACATCGGTGAGCCCCGTTCTCACCGCAGCGTGCTTCTCAGGAAGATCCCCCGGGCCAAACGATCGCGCTAGGGAAGCGCAACCACACGGTAGAACCGCCGCGTGCCTCCGCTGACGTTGACACTGGTGTCCACCCACAGTTGCACGGAATTCGTCAGGGTAACGGTCGCGGCGGTAGTCCAGTTCGGAGTGCTTAAGTCGGTTGTGTATTGAATGCCGAAAGTCTTGCCTATCGCGCCATTGATTGTCACGCCGGCGTACAGGCCAATTGAAATCCCCGCCGGATTGACCACGAGGTTAGCCACGCTGCTCGTGGCGCTGCCGTAGTTGTTGGTGACGACAACCCAATATTGGCCGGCGGCAGTCAGCTCGAGATTCTTCAGGGTGAGCGTCGAGCCCGTGCCGGAAAAATTGGTTCCCGCAGGGATGGGCACTCCATCGAAATACCATTGGTAAGCCAACGGCGGTGTGCCGGTCGCCTCCACCCTAAAGAAAATGTCCCCTCCCCAGGAGCCGACCTCGCTGGCGGGCTGCGTCACGATTTCTGCAGGAGCCAGAACGGTCAGGGTGGCCGAGAGGCTAACGACAGAACCCGCCGAATTCATGACGGTCACCGCGTAAGCGCCCATGTCTCCAAGTTCAACATTGGTCAGAATTAAAGTCGAGTTAGTTGCGCCTGGGATACTCGCACCCATGAAACTCCACTGGTAGCTAAGGGGCAAGAGCCCGGTTGCAAAGACGGTGAATAGGGCGTTACTGCCGGCGGGAACTGACTGGCTTTGGGGTTCGGCGACAATGACAGGGGCTAACCCACGCAACGAGGCCTGGAACTGAAAGTTGCTGATCTGCTGTTGCTGTGCCGCTGCGCCGCAACTGCCGCCAAATCCGACATACGCTGTGCTCCCCCCGACAGCGGCCAACAGGTCAACTACGTAATGAGTCGTAA
>JBEKRX010000127.1:0-5665 GCA_049518415.1 Verrucomicrobiota bacterium
ATGAATGCTATCCAGATTGGGCATGATGAACGCTTCTGGTTGGATTGAGCTTCAAGCGTCCCTTCGGGACGCAGGTTCTTTGGGCGTTGTACCCGGCGCTGAAGCGCCGGGCTATTGTCGGGATGTCCCTCCGGGACAGAGCGTGAAGTCGACCCCGCGCGCGCATCACGGCTTAGGCTCATCCAGGCTATGGATGGCCCGGCGCAGTCTTTGCTCGATGGCCCGCCGCCGGCCCGGCGCGAGCACGCGCCCGCCGTCGCTCTCGCGGACGTAAAAGCTGTCGATCGCTGCGCCTCTGCCGGAGAAAATCTTCGCCCCGGAGATGTCCAGGTCCAGTTCCGCCAGGGTCTGCGAAATGACATAGAGGAGCCCGAGCCGGTCTTCGGTTTCGACTTCGATCAGCGTGCGGGTATCGGAGGCCTCGTTGTCAAAGCGGACCTGGGTGGAGATCTGCTCGCCGGTATAGGCCTGGTAGAGCGGGCGCGTGATCTTCTGGCGGGCAATCAGGGCCTGGAAATCCACCAGCCCGCCGCTCAAGGCCTTGTTGAGGACCTCCTCGAAATTTCCGCGCTGGTCCGGGCCGGCCAGGCTGCCGGTCCGGGCCTCCGTGATGGAGAAGGTGTCCAGCACGATGCCGTCGGACCGGGTGAAGACCTGGGCGCTGAGGATGTTCAGACCTGCCGCGCTGAACGAGCCGGCGATCTTGCTGAACAGCCCCGCCCGATCCCAGGTGCAGACTTTGACCAGGTTGAATCCCCGGTCCGGCTCGTCGTGCCAGCTTACCACCGGGGCCAGCGCGCTCTCCTCCTCCAGGATTTGCCGGCGGATGAACCGGTGGGTCAACCTGAGGTCGGCGATCACCTCGCGGGCGGCGTGGATTTGGTAATAGCGCGGGGGCAGGGTGGCAAAGTGGGCCTGCAGTTCCTCCTCGCCCAGGTCGTCGGGCAACAGGCGGCTGACCTCCTGGCGGAGCACCTCGCGCTGCATCTCCTCGGTCCGGACGAACTCCGCCGCGCCGGTCAGCAAGGCCATCGCCTTGTGGTGGAGGGACCAGAGCAGGGAATCCTTGAAGCCGTTCCAGAGCTTGTCGCTGGTGGCCAGGGAATCGGCAAAGGTATGCAGGGTCAGCATCGCCAGGGTTTCCGGGGTCTGCGCCGCTTTGGCCACCTGCCGGATTACCGCCGGGTCATCCAGGTCGCGCCGTTGGGAGACGCTGGCCAGCAGCAGGTGGTTCTCGATCACCAAGCGCAGGGTGTGAGTGGCGGCCCCGTCCAGGCCCAGGCGCTTGGCCACGCGCAGGGCGATCTCGGCGCTCAGGGCTGGGTGCCCGTGGCCCTCGGGCTTGCCCAGGTCGTGCAGCAGCAAGGCCAGGTAGAGCAGGAACGGCCGCTCCAGGTTGTGGAACAGCTCCGCGTAGGTGCTGTAGGGCGGCTCTTTGGCCTCCCAGAGCCGGTCGAGCTGTTCCAGGCACATCAGGGTGTGCTCGTCGGCTGTGTATTGGTGGTAAAACTCGTGCTGCACCAGGCAGGTGAGCCGGCCGAACTCCGGGATATACTGGCCCAGGAGGTCCACCTCGTGCATCGCCCGCAGGATGCGCCCCACGTTGCCCCGCTGGTCCAGGATCGTCAGGAACGTCTCCCGCACGTGCTCGTCCGACAGGAACGCGCGGTCCACCAGCGCCAGTTCGTGGCGGATCAACTGCGCCAGGTCCGGGTGCAGGCCCAGACCGCGCTGTTGGGCGTGGAGAAAGACGCGCATCAGCCGGCGCGGCTGCTCGCGGAAGACGCCGTTCGAGGCCGCATGGATTTCCCCGTCGATGAACTTGAAGCCATCCACCGGCTCGCTGGCCGGCTTGCGCCCGCCCGGCAGCAGTGCGCGCAGGGACAGCCGGCGCGGCGCCGAGGGCTGGAGGGCCAGGCGCTGCTCCAGCGTGCGGGTGATCAGGAAGATGCTGCGCGCGTGGCGATAGACGTCCCGCATGAACCGCTCGATGCGTTGGCTGGGCGAGCGTTCGGCGTAGCCCAGGTTGTGCGCCACGGCCGGCTGGAGGTTCCGGCTCAGCACGTCCATCGCCCGGTTGACGTGATAGTGCATCTCGGTGCGCACGCGCAGGAGAAAATCGTAGGCGCTCTCGAGCTGCTTGCGCTCGTTTTCGCCGAGCAGCTCCTGCGCCTGCAATTCCTTGAGCGAGCGCGTGCGGCACTTGAAAAACGCCATCCAGAGCAGGTTCTGAAAGTCCCGCAGCCCGCCGCAGCCGTTCTTGATATTGGGCTCCTGCAGGCAGGCCGAGTTGCCAAACTTCTCGCGCCGCGCCGCCTGGTCTGCGAGCCGCAGCGCGATGTACTCCTGCTCCTGCCCGTCCACGCATTTGCGCAGGAGGGCCTGCTCGAATTTCTGGAACAACCCCTGGTCGCCCACAATCAGCCGCGCCTCGATGAGCGAGGTCTTGGATTGCATGTCGGTGCTGGCGACCTGCACGCAATCCTCGACGCTGCGGACGGAGTGCCCCACTCTCAGGCCGATGTCCCAGAGCGGGTAGAGAATGCCGTCCAGGATCCTGGACAAGCCAGGCAGCGGGCGGTTGCTGGCGATCTGCCGGCTGTGCAGGAACATGAAATCAATGTCGCTGTGCGGGTTGAGTTCCGCCCGGCCGTAGCCGCCCATGCCCACCAGGGCCAGCGCCGGAAAGGCCTCCTGCGCCGGCCGGGTCAAATCCGCTTTGGCCGTGTCCCACAAATAGCGCAGCAGCAGGTCGACCATGACCGCCCGCGCCCGGCAGACCTCCAGCCCCCCGCTGCCGGCGCGGTGCAGCATCTTGAGCCGATGCGTCTCCACCTTCAGAAAGGCCTTGTAACGGGCCAGTTCCTGCGTCGGCTGCCGCCCCGCCGGCAGCGGCAAGCGCGCCGCCGCGCTCGCTTCGATCTTCTTGAGCAATTCCTGCATTCGCTCCTAAGCTTGGGTGACAAACTCCCCAAATGCAAGCCGGGTCCAACCCAGGATTAAGATTAAGATTAAGATTAGGATTAAGAGTGAGAGGGTGACAAACTGCCCAAATGCAAGCCGGGTCCAACCTTGTCGCCTTGGCGGTGTTTGGTAGATTGGACAAACATGTCCGCTGAATTGGAACCGGATGCCGCCCTGATGCTGCGCGTCAAGCAAGGCGATAGCGCCGCTTTTGCCCAATTGGTGGACAAATACAAGCAGCCGGTCTTTAACCTGGTCTATCGGATGCTCCACGACGCCACCGAAGCCGAGGACCTGGCCCAGAACGTCTTCGTGCAGGTCTTCCGCTCCGCCCATCGCTACCAGGTCTCCGCCAAGTTCTCCACCTGGCTCTTCACCATCGCCCGGAACTTCTCCCTCAACGAGCTCCGCCGCCGATCCCGGCACCCGTCCGCCTCCCTGGACGCCACTCACCCCGAGCAGGACGACCACCCGCTGCGCCAGTTCGAGGACAAGCAGACTTGCTCGCCCCCTGAGAGCCTGCTCCACGGCGAACTCGAGGAGAAAATCCAACAGGCCCTGGCCGAGCTGCCCGAGCATCAACGCACCGCCATCCTCCTCTGCCGCCAGGAGGAACTCAGCTACGAGGAAATCGCCAAAGTGCTCGGCTGCTCCCTCTCCGCCACCAAATCCCTCATCCACCGCGGCCGCGAAAGCCTCAAACAAAAGCTCAAGCCCTACCTGCGCACCGGCCGGTGGACCGAGTCGCCGTGAACCGGCAGGCAGTAGTGGGGCAGGCGAGACGCCTGCCCCACTACCGGTAACAGCACGTTCACGGTCCCAATCCGCCTCCAAACTTTGGAACTGCGGCCTGCCCCGGAACGCAACTTTGTTGACTGGGCGGTTTTAGATGGTACAAAACTTTGTCGAGGCTTATGACAGACGACCGCACTTACGAGCAGTGGCGCGAGTTGGGCTGGCGGCGGAAGCTCACCCCGGCGGAACAAGCCCAATTGCGCGCGTGGCTGGCTGCGCATCCCGAGGCGCAGGCGGACTGGGCGGCCGAAGCGGCCCTGAACCGGGCCCTGGGCCGGTTGCCTGATGTGCCGGTGCCCGGCGATTTCACCGCCCGCGTCTTGCAGGCCGTGGAGCGGGAAACCGCCGCCGCCTCGCGCCCGCGCAGCGGGCCCTGGCTCGCCTGGCGCCGCCCGCTGGCCTGGCTGCCGAGAATGGCCTTCGCGGCCATCGTCCTGGGCGCCAGCCTCCTTTCCTATCACCAGGTCCTGGCCTTCCAGCGCGCCCAGCTCGCAAGAAGCGTGGCCGCCATCTGCGAGGTCGTCTCCCTGCCCAGCCCGCAGATCCTGACCAACTTCGAGGCCATCCAGGTGCTGGACCCCACGCCCCCGGCCGATGTCGAACTGCTCCAACTGCTAAGATGAGCCGGTTCTGCGTAAAACGCTGCTGGCTGGCGGGCCTGATGGCCGCCGCGCTGGTCGTGGGGGTGTGGGCGGGGAGGTTCTTCTGCCTGAAACGTCCCTTGCCGGCGCGCCTGGACGCGCCCCAACTGCTCCCCGCCCCGTCGCTGCTCGCTCAGCCCGCCGCGCCTACGCCGGCCGCCTCCGCCGACGCGGCGCTCACCAACCCGTCGTCGCCCAAGTCGCCTGTGGACACCTTCCGCGAACTGTTCGCCATGACTGCCGCCGAGCGCAAGCAATTCCTCGCCGACCGCCCCCCGGAAACCCAGAAGCAAATCCTGGCCAAAGTCCGCGAGTATGAATCCCTCAACCCTAACCAGCGGGAATTGCGCCTGAAGATCACCGAACTCTACTATTACCTGTGGCCGCTGATGAACGCCCCGGCGACCAACCGCCCCGCCCAACTCGCCCTGGTTCCCGACCGCGACCGGAAGGAAATCGAAACGCGTCTCGTGGTCTGGGACAGGCTGCCGGCGCGCAAACAGCAGGAACTCCTGACCAATGCCGCCACCCTCCGTTACTTCACCGGGCTCAAGAGCGGCCCGCCCCCGTTCCCCCCAGTCTCCTCCGCCCAGCAGGCGAGACTCGAGCGCGGCATCCGCCAATGGCAGGACCTGCCCAAAGACCAGCAGCGCAAGATTGCCTCCCGCTTCGAGCGCTTCTTTGACCTCACGCCCGAGGAACGGCAAGAAGCCCTCAACACCTTGAGCGAGCCGGAACGCCGGCAAATCGACAAAACACTCTACAAATTCGAGAACCTGGCCCCGGCAGACCGTGCCCAGTGCCTCAGCAACTTCGCTAAATTTGCCAGCCTGACCCTCGCAGAACGCTGGCAATTCCTGAGAAACGTCGAGTTGTGGAGATTGATGCCCCCTGCCGAGCGGCAGAACTGGCGCGACCTGGTCAATGACTTGCCCCAGCAACCCCCCCTGCCGCCCGGTCTCGAGGGCCCGCCGGCGCCCTGGTTCTCCCGGCCCTCGCCCACCAACCGCAACTGAGGAGTGCGGACGGCCCCGTCCGCGAGCCCGCCCTGCCTGGCTTCTCTGTAGCGCCGAGCTGGAGTCGGCCGTTCTGCAATTTGGACATTTTGCCCGCCAAAGGCCTGCAGGCGAGTCAGCCCAAGCCAACGGGGTCGAGTGGAGTGGAGGCGCGCCCAGTTTAGGCCGACGGCTTCCGTTGTTTCTGCTCTTTCGAGCATCGTGGCAAACAACCGCCAGGCCATGCCGAACGTTTCCTCCACCCCCTCT
>JBEKRX010000128.1:0-4988 GCA_049518415.1 Verrucomicrobiota bacterium
TGGATGGGCGGCGTTTCCGGCCCGACGGGCCGGTAGAGCCCAGCCCAGGGCTGAGGCCGTCAGGCCGATGCCCTGGGAAGCCGTTTACAAAACCAAGCGCGCCCTGAAGGGGCGCCAAAACCACAAAGCCATGCCACAATCGCTGGCCAAGATCTACACACACCTCGTCTGCTCCACCAAACACCGGGAACCTCGCCTAACCGATGACATCCGGGCCGACCTCCCTGCCTACATGGGCGGGACGCTTCCTGGTTTGGGCTGCCACCCTATCGAAATCAACTCTGAGCCCGAGCACATCCATGCGCTTTTTCTCCTCGGGCGCACGCTCGCGTTGAGCGACGCCATTGGGCAACTCAAGACCAGTTCCAACGATTGGCTGCGCGCGCAGGACGTTCGGTTGGCGCAGTTTTACTGGCCAGGAGGCTATGGCGCATTCTCCGCAGGCCGGTCGGGGGTTGACGAGCTGCGTCAGTACATTCGGAATGAGCCTGAGCACCATAGGCAGGTTTCTTACCAGGACGAATTCCGGGCGTTCTTGCGCCGTTATGAAATCCAGTACGACGAACGATATGTGTGGGATTGAGGTCTGTAGCGCCCTTTCAGGGCGCGGGGCGGGCGGTGGGAATGGGGCCCCAGGGCATCGGCCTGCCGGCCTCAGCCGTGGGCTGGGTTCTGGCGGCCCGTTGGGCCGCGACGCAGACCGCGAACGGCGACTCACTCCATCGCTTATCATTGCAGCCAGCCAGCATCTGTCGCCCGAGGGAAATGACTGGTGGTCGCGGGTCGGTCATGCTATAAAGGCCCGGTCAGTAACAATTTGGTCATGAGCCGGTTCGTCAATCTGGAACTGGACGGTGAGTCCGAGGGCCAGGGGCAGCCTTCCAAGGCGCTGGTCAAGGATGAGGCCTACTACTGCGCCGAGGCGCGGTCGGCCTTCGAGAACGGGGATTTCGAGTTGGCGCTGCGGCTCTACTCGAAAGTGCTCGAGTTCAATCCGCAGAATGCCGGGGCCTGGACTGGGCAGGTGCGGATGCTGACCGAGTTGGGGGAGTATCGGGAGGCGCGGTTGTGGGCGGACAAGGCGCTGGAGCGTTTTCCGCGGGAGGGGGAGTTGCTGGCGGCCAAGGCGGTGGCGCTGGGGCGGAGCGGGGATTTGCAGGGGGCGCTGGCGTTTTCGGATGCGGCGATGGAGGAACGCGGGGACACGCCGTACGTCTGGCTGGCGCGCGGGGACGTGTTGCTGGCGCGGGCGGAGCCGCGTGCGGATGGCTGTTTTGAAAAGGCCCTGCTGCTGGCGCCGGGGGACTGGCTCATCGCCTGGCTGGCGGCGCGGATACGCTATTACTACCAGCAGTTTGCCCTCGCGCTCAAGCTGCTGCAGCGGGCGCTGGAGTGGAATACCGGCCATTTCCTGCTTTGGTTGGAGCTCGGCCGATGCCAGCAGGCGGTGGGCCTGGTGGGGGCGGCGCGCTGCTCGCTGACCCAGGCGCAGCAACTCAATCCCCAGTGCCAGGAAGCGCGCCTGGCGCTGAGTGGGCTGGCGGCCACCGGGCTGTGGCCCCGCATCCGCGGCTGGTGGCGGCGCCGCTTCTGACCGTGAACCGCACTGGATTGCCATGGTCGAAGATGCTCGCAGGCGGCGAAGGTTTTCCGGCAGGGACGCGGGGAATGAAATCGCGACAAGCCGGGAGGGCGTCCGTGGAATTCTTCAGGCCAAAGAGTGCGACGCCAGGGAACGCGCGCCTGCCAAATCGGCCCTGCCGCGCTGAGGCCCATGAGCACTGAAAGCCTGGATCGACTTTTGTCCGCCGCGAGCGATTTCGACGCCTCGGACCTGCACCTGGTAGCGGGCGTGCCGCCGGCCTTTCGGGTGAACGGGGAGATCATCATTGCCGACGAGGACGCCTTGAGCGAGAAGGAAGTGGCGGCGATGGCGGAGAGCCTGCTCAACGAGCAGCAGCAGCGCAAATTCGATCAGGAATGGGAACTGTGCATTTCGTTGCTGCACAGCGCGGCCGGGCGGGTGCGGGCCACGTTCTACCGGCGCAACGGCCACGCGGAAATGAGCTTCCGGTTTTGCGGCGACCGCATCGCCACGCGCCAGGAACTGGGTTTGCCGGAGAAGATTGACGACCTGGCGCGCAAACCCAACGGCCTGGTCCTGGTGACCGGTCCGACCGGGGCGGGCAAGACCACCACCCTCAATTACATGGTGGACCTCATCAACGGGGAGCGCCGGTGCAAGATCGTGACCATCGAGGACCCCATCGAGTTCGTGCACGAGAACAAGCGGGCCATCGTGGTGCAGCAGGAGGTGCTGACGGATGTGCGCTCGTTCAACCGGGCGCTCATCCACGTGCTGCGGCAGGACCCGGACGTGATCGTGGTCGGGGAGATTCGGGATTTTGAAGCGATCTCCACGGCGCTGACGGCGGCCGAAACCGGGCACCTGGTGCTGGCGACCATGCACTCGCCCAGCGTCTCGCATGCCCTGGAGCGGATCGTAGGCGTCTTTGAAGGCAGCGCCCAAAGGCAGATCATTATGCAATTGTCCAATGGCTTGCAAGGCATCGTGGCGCAGGAGTTGTTGCCGGCGGCCGACCGCACCCGGCGCGTGCTGGCCTACGAGTTGATCGTCGCCAACGGCGCGGTGCGCAACCTCATCCGGGAGAACCAGATCCACCAACTGGAAAACACCATCCAGACCGGTCGCAAAGAAGGCATGGTCCTGATGGACAACTGCCTCTACGACCTCTATTGCCAGTGCCTGATCACTTACGACACGGCCCTGAGCCGGGCGCGGCACCCGGACCGGATCACCCGCCAGAAAGTGTGATTCCAATTCGCGTTGGAATGAGCCATATTGTGCGTGAGCCAGACTGGGCGGGGCGGTCCATACATTATGGACGCTAAGGCGTTGAAGGGTTCAAGGGCTAAACCAGTTAAGCGCCTGTGCAAAAACAAATTCCGATTTCTCCAACCCGGAGGGTTGGTAGAAAGTAGCCGGTGGTCGTTCAAGGTAAAGGGGGAACGACCACCGGGCAGGGTGCCCTCTGGCGGTTGCACCCCGGAGGGGTGCCAGAGAATAATGTTGGAATTACGCCTCGCCTTCGGAACTTGTTTTTGCATGAATCCTAAGTAAATGAGTTAACTTGCGGGGCGGCGTTTTTATGAGTCATACCGGCGAAATCATCCGCGGAATCCTGGGCATCCTGGTGGTGGCAGGGCTGGTGGGATGGTTCGTCGTGAAGACGGTCAAGGCGGCCGAGGACCCGGCGCGGATGGTATTCAAATGGGTGTTCACGGCGGTCGTCCTGTGTTTTCTGATCTGGGTGGTCTTTCCGATGGTCCTCAGCGCTAGTGCCATGTACGCCCTGCCCTTGGCTGCGGTGTGCATGGTGGCGATGATCGTAACCTGGCGGCACGACCTGGCCGGCCTGGTGGCCAACCCGTTCGCCGCGCTTTACGATGGTGGGAACGACCCGCCGGACCCGCACCCCTTTTACTCGGTGGCGCGCGCGCGGCAGAAACAGGGACGCTACCTGGAGGCCGTCGAGGAAATCCGCAAACAACTGGGGCGGTTTCCGACGGATGTGGAGGGCCAACTGCTTTTAGCCGAGGTCCAGGCTGAAAATCTCAAGGACCTCGCGGCGGCGGAGCTGACCATCGAGCATTTCTGCGAGCAAGCCGGGCACGCGCCGCAGAACATCACGTTCGCCCTTTACTCGATGGCGGATTGGCACCTGCAAGTCGGCCAGGACCGCCCAGCGGCGCAACGGTGGCTGGAAAAGGTGATCCAATTGCTGCCGGACACCGAATATGCCCTGGGGGCGGCGCAACGGATAGCGCATTTAAGCACGGCGGAAAGGCTGCTCGCCCCGCATGAACGAAGGAAATTCATCGTGGTGGAAGGTCCGCGGAATCTCGGCCTGCTCAGGCGACCAACGCCGCCCAAAGCGGTGGGGGGCGACCCGGAGCAAATGGCCGCCGAATATGTCCGGCACCTGGAGCAGTATCCGCTGGACATGGAGGCGCGGGAAAGGCTGGCCGTGATTTACACCGACCACTACGGGCGGCTGGATTTGGCCACCGAGGAACTGGAGCAGATGATTGAGCAACCCAACCAGCCGGGCCGGCTGGTCGTGCATTGGCTCAATTTGCTGGCCGACCTCCAAATCCGCTCGGGGGCTGATTACGAAACCGTCCGGCAAACCCTGCAACGGATTATCGATCGCGACCCGAAGATGGCCGCGGCGGAAATCGCGCGCAACCGCCTGGCTCTGGTGAAACTGGAGCTCAAGGCCAACGAGAAAAAAACGGCCGTGCCCCTCGGCTCTTACGCGCAGAACCTCGGTCTGAAACAGGGGCCGCCGCGAGGGCTTTACGGGGAATCCGGGGGGCCCAAGTTACCGCGAGCGCGAGGCTAAGCTCACCGCGATTTCGGTGGCGATCTGGTGCGCCAGGTCAATATCCGAGCCGCCGCTGTTGGTGCGCGCCTGCACGGCGACCGAGGTTACCTTGGCGTCCACAGGGGCAATCCGCACCCAGACCGCGCACTGATTGACCCGGCCTTGGACCACTTTGACCTGGTTGGTCTCGGTGTAGTTGATGCCCTCGCTGGTCAAGACCCCGTCCTTTTTGATTACTTCCTTCGCCGCGGCGAGAATCACGTCCGGCGGCACGTTATAAAGCCCTTCGAACTTATCTTTGATAAAGGGCACGCCCATTGTTTTTCCCCCTGTCACCGTATCCACACAGCCGGCCGTGACCAGGGCCACTGCAAATAAGGCCACAAAAAGCTTTGTTTTCATCATCCGCTATTATGCAACCACATTCCCTCCCAGCGTCAAGCCCGGAGTGGCGGTCCAATTCCAATTGGGCGCATCCTGACACTGCCACCAATTCCACTCTACCCGCGCGTAGCGCGGCATTCTTTCGCCCCGGAGGGGCGGCAAGACAGTAGCCCAGGGCGGCGGCCCGTCCCGCTC
>JBEKRX010000129.1:0-4461 GCA_049518415.1 Verrucomicrobiota bacterium
TAACTACTCGGCCCAACCATCCATTGCCGAGGCAGGACTTTCACCTGCAAGCATGTCAAAGACCGAAGGCTGCACCGCATCCTGACACTGCCCCCGAGCGCGGGCGGAAGCCCTCCCCCCTTGCCCCCTCCCATCTCCCGCAGGGCGGGACGGGATGGGAGGGGGGTGATCCGTTTCTCCACTTTACTGCCTTGCTCATCGGTTGCCTGGGTTTTCTTGCGGGATTCGGGGCGTGACAAACGTGTTGTAGGTGACACGGTAGAATCGAACATCTTGAGCACCCTTGACCTATGAAAACGCATTTCTGGCTCCGCCATTCCGCCCTGCTGCTTTGTCTGGCCGCCACGCTGCCTTCCAGCCTGCGTAGCGCGCAGGACCAGCAGAAAGCGCCGGACACTGCTCCGGCCGTGCAAGCCACGCCCCAGGAGCGTCCTGCTTCGCGTTACGCTTTGGAGATTGTGGACGGCACGTTCCTGCGCAAAGGGCATAAGACCGAGGCCACTTTGGCCAACGTGGTGGACACCTTCCGCGACCTTTGGCCGGAGGCGAACATCGTGCTGGCCCCCGAATTGGCGAAGCTGAAAGTGGCGGACCTCAAGCTGCGGTCAGTCGGGCAGTTGCCGGAGGCCCTGGAAGCCCTCCGGGTAGCCAGTGGCTACAGGTTCGAGTGGCGCCAGGGATGGCCAACCGGCGCGGCGGCGATCGATCCTGCCACAGGCTTGCCCGTGACTGCCGGGGAGTCCGCTCTCTATGTTCTGGACCTCGGCCTCGGTTCCCAAGGCAATCCCGGCGAACGTGCCAGGCGCAGCGTCGAGGTGTTCAATCTGAGCGGCTACCTCCAACACCTCGGCAAAAAAGACGAGAAGGAGGTCGGCGATAGCCTTCACCAAATCGAAATGATCGTCTTCAAGACCCTCGTTAACGTGGCCAGGCTCAATGAAGACAACCTGCCGGAGAACGAATTATTGCCCGACTTCCAATTCCATCCGGGCGCCAGTCTGCTGATTGTCATCGGCTCGCCGGACGCGCTCGACGTGGCGCGCAAAATCGTGACCGCCTTGCCGGGCGTCTTCCCCGCTGAGGCGCCCCGCTATGGCTCTGCGCTCGCTCCCCCGACTCCCGAAGAAGCGCGGAGGGAAGAAGCGCGGAGGGCGGCGGCGGCGGAAGCGCTGGCCAGGCGCTACGGGCTGCGCTCGCGGCCGATGGTGGAGCCCGCCCCTGCCGCTCCTCCTCTCCCGGCCCCGGCCACACCGCCGGCCGCCCCCGCCATTCCCACCCCCCCGGCCACCCCCGCTCCCGCGGCGCCACGCTGAACCCGGTGATCCCTCCTGCTGCCAGTTCCTTGCTTTCGCTCCGACTAACGGGAACCAGAGCCGTGGACGAGGTTTCCAGGCGTGAGGCGTCCGGCACGATTGCACTGTTGACGCGCGGGCTGGCGGCGGGCAACGAAACGGCTTTTCGGGAGTTCCACGCGGCTTACTTTGACCGCCTCTACCAGTTTCTGCTTGTCGTCACGCGCGGACATGAGGACGAGGCCCAAGAGGCCCTGCAACAAACCCTCCTGCGCGTGCTGCGCTACGCGCGGGCGTTTGACTCCGAAGCGGCCTTCTGGAGCTGGCTCAAGGTCCTGGCCCGCAGTGCCGCCCGCGACGCCGGCCGCAAACAACAGCGCTACTGCGCCTTGTTGGCGGACTTTGCTCTCCGCCGGCCGACCCAAGTGGAGGAGCCTGGGGCCGCCCAAGCCGACCGCTTGCGCGCCCTGCTCGAGGAGGGCCTGGCCGAACTCGACCCCGCCGACCGCCGCTTAATCGAAGGCAAATACCTCGAAGGCGCCACCGTCAAAGAACTCTCCGCCCAGGCGGGCCTGACCGAAAAGGCGGTTGAATCCCGCTTGCTCCGCCTGCGGCGGCAGCTCCGCGCCTGCCTCCTGCACAAACTCCGCGTCCCATGAGACGTTTCGATCAGGATCGATTGTTGAGCAACCTCCTCGCCGGGGATGAGCTCTCGGCTTTCCGGCGGTCTTCCCTGGAACAGGGACTGGGCTTACTCCGCCGCCGCCGCCGCCATCGGCGCGTCGTGCGCTGGTGCCTCCTGGCGTCCCTGCCGTTGGCCTTTGCGGCCGGGGTCTTCTTCGCGTGGCCGCCTCTGCCTGAGGCCCGGCCGGTCTCGGTTGCCGAATCGCCGGCGGCGGGCGTTTCCGCCGCCGCCCCCAAAGCCAGGCCGGTCAAGTTCATCACCGATGAGCAATTGCTGGCGCTGTTCCCCGGACGCCCCATTGCCCTGGTCGGCCAACCCGGCCACCAGCAGTTGCTCTTTCTGGACCAGCCCCCCGCCAACCGCGAACCCGCCTGGCTCAGCCCAGCGGACACCAGCCCAAGCCAGTGGTGAGCGGACGGGAAGGCCCAAGGCGGGAGGCGCGCAGCAGAAACAAAGGGGGCATTGCACTTTTTTGGTGGCTTTTCTGGTTCTTTATCTTAATGCTTGCTCCTAATCTTGCTCGTAATCTCAATCCGAATGAATCGGCTCTTCGACCATGGGAAACTGGAGGTTTATCAGGAATCTCTGGTCCCGCAGGGCGGGACGGGTGTGAGTTGGGTGTGGTCGCCTCCGGGAAGGAGCGGCGACGGAGAATTGTTTCGATGCGCGTGGGGTTAATCAAAGCCAATTCTGACCGGCGGTTGCAGGAGGGAGATTAAGATTAAGATTAGGATTAAGATTAGGATTAGATTACCAAATGCCAACAAACATTGTTACCCAGCGAAAACACCAACCGCCGCAACCCAAGCTCGTCCCGTTGCCGATCGGCACGAGAGCGACCGGCAAGCGCAAAGAGAGCGACTCGATGGGGGAAATCGACGTCCCCGCCGAGCATTACTGGGGCGCCCAGACCCAGCGCTCGCTGACACATTTTTCCATCGGCCACGACCAGATGCCCAAGCCGGTCTATCACGCTTACGGTTATGTGAAGAAGGCCGCTGCCCTGGCAAACGCCGCCCTCGGAAAGCTGCCAGACTGGAAAGCGGAACTGATCGCCCGCGTGGCCGATGAGGTTATCGCGGGCAAACTCGACAGCGAGTTCCCGCTCTATGTTTGGCAGTCCGGCTCAGGCACCCAGTCCAACATGAATGTCAACGAAGTCATCAGCAACCGTGCCATCCAGCTCGCCGGCGGCAGCCTGGGCAGCAAAAAACCCATTCACCCCAACGACGACGTCAACATGAGCCAGTCGTCTAACGACACCTTTCCGACCGCGATGCACATCGCCACCGTGCTCGAGTTTACCGACCGCCTCATGCCCAGGGTCGCTGCCCTGGCCCAAGCCATCAGCGACAAAGCCCGCGATTGGGTCGATGTCGTTAAGCTCGGACGCACTCACCTCCAGGACGCGACCCCGTTGACGGTCGGGCAAGAGTGGTCCGGCTATGCCGCGCAACTCCAGGCTGCCCTGGCTCTGGTCGAGCAATCCCGCCACGGCCTCTACCCCCTGGCGATCGGCGGCACTGCGGTTGGCACCGGCATCAACACCCCGCCAGGCTTCGCCGAAAAGGTGGCCGCTGAGATCGCCCGCCTGACTGGTCATCCGTTTCTCACCGCTCCGAACAAATTCGCCGCCCAGGCCTCCCTCGACCCCATGGTCGCTGCCAGCGCCGCCGTGCGTGCCTTGGCCGTGGCACTGATGAAGATCGCCAATGACCTCCGCTGGCTTGGCTCGGGACCGCGCTCCGGCCTGCACGAACTCATGCTGCCCAGCCATGAGCCGGGCAGTTCGATCATGCCCGGCAAAGTCAACCCCACCCAGCAGGAAGCCATGCTCATGGTCTGTATCCAGGTCATCGGTGAAGACAATGCCGTCGCCTTCGCCGGCTCCCAGGGCAACTTTGAACTCAACGCCATGCGTCCCATCATTGTCTATAACGTGCTGCACATGGCTCGTATCCTGGGTGATGCCGCCCTCACCTTCCGGCAGTATGGCATCGAAGGAATCACCCTCGACCGGACCCAGATTGCCAAATTCCTCCGCCAGTCGCTCATGCTGGTGACCGCGCTCGCCCCGGTCATTGGTTATGACAAGGCCTCTGCCATTGCCCACCTTGCCCTGGACCAGAACACCACGTTGCGTGACGCCGCCTTGAAAGGCGGGTTCGTCAAGGCCCGGGATTTCGACCGAATCGTCGATCCAAGAAAAATGGTCGGGAATCCCCACCGCGACCTCGGAATAGCTTGAACGGCCAAAGCCAAAGGAGTGGTCGGGGGCGGGGCGCGTTCAGGAATCCTCCAAGCCCGCGGGCGCACGCGGCAAACCGTTAAGAAGGGTTGAGATCGCCCAAGCCTGCCCGCACACGGGGTCGAGTGGAGTGGAGGCGCGCCCAGTTTAGGCCGACGGCTTCCGTTGTTTCTGCTCTTTCGAGCATCGTGGCAAACAACCGCCAGGCCATGCCGAACGTTTCCTCCACCCCCTCT
>JBEKRX010000130.1:0-4775 GCA_049518415.1 Verrucomicrobiota bacterium
CGCGACCGGCAGTTCGCTGGTGCTGACGCATGTGCAGCTTGGGGATGCGGGCGCCTATGCGGTTGTTGTTTCCAACAGCGCCGGCACCGCCACCAGCGCCAACGCGGTGCTGACCGTGAATCCGCCTCCGCCTTGCGCCCCCACGCCTTCCGGCCTGGTCGGCTGGTGGGCCGGCGAAGGCAATGCCAACGACAGCACCGGCGCGAACAACGGGCTCTTGGAAGGGGGGATGACTTTCGTGACTGGTGAAGTGGGCCAGGCCTTCAATTTCAACGGGGACGATGCGGATGTGAGAGTCACGGCCAACCCGAGCCTTGACGTCGGACTCGGGGCGGGCTTTACGATTGAGGCGTGGATTAAGCCGGCAGACCTCTCGGCGCTGCGACCGATTGTGGAGTGGAACTCGGTCACGGGCTTCGTTCCTTACGGCGTGCATTTCTGGACCTCGCAGCCGTCGCCGTGGGGGGGGACCGGCCCCGGCTGTCTTTACGCCAATCTCGTCGATACAGCCGGTGTCTCACACCCTTTTTCTTCCGCGGGCAACCTGCTCACCACCAGTGCCTTCCAGCATGTCGCCCTGACCTATGTGAAGGCGACCGGTCTGGCGGTGATATACCTGAACGGGTCGGCAGTCGCCCAGGCGAACCTCGGCAGCTTCACGCCGCAAACCTCCAGCGACCTTTACCTGGGGTACCGACCTTCGAGCTTGGCCATTGTGTATCGATGGGTCGGGCAGATGGACGAAGTGAGCCTCTATAATCGCGCGCTCTCAACCGCCGAGATTCAAGCCATCTACTCTGCCAGCGTCTCAGGGAAATGCAGCTTGGCGCCGGTCATTGTCAGCCAGCCGCAGGACCAGGCGGTGGTCCTTGGGACTACGGCGACCTTCAGCGTGACCGCCAGCGGCACGCCGCCCCTGACCTATCAATGGCAACTGAACTCCAACAACATCCCTGGCGCGACCGGCAGTTCGCTGGTGCTGACGCATGTGCAGCTTGGGGATGCGGGCGCCTATGCGGTTGTTGTTTCCAACAGCGCCGGCACCGCCACCAGCGCCAACGCGGTGCTGACCGGCAATACGCTCGACGACGCCGGAGGCAATACCGGGTTGAGCAAGGGAGGTCTGTCTTTTGCCGAGGCCGAAGTGGGCCAGGGATTCGTCTTCAACGGGACGGATGCCTACGTGAAGGTCCCGGCCAATTCGAGTTTGAATGTTGGCCTCGGGGCGGGCTTCACGATTGAGGCCTGGATTAATCCGGCGGATCTTTCGCTGCCGCGTCCCCTCGTGGAGTGGAATTCAGGCGCGGGCTTTGCTCCTTACGGGGTCCACTTCTGGATTTCCCAACCGCTCCCGTATGGGAACGGCCCGGGGTGCCTTTTCGCCAATCTGATCGATACCACCGGCGGAACTCACTGGTTCCCCTCGGCTGCCGGGCTGCTCACGAGCAACGCTTGGCAGCATGTCGCCCTGACCTATGTCAAAGCGAGCGGTCTGGCGGTGTTTTACTTGAACGGCTCGGCCGTCGCGCAGCAGGACCTTGGCACTCTGGCGCCCCAAACCGCCACTGATTTTTATCTGGGCGCGCGGGTTGCAGGCCCGGGGAGCGCCTTATATGTCGGCCAGATGGATGAAGTTTCCCTCTACAATCGCGCCCTTTCCGCCTCTCAGATTCAGGCGATTTATAACGCGGGCAGCTCGGGCAAGTGTCCCTTGCCACCTACCCTCCTGGCGCAGCCTCAAGGCGCGATAGTGCCTGTTGGTGGGACCGTGAGTTTCACCGCGTTGGCCCGCGGGACGCCACCTTTGAGCTATCAATGGCAACTGGACAGCGACAATTTGAAGGATGGCGGGAATCTCTTCGGCGCAACCTCAAGCACACTGGTGATCAGCAACGCAACGCCCGCCAACAGCGGGACCTATACGCTCGTCGCTACAAACCCGGCAGGCTCGGCCCTTAGCACTGGCGCTGTGCTCACAGTCATCGATCCTTCTGGCGCCGGCAAGCCGACCGTGAGGATTGTCAGTCCCGCGAACAATGCTTACCTCGCAACGGCCGCAACCATGGTCAAGGGGACCGCCAAGGGCCCGCTGGGGCTGGCTCAAGTGTACTATCAGCTCAACGGCGCGGGCTGGCAGTTGGCTACGACCACAAATGCCTGGTCTGCGTGGACCGCACCGGTGACTGTGTCCTTCGGTACCAACCTTTTCCAGGTCTTCTCAGTCAACATGGTTGGCACCCCCTCAGCGACCAACAACGCTCGTTTCGTGCTGGGCCTGTTTGCTGAGGTTGCGGGCACCTACAACGGATTGTTTTACGATACGAATGGCGTAACCCCGGCCAGTGCCGGTTTCTTTACGATCACGGTGACACCCAAGGGCAAATACACCGGCAGTTTGCGACTCGCTGGCGCCCGGTATCCACTCAGCGGCCAATTTGACTCCGACGGCGTGTCCTACGTCTCGATCCTCCGCCAGGATCTAAGCGTGGTGAGCCTGCAATTGCTAATCGATCTCACCCAGGGCACTGATCGTCTTACTGGTTTGGTCACCGCTGGCCTCTGGGCTGCCGAACTTGCCGCCGATCGCGCTGTCTTCGACGGCCGAACCAGCCTTGCGCCACAGGCGGGCCGATACACCCTCATTATCCCGGGCACCAACTCCACGGCTGGACCCACAGGAGACAGCTACGGCACCCTGACTGTGGACGGGGCCGGGAACATTCGCCTGACGGCGTCTCTGGCCGATGGAACTCCCTTGAGCCAGGCGGTGCCAGTCTCCAAGAACGGGCAATGGCCCCTCTATGCGCCGCTTTACAGCGGCCAAGGGCTGATCCTGGGTTGGCTCAGCTTCCCTCCGGGACCCAAGGACGACTTCAAGGGGGATGTCATCTGGATTAAGCCGACCACCTCAAAGGCAAGATATTACCCCGCCGGCTTCCTGATCCAGACAACAGCGTCCGGTTCAGTTTACTCTCCGCCGGGCCGTGGAACCAACGTGCTTGGGGAAACCAGCCTGACGCTGGCGCTGACGGGCGGTAATTTGGCCGAGGGCATCACCAATCAATTCACCCTCAACGTCAACAATCGGGTCACCAACCACAGCAGTAACCGGCTGAGCTTGACCTTCTTGCCCTCGACAGGCTCATTCAAGGGCAGCGTAGTGGATCCGGTAGGCTTGAAATCCATTCCCTTTAACGGAGTGGTGTTGCAGAATCGCGGCGTCGGCGCCGGTTACTTCCTGGGTTCCAACCGGGGCGGGCAGGTCTTTATCGCGCCGTGAAGGCTCGCGAGCCGGAAACCGAATTTGCTGTTTTTTCCCTTTTTTTATGACATTCGAGCGTGTTTCCCCCTAAATGCCGGATTGGAGGTCCAATATGAGAATTTCGCTGAGAGTTTTCCTGGCGGCCATAGTGAGTATAGCCGCTCTTTTCACCAGCAACCATATCTCCGCCCAGACAAACTGTGCCCCTGTCCCTGCGGGCCTGGTGGGCTGGTGGGCCGGCGAGGGCAATGCCGCCGACAGCACCGGCGCGAACAACGGCCTCCTGGAAGGGGGAGTGACTTTCCTGACCGGTGAAGTCGGCCAGGCCTTCAGTTTTAACGGGACCGATGCGGACGTGCGCGTGCCGGCCTCGCCCGCGCTCGATGTCGGCACCGGCGCCGGCATGACCATCGAGGCTTGGATTAAGCCGGCAGACCTCTCGACCGAACGGCCCATCCTCGAATGGAACGACGGATCGTTTGGCACGCTGCTGAATATCTCCGTGCCGGTCTCCGGCGGTGGGGCCGGGCCGGGATCGTTTACGGCCGGCCTGAAGGACACCGGTCTCGTCCTGCACCTCATCAATTCTCCGCCCGGGGTGCTCAACACCAGCTACTTCCAGCACCTGGCCGTTACGTATGACAAGACCAGCGGCGTTGCGGTGCTGTATTTGAACGGCTCGGTTGTCGCCCAAGCCGGGCTTGGCATTTTTACGCCCCGGACGATCGGCGACTTGTATTTTGGGTTGCGGGCGCACGATGCCGGCGCGGGCATGCGCTTCGCAGGCCAGATGGATGAAGTGAGCATCTATGGCCGCGCCCTTTCAGCCGCCGAGATTCAGGCCATCGCCGCCGCCGGGAGATCGGGGAAGTGCGGCCTAGCCCCGGTGATTGCAATTCAACCGCAGAGCCAGACGGTGCTCGTCGGCACGACCGTGACCTTGAGCGTCACCGCCAGCGGCACGCCGCCGCTGACCTATCAATGGCAACTGAACACCAACAATATCCCTGGCGCGACCGGCAGTTCGCTGGTGCTGACGCATGTCCAGCTTGGGGATGCGGGCGCCTATGCGGTCATCGTTTCCAACTCGGTCGGAAGCGTCACCAGCGCGAACGCCGTTCTGACCGTCAATCCGCCTCCGCCTTGCGTCGGCACGCCTTCCGGCCTGCTGGGCTGGTGGCGCGGGGAAGGCAATACGCTCGACGATGAGGGAGGCAACAATGCGCAGGCGCAGGGGGCCTTGGCCTTCGCCGCGGGAGAAGTTGGGCAGGGGTTTGTCTTCAACGGGACGGATGCCTACGTGAAGGTCCCGGCCAGTTCGAGCTTGAATGTTGGCCTCGGGTCGGGCTTCACTGTCGAGGCCTGGATCAAGCCGGCGGATGTTTCGCTGGCGCGTCCCCTCGTGGAGTGGAATTCAGGCGCGGGCCCTGCTCCTTACGGGGTCCACTTCTGGATTTCCCAACCGCTCCCGTATGGGAACGGCCCGGGCTGCCTTTTCGCCAATCTCATCGAT
>JBEKRX010000131.1:0-3808 GCA_049518415.1 Verrucomicrobiota bacterium
CCCGGCAAGGGCACTTGGTCGAGGGCCGCTTGCAACAGCCACGGCTTGAGCTTGTAGTAGGGTTCGTAGGGCAGCACCGCCTGGGTCTGGGGCGCGGCCGCCAACTGCCGGGCCACGGCCTGGGAGGCGCGCACCAGGCAGGCGTTGTTGGGGATGTAACAGACCATGCGGGCCCCGGCCTGCCGGAGCAGGGCGCGAAAGCTCTCGTCCAGCGGGCCGCGGGCTTGGACCAGGTAGGCCCCGGGGTCGCCCTGGGCGCGCAGGGAGGCGGGGATGGGCAGGTTGGCAGGCTGGGTGGTGTCCAGGAGGGCGTTTTCGAGCAGGATGGCATTGGGATTGCGCACCAATTGGCCGAGCGGCTGGGACGTGTTGCTCAGGCGGTAAGGGCGTTGAGGCGTGGGCGTGGTTCCGGGCAGGCTCGAGAGCGCGGAAGGTGAGGGCCTGGGCGGTTCCGGCTCAGCAAGCAATGGGGCGGAAGGAGGCGCTGAGGTTGCAACTGGCGGCTGTTTCCAGAACCACCCCAGGCAGAAGGCCAGGAACAGCACCCCCGTCAAAAACCGAGTTACAGCCCCACATCGCATCGTGCAATAGAACTAAACCATGAATCCCGATAAAATGCGACAGGAAAAAAGAGCGGCCTTTGGAATGGGCGGCTCCTTAGCAGGCCGAGTGACTCGCCCCCGGTCGAGTCTATTTGTTTCAGGTTTTGGGCTTTTTGCTGGGGCCTATTTTTGCGAAAAAATGGCCAATGGGGGCAATGTAGCCAATGGGACCAATGTAGCTCGTGTCAGACTGCAATGATAAGCGATGGAATGCGTCGCCGTTGGCGGTCCGCGTCGCGGCCTAACAGGCCGCCAGGACCCAGGTTTTGGCGCCCCTTCAGGGCGCGCTTGGCTTTGTAAACGGCTTCCCAGGGCATCGGTCCCGCCAAGCGGGACCTCAGCCCTGGGCTGGGCTCTACCGGCCCTTCGGGCCGGAAACGCGGCCCATCCAATAACACGGACAGTACATCGCTTATTCCGGCAATCAAGCACTAGCAGGGCAATGTGGCCAGGGGGCATCGTTACTCCGGTGATGGCGCACCGGTTAGCTTCATTGGCCATTGAGAAACGGCCCAGTAAGAGCTCACATGCCCGCAGGCTGGGAGGAGGCCTGCGCTCCCGGGCGCCGTTCACTTCTCTTTGGGCGGAATGGGCTTGACCGTGGTCGGCCGCGAGGGGATGAGCTTTTGGCTGGGGTAACCCTCGACCTGGAGGCCGCGCTTTCGCAGGGAGTCGGCCAGGGCGTACTTGAATTCCTCGGGCGCGGCGCGGAAGGCGGCCCTCAGGGCGGCGGTGGCCCTCGTGCCCGGCAGGCGCGTGAGCGCACAGCGGGCGTCCTCGCGGGCTGGTTCATCGGTCAGGAGGGCAGCCATAGGCCTTACAGCCCGGTCGCTGCCGATTTCCGAAAGCAGCCAGAGCGCCTCGCGGCGAACGGTCGCCTTTTCGTGCCGGAGCAGCGCGATCAGGGCGGTCTCAGCAGCTTTGGCTTCTTGGCCGGCGCCGGGGCGGCCAGCGTGGCGCGTGATTTTGCAGAGGGCGCGCTGGGCCTTGCGGGCGACTTCGAGGTCCGCGTTGGCCAGCACGTCCGCCAGCGGTTTGATGGCGGCGGCGCCATAGGTTTGGGCGCCCTGCCAGGCCGGACCGCTCACGGCGTCGTCCGGGTTCTGGATGCGAGTAATGAGCTCCGCGACGGAGCTCGGGGTGGATGGTTGCGCCGTCATAAGGTGCTCACAGGACATAGGGATACCTCTGCGACCGGCCCTCAGAGTAGGATTAAGATTAGGATTAGGATTGGGATTCTCACAGCACATAGGGATATCTCTGCGGCCGGCCCAGGAAGCGGTTGGCCTCGGGGTCGCTCAGGACCTCTTGCTTCTGGCCGTCCCAAGCGAGTTTGCGGCCGAGGATATAGGCGAGGTTGCCCAGGTTGCAAAGGGTGGCGGTGCGGTGGCCGATTTCGATATCCACCGCCGGCCGCAGGTGCCCTTCCCGAATGGACTTAAACCAGTCGGCCTTGTGGTTCAGGTTGAAGTCCTCGTATTCGTCCGTGCGATAGACCTCCTGTCCGCCCGGGGGGAGCTTGAAGTTGATGGCTTCCGGGTTGGCGGGCCGGTAGCCGCCTTCCCATTCCAGGATCAGGTGGCCGTGGTCGCCCCAAAAAACGTTGCCGAATTCGGTCTGGCCGACTTTATTTCCCGGTTGGCCCCATTCCAGGGTCCAGTCCGGGTGCTTGAACTGATAGACCACATTCATGTCGATCGGGCAGTCCCAAAGGCCCCTGGTCGGCGCGCGACCGGTGGCTTCGACCGTAAAAGAGGTCTGGTGGTCGGCGTTCATGCACCAGAGGATGGTGCTGAACTGGTGCGCGCCCCGGTCGCGGATCTGTCCGCCGCCCGATTCGAGCAGCCAGCGGAAGTTGGCCGGTTGGTAACGTTGGTTGTGGGGACGCCACCGGAGCGGCCCCAGCCACAGGTCCCAGTCCAAGCCTTCGGGCGGCGGGCTGTCGGGCACCGGTTTGTCATCCACGGGGTTGGCGTAATGCCAGCAGGAGACCCGGCTGACTTTGCCCACGATGCCGTTGCGCAGCGCGCGGCAGGTCTGCCAGGCGCCTTTGGCGGTGCGCGCCTGGGCGCCGACCTGCACGGCCACCTTGTTGGCGCGGGCGGCGGCCACCATCGCCTGGCCCTCGCGCACCGTCACCGAGGCCGGCTTTTCGACATAGACATGTTTGCCGCTCTCACAGGCGTGGACGGTCTGGACCGCGTGCCAGTGGTCGGGCGTGGCGATCAGCACGGCATCGATGTCCTTTCGCTCGAGGAGGTAACGGTAATCACGATAAGGCCTCACCCCCGGGCCCGCGTTGTTCACCGCCGCTTCCAGGCGGTTGTCGTCCACGTCGCAGACCGCGGCGACGCGGACTTTGCCGTCCTCCTGGAAGCGCAGCATATTGAAGAGGTGGGTCATCCCCATGCCGCCGACGCCGATGTGCGCCACCACGAAACGGGCATTGGCCCCGGGTGAGCCGGCCACGCCGAGCACACGGGAGGGAAGCAGGTTGAAAGCGCCGAGGGCCAGGGTGCTGCGCTGGAGGAAAGTGCGGCGGGAGAGGGGGTGGGCGGGCTCGTGCATAAGCAGTGATCTTTGCGCTCTTATACGTCCATGGCGCTGGCCGCGCAATGGTTATCCGAAAGGGGCGCGCCTCATTTCCGGGGCGGCGGCAGTTCGGTCGGCCGGCCGGTTTGGTCAATCATGCTGCGCAACTGTTGCTCCACCAGGCGCAGGCCCAGGTGGGAAGCCAATTCCTGGGCTGCGCCCCAGTAGGCGCGCTTGCACCGCAGCCGCAGCTCACTGCCCACGCTGCCGGGAATGGAGGCGAAAGTGCCCATCCGGCGAGCCCGGAGGTTGAGCGCGCCGCTGAGAAAAACGCGTTTGAAGGTGACTTCCTCCAGATCGCTCACGGAGACACGCAGTTCTTTGGGCTGCGACTTAATGATGCCCCGCAGAGCCGACGTTCTAAACTCGAGGACCAGTTCGGTCCCATCCACCCTGGCGAGCCCTTCCAGGTCAACGAGCTGCGTGTACACTCCCCTGATGGTGAACGGCAGGCTATTCATCTATTCGGTTGGGGTCGAGGGTCCAGGGAGCAAACGGGGTCGAGTGGAGTGGAGGCGCGCCCAGTTTAGGCCGACGGCTTCCGTTGTTTCTGCTCTTTCGAGCATCGTGGCAAACAACCGCCAGGCCATGCCGAACGTTTCCTCCACCCCCTC
>JBEKRX010000132.1:0-3458 GCA_049518415.1 Verrucomicrobiota bacterium
GCCCTCCTGGTGGTCGTAAGAGGCCAGGATTCGTTCACGCAAGTCCAGCGATAGTGTTCGCATGAACCCAGTATGCCACAGCCGCCGGATTCTGGCTACAGTTTTATTTAAAACGCTCTAGCCGGCGCGCCAGGCCGGCCCGAATCACCAGCGGTTCAGGGGCAGCTCCCACCTCCGAAACCGGACGCGCATAGGAGCCATGAACCGGGCGGCAGCGGCAGTGGGGCAGGCGTCCCGCCTGCCGGCGCGGGCGTCTCGCCCGCGTTGGTTTCAAGGGCGAGACGCTCTCATGGCAGGCGGGACGCCTGCCCCACTACCCGCGGTCCAGGGGCAGGGGTGCAAAGCGATTTTGTGTGGCATTCTTGCTGGGGCTGTGACTACACTGGGGTATGGCAGAAAAATCTCTGCAGGATCTTCCGCGCGAGGTGCGGGCGCTTTATACCAAAGGCCAGGAGGCGTCGGTGCGCGAGAACCTCGGCTACGCGATTGACCTGTTCAACCAGGTGCTGGCCAGGGAGCCGGCTTTTTTTGAATGCCGCAAGGCCCTCCGGGTCGCCCAGTTGCGGCGGGCGGGCAGCCGGGGCGGCTTTTTCAAGAAGATGCTCAGCCGGGCCAGTTCCTCGCCCATGGTGGCCAAGGGGCAACTGGCCTTGCACAAAGACCCGGCCGAGGCGCTGCAAATCGCCGAGCAAATCCTCAACGGCGACCCCAACAGTTCGGCGGCGCACAGGCTGATTGTGGAAGCCGCCACCGCCCTGCAAATGCCGCGCACGGCCGTGCTCTCCCTCGACCTGCTGGCCAGGCACTCCCCCCGCGACAAGGACGTGGCCATCAAGTTCGCCAACGCCCTGGCCGAAATCGGCGAGGCGCAGCGGGCGGAACGAATCCTGCTCGAATTGTGCCGCCTTTCCCCCAACGACGCCGAACTGACGCAGGCCCTCAAGGACCTGTCGGCGCGCAAGACCCTGGACGAAGGCGGCTACGAAGCCCTGGCCGACGGCAGCGGCTCCTATCGCGACATTTTGAAGAACGAACAAGAGGCCATCTCCCTGGAGCAAGAGAACCGGCAGGTCAAGACCGAAGATGTCGCCGCACGGCTGATTCGGGAATACGAGGCGCGGCTGCCCAACGAACCGCGCAACCTCAAGCTGCTCCGTTCCCTGGCCGACCTCTACACGCAGAAAAAACAGTTTGACCTCGCCCTGAACTACTACGAGCGGATCAAGAAGTCGGATATCGGCAGCGACGCGTCGCTGGACTGCGCCATCGCGGAGACGGTTGTCCGCAAGTACGATCACCAGATTTCGCAGCTTGACTCCACCGCGCCCGATTATGCCGAGCAGGCGGCCAGCCTCCAGGCCGAGAAAGAGGCCTACCAGTTGGCCGAGTGCCAGAAGCGCGTCGAGCGGTTCCCCACCGACCTGGCCTTCCGCCTCGAACTGGGCGAGCTTTACTTCCGGGCGGGCAAGATCGGCGAGGCCATCCAGGAGTTTCAAAGGGCCCAGAACAACCCGCACAAGCGGATTGCGGCGATGAATTATCTCGCCCAATGCTTCGCCAAGCGGAAGATGTACGACCTGGCGGCCCGCACCCTCCAAAGTGCCCTCAAGGAAAAACCGGCCTTCGATGATGAGAAAAAAGAGCTGATTTACAACCTCGGCTGCGTCTTCGAGGGCATGGACCAGAAAGACCAGGCCCTCGAACAGTTCAAGCTCATCTACGAGGTGGACATCGGCTACAAAGACGTCATGGCCAAGGTGGATGCCTACTACTCGCCGCCAGGGTGAGCGGGCACCGGAGCGCCGAAGCCGGAAGCTTGTGCCGCAGCACGTGAGACCCCAGGCGGGACGCCATGAGGAGAACGCAACTGTTGAAATGGCCCACTTGGGGCTCGTGCAAAAATAAATTCCGGGATTTAGCGAGGCTGCGCCTCAGACCACCTCTGGAATCCCGATTCGGAATCGGGATTCGGAATCGGGATTCATTGAGAATTGAGAATTGAGTATTGCTTATCGGTCATTGAGTCCGCAGTCCGAAAGTTCATTCGGCGTCATCCGTGGGCGTTCTTCAATAACCAACGATCGTTTTTCAACCCTCAATGCTCAATTGACCTAAAAGTCCTGATTCCGAATCGGGATAGGGCCTGAGGGCACCGGAGCACTTGTCACGCTTCACGCTCTCACGCTTCACGCTCCAGCCCAAGCAGCCAGATCTCGGAGTTTATTCTTGCACGAGCCCTTAGCCTCCGCCTACCGGTCGCGCTGCAAGAGGAACTGGGCCAGGGCCGCCAGGGCCGCGGCCTGGCCGCGAAAGGGCTTGAGCGCGGCAAAGGCTCGCTGCGTCAGGTCCTGGGCGATCTGGCGGGACTTTTCCAACCCGACAATCGAAGGGTAGGTGGCCTTTTGGGCCTGGGAGTCCTTGCCGGCGGTCTTGCCGAGCTTTTCTCTGGTCTGGGTCACGTCGAGGATGTCATCGATGACCTGGAAGGCGAGGCCGACGTGGTAACCGAAATCGGTCAGGGCCTCGAGTTGGGCGGGGGTGCAGTTGGCGCTCATCCCGCCCAGGCGGACCGAGCAGCAGAGCAGGGCGGAGGTCTTGCGCTCGTGAATGTAGCGGACCTGCCGGGCGGCGAGCTTCCTGCCCTGGGCCTCGAGGTCGGCCACCTGGCCCGCAATCAATTGCTGCGACCCGGCGGCGTGGGCCAGTTCGAGGATGATCTCTTGGTGGGAATACCGCGGCCGGCTCCGGCACTGGGCGGCTACTTCAAAGGCCTGCGTCAGGAGCGCGTCCCCGGCCAGCACGGCGATGGCTTCGCCAAACACCCTATGGTTGGTCAGCTTGCCTCGCCGGTAATCATCGTTATCCATGGCGGGCAGGTCGTCATGGATGAGCGAGTAAGTGTGGATGCACTCGACGGCGCAGGCCAGCGGCAGGGCGTGGGCTTCCTGGCCCCCGCAGGCGGCCGCGGCGGCCAGGCACAAGGCGGGCCGCATCCGCTTGCCGCCGGCAAACAACGAGTAGCGCATCGCCCGGTGAATCGTGGCCGGCCGGGTGTTGGCCGGAGGCAGATATGAATCCAGCGCCCGGTTGACCGCCGCCGTGCGCGTGGCCAGAAACTGCGCCAGGTCGAAGGACCCTCTCGAACGCGAATCCAAGCCTTTTGTCATGATGGACATCCGGGCTTGTTTTAGGGAAATGCCTTTGGCGGCGCAACAGAATTCCTTACGTGTGGTTTTGGGTGGGCGCATGCCGACACTGCTGCCAACTCCACTTCGCCCGCGCGGAGCGCGGCATCCTTCTGCCCCGAAGGGGCAGCAAGATAGTAGCCCAGGGCAAGGCCCGTCCCGCCAAGGCGCATACGCGTCAAGCTAAGCGCCACGGAATTTCCTGGGTGTTTTCTTGATTTTTCGGCTCAAGACCAGGGTGTTTTTGTCCTCCACAAGCCACTCCCATTGCTC
>JBEKRX010000133.1:0-3188 GCA_049518415.1 Verrucomicrobiota bacterium
GTTGCGAGTTCGCCGAGTGCTTCGACTTCGCCAGCCGGGTCGAGCGCATCGCCCGCCCCTGACCAGAAATCCATCGCCGTGCTGCCGTTTGTGAACATGAGCTCCGACAAGGACAACGAGTATCTGAGCGACGGAATCACCGAAGACCTATGCACAGCTTTGACGCAGGTGCGGGGATTGCGCGTGCCCGCCCGGACTTCCTGTTTCGTCTTTAAGGGCAAGACCGACGATATTCAGAAGATTGGCCAGCAACTCCATGTCGCCACCGTCCTGGAGGGGAGCGTGAGCCAATCGGGCAATAAACTGCGCATCACCGCGCAGCTTATCAGTGTCGCCGATGGCTTCCATCTCTGGGCCACCAACTACGACCGGGAGATGAGCGATCTTCTGGCGTTGCGGAGCGAGATCGCGCAGCAGGTGGTCGCCGCCATGCGAGTCCAGTTGCTTCCCGGCGAACGGCAGCAGCTTGAGAAGAAAGGGACGGAGAATCCAGAGGCGCACCGGCTGTATTTGCTGGGCCGTTCCTTCTGGAACCAGCGCACCGGGGACGGCTTGAAGAAAGCACTGGACTATTTTGAGCAAGCCTTGGTTAAAGACCCAAACTACGCGCTGGCGCATGTGGGTTTGGCCGACTGTTATGTCGTGCTGCCTGACCACGCAGGTGTTCCCACCAAAGAAGTCACACCCAAGGCGCGCGCCGCCGCGCTCACGGCGCTAAAACTGGACGATACGCTGGGTGAAGCGCACGCGGCTTTGGCCAATATCAGACAGATGGAGTGGGATTGGCAGGGAGCCGAAGCGGAATACAGACAAGCCATCGAACTTGCTCCGAATTACGCGACCGCGCACCACTGGTATTCGATACTTCTGCGGGATTTGGGGCGGTTTGATGAAGCGAGCCGCGAGATTCAACGGGCGCAAGAGCTTGATCCACTCTCGCCCATCATAAACGTGAATGTGGGTTTAAGCCAGTATTTCCAGGGGCACTATGACCAAGCCATCGCTATGTACCGTACAGTACTCGATATGAATCCAAACTTCCGCCCGGCCCAGGTCAACCTTGGCAGTGCCTATTTAACGAAACGGATGTACAGCGAAGCCATCACGGAGTTCCAGACGCTAAGGGCATCAGTTGGGGACGTTCCTTTGGGGCTTGCGGGCCTCGGTTATGCCTATGGGATTTCCGGTAGAGTGAATGACGCTGGCAAAGTGCTCGATGAGTTAACGGGTTTCTTGCAGCGGGGATACGAAGTCCAATACGATATCGCTTTCGTTTACAATGGTCTGGGGAATCACGAGAAAGCTCTGGATTGGTTGGAAAAAGCCGTTGAGACACAAGCCGACGTGATGAGTGGTCTGAAAGTTGCCCCGGATTGGCAGAATCTTCGTTCGGAGCCGAGGTTCATGGCTTTGCTCAAGAAAATGGGGCTGGAGAAATAGACGGCCTTGATTTCATCGCCGACCCTGGCAAAACAAGGTTCGATTGATCTTTGCGGCAGTAAATGCACAGGTCGTTGTGGGGGCTGAATAGATGCTCCTTGGGTTTCTTCGGTGGGGGTTCATGCAAAAACAAGTTCCGAAGGCGAGGCGTAATTCCAACATTATTCTCTGGCACCCTTGCGGGGTGCGACCGCCAGTCCCGATTCGGAATCGGGAGCCCGGTGGTCGTTCCCCCTTTACCCTGAACGACCACCGGCTACTGTCTGCCAACCCTCCGGGTTGGAGAAAATCGGAACTTGTTTTTGCGCGGGCGCTAGTGCACTGGTCGGTATGGGGGCTGAATAGATGCTCCTTGGGTTTGCTTGGTTTGTTTGGATGGTCCGAGTTGCTCATTGATGGTTCGTTTCCTTTCGGTTGATTTTTGCGGTTATGGGATTTGAAGCAAGAGTTGGTTGTCGTTGCAGCCGAACGGGGTCGGGGCGCAAAGGGAATCCAAGCAGTCCTGCCAGTTGAAGTCCAGGCGTTCAAGGTCGGCCTGGGTGAGGGGTGCCGTGGGAGTTGATTCGATGAGACGGTCAACTTCGTCAGACGGATGCAGCGCTTTGTCCCGCCCTTGCAGGGCGGCGGGGTTTGTTCGGCCCATGACCTGGGGCTCGGCGCGGCGCGCCTCACCCCAGGCTGTCACATCGCGGGCTTTCAGCCCGCACTGGAGTTTGGCGAAAGCCAGCAGGCGAGCGCCGGGAGCACACACCTCTTTCAGCCCGCAAGCCAGCGCGTTTTATGCATCTGTCACCGGTTTGATGCCCGCCTGGCGCGGTTTTTCGCTTTTGACGCCGCCAGGGTTCGGTTAAGGTCTGCTTGGCATGGAAGCTGAGCCGCGAACTGCGAATGGCGAACTGCGAACGGTGAACAAGGTTCTGTTAAGGTCTGCCTGGCATGGAAGCTGAGCCTGTCACACCAAGCCGTGCTCCGGCAGGTGTGCAGCCTCTGGGGCACGATCGCGGACTGGTCACGTTGCTGTTTTCGGACGTGGTGGGGTCCACTGCGCTCAAGCAAGCCCTGGGCGACCGTGCCGGCGTGGCCCTGCTCCAGCAGCACCATGAACTGTTCCGCCAAGTCCTGCGGGACTTCGCGGGGGCGGAGGTGATCAAGACGGCGGGCGATTCCTTTCTGATCCTGTTTCCCATGCCCTCCGAGGCCGTGAGGTGCGCGCTCCTGCTGCAAGGGCGGCTGCGGCAGTTCAACCAGGGCCTGACGGTGGCGGTGCAGGATCGCCTCGGCCTGCATATGGGCGAAGTGGTGATCGAGGAAATTGCTCCGGGCCAGCGTGATGTCCACGGCATCCAGGTGGACACCTGCTCGCGGGTGATGGGGCTGGCCCAGGGCGGACAAATCCTGATGACGCGGGGCGTCTTCGACAGCGCCCGGCAGATGCTCAAGGGCGAAGACATCGCCGGCGTCGGCGCGCTGAGCTGGGTGAGCCACGGCCGCTACCTGCTCAAGGGGGTGGAGGAGCCGGTGGAGATTTGCGAGGTGGCGGAGGCGGGCCGGAGTCCGCTGCGGCCGCCCGACACGACGGAGAAGGCCCAGCGCCACTCTTCGCCCGACGAGGAGCCGGTGCTGGGCTGGCGGCCGGCGGTGGACCAATTGGTTCCCAACACGCAGTGGGTGTTGGAAAAGAAGCTGGGCGAAGGCGGTTTTGGCGAAGTGTGGTTGGGCCGGCATCAGAAGCTTAAGGAACGGCGCGT